>NZ_JAHKRO010000015.1:94043-121237 GCF_019396325.1 Nonomuraea ceibae
GACATCACAACATGTCCTGATAAGACGCCGAACCAGTAGGGGACGAGCAGGATGGGGAACGGCGCGACCGGCCCTCCGGATCTCAGCGGGCCGGTACGGTTTCTCCCAGGTCAACGGGCCGGCACGGTTCTCCGGGATCATCGGGCCGGTACGGGCCGCGGCTCCTCGGCGGCGCTCCACAGCCGGGCGGCCATCCACACGACACCCGCCGCCGCCACGACCAGCCCGCCCAGGTAGACGGGCTCCGGCACGAGGTTGCGCAGCGAGCCCGGAACCATCCCCACGGCATACAGCCCCACCGCCGCGTACGGCAGCGTCCCGCTCCTGACCGCGGCCGCCGCGAACACCAGCACCCCGGCCACCAGCACCGCCGACGTGACCAGGAACGCCATGCCCGTCCCGCCCGCGAGCAGCCCCATCACCGTGGCGCCGCCCAGTCCCGGGAAGACGAAGTGCAGCGTGTACTCGATGGCGAAGGCCCCGGCCAGCCCCGCCGCGTTGAGCAGGTAGCCGGCCAGCCCGAGCCCGCCCGCCGCGTCACGGATGAGCAGATAGAGCCCGGTGATCGCGAACAGCCCGGTCAGCGCGGCGAACGGCGCGATGGCGTGCGTGACGGCGTTCTCCGGCAGGACGCCGCCCCGCCGCAGCACGTTCACGACCAGCAGCGCCGCGCAGACGAACCCGGCGGCGGCACTCGTACGAAACAGAAGCACGATCTTTCACCCTTTCCTGGAGAGTTCCTTGGAGAGCTCCCTGGGGAGTTCCCGGGAGAGCTCCCGGGAGAGCTCCCGGGAGAGCTCCCGGGAGAGCGGGAGGACTGGGGGACTGCCCGCCATCATCCGCGCCCGCAGCGCCCGGGCCGAGAGCTCGCGCCCCTCCGTAAGCACCCCGAAAGGACTCCCACGGCCGTCCCGCCCAGCGTTGGAACCGCCGCATATCGGGGTAGGTCACCGCTCGGTCCCCCCGCCCGAACCAGCGCCGGCCGGGGACCCGTGCCGTGCGCGACGCTGCCCGCAGCCGTCGACCCGTCACGAGGAGAGCACCATGACCAGCACCATCAGCAGGCGCGTGGTGTTGGAGAAGGCCGCCCAGGACTTCGCCGACGCCAACGCCAAGCCGCCGTTCATCTACGAGCTGCCGCCGGAGCAGGGGCGGGAGATCCTGGAGAAGCTCCAGTCCGACCCCGCCGTGCCGCGCCCCGACATCGACGAGGAATGGATCCAGATCCAGGGCGGCCCCACCGGCGTCGTCCCCGTGCGCATCGTCAAGCCCAGAGGCAGCACCGGCACGCTCCCCGTGATCTTCTACATCCACGGCGCGGGCTGGGTGTTCGGCTCCGCCCGCACCCACGACCGGCTCGTCCGCGAGCTCGCCACCCGCGTCAACGCCGCCGTCGTCTTCCCCGAGTACGACCGCGCGCCCGAGGCCAAATACCCCACCCAGATCGAACAGAACTACGCCGCCGCCCGCTGGGTCATGGAACACGGCAAGGAGAAGGACCTCGACGCCTCCCGCATGGCCGTAGCCGGCGACTCGGTCGGCGGCAACATGTCAGCCGTGCTGGCGATCATGGCCAAGGAACGCGGCGACGTGCACCTGCGCGCCCAGGTGCTGTGGTACCCGGTCACCGACGCGAACTTCGACACCGAGTCCTACCAGCAGTTCGCCACCGGCTACTTCCTCAACCGCGACGGCATGAAGTGGTTCTGGGACCAGTACACGACCGACCCCGCCCAGCGCGCCGAGATCCACGCCTCACCCCTGCGCGCCACCCCCGACCAGCTCCGCAACCTCCCGCCCGCCCTGGTGCTCACCGGCGAAGCCGACGTCCTGCGCGACGAGGGCGAAGCCTACGCGGCCAAGCTCCGCGAGGCCGGCGTCGAGGTCACCGCCGTACGCCTCGGCGGCATCATCCACGACTTCGCCATGATCGACCTGCTCCGCGACACGCACGCCAACCAGACGGCCCTGGACCTAGCCACCACCACCCTCCGCACCGCCCTCCACCCATCAGGCGAAGTAGCCACCCCCCACTGACCACCCCGCCGCCGACAAAGGGCTCGGCGGCGACCAGCACACGCACCCCGGAGGTCTCCTCCAACTGGTCCGCCACCGGCTGGTCCGCCACTGACGGCTTACGGCTCAAGGGGCGGGGCCGCTGACCGCCCGCTATCATCGGCCGTTGCCGACGCGGTCGCGGGGCCCTCGTCTCGCGGCCCTCCGCCGTACGTGAGCGCCTGGAACCGGCTGGCCCGCCACAGGCTGGCTCGGCTGCCAACCGGCCTACGGCTGGTCGGCCGGCCAGGGCGGGGCCGCTGGCCGCCCGCCACCATCGGGCGGCCCGTTGCCGACGCGGTCGCGGGGCCCGCCGCAGCCCTCAGGCGTGCGTGAGCGCTCGCCGCCGCCCTCGGCCGCGCCACGCGGCGATCACCGACTCGGCCATGGCAGCATCCACCCCACCCGTGGTGTCGACCTCGAGGTCATAGGGCCCGAACCCGTGAATGCCGTCCTGCTCGACATGCGACCGCCCTTCCCCGACCCGCCGATCCCCACGGGCCAGCTCCCGCCGATCGATCTCGTCGAGCGAACAGTGCACCCCCACCAGGAACACATCGAACCCGCCCAGCAACTCCGCCAGCTCCCTGCGCCAGGCCGCGAACTCGATGACATGCTCCACGATCAGGTCGTTCCCGGCTCCGGCCAGGGCTGGCAGGCACCGATGGAAGCCCTTGAAGAACCTCGGCCGCATCTCCTCCCACCACGCGAACGGCCCCTCCGGCTCCCGCCGCTCCGGCAACATCCCGGCCGCCACCAGCTGATCGGACGACACGTACAGGAACGGCTCGTCCATGGCCCGCCGCACCATCCTGGCGAGCGTCGTCTTTCCCGAGCTGGACGCGCCGTTGAGCATGATGATGCGCCCAGCCCCCCGCTCCACCGGCCGAGGCTCCTCCATGCCCGCCACCCCCGTACGACGCCGCTCCACCAAGCACCCAGACACCAACGCACCACCATGCAAGCACGCAAGCCGTCACGCATACGAACGATTTATCGCCCACCCCCACGCAAGGCATCGCCCTGATCCCGCGCACTCCAGAACCGCCGCCCCACCAGGGGCAGCCTCATGCCACGCGGCCACCCCCGCCCAAGCGCCGCCCCCTGCTTAAGCGCTGCCGCAAGTGCCGGAGCGCCGCCGCTGAAGGCATCACCCCGCCGCGTCAGGATGGGCGGGACGCTCGGGTTGGGTGGCAACGCAAGTGCCCGAGCACCGCCCCCTGCTTAAGGCTGCCGCAAGTGCCGGAGCGCCGCCGCTGAAGGGGCATCACCCCGCCGCGTCAGGGCGGGCTGGACGCTCGGGTCAGGTGGCAACGCGAGTGCCCGAGCGCCGCCGCAGGTGGCCGCACCACCGCCGCGTCAGGACGGGCCGAACCGCCGTCCAGGTCAGGTGGTGACGAGGGCTTCCTTGTCGTCCGTGTCCGTGTCGTCGTCGGTGAAGCCCGGGACCCAGCGGACGACCTCGTCGCGGAAGCGGGCCGTGGCGCCGAGCTGGCAGAGGACTCCCACGCCCGCCGCGTGCACCCGGTGGATGAGCACGTACGAGACCGGCAGGTTGAGCTGGCGCACCACGTTGGTGGGACGCAGGTCGGTGACGCTGGCGAACTGGTCCTGCAGCCACTCCCGGCTGAACGTGAACTCCTCCACGGCCGTCGGCTCGACGTAGGGCGACAGGAAGGCGCGCAGGGCATCGTGGTCGACCTCGATGCCGGGCCGGATGAAGCCCTCGTCGCGCAGCCCCTGGACCACGGTGGCCATGTCGCCCTGGTTGAAGATGCGGGTGAGCTGGCCGAACACCATGGGGTAGCCGTCGGGCATGCGGTTGACGGCGCCGAAGTCGAGGATGCCGAGCTTGCCGTTGGGGAGCATGCGGAAGTTGCCCGGGTGGGGGTCGGCGTGCAGCATGCCGACACGGGCGGGGGAGCAGAAGAGGAAGCGGACGAACAGCAGGCCCGCCCGGTCGCGCTCCTCCTGGGTGCCGCCGGTGATGATGCGGGACAGCGGGGTGCCGTCCATCCACTCGGTGACCAGGACCATCTCGTTGGCGGCGATCACGTCGGGGACGTGGAAGTCGGGGTCGTTGTGGAACTCCAGGGCGAAGGCGTGCTGCGCCTCGGCCTCGCGCAGGTAGTCGAGCTCTTCGGCGAT
Organism: Nonomuraea ceibae; assembly: GCF_019396325.1. Classification (GTDB taxonomy): domain Bacteria; phylum Actinomycetota; class Actinomycetes; order Streptosporangiales; family Streptosporangiaceae; genus Nonomuraea; species Nonomuraea ceibae. The sequence continues at coordinate 98,247 of NZ_JAHKRO010000015.1, forward strand.
GCGCTCGCGCAGCTCGGCCAGCACCGCCTTGATGTCGAGGCCGGGCAGCAGCGCGCCGAACAGCTTGCCGAGGCGGGCGAGCTGGGCGAAGTCGCCCAGCAGGGCCTTGCCCGCGCCCGGGTACTGGATCTTGACGGCGGCCTCGCGCCCGTCGTGCCACACGGCCCGGTGCACCTGGCCGATCGAGGCGGCGGCGGTGGGCTGGTCGTCGAAGGAGAGGAAGTGGTCACGCCAGTCGTCGCCGAGCTGCTGGGCGAGCACCTTGTGGACCGTCGAGGCAGGCAGCGGGGGCGCGGCGTCCTGGAGCTTGGTGAGGGTCGCCCGGTAGGGGCCGACGATCTCGGCGGGCAGGGCCGCCTCGAAGATGGACAGCGCCTGGCCGAGCTTCATCGCCCCGCCCTTGAGCTCGCCGAGGACCTTGAAGATCTGCTCGGCGGTGCGCTGCTGGATCTCCTCGGCGACGATCTCGGCCGGTTTGCCGCCGATGCGCTTGCCGAGCCCCAGAGCCGCACGCCCGGCGAACCCGAGCGGAAGGGAGGCCAGCTTCGCCGAGCGCGTGACGGCGCGACGCGGAAGATCGCTCACACTGATGCGCGGTATCCCTGGCAGGGATGCCACTTCCCCCCTTCGTGGTTAGCAGCTCTGCACGTCAGCCGCTTGAAGCCGACATGACCATTGTTAGCGGATATGGATTGTTTCGCATACAACGACATTGCGGGTGCCTGTCCCATGCTTGCCTTTTCCACTGCCAATCAGGCAAGACGTGCACTGTGCCGTTGGTCACAACGGGCTCCCGGCCGTCCAGATACGCCAGGGCGTGACCGGTCACCGCCGCCGCCACCAGGCCGGCAAGAGGGGTGTCGCAGGCGATCTCGCCTGGCGGATAGCCGCCGAGCCGGGCGGTGACGATCGGCCAGTCGGGGTCGTGGTCGCGACGCGCCAAGTCTAGGCAGTGCAAGCAAGCGCTTTGTCCGGGCAGGACCAGCGGCCCCACGCTCCCGTGCCCCTCGAACGCCGAGCCCAGCAGGTGGGGCAGACCCAGCTCGTACAGCTCGTTGACCAGCACGCCGTCGAGCGGTCGCACCGGGGTGAGGATCACCAGGTCGGGCCGGTGCGACCGATCGCTCAACGGCGGCCCGCCCGCCCGCACATCGGCCCCCGGCTCGTACCGCCGCCCGGCAGCCCGGCCGGCCCGGCGCCCCCGTTCGCCGTCCCGTGCACCCGGCGCGCTGGACCGCTCAGGCACACCAGCGGCGCCGGGCCCCTTCACCACGCCGGAGGGGTCGCGGACCTCCGTGCCCCTGCGACCTCTGGGTCCACCGGCGAGGCGGTGCGCCTCTGGCCCTTCCCGCAGCTCGGGGGCATGGGCGCTGCCGCGTCTCGGGGTGGCGACGGCGGGGTGCGGCCGGCGCTCGGGGCCTTCGTCCGCCTGGCCGCCTTCCGACCAGGTGAGACGGCGGGCGGCGCGTACGGCGCCTTCCTCGCGCGAACTTCCCACCTCCTCCCAGCTCAGCCCGCCGGGGGTGAGATCCTGGGGCCGGGCGGTGCCGGGGTCGATCACCCGGATCGTGCCGACGCCCGCCGCGGCGAGCAGGCCGACGACCTGGGCGCCCACTCGTCCGGCGCCGTAGACGCGGACGTGCGCACGTCGCCGGCGGCGCAGGGCCTCCACGCCGCCGCCGGGAGCCTGGGAGGCCAGGTCCAGGGCGTCGAGGTCCGGTCGCAGCCGGTCGAGCTCGGCCAGCGGCAACAACGGCGGCGTCACCGAGGCGTCGTGCAGCACCCCCGTACGTGTGAGCGAGTCGAGGAAGGCGGCAGGCTCCGGCACACCCGCGGCGGCGCCCTCCCGGAGGGCCTGGTCAAGGTCGCGGGTGCCGTCGAGGCTGTCGATCCACCTGCGGACCCGCCGGGTGAGGTCGCGCAACACGACGGCCCGGCCGGGATGCGCGCCGAGCTGGAGGGTGCGCTCGTCGTGGTCGATGCGGAGGAGGGCGGGTTTCACTCGTGGCCTCATGCCGCGAAGATTCGCACGCCGCGTCAAGATCCCGAGCGGCTTTCCCGCCGCCTGTGGACAACCCCGCACCCGCCCCGACCCCCTGTGGACAACCCAATCCGACTCCCTGAGGACAACCGCGCATACGGCGGGAGATCTCCAGACGGCCGACCCCGCCGCCCCGGGTTACGCTCTCCCGCATGAGCGAGCTCTTGATCGACCGCCACGACGACGGCGTGGTGCTGGTCACCCTCAACCGCCCCGACGTGCGCAACGCCATGACCGACGGCATGACCGCCGCCTGGCGTGACGCCATGACTGCACTCGCCGCCGATCGTGACGTCCGCTGCGTCGTGGTGACGGGCGCGGGGACGGCGTTCTGCGCCGGGGGAGACCTGTCCTGGCTCGGCGAGCGCGGCGTGGAGCCGGTCCCCGAACTGCGTGACAGGATGCTCGCCTTCTACCGTTCCTGGCTGTCCGTCACGGAGCTGGAGGTGCCGACGATCGCCGCCGTCAACGGCGCGGCGGTCGGTGCGGGGCTGTGCGTGGCGCTGGCGTGCGATCTCGTGTACGCGGCGGACGAGGCCAAGCTGCTGGCCCCGTTCACCTCGCTGGGCCTGCACCCGGGGATGGCCGCCACCTACCTTCTGCCCCATCGCGCGGGCACGGCGCTGGCGCGGGAGATGCTGCTGACCGGCCGTACACTGCGCGGAACGGAGGCCGCAGATAAAGGTCTGGTAAATCAAGCTTTCCCAAGAAATGATCTGCTGGCGCAAGTGATGACCATCGCCCGGCAGGTCGCGGCGAACGCCCCCATTGCCACCAGGCTCACCAAAGCCGCACTCAAACAGGATCACCAACACCTGGAAGCCGCGCTCAGTTGGGAGTCCCTGGCCCAGCCCGTGACCATGACCTCGGCGGACATGATCGAGGGCCTGGCGGCGCATCGGGAAAGGCGTGTGCCCAAATTCACCGGCTCTTAATCATCTGACCAGCGAAAACAACGCTTGCCCTCTGTGGAATTCCGCCAGTCTCGGCTAACGTGCATATGTGCCCCCCGAGACAGTCGAGGTCCGTCGCAGTTCTCGTCGTCGGCGTACGGTCTCCGCCTACCGCGACGGCGACAAGACGATCGTGCTCCTGCCCGCCTGGCTGAGCGGCGAAGACGCGGATGAATGGGTGAGCCGGATGCTCGATCGGCTTGCGGCGAAGGAACGCCGGCGACGTCCGACCGACGAGGCCCTGCTGGAGCGGGCCAAGGAGCTGTCGGCGAAATATCTCGACGGCCGGGCCGTCCCCGCGAGCGTGCGCTGGGTCGACAACCAGCAGCACCGGTGGGGCTCCTGCACGCCGGAGAACGGCACGATCCGGATCTCGACCCGCATCAAGGGCCTGCCCGAGTGGGTCATCAACTATGTGATCATCCACGAGCTGGTGCATCTGATGGTGCCGAGCCACGGCCCGCGTTTCTGGGCGCTCGTCGAACAGTATCCCAAGGCGGAGCGGGCCCGTGGGTTCCTCGAAGGATTCTCCGCCGCCGCCAATTCCGCACCGGAGGAATGTTGACCCGTCTCGCCGCCGTCCTGGTACGTCAGCGCATGGCCGAGGCGGCGCCGCCGGGCGTCGACGGCCGGGCGTGGCTGGAGGCCGTGGCCGAGGACACGTACGAGATGGTCGCCGGGCTGGAGCTGGTCACGCCGGTCCTGCTGACGAGCGTGCCGGAGCTGTCGGAGATCGTCTGGCCGGGCACCGAGGTGATCGCGGTCGGCGAGGACGAGCCGCTGCGGGACATCCTCAAGAGGCTCGACGGCGAGCAGGCCGCGGTGATCTCGGGCGACGCGCCGGATCTGCCGCCGCTGCTGGTGGGCAAGCTCTTCCGTGAGCTGGGCCGCGCCCGGATCACCGTGTGCCCGGCCGAGCGGGGCGGCGCGGTCGCGCTGGCCTGCGGGCTGCCCGCGCCGGGCTGGGCCGATCCCGACCTCGACGCCGCCGACCCGGTGGCGGCGCTGCGCGCGCAGGCCCCCGGCCCCCGCATGGTGGCCGCCACCCCGGGCTGGCACCGGCTGCGCGTCCCGGACGACGCCGCCCGCCTGGACCCCGGCCTGGAAGGCTGGGACAACACCCGCGCCCTCCTCGCCGCCCGCTGAGCCTTACGCGGGCCCGTACGGCACGCTGAGCTCCGCGAACACCGCCCGATGGTCGGTCCCCGGCACGTCGTGCACGCTGACCGCCCGGACTCCGACCCGCTCGTCCACCACCACGTGGTCGATCGTGATGACCGGCGGCATCCGTCTGTTCGCCGGCCAGGTCGGGATCAAGCCGGCCCCCACCTGGTCGGCGGCGTCCTTGTAGCCGCGGGCGAGCAGCCGCCGCATCGGCGCGTGGTCGAGCGAGGCGTTGAAGTCGCCCGCCAGGATGCGCACGGTGTCGGCCGAGGCGGCGGGCAGGGCGTCGAAGACCGCGTGCCAGTCGGCCAGCTTGGCGCCCAGCGGCGGCACGGGATGCACGTCGTAGAACTCGACGGGCGCGGCCCCGGGCAGCGCCAGCGCGGCCACGGGCATGTTGTGCCCGGGCAGCGGCGGCAGCGCGTCAGGCAGGGGCCGGAGCGGATGTCTGGAGAACAGGCCGCTCCCGCTGGCGTTCCACTCGGCCTGGAGCACCCGGTGCGGCATGAGCTCCTTGAGCCCGGCCAGGTCGAGCTCCTCGACCGCGCCCGGCGTCAGCTCCTGCGTGTTGAGCACGTCGGCGTCGTACGCGCGCACCAGCTCCATGATCGTCCGCGTGTCGGCCTTGCCGAACAGCAGGTTGACCGACAGCACCCGGAGCGGCCGGCCCGCCGTCGCCTCCGCCGTGCCGAACCACCGGGGCAGCACGCTGAACCCGAGCGCCGCGGTGGTGAGCAGCGCGACCGCGGCGGCGGCCCGCCTGCGTCCGAGCGCGGCGATCAGCAGCGGCACCAGCGAGCCCGCCGCCGCGTAGGGCGTGGCGGTCATGAGCTGGGTGGGGATGGAGCCGCGTTCGAGGCCGGCCAGCCGGGTCACGGCCCACGCCGCGAACGGCGTCACGGCCAGCCAGGTGAGCGTGGTCCCCGTACGCCCGCGGCGCCGGGGACGGGCAGGCGTGACGATCGTGCCGCCGATCGGGCTCTCCGCCGATACGCCCACGGGTCAGCCCAGCGTGGCCAGTGTCGCGCGCCCGCGTGCCGCCAGCCGGCGGGTCGCCTCGTCGGACGGCTCGGGGATCTCCTCGACGGGGAACCAGCGCAGGTCCAGCGACTCGTCGCTGATCACGGCCTCCGCCCCGGCGGGGGCCACGGCCGCGTACTCGACGTCCAGGTGCCAGCTGTGCGGCGGATGGCACCAGACCTGGTGCCTGTCGAGCGCCAGCGGCCCGGGCAGCAGCTCCAGGCCGGGGATGCCCGACTCCTCCACGGCCTCGCGCAGCGCCACCTCGGCCAGCGTGCGGTCACCCGGCTCGCAGTGGCCGCCCATCGGCAGCCACATCCCGGCCTTGGGGTGGAGCGTGAGCAGCACCCGCCGGCCGTCGTGCGAGAGCACCGCCGTGGTCGCCGTCAGGTGGCCGGGCGCGCACGCCCGAAGCATCGCGTCGTCGTGCGCCCGCAGGTGCTCGACGAAGCTCTCCCGCAGCGCCTCCTCCTCGGCGGACGGGGCCGTCCAGGAGGAGAGCACCGCCAGCGCGTCGCCGTGCAGGCTCAACTCCTGCCGTCCTCGCCCTGCTCGTCGTCGGGCTTGCTGTCGAGCTGCGAGATGTCCCAGGCGGTCTCGCCCGCCACGAACACCTCGGGGTGCGCCAGGTCGTCGGCCGTCGGCATGAGGTCGGGGTGGCCCCACAGCGCGTCGCGGCCGTCGACCCCGCGGGCGCTCTCCAGCGCCTGCCACAGCGCCGCCGCCTCGCGGAGCCTGCGCGGGCGCAGCTCCAGGCCGACGAGCGTGCCGAAGGTCAGCTCGGCGGGCCCGCCGGTCGCGCGGCGTCGCCGTACGTTCTCCGCCAGGGCGGCGGCGGAGGGCAGCTTGCCCGCGGCGGCCTGGTCGACCACCGTGGACACCCAGCCCTCGACCAGGGCGAGCATCGTCTCCAGCCGGGCCAGCGCGGCCTTCTGCCGCTCGGTCTCCTCGGGCTTGAGCAGCGCGCCGCCGCTCAGCGCCTCCTGGAGCGCCTCGGGGTTGTTGATGTCGAGGCCGCGGATCTGCTCCTCCAGCGCGGAGGTGTCGACCGTGATGCCCCTGGCGTACTCCTCGACGGCGCCGAGCAGGTGCCCGCGCAGCCACGGCACGTGCTGGAACAGCCGGTGGTGCGCGGCCTCGCGCAGAGCCAGGTAGAGCCGGATCTCCTCGGCGGGGTGCTCCAGCCCGTCGCTGAAGGAGGCGATGCCGCCCGGCAGCAGCGCCGCGGTGCCGGACAGGGGCAGCCCGATGTCGGTGGTGCCGATGACCTCGCGCGCCAGCGAGCCGAGCGCCTGCCCGATCTGCTGGCCGACCATCATGCCGCCCATCTGCTTGAGCATGCCCATGAGCGGCCCGGCCATCTGCTGGGCCTCGGGAGGCAGCCCGGAGCCGCCGAGCGCGCCGCCCATGGTCTCGACCATGCGCTCGGCGATCGGCTCGGCCAGCTTGCGCCAGACGGGGATCGTGTTCTCGATCCACTCCGAACGGCTCCACGCCTGCGGATTGGACACGCCGCTGGGCAGCGTCGTGGCCTCGTTGAGCCACAGGTCGGCCAGCTCCAGCGCCTCGACGATCTGGCGCCGCTCGCCTTCCATGACGCTGGGATCGCCCTGGGCGACCACGGCGTGCCGGGCGATGTTCTTGGCCATGTCCCAGTTGACAGGGCCGGAGCCCTGGGGCGCCGACAGCATGTCGGCGAACTGGCGCATCGCCTGAGCCATCTGCTCAGGGTTGCCGAACATGGCGAACGGGTTCTCGTTGGGGTCGTTTTCGCGACCTGGCAGGTCAGTCACCGCTCTACCTCGTGCAGGATGGAGGAGTCCACATCCGCCACGTTAGTCGTCCTACGGCGGATCAGTGCAAAGTGAGGACCTGGTGCCTACCTCGAAACGCCCGCGCCAACCCGTCGTAGCCGTCACCGGCGCCGCCTCCGGTCTGGGCCGCGAGCTGCTCGCCAAGCTCGTGTCCGCCCCGGATTTCCGCAGGGTGGTGGCCATTGACGAAGAACGCGGCGACATCCAGGAGGCCACCTGGAGAGTGATCGACGTACGCGATCCGCTCTTGGCGAACCGGATCTCCGACATCGACGTCCTGGTGCACCTGGCGGGTGACTACGCCGTCGACTCCGACCCGAAGGAGCGCAGGGCCTACAACCTGCGCGCCGCCCAGACCGTGCTCACGGCGAGCGCGGCCGCGCGCGTCCGCCGTGTGGTGCTCGTCACCAGCGCGATGGTGTACGGGGCCGCGCCCGACAACGAGGTGCCCCTGGCAGAGGACGGGCCGGTGGCGGCCGAGCCCGACACGGGCGTGGTCGGTGACTTCCTGGAGATCGAGGCGCTGGTGCGCCGGTCGCTGCGCAGCCATCCGGGCCTGGAGGTCACCGTGGTGCGGCCGGCGGCCGTGGTCGGGCCGGGCGTCGACACCGTGATCACCCGCCACTTCGAGTCGCCCCGGCTGCTGACGGTCAAGGGCTGCGAGCAGCGCTGGCAGTTCTGCCACCTCGAGGACCTGCTCTCGGCGCTGGAGCTGGCCGCGCGCGGGCAGGTCACGGGCGTGATTGCGGTGGGCTCCGACGGCTGGCTGGAGCAGGAGCAGGTGGAGGAGCTGTCCGGGATCCGCCGGTTCGAGCTGCCGGCGGGGCTCACGTTCGGCACCGCGCAGCGCCTGCACCGGCTGGGCATCACCCCGGCGCCCGCCACCGACCTTCACTACGTCGTCTACCCGTGGGTCGTCGACTGCGCGGCGCTGCGCGAGGCGGGGTGGAAGCCGGCCTGGACGAACGAGGCGGCCTTCGCCCAGCTCCTGGAGCTGCGCGAGAACCGTACGACGGTGGTCGGCAGGCGGCTGCCCGTCAAGGAGGCGACGCTCACGGCGGCGGGCGCCACCGTGGCGGTCATCGGCACCGCGGCGATCGTCAGGCAGGTGCGCAAGAAGCGTCGCGGGTGAAGACTCTGTAGTCTCTTTTCGTGGACGTCATCCGGTTGCTGGCCATTCGTGACAGCGCGCTGTCCGTCGACGAGGTGATGGCCGCGGTGGGCGACCACGCGGCGGGCGGCACCTCGCTGTTCGTGGGCACCGTCCGCGAGGAGGACCACGGCAAGGCCGTGACCAGGCTCTCCTACTCCGCGCACCCCTCCGCCGAGAGCGAACTGCGCTCGGTGGCGGAGAAGGTGGCCTCCGACTTCCCGGTGACCGCGCTGGCCGCCGTCCACCGCGTCGGCGACCTGGAGCTCGGCGACGTCGCCGTGATCGTGGCCGTGGCGTGCCCGCACCGCGACGAGGCGTTCCGGGCCGCGCGCAGGCTGATCGACGATCTCAAGTCCCAGGTGCCGATCTGGAAACATCAGGTGTTCGCCGACGGGTCGACCGAGTGGGTCGGCGCCTGCGAATAAGCTCGATCCATGTCACGACGCGCCCTGACCCTGCTCGTATCGGGCTTCCTGGTGCTCGCGCTCGGCATCGTGGGGGCGTTCGTGGACGTGCCGTACGTCGTGCTGAGCCCCGGCCCGACGGAGAACACGCTGGGTGAGGTCGACAAGAAGCCCGTGATCACGATCAGCGGGCGGGAGACCTACCCGACCAGCGGGTCGCTGAGGCTCGTGACCGTCGCCTACCAGGGCGGCCCCAACTCCAAGATCGACCTGCTGACCGCGCTGCGCGGCTGGATCGACCCGTCGGTCGCCGTCGTGCCGCAGGAGACCATCTTCGCCCCCGACCGCACGCAGAAGCAGGTCGAGGAGGAGAACGTGGCGGAGATGACCAGCTCGCAGGACAACGCGACCGCCGCCGCGCTCAACGAGCTCAAGATCCCCTACTCGACCGTGATCTCGGTGCGCACGGTCCAGAAGGGACAGCCGGCCGACGGCAAGCTGAAGGTCGGCGACAAGATCACCGCCGTCGACGGCAGGCCGATGGTCGACGTGGAGGAGGTCGGCAAGGCCGTCCGCGAGCACAAGCCCGGCGAATCGGTGACGTTCACCGTGACCAGGGGCGACGACCAACTGGACGTGACCCTCCAGACCGCCAAGGGCGAGCAGGGGCAGAGCCGGGTCGGCGTGACCATGCAGCGGGAGTACAAGTTCCCGTTCGACGTCGACATCAACGTGGGCGACGTGGGCGGGCCGAGCGCCGGGCTGATGTTCTCGCTCGGCATCCTGGACAAGCTCACCAAGGGCGAGCTGACGGGCGGCAAGCAGATCGCCGGCACCGGCACCATCACGCCCGAGGGGCAGGTGGGGCCGATCGGCGGCATCGCGCAGAAGATGGTCGGCGCGCGGAAGGCCGGCGCGACCGTCTTCTTGACGCCCGCCGGCAACTGCGCCGAGGCCGTGAAGGGCGCGCCGGACGGGCTGCGCCTGGTCAAGGCCGAAACGCTGCACAGCGCGGTGCAGGCGCTCGACGCGCTGCGCACCGGCAAGGGAAAAGTGCCGTCATGCGGCGCGGGATGAAACTTCTTGTGATGGTCGTGCGTTAGCCGTACGGATGGCCCTGCGGTGTAGGTTGCCAGACACGGACCGTTTCTTCATCACGACGAGGGGTTGGCCTTGAGCTTCCGGACCCCAGGAGCCGGTAGGGCGATGCGCTTGCCCCGCCGACCGCGACTGCTTCTGCCTGTCGCGATCGCACTAGTTGCGATTGTGGCGCTTTTCTTCCTTTTTTCGGGGATTTATACCGACTATCTATGGTTCAACGCGATCGACTTCATGCCGGTGTTCTCCGGCGTGCTGCTGACGGAGATCGTGCTGTTCGTCATCGGCGCGGTGCTCATGGTGGGCATCGTCGGCGGCAACATGCTGCTGGCCTTCCGGACCAAGCCGATGTTCGGGCCCGCCATGTTCGGCGGAGCGAGCGGGGCCGACCGCTACCGCATGGCGCTCGACCCGCACCGTAAGCTGATCTTCCTCGTCGGCATGGCGATGCTCGCGCTCTTCGCGGGCTCGTCCTTCGCCGGGCAGTGGCAGACCTGGATGAAGTTCGCCAACGGCGAGACGTTCGGCAAGACCGATCCGATGTTCAAGATCGACGTGTCGTTCTTCATGTTCGACCTGGCGTTCATCCGGATGGTGCTGAACTTCCTGTTCGCCGCGGTGATCATCTCGATCGTGCTGGCGGCGATCACGCACTACCTCTACGGCGGCTTCCGGCTGCAGTCGCCCGGCGTGCACGCCTCGCGCGCGGCCCGGATCCACCTGTCCGTGCTGCTGGGCGTGTTCGTGCTGCTCAAGGCCATCGCCTACTGGATCGACCGCTACGAGCTGGTCTTCTCCGAGCGCGGCTTCGTGCACGGCGCCTCCTACACCGACGTCAACGCGGTGCTGCCCGCCAAGACCATCCTCGCGATCATCGCGCTGATCTGCGCCGCGCTCTTCTTCGCCGGCATCTTCCGCCCCGGCGGCATGCTGCCCGGCGTCTCCTTCGGCCTGCTCGTGCTGTCGGCCGTGCTGATCGGCGGCGTCTACCCGCTGCTCGTCGAGCAGTTCCAGGTCAAGCCCAACCAGCAGGGCAAGGAAGCCGCCTACATCGCGCGCAACATCGAGGCCACGCGGCAGGCGTACGGGATCGACGACGTGAAGGTCGAGCAATACTCCGCCGAGGCCGACCCCGCCAAGGTCCAGCAGGCCGGCGACACGTCCGTGACGGGCGTGCGGCTCCTCGACCCCGCGCTCGTGTCCAACACCTACGAGCAGACCCAGCGCATCAGGGGCTTCTACGAGTTCGCCGACCAGCTCGACGTCGACCGCTACCCCGACGCCAACGGCAAGCCCGTCGACCATATCGTCGGCGTCCGCGAGCTGAGCGGCCCGCCGGAGGGCCAGAACAACTGGATCAACCGGCACCTCGTCTACACCCACGGCTATGGCATCGTGGCCGCGCCGGGCAACAAGGTCGACTCCGGCGGCCTGCCCGACTACGACGCCAAGGACATGCCCGTCACCGGCCCGCTGACGCAGACCACCGGGCTCAAGGAATCGCGCATCTACTTCGGCGAGCACCCCAACAACAACGAGTACGCGATCGCCGGCGGCAACCCCCAGCGGCCGCAGGAGCTCGACTACCCGGAGACGGGCGGCACCGGCCAGGCGAACACCACCTACACCGGCAAGGGCGGCGTGCCCGTCGGCTCGTTCGTCAACCGGTTGTTCTACGCCGCCAAGTACGGCGAGGTGAACATCCTGCTGTCGGGCGACATCAACGACAACTCCAAGATCCTGTACGAGCGCAACCCGCGCGCCAGGATCCAGAAGGTCGCCCCGTTCCTGACGCTCGACTCCAACCCCTACCCGGCGATCGTCGACGGGCGGGTCACGTGGATCGTCGACGCCTACACCACGTCCAACGCCTACCCCTACTCGCAGAGCGAGAGCCTCGGCGAGATGACCCGCGACACGGCCACCGACCGCTCGCGCGTCATCGCCCAGCAGCCGCAGGACCAGGTCAACTACATGCGCAACTCCGTCAAGGCCACGGTCGACGCCTACGACGGCACGGTCACGCTGTACGCCTGGGAGCCTGACGACCCGGTGCTGAAGACGTGGAGCAACGCGTTCCCCGGCGTCATCCAGCCCAAGGAGCGGATGTCCGCCGACCTCAGGGCGCACGTCCGCTACCCCGAAGACCTGTTCAAGGTGCAGCGCTACACCCTGTCGCGCTACCACATCACCGACGCCGCGGCCTTCTACAGCGGCCAGGACTTCTGGAACGTCCCCAACGACCCGTCGCAGGGCGACCGCAACATCAAGCAGCCGCCCTACTACCTGACGGCCACGATGCCGGGCGGCCAGCCGACGTTCTCGCTGACGACCACGTTCGTCCCGAGACAGGGGCCCAACCTGGCCGCCTTCATGGCGGTCGACTCCACCGACGGCCCCAACTACGGCCAGCTCCGCGTCCTGCGGATGCCGTCCAACGCCCCGATCCCCGGCCCCGGCCAGGCGCAGAACGCCTTCCAGAGCCGCTTCGCGGGTGAGCTCAACCTGCTCGGCGTCGGCGCCTCGTCGGTCCGCTACGGCAACCTGCTGACGCTGCCGTACGCGGGCGGGCTGGTCTACATCGAGCCCGTGTACGTCCAGGTCGCCGCGGGCGGTGGCCAGGAGCCGTACCCGATCCTGCAGCGCGTCCTGGTCTCGTTCGGCAGCAAGATCGGCGTCGGCCGCACGCTGGAGGAGGGCCTGGCCGAGGTCTTCGGCGGCGAACAGCAGGAAACCACCGAAAACAAGCCCGCCGATGAGAACCAGCAGCAGCAGCCGGCCCAGACCACCGCTCTGGCGACGGCCATCTCCGAGGCCCAGACGGCCTACGAAGACGCCCAGAAGGCCCTGCAGGCCAGCCCGCCCGACTGGGACGCGTACGGCAAGGCCCAGGAGCGGCTCGACGCGGCGCTGGAGAAGCTGAAGTCGCTCGGCGCCCAGCCGGCGCCGAACGCCTCACCCACGGCCTCGCCCACGGCGTCACCGTCGGCCACGCCCACCGGCTCACCCCCGGCCACGCCGACCGGTTCGCCCACGGCTTCACCCACGGCGACGGCCACCGGGGGGACGTAGGTCAGTCAGTTTGCGTAAGCCCCGTGTCAGGGATAGTCTTTAGACACACACCGACGCGGGGTGGAGCAGTTCGGTAGCTCGCTGGGCTCATAACCCAGAGGTCGCAGGTTCAAATCCTGCCCCCGCTACCAAAAGAAAAAGTCCTCCAGGAGTTTCTCCTGGAGGACTTTTTCGTATGCGCAATTCCGCGACTTAATCACCTGAAAGCCTTCAGCGCCGGGTCCGCCGGAAGACGCCGAACTCCACCGCCAGCCCCGCCAGCGCGCCCCCGCCGAAGGCGACGAGCTCGTCCAGCCCGAGCCCCTCGTCCCTGGTCGTCAGCAACGCGAGGGCCACGTTGGCGACGACGATGCCCGCGAGCATGAGGATGACGAGCCGCACCGCCGGCCAGGCGGATTCTCGGGCCTCACTCATGATCAAGCCTCCTTCATATGTAGACCACCTACATGTAGACAGCTTACTCTAACGGCCGAGCTGACGGGATACGGTCGGCTGGCGCGCTGGGACGGTGCGTGCGCGCCTTCCGCCCGTACGGGTTCCGCGCCACCTGGCATCACCTGGTGCTCACCGCCCGCATCCCCAAACAGGTGGAACGGGACCCCGTCTCACTGGTCCGGGCGGTCGACGAACTGGCCGCCGCCCGCAGCGCATGGCTGTCGCACGTCGCCACCCAGGCCGGACGGCGCGCGTCGCGAGAAGGCACGGGGCACCCGGGGCCCGGTCGTGGCGAGCTCACCGGGATGGAGCCGGCTGGCGTGCTGTGCGCGACGCCGAGACCGCCGGACGCGGTCTGCCCGGCGTGCGGCGTCGCCGGGCCCGCGCACGCACCGGAGCCCCGGGACGACGACCGCTGGCGACAGGTCCGCGACCGAACGTGGGGGAACCCCCGAGGGCTGGCTCCCCTGGGAACGGCGGATCCGCCCGTTGTCCTTCGACTCCGGTGACTAATCAGGCAAGATCGGTGTATGAGTGCATTAGTCAGGGCCGCGCTCGTGGGCGCCGTGGTCGGAATCGCCGAAGCCATGCTGTACGTGTTCGGCGACGCCGACGAGATACCGGTCGTCCTCGCGATGGCCCTGCTGCCGTTCCCGCTGGGCATGTTCCTGAGCTGGTTCGGCAGGCTGCCGCTGTCCTGGGCGGTGTCGACGCTGGCGTCCTTCCTGCTGTACGTGCTCATGCTGGCGTTCGCCGTCTTCGGGCTCACGCTCTCGACGGCCATGGACTTCGGCGCGGTCACCGGCACCGCCGCCTTCATGGCGCTCGGCGTCATCGGGTACGTGGCCGCCGCCGCGATCGTGATGCCGGGACCGGCCAGGGCCAGGTCGCTGGCCGCCGGCTTCGTCGCCGTGACCTGCCTCGGCCTCGGCGCGCCACACGACCTGATCGCCGCCGGCGCGCAGGCCGAGCGGCTGCACCGCGCCGGCTTGCCCCTGGTCGGGCCCGGCCTCGACGGCTTCCGCCTGACCCACGCCGACGACGACTACACGGGCCATCCCGACGAGCCGGAGCTGCACCTCACGTACGAGGGCGAGGGGACGATGATCGAGGTCAGGGTGCTGCGGCCCGACCTGACCGGCCCCTACCTGGCCTGCGAGTACGACAGCGGCGCGGACTGCCGGCAGGTGCGGGACGGCGTCTGGATGGACAGGTACAGGGTCATGTACGCGAGCCGCGGCGGCACCACGGTGCGGCTGGAGGGCGAGACTGCCTCCTATGACACCCTGCTGGCCATGCTGGACACCTTCCGCCCGATCCCCCTGACGGAACTGGCAGCAGCCGACCGCCCATGACTCCGGCATAGCCGCGGAGATATCGAAATATCAACTTTTGAAACGGCATCTTGTCGGCGCGGGACACCAGCGGCATAGTGGTGCAGATCACAGCGCGCATCCGTCGCGGCGTGCACTTCAGGCACTGCCGCCCCCAGGCAGACCGACTATGCGCAGGAAAGCGCGGATTGGACGAAGCGCATGAGATCCGCCCCGCCGATCCGCCGCAAGATCCTGCGGATTCTCCTGGTGCCTCTGGTGTCGCTCGTCGGCCTGTGGGGCTACATCGCGTACAGCATGGTGTCGGAGACGACGGGGTTCGCGCAGAGCCGGGGCGAGTGGGACGCGGTCGGCGCGCCGTCGCGTGAGCTGATCATCGCGCTCCAGCGGGAGCGGCTGCTCACCGCCGAGCTGGCGGGCCGGGCGGCGGGTGACACGCAGCTCGCGACGCAGCGGCACGTCACCGACCAGGCGGTGGCGCGGGTGCGGGACGTGGCGGCCGGGCTGGCCGAGCAGCCGCAGGCCGGCACCGCGCCCGAGACCGTGCGGGCGCTGCTCAAGGCGCTGGACGGGCTGGCGGGACTGCGCGCGGCGGCCGATCTCGGCGACGAGGCGGCGCTGACCACGACCGAGAAGTACAACGTGATGATCGGCGTCGCCAACCAGCAGTTCGGCGGCGCCGAGCGGCTCACCGAGGTCTACTCCTACCGGGTGCTGCGCGGCCTGTCGGCCTACAGCTCGGCCGCCGAGTACGCCTCCAGGGAGGCCGCGGTGCTGGCCCCGGCGCTGGAGCGCGGGCAGATGACCTCGACCGAGCACGCGGCGTTCGTGGCGGCGATGACGGCGCGGCGGGTGCAGCTCGCCGACGCGCTGCGCGACATCGGCCCCGAGCTGCGCGCCCTGCACGAACGGCTCGTCGCCACCCCGTCCTACCAGCGGTTCGAGCAGGCCGAGGACGCCGTCTACGCCTGGAACGCGCGCGGCATGCCGCCCGTGACCGCCACGGCCTGGCGGCTCGACGCGGCCGAGGCGTTCGCCGGGCTGAGCGGCAACTCCAGCCAGGAGGTGCGGCGGGCCACGCTGAAGGGCGAGACCCGCGTCGTGGAGGGCCTGGTGCGCATCGGCGTGGTGCTGGGCCTGGGCCTGCTGGCGGTGCTGCTGTCGATCGTGCTGTCGTACCGGTTCGGCCGCTCCATGATCGACGAGCTGAGGAAGCTGCAGGCGTCGGCGGTCGAGCTGGCCGAGGTCCGGCTGCCCAAGCTGGTCGAGCGGCTGCGCAAGGGCGAGGACGTCGACCCGGCCGAGACGACCGCCGAGCTGGAGCAGGCCAGGACCGCCGAGGTCGAGCGGGTCGTGCAGGCGTTCTCGGCCGTGCAGCGCACCGCCGTCGAGGCCGCGGTCGGCCAGGCCACGCTGCGCAAGGGCGTCGGCCAGGTCTTCCTCAACCTGGCCAGGCGCAACCAGGCGCTGCTGCACCGCCAGCTCACGCTGCTCGACGCGATGGAGCGCAAGGCGGAGGACCCCGACACGCTGGAAGGGCTGTTCAAGCTCGACCACTTCACCACCCGCATGCGCCGCCACGCGGAGAACCTGATCATCCTGTCCGACGCGGCGCCCGGCAGGCGCTGGCGTGACCCGGTGCCGATCCACGACGTGATCCGCAGCGCCGCGCTGGAGGTCGAGGACTACACGCGGGTCACCATCCAGCCGATGCCGCAGGCGCCGATGCTCGCGGGCGCCGCCGTCACCGACGTCATCCACCTGATCGCCGAGCTGATCGAGAACGCCACCTCCTTCTCCCCGCCCAACACCAGCGTCCAGGTGCGCGGCCTGGCCGCGGCCAACGGCTTCGCCATCGAGGTCGAGGACCGCGGCCTGGGCATGAACACCGCCACGATGGCCGAGCTCAACGCCCAGCTCGCCACGCCGCCCGAGTTCGACCTGGCGGGCAGCGACCGGATGGGCATCTTCGTGGTCTCCCGGCTGGCCGCCCGCCACGGGATCAAGGTCACGCTGCGCCAGTCGCCCTACGACGGCACCACGGCGATCCTGATGGTCCCGGTGAGCGTGCTCACCGAGCCCGTGCAGGCCCGCCCGCACACCACGGTCTCGCTGTTCGAGCCGGCCTCGGCGCCTCCGGTCCGGCAGGTCCCGGCCCCCTCCGCCGTACGGACCCTGCCCCCGCCGCCCTCCCCGGCGCGCTACGAGACCGACGACGACCTGGACGGACTGCCGGTACGGGTACGGCAGGCCAGCCTCGCACCACAACTCCGCAAGACGCGCCCACGGCAGGAACCCGACATCTCCACTCGCTCCCCGCAGGAGCTCCACGACCTGATGACCTCCATGCAGGAGGGCTGGCGGCAGGGGCGCAGGGAGGCGGAGGAGAGCCGTGACATGCGCGATGAAAGGGATGACCATGGCCGACACGAGATCTGAGCTGAGCTGGCTGCTGGACGACCTGACCCACCGGGTCCCGGGCGTACGGCACGCCGTGCTGCTGTCGGCCGACGGCCTGACGATGGGCGGTTCCCAGGGCATGACCCGGGAGGACCACGAGCATCTGGCGGCCATCGCGGCGGGCAGTCACAGCCTGGCCGTGGGCGCCGGGCGGCACTTCGGGCTCGGCGGCGTACGCCAGACGATCATCGAGCTGGAGGGCGGCTTCCTGTTCGTCTCGGCCGCCGGACAGGGCGCCAGGCTGGCCGTGCTGACGGCGGCCGACGCCGAGCTGGGACTGATCACGTACGAGATGGCGCTGCTCGTCAAGCGCGTCGGCGAGCACCTCTCCACCCAGCCGAGAGGAGCCGCGCCCGCGCCTGTCTGGAACGGGACGGCACCGTGACCGACGACGATCCGGGGCCGCTGATCAGGCTGTACGGGCTCACCGGCGGCCGGGCGCGGCCCTCGGGGGAGGCGTTCGACCTGGTCGCGATCGTCACGACGATCAGGACGCCCTTCGAGCTGCCGGGGCTGAACCCCGAGCACCACGCCATGCTCGCCATCTGCCGCCGGCCGACGCCGGTGGCGGACGTGGCGGCGCAGCTCGGCCTGCCGCTCAACATCACCCGCGTGCTCCTCGGCGACCTGCGGCGCGAGGGCCTGGTGAACATCGACCCGCCGCAGCCTCCCGACCAGACGATCGACGAACGCACTTACAGGGATGTACTGCATGGAATTCGCAGGCTTTGACCGCCCCCGGCCCTCCGGCGGGACGCTCACCGCGACGGCCCTGAAGATCCTGATCGCGGGTGGATTCGGCGTCGGCAAGACGACGATGGTCGGCACCATCAGCGAGATCCGCCCGCTGCACACCGAGGAGCTGCTCAGCGACCGCGGCGTCGGCGTGGACGACCTGTCGGGCGTGGAGACCAAGGTCGCCACGACGGTGGCGCTCGACTTCGGGCGCATCACCATCCGCGAGGACCTGTGGCTCTACCTGTTCGGCACGCCGGGCCAGGACCGGTTCTGGTTCATGTGGGACGAGCTGGCGCTCGGCGCGCTGGGCGCCGTCGTCCTGGCCGACACCCGCCGCCTGCAGGACTGCTTCCCGGCGGTGGACTACTTCGAGCAGCTCAAGCTGCCGTTCGTGGTCGCGGTCAACTGCTTCGACGGGGCCCGCCGTCACGATCCTGCGAAGGTACGGCGGGCCGTCGGGCTGGACGAGGGCACCCCGGTCGTCCTGTGCGACGCGCGCAACCGCGCCTCGGTCAAGGACGTGCTCACCACGCTCGTCACCCACGCCGTGAGCCGGAGGTAGCCGTCAGGAGGTCGTGCAGCTGATCGGCGACGGCGTGCTCGTGCCGTCCCCGTTGGCCAGGAAGCCGAACGTGGTGGTCGCGTCGGGGCCGACCGAGCCGTTCCAGCCCAGGTTGGAGACGGTCACGTTGCCGCCGCTGCCGGAGACCGAGCCGTTCCAGAGCTGCGAGATCGACTGACCGCCGGCGAACGTCCAGCCGACCCGCCATCCGCTGATCGGCGCCGTGCCGGTGTTGCGCACGGTCACCTCGGCCTGGAACCCGCCCTGCCACTTGTTGACCAGCTTGTACGTGGCGGTGCAGCCGGGCGTGCCCGTGGGGGTGACGGTGGGGGTAACCGTCGGGGAGACGGTGACCGTCGGCGTGACGGTCGGCTGCGGCGCGGCCATGGCCAGGTCGTACGCCCGCTGCGGCACGAACTGTCCCGCCGAGGCGATGCACCCGTCGGCCTCGCCGGGCGGCTTCACCCACAGGTACGCGTCGATCGCCGGGTCGCCGGTGTCCGTCGTGCTCCAGGTGCCGGTGGCGCGGCCCGCCGGGTCACACCACTCGCTGCCCGCCGGGCCGTTGCCGTTGCGGCTGGTGTCGATCACCGCGCCGAGCCCGGAGACGCCGGTCGCCGCGATGACGCTCTTGGCGTAGGACACCAGGCCGGGCGTCGAGCGGTAGTTGGAGGTGTTGACCGCGATGCCGTCGGCGCTGGTGCCGACCTGGGCGCCGTTCAGCCGCGAGGCGGCCTCCGACGGCGACAGCCAGGCGTCGTGCCCGATGTCGAAGTACACCTTGACCTGCGAGGACGTCGCCTTGAACCGCTGCCCGGCGTAGGCCATCGAGGCCTTGACCTCGGCCTGCTCGGCGGAGTTCATGCAGTTGGACATGATGGCCAGCGCGTCGGGCTCCAGCACGATCGTGGCCGGGCGGCCGCCCAGACCGGCGGCGATCTGGTCGATCCAGCCTCGGTAGGCCGCGTGGTCGGGGGCGCCGCCGGCGCTCGGGCCGCCGCAGTCGCGGTTCGGCATCGCGTACACGGCCATGATCGGGATCTTGCCGGCCGCCGCCGCGGCGCCCACGTACGCGTCCACCTGGCCGCGCACGGCCGACGGGTTGTAGCTGGCGAACCAGCGGCCCTGCGGCACGGCCGCGATCCGGTCCCTGATCACGGCGGCGCGGCTGTCGCCGGGGTTGGCGGCCACCCACTTGGCGGCGTTGGTCTGCGGGTCGACGTAGAACGCGGAGTCGGCGGCCTGGACGGCGGAGGAGGTGAAGACGGCCGCCCCCGCCACCGCCGTGACGGCCGCGGCGACGATGGCGGCCACCAAGGGCCTGCTGCGAGACATGGATACTCCGTCCGGTGATGTGGGAGCGCTCCCACGGGGTTCACTCGGATGGTAGGGAGCCGGTCGCCGTTCCCAGAAGGATCCGCACCGGCCGCGACGAGGGCGTCCGGCGAAAGTCACAGGCGGGACAGGCTGTTCGGCTGTGCGGAAGGGTGAAACTTTCAGCAGCCGCCTTGCTATGGTCCCTGGTGTGCATGGGCCAGGGGGACCGGTCAGGCGTAGGGATGTGCGGTGGTTGTGGCTGGTGGTGCCACCGAGCATCGCGGCCACGGCGAGCGTGATCGGGGCGATATTTCCCGGCGGCAGCCTATATATCTGGTCCTATGCGCTGATGTTCTGGATCTTGGCGGCCGTCGCCTGGGGCGTGCTGTTCTTCCTGCGCCGCTACCGCAAGCTGTCCGCCGTCGGCCCGCTGCTCGCCGTCGCCACCTTCGCCGTCGTGGCCGCCGACCTGCCGATCCGGTTCGCGTTCGCCGTCTCCGAGCACGCCCTGTCGGCCTACGTACGGTCCCTGCCCATGCATCCTGAGAGCGTCACCGTGGGCGACGTCGAGGCCGGGCTGGGCGTCGAATGGGTCGGCCTGTTCCCCGTCGGCCGTGCCGTACGCCATGTCGGCAGCACCGACCTGGGCGTCGTCGGCTCCGGGGGATGGCTGGAGTTCTGCGGGCTCACCTACTCCACCGGGACCATCCGCGCCACGTCGGCCGACCATCTCTCGGGCCGCTGGTACGTCACGTGCGAGGCTTTCTGAAGACCAGCAGATACCGCCAGAAGAGCAGACGGCGGATCCGGGCCCCGGGCAGGAGCTCGGCGGCCCGTTCCCTGATCTCCGGCAGCGTCATCGCGGGCGGCCTGACCGGCGCCCGCACCGGCGAGTGCGCCGCCCTGCCTGCCAGGGCCAGCCTGATGGCGGCGTTCGCCGGGACGGCCGCCCCGCTGACCAGGCGGTCGGACCAGGTGCTCTCGCGATAGCAGCCCAGCACCGCGAGCACCCCGCCGGGAGCCAGCGCCTCCCGCAGCCGGCTCACCGTGCCGAACGGCACGTGATGCAGGCTCGCCAGGCAGGACACGAAGTCGTAGCGCCCGCCCGCCAGCTCCATTGTGGTGATGTCGCCGTGCGTGAACGTCACCCCGGGAGTCTGACCGGCGGCCCGGATGACCGCCTCGTCCGGATCGACGGCGTCCACCGCCGGCCCGCGCGCGGCCAGGGCCCGCGCGAACGCCCCCGTGCCGCACCCCACGTCGAGCGCGTGCCGGGCGCCCGGCGGAAGCTGTTTCAGCAGCAGGCCGTGGTAGTGGTCGTTATGGTCGAACATCTCGGAATTATGGGCTTGTCCGCCATTGTTGATCAATGATTACATGATTACATGACTGAAGAGAATGTGCCGACGCTCTACGAATGGGCCGGCGGCATCGAGGCGTTGGAACGGCTCACCGAGGTCTTCTACGGACACGTCGTCAAGGACGAACTCATCGGGCCGCTGTTCGCGCACATGGACCCGGGGCACCCCAAGCACGTCGCCATGTGGCTGGCGGAGGTGTTCGGCGGTCCGTCGCGCTACACCGACGAACGCGGCGGATACGCGCACATGCTCTCCTACCACCTGGGCAAGGCCATCACCGAGCCGCAGCGCCGGCGCTGGGTCAGCCTGCTCATGGACGCCGCCGACGAGGTCGCGCTGCCCGACGACCCCGAGTTCAGGGCCGCGTTCTTCGGCTACATCGAATGGGGCACCCGCATTGCCCGGCACAACTCCCAGCCCGGCGCCACGCCTCCGCCCCAGGCGCCCGTGCCCCACTGGGGCTGGGGAGTCGCGCCGCCGTACACGCCGTAGTCACTCGAAGTAGCACTCCGGCTCGGCGAGCGGGTCGACGTGCGCGTCGGACTCGCGCACGTCCTCCTCGCGCGTCCACCGGGAGATCCCGCGGGCGGCCGCGTCGTCGATCTCGTCGATCCGATGCCGCTGCGGGAGCCGGTCCAGGTACATCGCCGCGAACGACGCCTGCGGGTCGTCCCCCAGGTCCTGACTGACCTCGTACGGTTGCTCGCTCATCGAACTCACGCCTTGCCGATCATGATGGCCGCTTTCCACCCGGCCCATCCGAGCAGGAACAGGGCGAACACCACCTGACCGGCGCGCATCCAAAAGGCAGAGGCCACGTCCGCGTACACCACGACACCCAGCCACATAACGCTGAATGTCCCGACAAAGGCGATTGCCGCCCAGTTCATCCCGCGTTGCCACATATGCGCAGTCTCCCAGGCCGTCCGCCAAGCGCGGGTATGTCCCAGGTCGTCATCCGGTGATACACGCGCGCTCTATCCCGCGCCGGTTCTACGGTCCGCCGCTGTACGGGCCGGGTCGCACGCTTCTCGTCCAGTGCGGCCCAGCGGCGGCGCCCCCACCCCGACCGGCTTGGAAAGGGGCGCGTCGGGGTCAGCGCGGCAGAGTGCGGACGGAGCCGACGCAGCGGCGCAGCCGGATGCCGGCGCGGGGCCTCGGCCGAGCATGCTGCTCCAGGCAGGCCAGCAGCGCCGCCGCCGTGCGGGCGTCGGACAGGATGCGCTGCACGGCCTCGCCGTTCGCCGGAAGCTGGCCGTGCTCGCCCAGCTCGTGCGTGAGGAACGCCATCGGCTCGGGCGCCCCCACCGAGTCGGCCGCCACCGTGGCGCGGGCGGCGGTCAGCAGCCGCAGGTAGTGGGTGCGCATGACGGCCTCGCGCATCCGGGCGTGCTCAAGGTCGTCGACGAGCGTCCGCGCGATGCGCAGGAGATCCTCCGGCTGCGTGGCGTCGTCGGCGAGGAAGGCGCGGATGTCGTCGAACTCCGAGCGGGTCATGGCGGATACCTCCGAGAGCGCAGTCTGCTCGTACGTACTTCGTACCTGGGAGCGATTGCGGATGACTTGCCGGGCACTTGCGCGTTCCGCCGGGTCCGGGGGGTGCGCCCCCGGGCCGAGCCTTGCCATGCGCGTGGAGAGGTTTGGCGGTTGCCTGGGGAGGGAAGAACGTCATGATTACCCGAGACGGGCCACGGTGGTCTTCGGGGCTGCTAGAGTTGCTGAGGCGCGGGCGACGAGGGGCTGATCAAGCTCCGGAGGTGCCCGGCGAATCCCACTCTCTGGCGAGACATCCGGACGGTTCGAAGCTGTCCGAATGGCTGGTAAGTTAGCGGGGCGTCGAAATTCCAGCAGGTCGAGCAAGTCCGGTCAATTTGACAGAGGCTTGAACGGCTGAAAGAATTAAGACACAACGAAATGAGCGCCTCTCGCAGGACTGGAGAGCAAGCGTCCGTTTCTTGAGAACTCAACAGTGTGTCAAAAGCCAGTGCATGAAGTTTTTCATGCAACACCTCGTCAAATATGACGGAGATAATGTTGCCTGGTATCAAACCTTTTTTGGAGAGTT
>NZ_JAHKRO010000150.1 GCF_019396325.1 Nonomuraea ceibae
GGGGGGGGGGGGGGGGTTCCGGGGCGGCGGGGGGGGGGGGGGGGGAGGGCCGGGTGGGGAGAGGTGGGTGGTGGGGAGGTTCGCGCGGTTCGCGCGGCGGGTGCGGAGGTCGTGGGTGCTGCGGTGGATGCTGCGCGGGGTGGGGCGGGCCGACGGGGCGGCGCTGGGGCTCCGGGGGCCGGCGGCGTGTGACGGGGATGTGCTGGCGCGGATGGAGGCCTGGCTGGCGGCGGTCGAGGGGGCGCTGGGCCTGCTGGGCGATCGGTCGCCGCTGGCCGATGACGTGGGGCCGAGGGGGCCGGTGGGGGAGGGCGGCAGGCTGCTGGAGGTGCTGCCGCCGCTGCTGGCCGGGTGTGAGCTGGCGCAGGCGCGGCTGGTCGTGGCGGGGTTCGATCCTGACGGCGGGCGGCCGTGACCGTGGGGCCGCTGATCGGCTACGCGGTCACGCTGGCGGTGCTGGCGGTGGCCGCGGCGGCGTTCGACGCGGCTCTCGCCGCGCGGCCGGCGGCGTGGGGGAGCGCGGCGACGGCGCCGCTGCGGGAGGTGGCGCGGCTGCTCACCCAGCAGCGGCGGCGCACGGTGCTGCCGGATCTGGTGCTGCTCAGGGCGGGGGTGTGGAGCCTGCCGGCCGCGGCGGTGCTGGCCGGGGTGGTGCTGCCGCTGGGGGAGCGGCCGGTGGCGGAGTCGGCCGTCGGGGTCGTGTGGTTCAACGCCATGGAGGTGTGCGTCTGGGGCGCGGTGTGGCTGACGGGCTGGGCGCCGAACTCGGTGTTCCCGCTGGTCGGCGGCTACCGGTTCGTGGCGCAGGGCCTGGCGTACGAGCTGCCGCACATGTTCGCGCTGATCACGGCGGCGCTGGGGGCGGGGTCGCTGAGCGTGACGGAGGTCGCGGCCGCCCAGCGGGAGGTGTGGTTCGTGGTGTGGATGCCGGTGGCGTTCGTGATCTACCTGGTGTCGGCGCTGGCGATGGCGTTCTGGGGGCCGTTCGGGCAGCCGGTGGGCGGTGAGGTGGCGGGCGGGGTGCGGGTGGAGCTGGCGGGGCCGGATCGCCTGGTCTTCCAGGCCGGGCGGTACGCGCTCCTGGTGGTGGCGTCGGCGGCGGCCGTGCCGCTGTTCCTGGGCGGCGGCGCGGGGCCGCTGCTGCCGTCGTGGGCCTGGACGCTGGTCAAGACGGTGGCGGTGCTGGGCGTGCTGGTGTGGGCGGGCCGCCGGGTGCCGGCGGTGCGGATGGACCGGTTCACGCAGGCGTCGTGGCTGGTGCTGATCCCGGCGGCGCTGCTGCAGATGCTGGTCGTCGGGCTGGTGGTGATCTGATGGCGGTGGTGGCGTTCTGGGCGCTGGCGGTGCTGTCGGTGGCGGGCGCGGTGGCGGTGTTCACGGTGGACTCGATGGCGCGGGCGACGTTCGCGCTGCTGGTGTCGCTGGCCGCCGTGGGCGTGCTGTTCCTGCTGATCGATCTCGCCTACCTGGGGGTGCTGATCGTCCTGATGATGGTGATGGAAATGATGATCATGGCGGTGTTCATGATCATGTTCATGATGAACCCGGCCGGGCTGATGCCGATGACGATGGTGCACGGCAGGCGGTTCGCGCTGGCGGTCTCGGGGGCGGTGTTCGCCGGGCTGGCGGCGCTCGCGCTGCTCACCCCGTGGCCGGCCCGCCGGGGGACGCCGCCGCCCGACCCGGCGCACGCCCTCGGCATGTCGATCATGGGTCCGCAGATGCTGGTCATGATGGTCATCGGGGTGGCCATCCTGGCGACGATGATCGCCACCGTCGTGCTGGCGACCGACCGCGGCCGTTACGACCGCCGCTAGGGGGGCTCGATGGGGCTGGAGGCGTTCCTGCTGCTCGCCGCCGCGCTGTTCGCGGTGGGCGTGTACGGGGTGCTGTCGCAGCAGTCGATCGTGATGCTGATGATGGGCCTGGAGCTGATGATCAACGGCGTGATCGTGGCCGGTGGCGCCTTCTGGTACCACCTGGCGCCGGGCACCGCGGACGGGCAGGTGCTGGTCCTGGTGGCGGTGACCGTGATGGCGCTGGAGATGGCCGCGGGGTTCGCCGTCGTCACCGCCCTCTACCGGGCCCGGCAGGTCGACACCACCGACGAGGCGGGGGACCTGAAGGGATGAGCGCTCTCGCCTGGCTCCTGCCCGCGACCCCGGGCGTCGCGGGCGCGCTGCTCGCGCTGGCCGGGCGGCGCGCGGACCGGGTGGCGGCGGCGGGGGCCGTCGCGGTGACGGCGGTGACGCTGGCCCTCGCGGCGCTCGCCGCGGCGGTGCGGCCGATGTGGGGGACGACGCTGGTCGCGGTGGCGGCCCCGCCGGGCGGCACGCCGGCCGGGATCGCGGTGGACGGGCTGTCGGCGGTGATGGCGGTGACGGTGGCGGCGATCGCGCTGGCCGTGCTGGTGTTCGCCGCAGGTGACCTGCCGTCCGGTGCGGCGCGGGGCCGCTTCTTCGGGCTGATGCTGCTGTTCACCGGGGCGATGCTGCTCACCGTCACGGCCGCCGACCTGATGCTGCTGCTGACGGGCTGGGAGATCATGGGCGCGGCCTCGTACGCGCTGATCGGGTTCTGGTGGCGTGAGCACGGGCGGGTGCGGTCGGCGGGGCTGGCCTTCGTCACCACCCGCGCCGGGGATCTCGGGCTGTACGTGGCGGCGGGGTGCGCGTTCGCCGCGACCGGGACGCTGGAGCTCGCCGGGATCGCGCAGGCCGGGCAGCCGTGGCGGGACCTGGCCGCGGCCGGGATCGTGCTGGCCGCGCTGGGCAAGTCGGCGCAGCTCCCGTTCTCGTACTGGCTGTCGGGGGCGATGGCGGGGCCGAGCGCGGTGTCGGCGCTGCTGCACTCGGCGACCATGGTGGCGGCGGGGGCGTACCTGCTGCTGCGGGTGCAGCCGCTGCTCGCGGCCACCGGGTGGGCGGCGGTGGCCGTCGCGTGGGCGGGGGCGGTGACGGCGCTGCTGCTGGGCGCGGTGGCGCTGGCGCAGCGCGACCTCAAGCAGTTGCTGGCCGCCTCGACGTGCGCGCAGGTGGGGTTCATGGTGCTGGCGGCCGGGGCGGGGGCGGTGGCCGGGGGGACGGCGCACCTGGTCGCGCACGCGGCCGTGAAGAGCCTGCTGTTCCTGTGCGCGGGGGTGTGGCTGACGGCGCTCGGCACCGAGGCCCTGGCCGGGCTGCGGGGTGCCGGGCGGTGGCGCCGATCGGTGGGCGTGGCGTTCGCCGTGGGGGCGCTGGCGCTGGCCGGGGTGCCGCCGCTGTCGCTCTGGGTGACCAAGGACGCGGTGCTCGCCGGGGTGCCGTCGCCGGGCCTGTACGCGGTCGCGCTGGCGGCGGCGCTGCTGGCCGCCGCGTACGCGGCCAGGGCGCTGGCTGCGGTGTGGCGGCCGGGGACGTTCCCCACGGCGGCGGGGGAGCGGCGGGTGCCCCGCGCGGTGACCGGGCCGCTGCTCGCGCTCGCGCCACTGGCGGCCGGGCTGTCGGTGCTCGGGCTGCCCGCCGTGTACGCGGGCTGGCGGCAGCTCGTCGGCGCAGGCGGCGAGCCGGGGCCCGAGGTCGCGGGGCTGGTGGTGACGGGCCTGGCGGCGAGCGCCGTGACCGCCGCCGGATGGGCGATCGGCGTACGGGCGCGTCAGGGAACCGCGTGGCGCAGACGGGCCGCGGAGCTGGGACAGGGCAGGCTGGCGGTGGGGCTGCGGGGGTGGCTCGGATTGCGGCAGGGGGCGATCGGCGGGGTGTGGGAGCCGGTGAAGGCGCTGGCGGGGGCGCTGGCGCGGTTCGACGACCGGGTGCTCGAGCGTACCGGGGAGTGGCTGGCGGACGGGGTGACGGCGGCGGCCGGGGTGGCGGGACGGCGGGCCGAGGGGCTGCTCGACGGGGTCGTGCGCGGCGCCGCCGGGGCGCTCGGCGGGGCGGCGTGGCTCGGGCGGGGCCGGGTGGAGCGCCCGCTGGAGCATCTGGTGCGCGCGGTCGCGGCGGGCGCCGGGGCTTTGGGCCGGGCCGCGCGGCGCCCGCAGGCCGGGCAGGCGCACCTCTACCTGGCCCAGGCGGCGGCCGCGTTCCTGCTGCTCGCCGTCGTGCTGATGCTGGTGCGGTGACCGTGCTCACCGTGGTGATCTTCCTGCCGCTGGCCGCCGCGCTCGGCCTGCTGGCCGTGCCGCGCGTGCGCGGGCGGGCCGCGACCTGGGTGTGGATCGCGGTGTCGGCCGCCGACCTGGCGCTCGTGGCGGTCATGTGGGCCGGGTACCGGGGCGGGATCGGGTACGAGACGCGGCTGCGCTGGATCCCGACGCTGGACGCCGGCTACCACGTCGGGGTGGACGGGCTGTCGCTGCCGCTGATCGCGCTGACCGCGCTGCTGTTCCTCGTGTGCGGCGTCCACTCGCTGGGCGAACGGCGGCGCGAGCGGGCGCACGCGGCGCTGTTCCTGTTCCTGCAGTCGGTCTCGCTCGGCCTGTTCGCCGCGCTGGACCTGCTGCTGTTCTTCGTCTTCTTCGACCTGTCGATCGTCGGCATGTACTTCGTGATCGCCGGATGGGGGCACGGCGACCGGGCCAGGTCGGCGCTGACGTTCTTCCTCTACACCTTCCTCGGCTCGCTGGCGCTGCTGCTCGGCTTCGTCGGCCTGTTCCTCGGCGGCGGCACGTTCGACCTGGTCGAGCTGGCCCGCAATCCGCCCTACGCCGCGTCGCCCGGCGTCGCCTCGCTGGTGCTGCTGGCCGTCGGCGTGGGGCTGGCGGTCAAGACGCCGGTCTTCCCGGTGCACACCTGGCTGCCGCCCGCCCACACCGACGCGCCCGCCGCCGGGTCGGCGATCCTGGCGGGCATCCTGCTCAAGATGGGCACCTACGGCCTGGCCCGCGTCGCCATGCCCGCGCTGCCCGACGCCTGGCGCGCCCACGCGTGGCTGATCATGGCGATCGGGCTGGTCAGCGTGCTGTACGGGGCGCTGGTCGCGCTCGCCCAGCCGAACCTCAAGCGGCTCGTGGCCTACACCTCGGTCAACCACATGGGCTACGCCGTGCTCGCCCTCGGCGCCGCCGGGCTGGCGCCGGGCGGCGGGCGGGCCGGGGAGCTGGCCGTGTCCGGGGCGGTCACCCAGATGGTCAGCCACGGCCTCATCACCGGGGCGCTGTTCCTGCTCACCGGCGTCCTGTGGGACCGGGCCGGCACGTACGACATGGACCGGTTCGGCGGCGTCGCGGGCCGCGCCCCGGTGTTCGCCGCGCTGCTGGCCGCGGCCGCGTTCGCGTCGCTGGGGCTGCCCGGGTTCTCCGGGTTCATCGCCGAGTTCCAGATCTTCGTCGGCGTGATCGGCGCCGGGGCCGTCGTCCTGGGCGCCGCCGCCGTGCTCGGCATCCTCATCACCGCCGCGCTGTTCCTGCGCGCCCTGCAACGGGTGCTGCTCGGCGGGCCGGGCGAGCTCACCGGCCGCGTCACCGACCTGCGGCCCGCCGAGACCGCCGCCGTGGCGCCGCTGCTGGCGCTGTCGGTGCTCATCGGCGTCGCGCCCCGGTGGCTGCTGGACGTCATCGAGCCCGCCGCCGCCGCGCTCTCCTCGCTGGCCGGCCGGTGAACGACGACCCGGCCGCGCTGCTGCCCGAGCTGCTCCTGCTGGCCGGGGCTGTCGCCGGGCTGCTCACCGGCATGTTCGTGCCGCGCGGGCGGCAGCGCGCGGTCGCGTGGATCTGCGCCGCCGCGCTCGCCGCCGCCCTGGCCGTGACCGTCACCGCCACCGGCGGCGCCGCGTTCGGCTCGTACGCGCCCGACGCGCTCACCCAGGCGGCCCGCGCCGTCGTGGCGGGCGGCACGCTCCTGGTGATCGCGCTGGTGGCCGCCGAGGCGCGAGGGCACCGCCGCGAGGCCGAGGCGTACGTGCTCGTCATGCTCGCCGCCCTCGGCTCGGTGCTGCTGGCCGGGGCCGGTGACCTGCTCGTCCTCGTCCCGGCGTACCTGCTGGCGAGCATCCCGGCCTACGCGCTCGCCGGGTTCGGCAAGGACGCGCCGGGCACCGAGGCGGCGCTCAAGTACTACCTGATGGGTGCGTTCCTGGGCGTGCTGATGCTGGCCGGCGTCACCCTCCTGTACGGCCTGGCGGGCGCCACCGGCTACCGGGCGGCCGGGGCGGCGCTCGCGCTCGCGCCCGGCGCGGCGGCGGCCTGCGCCGTGGTGCTCCTGCTGGCGGGGCTGCTGTTCAAGGCGGGCGGGGTGCCCGCGCACTTCTGGGTGCCGGACGTGGCCGAGGGCGCCCCCGTCGCCGTCGCCGCGTTCGTCACCACCGTGCCCAAGATCGGCGCGCTGGCGGCGCTGCTGCGCGTCGCGGATGAGCTCGGGCCCGGCGGCTGGGACGTCATCGTCGCGATCGTCGCCGCCGCCACGATGACGCTCGGCAACCTGGCCGCCTTCCACCAGGACGATGTGCGCCGCCTGCTCGCCTACTCCACGATCAGCCAGGCCGGGTACGTGCTCGTGCCGGTCGCGGTCGCCCAGCACACCGCGCTCGCCCGCCCCGCCGTGCTGTTCTACCTGGCCGCCTACGCGGTCACCAACGTGGGCGCGTTCGCCGTGGTGGCCGCCACCGGGCGCGGCACGCTCGACGGCTACCGGGGGCTGGGGCGGGCCGCGCCGGGGCTCGGGCTGGCGCTCGTGGTGTGCCTGCTCGGGTTCGCGGGCATCCCGCCCGCCGCCGTGTTCGTCGCCAAGGTGCTCGTGTTCGCCGCCGCGTGGGACGGCGGTTACGCCTGGCTGGCCGTGCTCGTCCTGGTCAACACCGTGGCGAGCCTGTACTACTACCTGCGCTGGGTCGCCGTGGTGTTCCGCGGCGACCCGCCGGCCGCGCCGCCCCCGGGCCTGGCGCGCGCGGTCGCCTGCGTGGCGGCCGTCGCCTCGCTCGCCCTCGGGGTGGGCGGCGGCGTCCTGCTCGGCCGGGCCGCCTGAGCCGTCACGCCTTCCCGGCGGTGGCGGCCCAGTCGAGCAGCGCCTGGGCGGTGTCGAAGCGGCGGCCGGAGTCGCTCTCGCCGAGGATCACCCCGACCAGCAGCCGGCCGTCCCGCTCGGCGGCGAACGCCAGCGTGTAACCCGCGGCGCGCGTGTAGCCGGTCTTCACGCCGACCGCGCCCGGCCGGGCGAGCAGCCGGTTGGTGTTGCGCCACGAGTAGGAGCCGTGCTCACTCGTCGCCCCGACCGAGTGGTAGCGCGTCGAGGTGATCGACTTCAGCGTCTCGTTCCGCAGCACCGCCTCGGCCAGCCGTGCCTGGTCGGCCGCCGTGGAGTGGCCGCCGCCGTTCGTCGGCATGCCGTCGGCGTTGACGTACAGGGTGTCGGCCATGCCCAGCTCGCGGGCGGCCGCGTTCATCTTCCCGACGAACCCCTCGACACCCGGCCCGTACGTGCGCGCCAGCACGTGGGCGGCGTCCGCGCCGGACGGCAGCAGCAGGGCGTGGAGCACGTCCCGCACCGGCAGCCGGTCACCGGCGCGCAGCCCGGCGACGGCCGCGCCGCCCCGGGCCGCGTAGCGCACGTCCTCGGCCGTCACCTCGACGACGTCGGCCGGGTCGGCCTCCTGGAGCACGACGTGGGCGGTCATCATCTTGGTCAGGCTGGCCACGGGAAGGCGCTCGCCGGCGTCCTTGCTGTAGCGGACCTCGCCGGTGGACGTGTCGACGACCAGTGCGGCCCGCCCGAGCACGGCGGGCGCGTCAGCGGGCGCGTACGATGCCGGGCCGGCGAAAGAGGCCGTGGTGGCGGGGGTGGCTGTGGTGGCCGCGTGGGCGGCGGTCGTGCCGGTCGTCAGGACGCCGGCGGCGAGGGCGGCGCCGGCCAGGGCGCGGCCCCAGCGGCGCGGCCGGGCGCTGGAGAAGAGGGAGGTGGGCATGAAGGGCTGTGCTCCTTGCTTCCATGCCGCCTACCGGGTTAGCTGACGGGTTCGGGCCTGGAAGTGCCCTACGGGCGCGGCCGGGGGAGCCGGCGCGCCGATTCACCCCAAGAGAGAGTGGGTCCCCGGTTCCGCGTGAGGCGGATTCGGCGGCCGCGGGCCCCGCGAACGGGCCCACGGTCCGGGCATTGCGCGCATAAGGTACGAAACTTGACAAACTATGGCAAATCGCCCGTCAAGTAGTGCTGCACCACCGGCCCCACGCTGCGCGCCAGTTCCTCGGCCGTCATCGCCACCACGGGCGGCAGCCGTACGACATAACGGGTGAAGGCCAGCCCGAGCAGCTGCGTGCTCACCAGTCCGGCCCGCCGCGCCGCCTCCTCCGGCCCGCAGCCGAGCGCCCGGCCGACGAACGAGGCGACCTGGGAGGTGAACACGTCGCGCATGCTCTGCGCCGCCAGCGCGTTCGTGGACG
Organism: Nonomuraea ceibae; assembly: GCF_019396325.1. GTDB lineage: Bacteria > Actinomycetota > Actinomycetes > Streptosporangiales > Streptosporangiaceae > Nonomuraea > Nonomuraea ceibae. The sequence continues at coordinate 8,351 of NZ_JAHKRO010000150.1, forward strand.
ACGAGCGCAGCAGCAGCATGATCGCCTCGTCCGACAGGTCGCCCTCCCAGCGGGACAGGAAGTGGCGCGCCATCGCCTCGCCGAGGCGCTCGCGCGGCGGCGCGGGCAGCTCCTCCAGGTTGAGCCGCAGGTCCACCGCGGCGCGGAAGAGGCCCTCCTTGTTGACGTAGTAGCGCATCACCATGGACGGGTCGACGCCGGCCAGCGAGGCCACCTTCCGGATGGTGGTGCCCGCGAACCCCTGCTCGGCGAAGAGCTTGCGGGCCGCGCCGAGGATCGCCGTGCGCGTGGCCTCGGACCTTTCCGTGAACGCCATGCCAACAAGTGTAGACCAACGCTTGTGGTCAAAAAGGTGCTGGCCGGGCCGGGCAGATCTTGGTAAGAAGAGCGGGTGGACCTCATCCCCGTGGAGTTCGAGGCGTTCGACCGCCGCATCGCCGACGTCACCGGTGACCGCAACCTGGAGCGCCTCCACCGGGGCACCCGCTGGGCCGAAGGGCCCGTCTACGTCCCCGCGGGCCGCTACCTGGTCTGGAGCGACATCCCCAATGACCGGATGCTGCGCTGGGACGAGCTGACCGGCACGGTGGGCCCGTTCCGCCAGCCGGCCGGCTACGTCAACGGCAACACCCTCGACCGCGAGGGCCGGCTGATCTCCTGCGAGCACGGCGCCCGCCGGGTGACCCGCACCGAGCACGACGGCTCCGTCACCGTGCTCGCCGACCGGTGGCGCGGCAAGCGGCTCAACAGCCCCAACGACGCCGTCGTGCGCTCCGACGGGTCCGTCTGGTTCACCGACCCGCCCTACGGCATCCTCGGCGACTACGAGGGCCACCGGGCCGAGCCGGAGATCGACGGCTGCCACGTCTACCGGATCGACCCCGCCGGCGGCGAGGTGAGCATGGTGGCCGGCGACTTCGCCCGCCCCAACGGCCTGGCGTTCTCGCCCGACGAGCGGCTGCTCTACGTCGCCGACACCGAGCGCCGCCACGTCCGCGTCTTCGAGGTCACCCGCGACGGCACGCTCACCGGCGGCAAGGTGTTCGCCGAGCAGCAGGGCGACGCCGACGGCAGCTACGACGGCATGCGGCTCGACGACACCGGCCGCCTGTGGGCCGCCGTCGGCCGGTCGATCCACGCCTACCACCCCGACGGGACGCTCCTCGGCAGGCTGCACCTGCCGGAGAGCGCCTCCAACCTCGTCTTCGGCGGCCTCAAGCGCAACCGCGTCTTCATCACCGCGACGACGTCCCTCTACTCGATGATGCTGAGCCTGAGGGGCGCCGCCCCGGTGTGGGCTACCTGAACGCCCAGGTGAACAGGTGCAGCTCGCCGTCCTCCGGGTCGGAGAAGGCGAAGCTGCGCACCTTCTTGCCCGGGTCCAGCGCGATCGGCTGCGAGGCGTACACGTGCGCCGGCACCGGCTGCAACGCCCACGAGCCCCAGAACAGCCGGTGCGGCGTGCGCGCCACGACCTCGTTGCCGAACTGCGGCTGCCCGCCGCCGAAGTCGAGGATCCAGTCGCTGAAGCCGAGCCTGCCGGTGCTGGTCGTGCCGTCGGCGTAGGTGACGGTGACCTGCGACTCGGGCCAGCCGTTCACGCCCGTGCCCAGGAAGGCGACGCTCGTGGCGCCGTCGGGCGCGGCCACCTCCAGCGCCTTGCCGCCGGTGCGCACGTTGTCCCACTCGCCGCGCCCGCGGTCGGGCCAGGTGAACGAGTAGTCCCGCCACCTCACCGTGCCGCCCGGCGTGAGCCCCGCCTCGGCCAGCGCCTGCGCCGACAGGCTGAAGCCCGGCCCGTCGATGTTGGCCTCGCCGGGAGCGGTCATGTCGCCGATGCCGACGTTGTTGTGATGCCACTCGGGGGTGCCGCGCGCCGCCACGTTGAGCCGCACCGAAGCCCGCCGCTCGCCCACGACGACCGGCACGCTGACGAAGCCGCGCGGCACGTCGCCGGACACCGACACCTCCAGCGCCTGACGCTCCTGCCCGCCCGCGCCCACGGTGAGCGTGCCGCGTGACGGCGACACGGTGACGCCGTCCGGCGGCCTGGCCTCCCAGGTCAGCGTGGCGGCCGGGCCCGTCGAGCGCACCGCCAGCTCCGTCGCGAACGTGCCGCCCGGCTCGACCGGGCCGCTGCCCCGGCTGAAGCCCGCCAGGTACGGCAGCGTCCCGTCGCCGAACGACGGCGGCGCGTCCGCCGGGTCCGCGCCGAAGCTCCGGTCCGGGGACCAGCCGACGGCGAAGTCCAGCCGCCCGCCGCCGGTCGCGAACGACTCCGGCAGCCACGCCCGGTCCGTCTCCGCGCCGTTCACCCGCAGGGACCGCACGTACGAGCCCTGCCCCCAGGAGTTGACGACGATGTCGCCGCCCGGCCGGTCGATCGTGATCCGGTCGAACAGCGGCGTGCTCACCAGCAGCTCGGCCCGGCCCGGGATCGCCGGGAACAGTCCCATGGCCGACCACACGTACCAGGAGCCCATCGCGCCCAGGTCGTCGTTGCCGACCAGCCCGTCCGGGCCCGGCCCGAACAGCTCCCGCTGCACCCGGCGCACCAGCTCCTGCGTCTTGTACGGCTGCCCGGCCCACGCGTACAGCCACGGCGACGGCAGCGACACCTCGTTGCCCAGGTAGGCGCGCGCCACGGCGGGTCCGGCGTTCAGCTCGCCGAAGTACTCGTCCAGCCGGGGCACCACCTTGCCGGCGCCGCCCATCGCCGCGAACAGCCCGGCCGGGTTGTGCGGCACCAGCCAGTGGTACTGCGCCCCGTTGCCCTCCATGTACACGTCGGGCGCGGCCGGGTCGAACGGCCAGGTGAACGAGCCGTCGCCCATGCGCGGCTGGATCCACCCGCTGCCCGGGTTGTAGATGTGCTGCCACGCCTGCGAGCGGCGCATGAACTCCGCCGCCGTGTCCCGCTCGCCCAGCCGGGCGGCGAGCTGCGCGATCCCGAAGTCGGCCACGCCGTACTCCAGCGTCGCCGACGGGTCGTACGGCACGTGGCCGTCGCGCATGAACGCCGCGTTGCCGGGCCGCTCGTCGTAGGCGAGCAGCGGATGGCCGATGTCGCGCGGCCCGGTCCGCCTGGCCGCCTCGGCCATCGCCTTCAGCGCCGCCTCCGCGTCGAAGCCGCGCGCGCCGAAGGCGTACATCGTGGACACGATCGAGTGGAACGGGTCGCCGACCATGACGCCGGTGATCGCCGTCTGGTGCGACCAGCGGTCCCACACGTTGCCGACGGCCTGCGCGTTGTCGTACATCGACTGCGCGATGTCCCCGGCCACGTCCGGCGCGAGCAGCGCGAGGAGCTGCACCTCGCTGCGGTAGATGTCCCAGCCGGAGAACGTCGCGTAGTGGTGCTCGCCGGGCCGCACCTGGTGCGGCTTCTGGTCGAACCCGGTGTAGGCGCCGTCCACGTCCTCCGACACGTGCGGCTGGAGCAGCGCGTGGTAGAGGTTGCTGTAGAAGGTGCGCCGCTGCGCGTCGGTGCCGCCGGCGATCCGCACCTTGCCGAGCCGCTCGTCCCACACGCCGCGCGCCTCGCGGGCGACCTGGTCCAGGCTCTTGGCGGCGATCTCGGCGCGGAGGTTGCGCTCGGCGCCGTCGACGCTCACGTACGACAGGCCGACCCGCATCTGCACCGGCCGCGCCGGGTCGAACTGCAGGTACGCGCCCGAGCCCGGCCCGTTGACGGCCACGTCGTCCGACGTCACCACGTCGCCCCGCACCCGGGCGGGACCGGCGTTGGCGACGGCGGTGCCGCCGGGGCGGACCTCGTCGTCCTTCCACGTCCCGTACGCGGTGACCGGCTGGTCGAACGTGGCGTGGAAGTAGATCTTGTAGCGGGTGGGCGGGCCGCAGAAGCCGCCGGTCTGCACCCAGCCCTCGACGGTGTTGCCGCTGATGCGGGTCTCGCCGTCGTCGACGCCGTTGACCGAGCCGCTGGTGTTGAGCAGCACGGTGCCGGGCTTGCCGGCCGGGAAGGTGAAGCGGGCGACGCCCGCGCGCATCGAGACCGACAGCTCGGTCTTGACGCCGCTGTCGAGCGTGCTGGAGTAGAAGCCGGGCCAGGCCCGCTCGTTGGCGTGCGAGAACGTCTGCACGTAGTCCTCGCCGTGCGTGGCGGGCGAGCGGCCGACCGCCCCGGAGAACGGGGTCACCGGGAAGTCCTGCGCGCCCGTGCAGCCGGGGCCGGAGATGTGCGTCATCGAGAAGCCGCGCAGGCGGTTGTCCTCCCAGCGGTAGCCGCCGCCGGCGTCCTCCACCGTGTCGGGGCTCCACTGCATCATGCCGAACGGCAGGACGGCGCCGGGGAAGGTCATGCCCCCGCCGCCGCCGTGGTCGAAGTCGGGCGCCGCCTCCTTCGTCCCGTGGAAGACGTTGACCAGGGAAACCGGATCGCGCTCCACCGTCACGTCCTGGGGAGCGCCATAGGGAAAGGTCGTCGCCGCGACCAGCGCGGTGACGACGGGTAAGGACCAGAGAGCCACGACAGTCCTCCAGATAAGGGGATCGCCGTATCGAACCCCGGGGCGAACGGGCCGGTCAACGGCCGGAAACCACGGCCACAACAGGTCACGGGCGCCGCCGTGGACAGGGGTTGGCAGGTGGCCGCGGCGTTGCGAGATTCGCCGTGACCCCGTCCCCGAACCGTCCCCGTGACGAGCATGTGAGGGATGTCAGCGATGACCGTCGTGTCCACGATCGAGACCTCCGAAGCCCCCGTCGCCGGACCCGCCCCCGACCCGCGCGCCCCCGCCGTCCGGCTGGCGGGCCTGCTCGACCCCGGCTCCATGACCGCGCCGCACGACGAGGACGCCACCGGCGTGACCGCCGTGCGCGGCCTGGTCGAGGGCGCGCCGGTCGTCGCCTACTGCACCGACGCCCGGCTGATGGGCGGCGCGCTCGGCGCGGCCGGCGCCGCCCGGATCGTCGAGGCCGTCGAGGACGGCGTGCGGTCCGGCTGCCCGGTGATCGGGCTGTGGCACTCCGGCGGCGCCCGGCTCGCCGACGGCGTGGAGTCCATGGACGGAGTGGGCCGCATGTTCGCCGCCATGACCAGGGCGTCCGGCGTCGTCCCGCAGATCTCCGTCATCCTCGGCCCGGCCGCCGGCGCCGCCGCGTACGGGCCCGCGCTCACCGACGTGGTCGTCATGGCCGACGCCGGGCGGGTGTTCGTGACCGGCCCGGAGATCGTCCGCAGCGTCACCGGCGAGCGCATCGACATGGCCGGGCTCGGCGGGCCCGAGGCGCACGGCAGGAAGTCCGGCGTCGCGCACGTCCTGGCCGCCGACGAGGCCGACGCCTGCGCCCGGGCCCGCCGCCTCACCGGCCTGCTCGGCCGCCCCGGCACGTGCGCCGCCGCCGGCGCCGGGCCGGTGGCCGATCCGCGCGCCCTGCTGCCGGCCTCGCCGCGCCGCGCCTACGACGTGCGGCCCCTGGTGCGGGCCGTGCTCGACGACGGGCTGATGGAGGAGCTGCAGCCGCGCTGGGCCGCCAACGTCCTCGTCGCGCTCGGGCGGCTCGGCGGCGCCACCGTCGGCGTGCTGGCCAACAACCCGATCCACAAGGGCGGCTGCCTCGACTCGCTCTCCGCCGAGAAGGCCGCCCGCTTCGTCCGCATGTGCGACTCGTTCGGCATCCCGCTCGTCGTGCTCGTCGACGTCCCCGGCTACCTGCCCGGCGTCGGCCAGGAGTGGGGCGGGGTCGTCCGGCGCGGGGCCAAGCTGCTGCACGCCTTCGCCGAGTCCGTCGTGCCCCGCGTGACGCTCATCACCCGCAAGGCGTACGGCGGCGCCTACATCGCGATGAACTCCCGCTCGCTCGGCGCCACCACCACGTTCGCCTGGCCCGGCGCCGAGGTCGCGGTCATGGGCGCCGAGTCGGCGATCGGCGTCCTGCACCGCAAGGCCCTGGCGGCCGCCCCCGAGGAGGAGCGCGAGGAGCTGCGCGCCCGCCTCGCCGAGGAGCACCGCCGCACCGCCGGCGGCGTCGGCCGGGCCGTGGACCTCGGCGTCGTCGACGAGGTCATCGCCCCCGAGACCACCCGCGCCCGGCTCGCTGACGCGATCGCCCGCGCCCCCCGCGCCCGGGGCCGCCACACGAACATCCCCCTGTGAGTCAGAGCTGCTGGGCCGACAGGGTCTCCGGCAGGTCGGAGCGGCGGGTCACGCTCAGCTTGCGGTAGACGCGCGTCAGGTGCTGCTCCACCGTGCTCACCGTGATGAACAGCTTGGCGGAGATCTCCCGGTTGGAGTAGCCGTCGGCCGCCAGCGACGCCACCCGCCGCTCGGCGTCGCTCAGCACCGGCCGCGCGCCGGCCTCGCCCGCCTCCCACGCCCCGTCCGGCAGCGCCCGGCTCAGCGCGCCGGCCTGGCACTCGTGCGCCAGCACGCGGGCCCGGCGGCCCATCACCGCCGCCCGCCGGAACTCGCCGACCGCGTGGTACGCCTCGGCCAGCCCCGTCATCGACCTGGCCAGCTCGTACGTGTCGCCGCCGTCGCGCAGCAGCTCCGCCGACTGACGCAGCAGCATCACGCGGTGGCGCTTCTCGGCGGTCGCGGCCAGCACCCGCAGCGCCATCCCCTGCACCCGCCGCGACCCGGCGGCCCGCGCCAGCTGCTCCTCCACGAGCAGCCGCGCCTCGTCCGTCTCGCCGAGGGCGATCAGCGCCTGCGCCGCGTCCAGCCGCCAGGCGATGAACTCGGCGCTGTCGAGCTGCCACTCGCCCATCAGCTCGCCGCACAGCCGCAGGTCGCGCAGCGCCTGCCGCGCCTGCCCGGCAGCCAGGTGGAAGCGGCCCTTGCCGTACAGGTAGTGCAGCCCGAACCGGGTCTCCAGCATCGCCTCCGGCACCGGCCTGGTGACCGGCGGCAGGCACTCCTCGTACCGGCCCATCGCCGCGCCCGCCAGCAGCAGGCTGCCCAGTGGCCCGCCGACGGCGACGCCCCAGCTGTCCGGCGGGATGAGCTCCAGCGCCAGCCGCGCGTCCGCCGCCGCCGCGGCCGGGTCGCCGCGGCGCAGGCCGATCTCGGCGCGGATCGCCGACAGCCGCGCCTGCCGGCCCGGCGCGCGGCGCGAGGCCGCCTCCGCGATGAACGAGTCGCACCAGGGCGCGGCCAGGTCGGCGCGGCCCGTGTACGTCAGCGCCAGCAGCGCGCTCTCCACCGTGTCCAGCGTCATCTCGTCCAGCCGGGAGCCGCGCAGGATGCGCTCGGCCGTCGTCGCCGTCTCCGGCAGCGGCCCCTGCGTCAGCGCCCGCACCAGCGCGCCCACCGCCTCGGTGCGGCGGTCCGCGCTCAGCGAGTACGCGGCGCCGCCCGCCTGCTCGTCGCTCAACTCCGGCAGGTCGGCCAGGAACGGCGGGCAGCTGCTGCGGAACCAGGCGTGCGCCGCAGCCACCTCCGCCACCGCCTCCCGGTCCAGCTCGTCCAGCTCGTCCAGTTTCCGCAGGTGGCCGAGCACGCTCCTGGCGTCGGCCGCGTGACCGTGCCACAGCAGCGCCTTGGCCAGGGTCACCGCGTCGCCGCCGCTCAGGTGCCCCTGGCGCAGCGCCTCGGTCAGCTCGCCGAGCTGCCCGGCGGGGGTGCCGGGGTCGATCCGCCAGCGGGCGCGCACCAGCGTGGTCGCGATGCCCGCCCGCCGCCGCTCGTCCGGGCAGGACCGCAGCGCCAGCTTCAAATACTCGATCGCGGACTCCACGCCGTCGTCGCGCAGCGCCTGCGCCGCCGCCTCCTCCAGGATCGGCAGCGCCCACAGCCGGCTCGCGTCACCGGCGCGCAGCAGGTGACCGGCCACCACGGGGGCGGGCGCGCCGTCGTGGTAGGTCAGCTCGGCCGCCCGCAGGTGCAGGCCGACGCGCTCGCCGTCGTCCAGCCCGGCCAGCACGGCGGACCTGGCCGCCTCGTCGCGGAACCGGCCGCCGTCCAGCAGCCCCGCCCGGGTCAGGGCCAGGACCTCCTTGGCGGTGGCCGCCTCGTTCGCGCCGAGCAGCCGGGCGACCGGCCCCGCCTCGCCGAGCACGGCCAGCGCCCGCGCCACCCCCGGCGCGGCCTCACCCGCCCGGTGCAGGCAGGCGAGCACGGCCTCGGCGTAACGCTCGCCCCGGCCGTCGCCGATCCGGTGGTCCTCCAGCAGCGCGTCCACCAGCAGCCGGTTGCCGCCCGTCAGCTCGTGCCAGCGGGCCGCCTGCCCCGCCCCGGCCTCCCCGGCCGCCAGCCGCGTCACCTCCGCCGCCGACAGGTGGGCCAGCCGGACCGCGCGGCAGTGCGGCTGCCGCAGCATCTCCGCGTGCAGGCCGCCGAGCGCGTGCGGGTCCCGTACGGTGACCGCCAGCATGACCGGCGCGTACGCGATCCGCCGCGCCAGATGCGACAGGCACAGCTGCGAGGCGCGGTCGGCGTGCTGCAGGTCGTCCACGACGACGAGCAGCGGATGCCGCTCCGCCAGCTCCAGCAGCACCGTGCAGAGCGCGTCCACGATCAGCACGTCCACGTCGTCGCCCGGCCCGGCCGCGCCGCGCGCCCCCTCCCGCAGCAGGCTCGCCACGGTGGCGCGGTTGTCCTCCGACATCCGCGCGCCCAGCAGGAGCTGCGACAGCACGCCGAACGGCAGCGCGCCCTCGGCGGGCGAGCCGGTCGCCGTCAGCGGGACGGCGCCGTGGTCGCCGGCGTGCTCGGCCAGGCCGTACAGCAGCGCGCTCTTGCCGGTGGCGATCGCGCCGGTCACCATCGCGACGCGGCCCCGGCCGGCGGCGGCCTCGTCCAGGAGTTCCCGGAGCGTGGCCATCTCCTGGCGCTCGACGTCCTCGGCCATGGCGGCCCTCCTTGCTCAGCACTCGGTCTGTCGGGTCAGTAGGGGAGCCGGCGCCCCGACGGGGTGCGCAGGTCGAGGCCGGCCTCGGGGCCGGGGCGGCGGTGCGGGCGCGGCTTCCTGGGGACGACGCGGGCCATCGCCGGCCTCACCCCGCGGCCGCGAGCGGAAGCTGCTCCACCTGACGCTGCTCCCTCGGCCGCGGCTCCAGGGGGTGCGGGTTCAGGGGGTGGGCGGGGCGGTGGTGGGCGCGGCCGGCGAGGCGGGCGCTCGCCGCGCGCACGGCGGAGAACGCCGCCGCCGTCACGTCGGCCCCGGCGCCCACCCCCCACGCGACCTCGCCCGTGCCCTCGCCCGTGCCCGCGCCCTCACTCTCGGCGCCGGCGCCGCACTCGGCGTAGACGACGGCGTCGTGCGGGGCGCGGCGGACCAGGGGCCGCCGGCCGATCGCGCCGTGACGCGACAGCGGGGGAGCGGCCCGGTGCACGGCCCGCACGTCGATGCCCCACGGCGCGAGCGACTGGCGCAGGCCGCGCGGCACCGCGCCGTCGACCCAGAGCGTCGCCGTGACCGGCGCGAACAGCTCCGCCGGCGCGCCGTCGTCGGCGTACGCGTCGCGGAACAGCTCGCCGATCCGGCCGGGCGACAGCTCGCCGCCCTCGGCGTCGGCCCGCGCCTGCACGCGCGCCGACAGGTCGGCCTGCAGGCCGCGCGGCAGGGCGAGCCCGTGCCAGGCGCTCATCACGTACGCGACGCCGCCCTTGCCGGACTGGCTGTTGACCCGCACCACCGCCTCGTACGTGCGGCCGACGTCCCGGGGGTCCACGGGCAAGTAGGGGGTGCGCCACGGCAGCGCGGCGGCCGGGGCGCCGGTCGTGACGGCGCGGCGCTCCAGCTCGTCGAACCCCTTCTTGATGGCGTCCTGGTGCGACCCGGAGAAGGCCGTGTAGACCAGGTCGCCCGCGTAGGGGTGGCGCGGGTGCACCGGCATCTGGTTGCACTCCTCGGCCGTGCGCCGCACGTCGTCGATGTCGGACAGGTCGACGCCCGGGTCGACGCCGTGGGTGAACAGGTTCATGCAGAGCGTCACCAGGCAAACGTTGCCGGCGCGCTCGCCGTTGCCGAACAGGCACCCCTCGACGCGCTCTGCCCCGGCCAGCAGCGCCAGCTCGGCGGCGGCGACCCCGGTGCCGCGGTCGTTGTGCGGGTGGACGGACAGGCACACGTGCTCGCGCCGCGACAGGTTGCGGCCCAGCCACTCGATCTGGTCGGCGAACACGTTCGGCAGCGACCGCTCGACCGTGGTCGGGAAGTTGAGGATGATGCCCCGGCCCGCCTCCGGCTGCCAGGCGTCCATGACCGCTTCGCACACCTCCAGGGCGAAGTCCGGCTCGGTCTCGTTGAAGAGCTCGGGGGAGTACTGGTAGCCCAGGTCGCAGCCGGGCAGGGCGCGCCCGGCCTGGTCCATCAGCACTTGCGTGGCGCGTACCGCGAGGTCGCGGCAGCCGGCCCGGCCGACGCCGAGCACCAGGTCGCGGAAGAGCGGCGAGGTGGCGTTGTAGACGTGCACTGTGGCGCGCGACGCGCCCTTGAGGCAGTCCACGGTGGCGCGGATGAGCTCCTCGCGGGCCTGGGTCAGCACGGTGATGCGCACGTCGTCGGGGATGTGGTCGCGTTCGATGAGCAGCCGGACGAAGTCGTGGTCGTCCTGGCTGGCGACGGGGAAGCCGACCTCGATCTCCTTGAACCCGATCCGCACCAGCAGGTCGAACATCCGGAGCTTGCGCTCGGGCGACATCGGGCGGGCCAGCGACTGGTTGCCGTCGCGCAGGTCGGTGGAGAGCCAGCGGGGGGCGGAGTGGATGCGCCTGCCCGGCCAGGTGCGATCGGGCAGATCGAGGGGCGTGAGACCGGTGTAACGTCCGGCACCCTGCATGGCGGAATTCCTTTCGTGGGTGACCCTCGTTTTCCTCGGAACAGGGGTTGGAATTCACCGGAGTCGTTTCTAAGGTGAGGTCCGGCCCCGCGGTTCGGCTTTCCCGGCGTTATGGCCGGACGTTATAAGGGGGCTCGCGGGCCGGGCAAGACGGGGCATCAGGAGTTCTCCGGTAATAGCCCCGGGTACCACCCCCCGTATCGAAAGGCGCAGTCCCGGCTACAACCTTCGGATCGCCCCTATGTCAGGCCCGGCGCGGGCCGCTCACAATGCGGACATGGCAGCCTTGTCCGCGCGTGCCCTCGGTCTCTGCGTCGCAGAGGCCCGACCTCTGGTGCTGGCCGTCTCGGCCCTGCGCTACCTCACCGGCGTCGCGCTCGCGCTGCCGGCCGCGACCGCCGCCGCCTCCTTCCCGCAGGTCGCCCAGGGTGCCGCCGCCTGGGTGCTGTCGATCTTCGCGATCTACCTCTTCAACGGGGTGACGGACGTCGCGGAGGACCAGATCAACGGTTCGGGCCGGCCGATCGCCCGGGGCGACCTGGACGCCCGGCTGGCCGCCGTGGTGGCGGCCGGGGCCGGGTGTCTCTCGCTGGTGGCGACGGCGGGCCTGCCGGGGCAGATGCCGTGGATCATCGCCGGCAACCTGGTGCTGGGCTACCTGTACTCGGGCCCGCCGCTGCCGCTGAAGGACACCTCGGGAGGCACGGTCGCGGTGCTGTGCCTGTCGGGGCTGCTGTCGTACCTGGCGGGGTTCACGGTGGCGACGGCGGGCGGCGGCGTGGCCGCGCCGACGGCGCTGGTGCTGTTCGCCGGGGTGGCGATCGGCTGGATGGTGTTCGTCGGCGTGCCGGCCAAGGACCTGTCGGACATCGAGGGCGACACGGCGGCCGGCCGGCGCACGCTCGGCGTAATCATCGGGGAGCGGATGTCGCGGCAGGTCATGGTGGGCGCCGCGGTGGTGCTGCTGGTGGCCTTCGCCCTGGCGGTGGCGCTGGCGCGGGCGCCGCTCGGCGGCGTCGTGGCGGCGCTGGCGGCGGGCGTGGTGGCGGTGGCGGCGGCGGGACTGCCGGCCGCCCGGGGCCCGGAGGGCGGCGCCGGCGGCGGGGACGGCGG
>NZ_JAHKRO010000151.1 GCF_019396325.1 Nonomuraea ceibae
TAGACGGAAGAAACGCCGTGCGAGCTGGGATTAGGGTGGAACGTCGCGGATCTTGACGGAAGATCAAGATAGGGAGCTGCGGACTTTTAATCCGTAGGTTCCGGGTTCGAGCCCCGGGCGCCCTACCCCACATGACCTGGGCGGACTCCCCGATCTCCATGATCCGGAAGCCCGCCCAGTTGCATTTCCAGTTGCGGTTAGCCCCAGAGTGCCCGGCCCATGCGGGCTGCGGCCTCGGTCGGAAGCGTCGCCGTGATGTGGGTGTATCGCTTGGTCGTGGTCAGTTGCGAGTGGCCGAGGATCTCCTGGACGACGCTGATGTCCACGCCCTGTTCGATGAGGAGTGTCGCGGCGGTGTGTCTGGCGTCGTGAACGCGGGCGTCCTTGTCGACCGGGGCCAGGCGGAGGAGTTCTTTCCACTCGTCCCAGTCCTGATCGGCGTCGATGGGGCGTCCGTCCGGGTGGCACCAGACGAGGTCATAGTCCTGCCACCGCTCCCCCGCCGCTTCCTTCTCGGCCTGCTGGGCCTGGTGGTGGAGCTTGAGCAGCGGGATCAGCGGTGGCGGGATCATCACGGTTCGCTTGCTCTTGCCCTTGGGCTTCACGAAGATCCAGCCGCCTACCCGTTCGGGGCAGGAGGGGGCGTGTTTCGTGCAGTCGGGCGCGCAGAATTTCTGCCCCTCCTTGGTGCAGACGTGCTTGCGGCCTGCCAGAAGATCCGGATGACGCTCCGCTTGAGGTCCACGTACTTCCAGCGCAGGCCGAGCGCTTCACATTGCCGAAGGCCGAGAGCGAGCGCCACGGACCAGCGGGTTCCGTTCCCCTGGTGGTGGGCCACGTCCAGGACGTCTGGGGCCTCGTCCGCGTCAAGCGGCGACGCGGCGCGCCGCCGTACCGCCGGCCCTCCGCCCGCCCGCCCACCGCACGCCACTCCCGCCGTACCGACCGAACGCACCGACCGGGGTTGCCGCGCCGCCGCACAGATGCAGTCCTACGATCACCACTGCATGGTTGGACGCCGTATGTGCTTGGGGGCGATCGACGACCCAGGGTTCGTTTCTCACCCTGGCTCAGCGAGCAACGTGGCTGATCGCGGTTCGGCGGCGGACGGCAGGGCGGATGCGCCAAGATCATTGAGCATGGCCCATGGCGGTGTCAGCTGAGAGGAAGCGTCCGTGATCGACTCAATCTACTACGAGTGGTTTCGCCTGCAAACCGGGCTGGTCGTCGACTTGACGTGGTGCTCTGCCACCAAGATTGACGACGTCCTGGCTGCGTACGACATCTCACCCGAGAGCACTCAGCCGGCGCGCTTCAACGCTGACGACGTCGACATGTTCATCGGGCGCCTCGGCAAGGGCGCCGTCATCATGGACTACCGCGTCGATTCCGTCACCGAGGGGGCTCTTCCCATTCTGGCGCAGTACGGCCCATGCCTGAGCGTTGTATGGATCGATGAAGCCCCAGCATTACTTTCTTATCGGACGGAAAGCGGCCTGGTGGTCAGGTTCGACATGACGGACTGGGATTGGTATCCAGATCCCGATCTCGCGAGTGTCGAACAGTGGATCGCCGCCAGCCCAGCGGGTCGGGAGACCTGGGAGAACAGGTGTGGCCTCGCCACGCTCATCACCGCCGAAGCGCTATGCCAGGCTGTGGTCGACGACGAATGGATGCGATCCGTACACACCGGCGTCATTTCACCGGATCCACTAGGGCAGGAGGCTCCATCAGCCCCACACACTCTCAGCTCGATCATCCAAAAATACGGTGACCGCACACCTTAGAACAGAGGTCCTGCAGAACAGACCCCGTGACCCCACACCTGGTCGCCGTGCCATTAGCGTGGCATTAAGGGGGTCAGCAGAGGTCAGTCACGGTTGCCGGTCGCCCAAGTGGAAGCCGTGGTAGTCAGATCAGATCACTTCGCAAGCAGTGGCGGGAGGGGTGCCTGTCAGTGCTCAAGCCCCGGGGGTGCCGTGATCACAGGATCCCCAGTTGCAGGTTCAGTTGGGTTCCGGGTTCGAGCCCACAGGTTACGTGGGCTTTCCGCGTACGGTGCGTGGTGAGCTGCCGTGCCAGCGCTGCGTGGCGCGGCGCAGGGCGCGGGCGTCGCTGTAGCCGACCCGGTCGGCCACGGCGTCGACCGTGAGGTCGGTGTCCCGCAGCAGCCGCACCGCCCTGTCCTGCCGTACGGTCTCCAGCTCGGCCCGCCAAGTGGTGCCCTGCTCGGCCAGGCGGCGCTGCAACGTGCGGGAGCTGAGGGCCAGGCGGGCGGCGACCGCCCGCAACGAGCAGTCGCCGTCGCGCAGCGCGTCGGCCACGGCCGCGCGGAACCTGTCGTGCCAGGTCGACGCCGGCCGTACGGCGCTCAGCAGGAGGTCAGCATGCTGCCGCAGCACCCCGGCCAGGCCGGGCCTGGCGTACGGCAGCGGCGTCGTGAGGTCGGCGGTGAGGAACGTCAGGCTGTCGGATTCGGCGCCGAAGGTGACGTTCCGGCTGCCGAACAGCTCGACGATGCCGTCGTGACGCCGGGGCGCGGCATGGCCGAACCCCACGTGCACGGGCGTGACCGTCCTGCCGCCGGCGCGGCGCAACTGTTCGAGCACCACCCCGAGACCGAACTCGATCCGGGTGGCGGCCACCGCCGGGGCCAGGCGGGTCGTGGAGCTGTGGCGCACCGTGGTCAGCTCGCCGTCGTCGAGCACCTCGATCGACTCGGTCGCCGGATCGGCCAGGATCGGGAGGTATCTGGCGGCGTCGCGCAGGCCGTCCAGCAGGTTCCCGCCCCCGCCGAACATGTGGCTCCACAGCCCGACGCCCTGGTCGGGCAGGGCGCGTACGAGCTGCGCGGCCGTGACACCGGCCAGTTCCTCCCAGAGCGCGTCGGTGACCGACGCCGGCACCCGCACCAGGTCGTGGTGGAGCTCGTCGCCGAAGGGCGCCAGCGCGGCGTTCGCCCCCGCGGCGCCGGCCAGTAGCCGGGCCAGCTGGGTCGACACGGTCCCCTCGATCACACCCGCGAGCCTACGCGAATGGCACCTTTCGTCCGCTTTATGGCACGCTTCGGCCGCATCCTCCTAACAGGTGCTGAATAGCGTAGGTTGCGAAAGATTCGCGGCGAAGGAGATCGAGCGTGCGTGAGGTGAAGGCGGCCGACGGCCGCACCCTGGCCGTCGAGGAGTGGGGCGAGCCCGGCGGCAGCCCTGTCGTGTACACCCACGGCACACCCATGAGCCGCCTCGCGCGCTACCCGCACCCCGAGCTCTTCACCGAGCTGGGCATCCGGCTGATCACCTACGACCGGCCCGGCTACGGGAGCTCCACGCCGCATGGCGGACGCCGGGTGGTGGACGCCGCCGAGGACATCCGCACGATCGCCGACGCCCTCGGCCTCGACCGCTTCCCCGTGTTCGGCGTGTCAGGAGGCGGGCCGCACGCGCTCGCCTTCGCCGCCCGCCACCCCGGCCGCGTCACGCGCGCCGCTGCCCTGGCGAGCCTGGCGCCGTGCGACGCGCCCGGGCTGGACTGGACGGCCGGCATGATGGAGAGCAACCGCCGCTCCTCCGAGGCGGCGCTGATCAGCAGGGACGCCCTGGTCAAGCTGTTCGCCGAGGACGAGGAGAGCGCGAGCCCCGCCACGCTGCTGCCACCCGCCGAGCAGGCCGTCCTGGCCCAGCCCGAGGTCCAGGCCATGCTCCGGCCGGCTTTCGCGGAAGCCGTACGGCCCGGCAAGGACGGGTGGATCGACGATGAATTCGCCCTGTACGGGCTGCCGTGGGGGTTCGACCCGGCGACGATCGACGTGCCGGTGCGGATCTGGCACGGGTCCCTGGACACGGTCGTCCCGGTGACGCACGGGCGCTGGCTGGCCGCCCGCATCCCGTCCGCCACGCTCAACGAGGCGGACGACGCAGGTCACGCCGGTCATTTCGCCGCCACGCCCGCCATGCTGCGCTGGCTCCTGGGCGGCGACGACGCCTGAGGCGTCAGGCGGCGGCCGGTCGCAGGGCGAGCCCCTCCTGCCCAGCCCATGCCGATCCGGCGATCGTTTCCGGTGAGGGGCGTCGTCATCGGGAGTGGTGTTCTGGCGATCCGTAGGACTCGCGGAACACGTTGCGTTCCCGTGCCCGGCGGCCGGGGTGGCGACGCTCCTCAGCCGGATAGCCGAGGGACATCAGCAGGGCGATGGCCAGGTCGTCGCGGTCTTCGATGCCGATCGCCTTCTTCACCTTGGCCTCGTCCCAGCCGTTCATCGGCGAAGTGGCAAGCCCCATCTCCGTGGCGGCGAGCATCACGTAACTGGCCGCGATCATCGCGTCCTTGACCGCGTACTCCCGCAGCAGGCCGCGCTCCTCAAGATCCGTCTGGAAGGCTTGCGACGCCGCGGAGAACATCGTGACGAACTCGTCGTTCCATGCTCCATTGCGACGGGCCTGCTCGTAGACGTCGCTGTGGTCCTCGCGCCAGGACAGCGGCTCGGCGACGAAGACCAGCATGAGCGGCGCCTCCTGCGGCTGGGGCTGACCACCGGTGGCCCAGGCCAGATCCGCACGGCCTTCGTCACTGGTGACGGCGACGATGGACCGGTCCTGGAGGTTCCAGCTGGTGGGCGCCTCGATGGCGAGGGCGAGAAGTGCGTCGAGCACGTCCGCGGGGACCGCATCGGGGCGGTAGTGACGGACGGTGCGGCGGGTGCGGATGGCTTCGGCGACAGACATGGTGTGAGGCGTCATGCCACTCACTATCGGAGAGCGGCTCTCCATACGGAAGAAGGCACTAATTAGTGCGTTACTCTCCCTTCATGGAGACCATTGTGGAGTCCTCCGGGTTGCCGGCCGACGCCTTCTCGGCGAAGTGCCCGACCCGCCAGGTGCTGGATCACATCGCAGGCAAATGGACGATCCTCGTCGTGGATGCCCTCCTCGACGGCACCATGCGCTACACCGACCTCAGCCGACGCATCGAGGGCGTCTCGCAGAAGATGCTCACCCAGACCCTGCGCAGCCTCGAAGGCGACGGGTTCGTCACGCGCACCGTCCACCCCACCATCCCGCCCCGGGTGGACTATGAGCTCACCGCGCTCGGGCGCAGCCTTGCCGAGCCCATCACGGCGCTCCGCCGGTGGACGGAGGACAACATCAACGAGATCGAACGGGCCCGGAAGCGAGCACGTGACTGACTGACCGGGCATTGGGAAAGTCTGGCGATAAGCATCACTGATAGCCCCAACGGAAATCATCGTTGGTGGTGAAGCTGATCGGCGGATCATAATGCCCACATGTCCAGCTCCACCGGCCCTCAGGCCGACACCGCCTTTCATGTCCGCGAACATCTGACCGTGACGCCTTCCCCAGAAGCTTTCCGCAAGGCCAGAGCCGACGGAAATGAGCGTCTGCGCAGCAGCGGGTCGCTGTTTGAATCGTTCTTCGCCTTGGACGGCGCGGCGTACGCGCCCGGCGCCCTGCCGGCCTCGGTCAAAGAACTGCTCGGCCTGGTGGTGTCCGTGATGAAGGACTGCGAGGAGTGCGTCTATTACCATCTCGAACGATGTGATGAAGAGCGGGTCTCTCGTGAACAGGCGCTTGAGGCGCTGCAGATCGCCCTTGTGGGAGGCGGGTCGGTCACCATTCCGCTCCTTCGCAGAGCGGTCTCGTTCATGGAGAAGCTTCCGACACTCGGTGAGTGAAGTGCGGGCGTAGATTTCCATAGTGGTCAACCGCCCGATCGTCCAAGCCCCTTCAGGCGGTTGAATGTATCCATGAGACTGTTACGCTGCCGTCCTTTGCCCGCCGGCACAGCCGTTTTGGCACTGCTGGCCTGCGCCTCGGTGGGCGGTGGCGTAGCGGTTACAGCGCCTCCTACCAGCCAACCATCCGATGCCGTACGAAACGGTATCGACCATGTACATGCGGTCGGTCACGACCCGAAGATCGTCGTACGCAGCTCAACCCTCAATTTCCTGGTCGTCGCAGAAGGTGAGCTGACCTACAACTCCGCGAACCGATGCTTGGAGCTGGTGACCGCCGGCTCATCGCCTATGGGGCTTGTCTGGCCGAAGGGCACGACCCCGACACAGATGAACGGAAAACGCGGCGTTACCGTCCCTTACGTCGGCAATATCCTTCAAGGATCTTCGGTAGCCCTGGTGGGCGGGTTCGAGAAATGGGGCAGGAGTAAGCCCTTTGGGTATAAGGCTTATGGGGACGTCGACTGTCTCACTCATGCTCCGAATGGCGACGTCTTTGTCATCGGGTCTGTGAAAAAGGTCGGCGTCTAGTTTGCCGCCAGTCGCGCTCACACGCGGGATGTCTGCTCGGAAGGACATCCGTGCGCCGTGGTCCCTTTGGACAACCCCGCCTACTCCACTCCGCAGTACGAGGGCGGGCTGGCGATGCTGGGGATCAATGCTGCCGTCTATGAGGGCGCAGTGGATCTGGCCCTCAAGGACGCATCAGGCGATGTCATAGGACGAGGCACGGGGATATACCGGAATCAACCGCGCTACTCATGTGTATGCCCGAGTATCCACATCAGGGTCGAGTAGCTGCTTCACTCCCTTCCGGCCGGGGGATCTTGGTCGGCCGAGCTTGATCCGTAGGTTCCGGGTTCGAGCTCCGGGCTCCACCCCATCTGACCTGGGCGGACGCCGGTCGGGCAGCCCGCCCGGTTCCCTGCCCTCGGTGGAAGTGGCAGGCTGCCGTGAATACGTCGCCACCCTGGGAGTCCATCGCGTGAGCCGATCCGGCAAGCTCCTCCACGTCATCGTCTGCGCCGCCGGGCCCGCCCCCGACGTCGGCCGACTCGTCACCCTGGCCCAACAGGCCGGCTGGACCGTCCAGGTCGTCGCCACACCGCCCGCCCTGGACTTCATCGACGTCGCAGAGCTGGAGAAGCAGACCGGCCGGCCCGTACGCAGCCAGTACCGCAAGCCCGCAGAGCCCAAGTCCCCACGCGCGGACGCCATCATCGTCGCTCCCGCCACGTACAACACCATCAACAAGTTCGCCCAGGGCATCGCCGACACCTACGCCCTTGGCCTGCTCTCCGAGGCGCCCGGACTCGGCATCCCCGTCGTCCTGCCCTTCGTCAACACCGCCCTCGCCTCCCGCGCCCCCTTCCGGCGCAGCGTGGAGGGGCTTCGCGCCGAAGGCATCCGCGTCCTGCTCGGCCCGGGCCAGTTCGAGCCGCACCCGCCCAGCACCGGACCCGACCGCATCGACGACTATCCCTGGGCGCTCGCCTTGGCGAACCTGCCGGCTTGAGCCCTCCCCTGCCTGCAGGCAAGTCGTTCCTCGTTCTGGCGGTTACCGCGTTGACCCTGGCCGGGTGGGCCCTGGGAAGAGCCCGTGTTCACGAACCTGGTCGGCTACGCGCACCCGGTCGGCTTCACCCTGAAGCGGCCTCTCGGTGAAAGGACCGTCATCGACAGCACCGACGGCCGGCGGGTGCGGATTTATCGGGAGGAGAAGCGCGGCTACGACCTGGGTCGTACGGGGTGATCGGGAAGATAGGACCTGGGGTGGGTGCAGTGGCCGGCGGTCGTCGGTAGCGTCGCTGACGTGGTCGGACGACTCGTTGCCCGCGCTCGGGAGCACGGGTGGGTGCTGGACGCCGCCCTGGCCGGGGTGGTGGTGCTGGCCAACGTTCCTGGGTTGGACGGGGTGGCCGGGTGGGGTTGGCTGGGCGTGGTCTGTCTTCCGCTGGTGTGGCGGCGGGTGGCTCCGGTTCTGGTGCTGTATGTGACGGTCGGGCTCGGCCTGGCGTCCTATGTGGCGGGGGTGCAGGAGGTCTATCCGGTGGCCGTGGTCGGGGTGGCGGCTTACACGGTGGCCCGGCACCGCCCGTGGCCGCGGGTGCTGCCGCCGGTGGCGGTGCTCGGCGCGGCCTTTCTCTACGGCGTGCTGGTGGCGGGGCTGCGGTGGGGTGACGTGGTGGTGCTCGCCTCGGGCGTGGCGGTGGCCGTACTGCTCGGGGTGACGCTCCAGACCCGGGAGGCCCATCTCGCGGGGCTGCGGGAGCGGGCCGAGCGGCTGGAACAGGAGCGTGACCAGCAGGCTCGTCTCGCGGTGGCGGCCGAGCGGAGCCGGATCGCCCGGGAGGTGCACGACATCGTGACCCACAACCTGGCGGTGATGGTGGCGCTGTCCGACGGGGCGGCGTTCACCGCGACGACGGCTCCGGAGCGGGCCGCCGACACGATGGGGAAGGTGTCGGCGGTGGGCAGGGAGGCGCTCGCGGACATGCGCCGGCTGCTGGGGCTGCTCCGCGACGGCGAGCCCGACAGCGGCACCGGGCCGGGCAGCGGCACCGGGCCCGACATTGGCACCCGGCCGGGCAGCGTCGGTGAGAAGGGCAGCCTGGCCCCGCCGCCCGGCGTGAACGATCTCGATCTGCTCTTCGACCAGGTGCGGGAGGCAGGCGTACAGGTGACCCTGACCCGTGAAGGCGTGCCGGGCGGCTGGGGGCCGGGCCCGGGGCTGGCGATCTACCGGATTGTCCAAGAGGCGCTGACCAACACGATCAAGCATGCAGGCCCGGAGGCCGCCGCGAAGATCCGGCTGAGTTATACGGTCTCCGGGGCCGAGCTGGAGATCGTCGACGACGGGCGTGGCGCGTCCGCCCTGGCCGTGGCGGGGGCGCAGACCGCCGGTCACGGGCTGGCCGGCATGGCCGAGCGGGCGGCGGCCTACGGCGGCCGGGTCGAAGCGGGGCCGTTGCCCGATGGCGGCTGGCGGGTGCGCACCCGCCTCAGGTTCGGTGACGGAAGCCCGTGAAGATCCGGCTGCTGCTGGTGGACGACCAGCCCATGTTGCGTCTCGGCTTCCGCATGGTGTTCGAGACCCAGCCCGATCTTGAGGTCGTCGGGGAGGCCGGCGACGGCGCGCAGGGCGTGGCGATGACCCGCGCCACGAGAGCGGACGTGGTGCTGATGGACGTCCGGATGCCGGTGATGGACGGCATCGAGGCCACCCGGCGGATCGTCGAGTCCGGATCCCCGGCGCGCGTCCTGCTGCTGACCACGTTCAACCTCGATGAGTACGTGTTCGCCGGGTTGCGTGCCGGCGCGAGCGGGTTCCTGCTCAAGGAGGTGCCGCCGCCCGATCTGCTCACCGGCATCCGGGCCGTGGCCTCCGGCGACGCAGTGGTCGCGCCGCAGGTGACCCGCCGGTTGATCGACGCCTTCGCCCAGCACCTGCCCGACCCGGCGACCGGCTGCTCCCCTGCCGACGGGCGGCTGGACCAGCTCACCGAGCGCGAACGCGAGGTGCTGGCGGAGGTGGTCCGCGGTCACTCCAACGGCGAGATCGCCGAGACGCTGACCGTCTCGGAGGCGACGGTGAAGACCCATGTCGGCCGGATCCTCACCAAGCTGCACCTGCGTGACCGGGTGCAGCTCGTCGTGTACGCGTACGAGACGGGCATCGTACGGCCAGGTCAGAAGGAGTGAGCCGACACCTTCTCTCGCGCCGGCTGGGACGGTCAGTGTGCCGAGGCCCGGGGTCGGCGACTGCTGGGGCCGCGGCCACATCGGGTGCGTCCCCACGGCTTGACGACGGACAGCACCGTGGCGAGGGACAGGACGACCAGCATCACGACCGACCCCGCCAGCAACCCGGGCTCCAAGGAGCCGATGTCGGCCCCCGGGTCGGCCAGGGTCATGGCGAGCGCGGCCTTCACCCCTTGGGCGGTGTACGCGTACCCGAAGATCATCGCGAAGACGGTGAGCACCAGTTTGGTGACGACCCACCAGTGATGCAGGACGCGCCACTTGGTGTACAGCGCCAGCACGAGTCCGGTGACCAGGGCCCCCAGGCTCCCGGGAATCATGATCGCCGTGTCGCTGATGTGCAGCATGTCGTAGGCCGCGGGCCGCAGGGGCATTCCCGTGCTGGTCAGCGCCACGACGCCCATGACGAGCATGGCATAGCTGCCGCCGAGCCAGCCCACGGACAGGCTCACGTGCAGCACCAGCCACACCCTGCGCGCGGTGGGTTTCATCGGCCAGGTGACCGATCGCCTTGGTGCGGAGTGAACCGGCCTCACGAGATGCCCTCCAGTGCGGTAGACGACGAGGTCTCCAGCACACAGGTGACCGGTGGACGGGCGAATCACGGCAGGTACGACATTTCTTGGTATAGGTGGCTGTCATGGCAGGAGCCGGGAAAGGTCCTAAGCTCCGGCGGTGTGGAGAGCATGCACCCGACCAGGCTCCTGACCTCCTCCACGCCCTGGCGCGCCTGGGCGTACGCGGCGACCGGCGCCCTGCTCGGCGGCATGACCATGACGGTGGTGCTGACGTTCGTCCTGGTGGGCGTGACGCTGGCGCCTCTCGCGATCGGGTTCGTCCCGTTGACGGCGGCCGGGCTGGCGGGGATCCCGATCGGCGCCGTCGAACGCCGGCGGCTACGGCTGCTCGGCCTGCCTGCGCTCCCCAGCCCGCACCGGACCCTGCGCCGGCCGGGGCCCAGGGCGTGGATCGGCACCAGGCTCCGCGAGAGCGCCACCTGGCGCGCGTTCGGCTACACCACGGCGCTGATCACGGGGCTGTGGCTGCTCGACTACGCCGTCGCCGCCATACCGCTGGTCTGTATCGTCTTCCTCGCCGCACCAGTCGTCTACCTGGTGTCCGGGCCGGTCGACCTCCTCGGCACGCACCTGCCCACGCTGGCGGACTCGCTCCTGGTGGCAGGGTTCGCAGCGCTCGGGCTGGTGGCCGCGGCCTACCTGGCCGTCGTGGCCGCGAAGATGCGGGTTCCGATCGCCCGGGCGCTGCTCGCGCCTCCCCCGTACGAGATCCCGGACATGGAGACGGTCGGCTCCAGCGGGCGGCTGCTCGACGCGTTCGACGCCGAACGGCGGCGCATCGAGCGTGATCTGCACGACGGCACCCAGCAGCGGCTCGTCGCGCTCGGCGTGATGCTGGACATGGCGCGGATGACCGTGGCCGATCCCAAGCTGCACAGCCTGCTGTCCCGCGCCCATCTAGAGACCATCACGACGCTGGAGGAGCTGCGCGAGCTCGTACGCGGCATCCATCCGCGGGTGCTGGCCGAGCGCGGCCTCCCCGAAGCCGTGGCCGAGCTGGCCAGGGCTCATTCCCTGAGGATCCGGGTGAAGATCGACGTTCCGGGCAGGCTCGTGCCCAGTGTGGAGAGCACCGCGTACTTCATGGTGAGCGAGGCCCTGGCTAACGTCGCCAAGCACGCCGAGGCCGACGACTGCTGGGTCAGCGGCTGGATCGCCCGCGACACGCTGATCCTGGAAGTGGGTGACAACGGCAGGGGCGGCCTCGACGTACGGGCGGACGGCGGCGTCCAGGGCATGGCGGACCGGGTGGCCGCGGTGGGCGGCCGGGTGAGGTTCACCAGCCCCGGCGGCGGGCCGACCGTCCTGCGCGCCGAGATCCCCTGCCTGCCGCACCCGGTGACGGCATGAGAGTCGTGCTGGCCGAGGATTCCGGCCTGCTGCGGGAGAGCCTGGTCAACCTTCTCACGTACTTCGAGCATCAGGTGGTGGCCGCAGTGGCTACCGCCGGTGAGCTCCGCAGCGCGACCTCGACCTTCCGGCCCGACATCGTCGTCACCGACGTGCGCATGCCGCCCGACCACACCGACGACGGCCTGCGGGCGGCGATCGCGCTGCGCCGCGATCGCCCTTCGCTGCCGGTGCTGGTCCTCAGCCAGTACGTCGACGGCGCCGCACTCTCCGAGCTGCTGCGTAGCGGTGATGCCGGCACTGGCTACCTGCTCAAGGACCGGGTGGCGAACGGCGCCCAGTTCGTGGCGACCATGCGGGAGGTGGGCGGCGGCGAGACGGTGATCGACCCGGAGGTGGTGCGGCGGCTGCTCACACACCCGGCCGACCCGCTGCTGCGGCTCAGCCCGCGCGAGCTCGAGGTGCTGGCTCTGATGGCGGAGGGCCGGTCCAACGCCGCCATCGGCAGGGATCTCGTCATCTCCGAGGTGACCGTCTCCAAGCACATCGGCAGCATCTTCACCAAACTGGACCTGCCCGCCGACGAGATCAGTCACCGCAGGGTCCTGGCGGTCCTCAGCTACCTGCGCGGCTGATCTCTCCGGCCGACTGCGCCGCTCGGCCCTGCCGCCGGGCGATGAGGGCTGTGGCGGTGAGGTAGACGGCGACGAAGACGGCTCCGGACAGGGCCCTGAAGGCGTCGCCGACCAGCAGTCCGATCAGCAGGACGACGACGGCCGCCTGTGTCGTTCCCGCGCCGAGGACGAACAGCGCGGCGGCGGCCCTGGTCGTCGCCCGTACCCGGGCCGTCGCCCAGAGTCCCGCCGCCACCGCCGCCGAGGTGTAGAGCGCCACGACCGGCCACGGGGCCTTGACGATGGAGACCAGCAGCTCGGTCCCGACGAACCAGGTCGCGTACAGCCCTGCCCCCGCCGCGAACGGCAGCCACCGCGCCCCCGGCCGATCCACGACCGCCACCACCCGCGGACCCCGCGGCAGCCGCGCCGCGACCAGGCAGGCGACCAGCGCGGCACCGAGCACGACCGCCAGGTGCAGGAGGAAGGTCCCGCCGTCCTGCACCCCGCGGTTCTCGCCCCAGAACACGAACCGGGCGATCGCCAGCCCGCCGGTGACGATCCCCAGCACCCAGGTGGCCCACTTCGGCAGCCACGGCCGGTCCGCCTGCTCGGGGAACAGCAGGTGCGTCAGCAGCACCGGGGTGAGGAGCGAGAACAGTCCGTGCCAGGGCAGGATGTACAGCGCCCAGGGGATCCGCAGCCCGGCCACCACCCCCAACGTCCCGTACGCGTCGTTCGCCGGGTCGAGCGGGTGGAAGAGCGTCTCCGAGATCAGACCCTCGTTGTACAGGCCGTAGATCATGCCCAGGCACCACAGGCCGAGCAGTCCCGTCCTCGTCCGCGTGGCCACCTCGCGCAGCACCAGAATCGGCAGCCCGTAGACGAAGACGGTGAAGGGGAGGAACATGCCCGGCCGGAAGAAGTCGGTGGCGGGCATGGAGCCGCTGAACACCTCCGCCAGCAGCGGCGAGAGCACCATGAGCACCGGGATCGGCCACCGGCTCCGACGTAACGCGTTCATCGTGAGGGTTTCCTTTCGTCGGGATCCGACGCTAGGGAAGCCGCTCCTCGCGCACGACAGCCCGAAGTTTGACTTAGGCAGACCGGAAACCTCCACCTCAGGTCGCATCCCGTCCTCCGACGGTCGCACCCGTTTGCGCGCCCGGCCGGACACCGCCCCCCTGCCCTCCCCGGAGATCACCCTCTCCGACCTGGGGTAGACCGCGGGGTCGCCGGCGCTGGGCCGCGTCATGCGCCTGGGCTGACCGCTCTCTGATGTTTTCGCATGTCGCGGGGCCTCTGAGGGTAGATGGCGGCTGAGGGGGACCCGGTGATGGGAGCGACGGTCGACTACCAGGCGGCATTCGAGGCGCTGCCGTGTCCCTGCATGCTGCTCACCCGCGAGCTGGTCGTGCTCGCCGTGAACGACGCCTGCCTGCGGATGACCGGCCAGGAGCGGGACGAGGTCGTCGGCCGGTCCCTGCCGGTGGCCCCGAGGGGGCTGAGCGCGGCGGGGGCGGCGAAGGTGCGCGCGTCGCTGGAGCGGGTGGCCGGATCGGGCGTCGGCGAGGTCGTCCCGCTGCTGCGGCACGACTGGGCGCCGCCCGACCCGCGCCACTGGCGGATGACGAGCGCGCCGGTGCTCGATCCGTCGGGCGCCGCCAAGGGGATCATCGTCGTGTTCGGGCAGGCGGAGGTCGCCGGCGCCGCCGAGGAGCCGGACGCCGGGGCCGACGGGCTGCTCCACCAGGCGTACCGGCAGGAGCAGCAGAAGGTGTCGATGCTGCACGAGACGATCGAGCACCAGCAGCGGTTCGTGTTCGACGCCGCGCACGACCTGCGCAACCCGATCACGGGCCTGCTGACCGAGCTGGAGGACGCGCTGTCCGACCCGGGCGCGGACCTGCGCCGGACCCTGCGGAGCCTGCACCGCGACGCCGAGCGGCTCAACGAGATCGTCGGCGACCTGCTCGCCCTGGCCCGCCTCTACACGGCCCCGCCGCCCGGCGTCGAGCTCGTCGACCTGGCCCGCCTGGTCGTGGAGGAGCTGGGCGCCCACCCGCCGAGCGCGGCCGTCGTCACCCGGCTGGAGGAGGACGTGGTCGTACGGGCCTCGCGGGTGCGGCTGGCCCGGCTGCTGTCCAACCTGGTGGCCAACGCCGAACGCCACACCACCACCACCATCGAGTTCGTGGTCGCCGCCACGCCGCCGTACGCCGTCCTGGAGATCATCGACGACGGGCCCGGCATCCCGCCCGAGGACCGGGAGCGCATCTTCCACCGGCTCTACCGGCACGACCAGGCGCGCACGCTCGACACCGGCGGCTCCGGGTTCGGCCTGCCGATCGCCCGCGAGATCGCCCACGCGTACGGGGGCGATCTGTTCGTGGCCGATCATCCGGACGGCGCCCGGTTCGTGCTGCGGCTGCCGCTGGCGGCGCGGCCGGAGCCCGGCGGCGAGGAGGCTCCGGACCGGCCGTTATCGAGGAGCGGGACGTCCTCCTGACGCGGAAAGCTCCCAGCCCGGGAAGCTCCCAGCGCGGGAAGCTCCCAGCCCCGGAAGCTCCCAGCCCCGGAAGCTCCTAGCGGGGGAAGAAGGGCAGGTCCAGGTAGACGTCGTCGGCCGCGGCGAGGATCTTCGCGGCGTCGTCGACGGGCGGGTGGATCGCCTGGTTGATCTGCCGCTTGATCTCCTTGCCGTGGGCGCCCGTGGCCATCACCTTCCGGTCCCAGCCGCGGGTGAAGATCCCGCCGGCGCCGCCCAGGTCGAGGCAGGTGACGTACGGGCCAGGGGTGAAGTCGCGCGGAAGGAGGCCGAGCAGGTCGGCCGCCGCGTTGTACCCGGCGACCTTGCCGAGCGGGACGGCGTGCTGGCAGGACTGTGTGACCGTGTGCCCGGCGTCGTAGGGCGCCGCGGCCGTGTCGCCGGCGGCGAACACCTCGGGCAGGGCGCGCAGGTGCCGGTCCACCGGTATCCGGCCGAGGTGGTCGAGTGAGCCGGTTATGTGCCGGGTGAGCCGGTTCGCCCGCATGCCCACCGACCAGACGACCGCGTCCGCCTCGACCTTGGTGCCGTCGGACAGGGCGGCGTAGCCGTCGCCGACCTCGGTCACGGTGGTGGCGAGGCGGCGTTCGACGCCGAGCTCGTCCAGGGCCGACTCGATCGCCTCGCGCGGCTCCGGGCCGAGCTGTTCGCCGACCACCGCCGCCTGGTCCACCAGCAGCACCCGACCCCGGGCGGCCAGCTCGGTCGCCGCCTCCAGACCGGTGAACCCGGCGCCGACGACCACCACGGAACAGTCCGCCCGGCCGCGCAGCCGGTCGGCGAGCCGCTGGGCCCCGGCCAGGGTGTCGATGTCGAAGAGCCGTTCGGCGCCGGGCAGATCTCTCGGCCGGACGAGCTCGCTGCCCGCCGCCAGCACCAGGCGGTCGTACGGGATCTCCTGGCCGTCGGCCACCACCACGCGGCGGGCGGTGTCGATCTCGCTGACCGTGGCGCGCAGGTGCTCGACGCCGATCGGGTCGAGGATCCTGCGCAGCTCCACCGTGGCCAGGCCCGGGTCGGGCTCGTACAGCCTCGGACGCAGGACCATCCGCTCGCCGGGCGCGATGAGCGTGATACGCAGGTCCCGCTCCCCGCGCGCCAGCGCCGCGCCCGCCGCGCTCCACACGCCCGCGAAACCGCCACCGATGATCACAACCTGTGCCACCGTCTCGTCCTCTCTCAGCCTGTCCCCCCACGGACGGGGAGGGATCGGCAGGGAGACAAGACAGCCGGCTCAGATGTGACCGATGCGCGGAAGCTTGTCGGGATTGACCAGCCTCCTGAACTCCGTGATCCGCCCGCCGCTGACCTCCGCGGTGTCGAGCCAGACCAGCGCGCCGCCGGAGTAGGTCGCCAGGGCGGGCTCCCCGTTGACCTCGACGACGCGGACGGCGTCCGGACGCCTGAGCTCGACCTGCCTGATCGCCAGCCGGGCGATGATCGCGGCGCCCCGGACCGGCCTGCGCGCCGCCGTCGCCTTGCCGCCGCCGTCGGCGACGTAGACGGCCTCGGGGTCCAGCAGCGCGACGAGCCCGGCCAGGTCACCGGCCTCGGCCGCCGCCCTGAACGCCTCCAGCACCCGCCTGGTCTCGGCCTTGGAGGCCCGGGGCCGTTCCGTGACGGCGGCGACCCGCGTACGGGCCCGCGAGGCGAGCTTGCGGCTGGCGGCGGGCGTGGCGCCCAGCACCTCGGCGATGCGCGCGAACGGGAGGTCGAACACGTCGTGCAGCACCAGCGCCACGCGCTCGGCGGGGGTGAGCGTCCGCATGACCACCAGCATCGCGGTGCTCACCGACTCGTCCACGAGCACCCGGGCGGCGGCGTCGGGCCCGGTCAGCAGCGGTTCGGGCAGCCACGGCCCGACGTACGACTCGCGCCGCACGCGCGCCGACATCAGCACGTTGTAGGCCGTACGGGCGGACACGGTCACCAGCCAGGCACGCACGTCGCGCACCTCGGACAGGTCGGCGGCGGCGGCCCGCAACCACACCTCCTGCGCCACGTCCTCCGCCTCGGCCACGCTGCCGAGAATCCGGTACGCGGCCCCGAACACCGCCGGCCGGTGGGCCGCCCAGTCGGCCTCCGTCAGCGCCGTGCCCGTCGGTTCCACCGCACACCCCGATCCCCTGCGACCGCTCTCCTCCGATGCCGAGGCTACGTGCGCCCCGACGCCACGATTGCGCGGGGTCCGCCGGTTCCGGCCGCTGCCGGGCGCGCTCGGCCGTAGCCGGTGGATTCGGCACGTTCGTACAAGTGTTGGGGGTGGGGGGCGGAGCATTCTGGGGGCGGACGAGGCGTTCCGACCGAGAGGGGCCCCGATGCTCAACCTGTCGATCATTCTGGAAGACAGTGCCCGCGCGGTCCCGGACCGCACCGCCCTGGTCTACGGGGATCTGCGGCTGCCGTACGCCATGGTGGACTCCGTCGCGAACCAGGTGGCCAATCTGCTGGTGGAGCGCGGGATCGGCAGGGGCGACAAGGTGGCGCTGCTCTGCCCGAACGTGCCGTACTTCCCCTTCGTGTACTTCGGCATCCTGAAGGCCGGGGCGACCGTGGTGCCGCTCAACGTGCTGTTGCAGCCGAGGGAGATCGCGTACCACCTGGACGACAGCGGCGCGAAGGCGCTGTTCTGCTTCGAGGGGACGCCCGAGCTGCCGACGGGGGCGCGCGGGCGGGAGGCGGCGGACGCGACGGAGGGGTGTGAGCACTTCTTCGTCCTGCCCGCGACGCCGCTGGCGACCGAGTCGGAGTACGGGGAGTCGTTCTGGGCGGCGTTGGACGGCAAGTCCGGGGAGTTCGAGACGGTGGGCACCGGGGCGGAGGACGTCGCGGCCATCCTCTACACGTCGGGCACCACGGGGCGGCCCAAGGGCGCGGAGCTCACGCACGCGAATCTGCTGCTCAACACGATGGTCAGCGACGAGATGTTCCCCCGCGACCCCGAGGGTGACGTGTCGCTGGCGGTGCTGCCGCTGTTCCACTCCTTCGGCCAGACCTCGGTGATGAACGTGAGCCTGCGCCGCCGCGCCACGCTGGTGCTCGTGCCGCGGTTCGAGCCCGGTCAGGCGCTGGAGCTGATGCGCGGGGAGCGGGTGACGATGTTCGCCGGGGTGCCGACCATGTACTGGGCGATGCTGGCGAAGATCCACGCGGGTGAGGCCGAGGTGCCGGCGTCGCTGCAAGTGGCGGTGTCGGGGGCGGCCGCCTGCCCGGTGGAGGTGCTCAAGGACTTCGAGGCCACGTTCGGCATCCCGATCCTGGAGGGGTACGGGCTGTCGGAGACGTCCCCGGCGGCCTGCTTCAACCAGCTCAGCCGCCCGACCAGGCCGGGCACGATCGGCTTCCCGGTGTGGGGGGTGGAGATGCGGCTGGTGGACGACGACTGGAACACGGTCGAGGGCGAGGGGCCCGGCGAGATCGCCGTGCGCGGGCACAACATCATGAAGGGCTATCACGGCAGGCCGGAGGAGACGGCGGAGGTGCTGCGGGACGGCTGGTTCCGCACCGGGGACATCGCCACCCGCGACGAGGACGGCTACTACTCCATCGTCGACCGCACCAAGGACATGATCATCCGGGGCGGGTTCAACATCTACCCGCGCGAGCTGGAGGAGGTGCTGATGACGCATCCGGCGGTCTCGCTGGTGGCGGTGGTCGGCGTGCCGCACGGCTCGCACGGCGAGGAGGTCAAGGCGTACGTGATCCCGTCGCCCGGGTCGGCGGTGACCGAGGCGGAGCTCGTGGACTGGTGCAGGGAGAACATGGCGGCCTACAAGTATCCGCGGATCGTCGAGTTCTGCGAGAGCCTGCCGATGACCGCGACCGGCAAGATCCTCAAGCGGGAGCTGCGCCGGTCACGGGCCGACGTCGGGTAACCAGTCGATCGCGGCGGCGAGCTCGGAGGGCGTGTTGCCGAAGGTGCGCCGGAAGGCGCGGGTGAAGTGCGGGCCGTCGGTGAACCCGGCGCTGTGCGCGGCAGCCGTCAGCGTCTCCCCGGCTGCCACCCGGTCGATGGCCTGCCGCAGCCGCAGCCACCGCACGTACGGCCGCAGCGGGATGCCGACGTGCGCGCCGAACAGGTGCGCGAGCCGGCTCGGCGACAGGTGGACGGCGTCGGCCACCGCTCGCAGCCGTACCGGTCCTGCCGGCAGGAGCGCGGGGATGACGGTGATCGCCGCCTCCACGGCCGGGTGGAGGGCGGCGTCGGCGGCGCCGCTGTGGCCGCTGCACGCCTCGACCGTGCGCAGCGCGCCCGCCGCCTCGGCCGAGCGCGGGTGCCCGGCCGGCGGCTCGGCGAACATGAGCGGCCTGGCTCCCCCACGCCCGCCCTGAGCGCCGGAACCGGCGAGGGCGGCGGGCGGCGACCAGGTCGAGGCCCGCGCCCCCGCGCCTGAGCGGGCGAGCAGGGCGCGGCCGGGCGCGCTGCGCGGGTCCAGGTGGGCGAGCAGCGCGTCATGGGCTCCGCTGATCAGCGTGTGGCCGGTGTCGGGCGGGACGACGGCGATCCGCGTGGTCAGCCGCTCCCCGTGGGCGTCGGCCAGCGTGAAGGGCTCGGCGGCGACGATGAGCTGCACCGCGTGGTGCGCGTGCGGCTCGTTGGTGCCGACCGTGCCGCCGTACAGCAGGAGGCCGGGCCGCAGGAGGCACCAGCCGCGCCAGGGGTGCGACATCACCGCACTTTATGCCTGTTTCGCCCCTGGGCGGACTATCGCCACCGGACAGGTCGCCTGTTGCAGCACCGTCCGGCTCACGGACCCGAGCACGGCGGAGGCGAAACCGCCCAGGCCGCGCGTGCCCACGACCACCAGATCGGCCGTCTCCCCGGCCTTGATCAGCGCCTCCGCCGGATGCCCGGCGATCTGCTCGCCGACGATCTCGATGTCCCGGTGCTTCTCGCGCCACACCCTCAGCCGTTCGGCCGCCGTACGGAGCTCCGCCTCGCAGGAGCGCTCCAGCAGCGCGCTGTAGCCCACCGCGAGCGACGGCGTGACAGGCACCTGCCAGGCGTACGTGACCAGCAGCGGCACGTCCCTGGCCCGGGCCTGCTCGGCGGCGTAGGCCAGGGCGGTCTCGGCGCACCGGGAGCCGTCGTCGCCGACGACGACGCGGCCGTGCGTGGGCTCGGCGGAGCCGCGTACGATCACCACCGGGCAGGCGGCGTGACCGGCGACGCCCACGCTCACCGAGCCGATCAGGAGCCCCTTGAACCCGCCGAGCCCCCGGCTGCCGAGCACCACGCTGTCGGCGGCGGCCGACTCGCCGACCATCGCGTCCACGACGTGCCCGGCCAGCAGTTCGGTGGTCACCTCGACGCCGCCGGCCGCCCGGCCCACCCGGTCGCGGGCGGCCTCCAGGGTCCCGGCGCAGTAGTCCGTCGCCTCCCGGCCGAACCGGGAGTGCTCGCACACGTGGACGAGCCGCAGGCCCAGCCCCCGCCGCCGCGCGTCGGCGGCCGCCCATTCCAGCGCCGTGTCCGACGGCGCGGAGCC
>NZ_JAHKRO010000152.1 GCF_019396325.1 Nonomuraea ceibae
GACGCTGACCTGGTCACCGGAGCGGCCGCCCGCCGCGACGGCGGCGGCGAACTCCGCCCAGGCCGGCGCGTCGTCCGGGGTGAGCGGTCCCCACGTCACGTCCATGATCCCAGGCTAATGCGCCGCCGCCGGAGGTCGTCCGGCGGCGGCGCGTCACGCCCCGAGATCACTTGAAGCTGCGCAGGCGCAGGCTGTTGCTGACCACGAAGACGCTGGAGAACGCCATCGCGGCCCCGGCGATCATCGGGTTGAGCAGGCCGAGCGCGGCCAGCGGCAGGGCGGCCACGTTGTAGGCGAAGGCCCAGAACAGGTTGCCCTTGATCGTGGACAGCGTCCGGCGCGACAGCCGGATGGCGTCGGCCGCCACCCGCAGGTCGCCGCGGACCAGGGTCAGGTCGGACGCCTCGATCGCGGCGTCGGTGCCGGTGCCCATCGCCAGGCCGAGATCGGCCTGGGCCAGCGCGGCGGCGTCGTTGACCCCGTCGCCGACCATCGCCACGACCTTGCCCTCGCCCTGGAGCCGCTTGACCACGTCCACCTTGTCGGCGGGCAGCACCTCGGCGATCACCTCGTCGATGCCCACCTCGGCGGCGACGGTCCGGGCGACCGCCTGGTTGTCGCCGGTCAGCAGCACCGGCGTCAGCCCGAGCGCGCGCAGCTGGGCGATGGCCTCCTTGCTGGTCGGCTTGACCACGTCGGCCACCTCCAGGACCGCGCGGGCCTCGCCGTCCCAGCCGACCGCGACAGCCGTGCGCCCGGCCTCCTGCGCCTCGCGCAGAGCCTGCTCCAGCGCGGGCGTCAGGTGCTGCGACCACTCCTGGAGCAGCCTCGGCCGGCCGACGAGCACCGCGTGCCCGTCGACGACGCCCTGGACGCCGAGCCCTTCGACGTTGGCGAAGCCGTCGACCTCGGGCAGCTCGCCCACCTTGGCCTGGGCGGCGTTGGTGATGGCGCGGGCGATCGGGTGCTCGGAGGCGTGCTCCAGCGCCCCGGCCAGCCGCAGCACCTCGTCCTCGTCCTGGCCGTCGGCCACGTGGACGCCGGTGAGGGTCATCCGGCCCTCGGTGACGGTGCCGGTCTTGTCCAGCACCACGGTGTCGATGCGCCGGGTGGACTCCAGCACCTCCGGGCCCTTGATCAGGATGCCGAGCTGGGCGCCCCTGCCGGTGCCGACCAGCAGCGCGGTGGGGGTGGCCAGGCCGAGCGCGCACGGGCAGGCGATGATCAGCACCGCGACCGCGGCGGTGAACGCCGCCCCGACGCCGTCTCCGGTGCCGAGCCAGAAGCCCAGCGTGCCGACCGCCAGCGCGATCACGATGGGCACGAACACGCCGGAGATCCGGTCGGCCAGCCGCTGCACCTGCGCCTTGCCGGTCTGCGCGTCCTCGACGAGCTTGGCCATCTGGGCGAGCTGGGTGTCGGCGCCGACCCGGGTGGCCCGGACGATCAGCCGGCCGCCCGCGTTGACGGTCGCCCCGGTCACCGGGTCGCCCGGCCGCACCTCGACCGGCACGGACTCGCCGGTCAGCATGGAGGCGTCGACCGCCGAGCTGCCGTCCTCGATCACGCCGTCGGTGGCGATCTTCTCGCCGGGCCTGACCACGAACCGGTCGCCGACCTTGAGCTGCGCGGTCGGGATGCGGCGGCCGTCGGCCAGCTCCACGTCCTTGGCGCCCAGCTCCAGCAGCGCGCGCAGCGCCGCGCCGGCCCGCCGCTTGGACCGCGACTCGAAGTAGCGGCCCGCCAGGATGAACGCGGTCACGCCCGCGGCGGCCTCAAGATAGATGTTGCCCGAGCCGTCGCTGCGCGCGATGGTGAACTCGAACGGGTGCGTCATGCCCGGCACGCCCGCGGTGCCGAAGAACAGCGCCCACACCGACCAGCCCAGCGCCGCGATGGTGCCGATCGAGATCAGAGTGTCCATCGTGGCGGCGCCGTGCCGCAGGTTGGTCCACGCCGCCTTGTGGAACGGCCAGCCCGCGTACACCACCACAGGAGCGGCCAGCACCAGCGACAACCACTGCCAATAGGTGAACTGCAACGCCGGCACCATCGCCATCGCGATCACCGGGACCGACAGCACCACGGAGGTGATCAGCCGCTGCCGCAGCGTG
This sequence comes from Nonomuraea ceibae, assembly GCF_019396325.1. GTDB lineage: Bacteria > Actinomycetota > Actinomycetes > Streptosporangiales > Streptosporangiaceae > Nonomuraea > Nonomuraea ceibae. Next base: position 2,115 of record NZ_JAHKRO010000152.1, read on the forward strand.
CGCAGCTCGTCGTCCCGCGGCTCGGCCGCGCCCTCGCCGGCAGCCTCGTCCTGCTCGGACGGGGGCAGCGCGGCCGAGTAGCCGGCCTTCTCCACCTCGGCGATCAGCAACTGCGTGTCCACGCCCTCGGGGAAGGTGACCTTCGCCTTCTCCGTCGCGTAGTTGACCGTCGCGGTCACGCCGTCGAGCTTGTTGAGCTTGCGCTCGATCCGGTTCGCGCACGACGCGCACGTCATGCCGCCGATCGAGAGTTCGACCGCGCTCTGCCGGTCATCGGTGCGAGACGTCATCGCCCTGCCTCCAGTTCTCTCGTTCAGTGACTGTGCTCGCCGTGCCCGGTGGGCTCGGCGTCGGGGGTGGGAGCACCCGTCGCCGGGCCGGTGCGCAGCGTGAAGTCGGCCGTACGGACCTTGCCCTCGTGCTGGAAGTCGAGGAAGAGCCGGTAGCCGCCGGCGCTGGGCGCCTCGGCGTAGAAGACGATCTCGGGTCCGGGCTTGGTCTTGCCGTCGCCCGGCTCGCCGTCGGGGTGAACGTGCAGGTAGGCCAGGTCGCCTGCGCGCAGCGCCACCAGATGACCATACGCGCCCAGGTAGGGTTCCAGGTCCGTCACGGGCTTGCCGTCCTTGCTGACGGTCAGCGTGAGCTTGCCGGTGCTGCCGGCGGCCAGGTCGCCGTCGAGCTTGACCTCGTAGCCGTCGACGGTCGAGGTGCGCGTCTCCTCGGGGAGCGGCTTGGGCTCGTGGTCGCCCGCGACGAGCAGGTCGGCGCCCAGGGTGAGCGCCTCGCCGCCGGTCGGGGCGAAGTCGGCGAACGCGCGGTAGGCGCCGGCGGACTCAAGGGTGAGCGGCACCGACCAGACTCCGTCGGCGGCCATCTCCGGGTGCACGTGCTGGAAGGTGTCGAGGTCGCGGGAGACGACGATGAAGTGCATCTTCTTGTCGTGCTGGATCTGGTAGTCGGTGACCGGCTCGCCGCCGGCGTCGGTCACGGTGAACCGGAAGTCGGCCTTCTTGCCTGCCTTGAGCGTGGTCAGCGGATTGAGCGTGTAGCCCTTCTCGGACACTTGGAGCCCCCCGGGGGTATCGTTCTTCGTCTGCTCGGCCTGGTGGCCGCCGTGGCTCTCCGTGGGCTTCGTCGCGGCGGCGTGGTGCTCGGCGGGCGGCTCGCCGACCACCGGGCCCGTCATGTTGCCCACGCCCAGGGCGCCGCCGAACACGACGGCCAGCCCCAGGACGTAGGCGCCCAGCTTGGTGGCCGCGTTCACTTGCGGCCCGCCCTCTCACACCCGGTCCTGCTCATCTCGATCTCCTCTTCGACCCGTTCCACGTCCGCTTCCCTCTCAACACTATACCCCCCTATGGTATTTCCGAGGCAACCTCCTGCCGCGCCGGGCGGCGCATCGAGACCACGGTGAGCACCGCGCCCGCGAGGGCGACGACGCCCGCGCCGATGAACGCGGCCTGGAATCCGCCCGTCAGGTCGGCACTCCCCTGCGAGGTCGCGATGGCCGTCATGACGGCCAGGCCGACGGCGGAGCCGACGTTGTAGGTGGTGTTGACGATGCCCGAGGCCAGCCCGCTCTCCTCCGGCCGCACGCCCGACATCGCGGACATCATGGCCGGGATGTAGGCCAGCGACATGCCGACGGCCGCGATCAGGCTGGCGGGCAGCACGTCGGTGGCGAAGGCCCCGTCCGCGCGGACCAGGCTCAGCCCGAGCACCCCGGCGCCGAGGACGGCCAGGCCGAGCACGATGAGCGGCTTGGCGCCGTAGCGGCCGAGCAGCCGGGCGGTGATGCCGATCATGAAGATCATGACCGCCACCGTCATCGGCAGCAGCGCCGCGCCGCTGGCGAACGCGCCGTAGCCGAGGACCTGCTGCAGGTAGAGGTTGAGGAAGTACCACATCGGGATCCAGGCGGCGCCGAGCAGCGCCATCGCCAGGTTCGAGGCGGCCAGGCCCGGCGTCTTCCACACGCTCAGCGGCATGAGCGGCTGCCGCACCGAGCGCTGCACCAGCAGGAACAGCCCGAGCAGCACCGCCGCGCCCGCGCCCTGGACCAGGGTGGCGGTCAGGCTCTGCTCCGGAGCCCGGACGATCGTGTAGACGGCCAGGGCGATGCCGCCCGTGACGGAGACCGCGCCGAGCACGTCGACCGATCCGCGCCTGCCCTGCGTCGCCGGCAGCAGCCCGGGGACGGCGGCCAGCGTGAGCAGGCCGATCGGGATGTACACGATGAACACCCACGGCCAGCTCAGGTATTCGGTGATCACGCCGCCGAGGAACACCCCGGCGGTGCCGCCGGCCGGCGCGGCGGCGCCGTACAGCGCCATGGCCTTGCCCAGCTCGCGCGGGTTGTGCCCGAACAGCATCATGAGCAGGGTCATCGCGGCCGGCGCGATGAGCGCCCCGCCGACGCCCTGAACGGCGCGGCCGAGGATCTCCACCCACGCGCTGCCCGCGAAGGCGGCGACCACCGATCCGGCGGTCAGCACGACCCATCCGGCGGCGAACACCTTGCGGGCGCCCAGCAGGTCCGACAGACGGCCGCCGAGAAGCAGCAGGCCGCCGAAGGCGATCACGTAGGCGTTGAACACCCACTGCAGGTCGCCCTGGGAGAAGCCGAGGTCACGCTGCATGTCGGGCAGCGCGACCCCGATGATCGACGTGTCCATGATGACCATGAACTGCGCGGCGGCGAGCACGACGAGCGCCCACCACCTGCGCGGGTTGACGGCATTCATAACCGCTCTCCTGACACTCTGGATACCCCTGTGGGGTATCTGCGCGAGGGAACGTAACATACCCCCTAGGGGTTTGCCAAGTGGGCCGTGGAACGCCGGAGGGGCGCCCGCCTCGTGGCGAGCGCCCCTCCGGGTGGTGCGGTCAGAGCTGGAGCCTGGGCCAGCCCGCCGTGTCACGGAGCAGCTGCCGGTCGTGCGTGGCCATCACCACGGCCGCGCCCGTGGCCGCCAGGGCCTCGGTCAGCTCCTCCACCAGCGTCATCGACAGGTGGTTGGTCGGCTCGTCCAGCAGCAGGACGTGCGGCCGGGCGGCCAGCAGCACGGCCAGGTCCAGCCGCCGCCGCTGGCCGAGAGACAGCTCGCTCACCGGCTGGTGCGTGGCGGCGGGCGGCAGCAGGCCGAGCTGCGACAGCCCGACCCGCTCCCCCGACGCCGCGGCGGCCGTCTCGTACACCTCGAAGGCGCGGCGGCGGGACGGCGGCGGCGGCTCCTGGGCGAGCAGCCCGATCCGGACGCCGCGCTTGTGCTGCACGCCGCCTGTCACCGGGTCGAGCGCGCCCGCGAGCACGGCGAGCAGGGTGGACTTGCCGCAGCCGTTGGGCCCGGTGACCAGCAGCCGGTCACCGGCGCGCAGCAGCACCGAGCACGGCTCGTCGAGCCTGCCCGGCACCGTCACGTCGTCGGCCCGCAGCAGCGTCGCGCCCGCCGGGCCGCCGAGGACCGGCGGATGGAAGCGCAGCGGCGGCTGCGGCACGTCCAGGACGTGCGCCTCCAGGTCCTCCTGCCGCCGGTGCACGGCCCGCACCAGGGCGGGCGCCCGGGTGGCGCGGGTGTGCTTGCCCGTGCCCTTCTCCGGGCGCCACCCGGTGGACAGCCGGTTCTGGGCCGCGGACAGGTCCTGGGCCAGCTTCCTGCGCTCCTCCTGCTGGTCGCGGTACTCGCTCTCCCAGCGCTCCCGCTCGGCGCGGCTGCCCTCGCGGTAGCCGGCGTAGCCGCCGCCGTAGACGCGGGGGCGGCCGTCGCGGGTCGGGTCGAGGTCGAGCACGGCCGTGGCGACGTCGGCCAGCAGCGCCCGGTCGTGGCTGACGAGCACCACGCCGCCCGGGTGCTCGCGCAGCCGCGCCGTCAGGTGTTCCAGCCCCGCCGCGTCGAGGTGGTTCGTCGGCTCGTCCAGCAGCAGCAGGTCGTAGCGGGAGCCGAGCAGGCACGCCAGCCGGATCCGGTAGCGCTGCCCCACGGACAGGCCGGCGAGCGGCCGGTCGCGGTCGGCGACCGCGTCCAGGGCGGCGAGCGAGACGTCGACGCGGCGGTCGGCGTCCCACGCGTCGATGGACTCGGCCGCGGCGAGCGCCGCCGCGTACTCCTCGTCGGCGCCGGGGCGCTGCTCGGCGAGCGCCGCCGTCGCCGTCTCGAACGCGTGCAGCACGGCCCGCACCTGGGCCAGCTCCAGATCGATCAGATCGCCGACGGTGCGGTCGCCGTCGACGGGCATCTCCTGGTCGGCGACGCCGATCGTGCCGGCGCGGTGCACGGTGCCGCTGTCGGGCGCCAGGGTCCCGGCGAGCACCTGCAGCAGGGTGGTCTTCCCGCGCCCGTTCTCGCCGACCACCCCCAGCCGGTCTCCGGCGGAGACGGTCAGATCGACCCCGGCGAGTACGGGACGGCCGCCACGGGCCAGATGCAGATCGACGGCGTTGAGGTGGGCCCGCGCACGGGTGGACGACACAGTGGTGTCGGTGAACATACTTCCTCCGGAGAACCGGATCGCGGGCACGCCGAAGAGGCCGGGTGGCGATCCGGGAAAAGGTGAGATGACGGCGGAAGGCTCAGCCGCGCCCGCAGGGCGGGGGCTGAGGCCGTCACTCTCAGAGGAAGTACAGATACTGCATGTCTCCACGGTAACAACCGGGACGGCGACCCCGCAAAGGCATTTGCCGGGCTTGCGGCCCTGTGATCGTTCTTCTAAGTTAGGCCCCGTAACCAGGGGGGAAGGCGGCGATGCGGACCGGCGGGCGGACGGCCATGTTCACGCTGGACGACGTGGTCGAAGCCGGGATGCGCATCGGCCTGGTCGAGCTGACCATGCAGAAGGTCGCCGACGCGCTCGGCGTCACGACCGCGGCCGTCTACCGGCACGTGCCCAGCCGTTCGGCCCTGGAGAGCCTGGTCGGCGAGGCCATCCTGGCCAAGCTGGAGCTGGTCGACGACCCCGCCGAGCCGGCCGCCGCCCACCTGGTCAGCTTCGCCTCACAGCTGCGCCGCTTCACGCTCGAACACCCGGGCACCGCCCTCTACTTCCAGCGGCTGTTCCCGCGCGGCGCCTCCGGCGTCCGGCTGCTGGAGCACCAGATCGCCGCCCTGGGCAGGCGCGGCTACGACCCGGCCGCCGCCACCGTGCTCAGCTCGGCGATCGCCACCATCACGCTCGGCGTCACCGTGGGCGAGCAGGAGCGGGCGGCCCTTCTCGAATCCCCGGCCGCCGACGAGGCGATGGCCGCGATCGCCGGGTCCGACCTGCTGCGGCAGGCCGCGGCAGGCATCCCCGCACACACCCCGGAGGACTACTTCGTGCTGATGATCACCGCGACCGCCGAGGGACTGGTCGCCCAGCTCCCACCCGGCCGGCCGATCACCGTCCCGGGGACCGCGCCCTGAGCGCCGGTCGGCGCGGCTGCGAGGAGGCCCGGTGCCCGAGCCGCTGAACCTCCTCCCCGACGACCCGCGCACGGTCGGGCCCTACCAGCTCGAAGGACGGCTCGGGGCGGGCGGCCAGGGCGCCGTGTACGCGGCCCGCGGCCCCGAGGGCGAACGGGTCGCCGTCAAGCTGCTGCACCCGTACCTGATCGCCGACGAAGAGGCGCGCGTGCGCTTCCTGCGCGAGGTGGAGACCGCCAAGCGGGTCGCGCCGTTCTGCACCGCCCAGATGCTCGACTCCGGGTTCGCCGGGAGCAGGCCGTACATCGTCAGCGAGTTCGTGGACGGGCCGTCGCTGCAGGAGTCCGTCCGGGCGAGCGGGCCGCGCGGCGCGGCGGCGCTGCAACGGCTGGCGATCAACACGGCGACCGCGCTGGCCGCCATCCACGCGGCCGGGGTCGTGCACCGCGACTTCAAGCCGGGCAACGTGCTGCTCGGCCCCGACGGTCCCGTGGTGATCGACTTCGGGATCGCCAAGGCGCTGGACCTGAGCCAGTCGGTCGTCACCAGCCAGCCGATCGGCAGCCCCGCCTACATGGCGCCCGAGCAGATCGCCGGCCGCGAGGTGGGGCCGCCCGCCGACCTGTTCACCTGGGCCGCGACCATGCACTACGCGGCCACGGGCAGCCGGGCGTTCGGCGGCGACACCATCCCCGCCACCCTGCACGCGGTCCTCAACTCCGAGCCCGACCTCGACGGGCTGGAGGTGCGCTTCGCCCGGCTGCTGCGCGAGTGCCTGTCCAAGGACCCCGCCAAGCGGCCCACCGCCGCCCAGGTGGTCGAACGGCTCCGCGCGCTGCCCCCGCCCGCCTGGCAGCACGCCCCGGTTTCGGCGAAGAACGCCAGGAAGCCGGCGCGGCGGCGCGCGGTCGTCGCCGCCTCGGTCGCGGGCGCGCTGGGCGTGGCGGCCGGGGTCGGCTTCTACGCGCTGGCGCCCGCCACCGCCCAGCAGCAGGCGGCGGCCCCGACGTCCTCGGTCACCGGCACGCCCGGCACCCCCACCGGCAGCCCGCCGCCGCCCACGACGCCGCCCACGACGCACCTGCCGTCGATCACCGCGATGCAGGGCGACGTCTCCGACCTCGCCAAGAGCTCCGCGGCCACCCCGACCAAGGTGCCCCGCAGGGCCTCCACGGCCCCGCCCGCGGACCCCGACCCCGACCCGCCGAGCAGCCGCAAGCCCACCACCGCCCCGAAGACGGCCAAGCCGACCCCGAAGGTCACCCACCAGTCGACGACCCCCAAGACCCCGGCGGACCAGGAGACCACCCGCCCGCCGGCGCCCGCCCCCTCCACCGGCCAGGTCAGCTGGAACGACGCCACGGCCTACTGCAAGGAGCAGGGCTACAAGGGGATCTCGTACATGGCCGGGTGGCAGGGCATGAAGTGCCAGGGCAGCGACCACGAGATCTCGCCGACGACGCTGTGCGCGTGGAAGTACCCCGCCTACTCCAACGCCGTCGGCGAGCAACCGTCCAACCCGTACACCCCGATGGCCACCTGCCGCCTGTCATGACCCCGCCCCCACCGGGGGACCCGCTCTGGGGCAGAACCGCGTCAGGGGCGGGGCCGTCGAGGGGGCAAGAGCCCCTTCGGGGGGCAGGCCCCGTCAGGGGCCTAAGCCGTCAGAGGCGGGGGCACCGAGAGGGCGGGCCCGTCAGTCCCGGGTTGTCAGGACGGGCGGCGGTCGTTGCGGGCCGCCAGGGCCATGCCCGCGGCGGCGGTGAGGACGCCGATCAGGGCGTAGCCGAACGCGGTCCGGTAGCCGGCGACCAGCGCCTCCGGGCCGCCCGGCGCGTCCGCCGTGACGGAGGCGGCGGCGCCGACCAGGACGGCCAGGCCGAACGCGCCGCCGAGCTGGTCCACCGAGCGCTGCACGCCGGAGGCGACCCCGGCGTCCGCCTCGGTGACCCCGTGCAGGGCGGCGTTCTGCAATGCGATCAGCCCGATCGCCATCCCGGCCGCGACGGCGACCATGCCGGGCACCACGTCGATCCACAGCCGGCCGTCGACCGGCAGCCGGGCCAGCCAGCCCACCCCGGCCGCCGTGCACAGCAGCCCGGCGATCGCGGTGTGCTTCATGCCGAGCACCCGGATGAGCCCGGCCACCCGCGTGACGGCCAGCAGCAGCGCGGCGCAGAATGGCAGAAACGCCAGCCCGGACTGCAGCGGGCTCAGCCCGAGCACGTTCTGCAGGTAGAGGGTGGCCAGGAAGAACGTGGTCGACAGCGCGGCGCTGAGCAGCACGGTCGCCGCGTTCGCGACGGCCCTGGTGCGGTCGGTGAAGAAGCCGAGCGGCACCAACGGCTCCCGGGTCCTGGCCTCCACCAGGACGAACAGGCCCAGCGCGAGCGCCCCGGCGCCGAGCGGGACCAGGACCCCGGGGTCGGTCCACGGGTGATGGGCGGCCCGCAGGATGCCGTACACCAGGGCGACGGGACCGAACGTGAGGAGCGCGGCCCCCGGCAGGTCCAGCCGCCCGCCCGCGCGGGGGCCGTCGCCGCGCACCAGGAGCGGCGTCACCAGCACCACCACGAGCGCGAGCGGCACGTTCACGAAGAAGATCCACCGCCAGTGCAGCAGCTCGGTGAGCACCCCGGAGAGCAGGACGCCGACCGCGAGCCCGCTGCCGGAGATCGCGCCCCACACGCCGAGCGCCTTGGCGCGTTCGGCGGGTTCGGTGAACAGCAGCGCGATCAGCGACATCGCGGCGGGTGAGGCCAGCGCCTCGCCCACGCCCTGCCCGAATCGGGCGAGGACGAGCGTCTCCAGGGTGGGGGCGAGCCCGGCGGCCAGCGACGCCACCCCGAAGACCGCGGCGCCGGCCAGGAACAGCCGGCGGCGGCCGAGCAGGTCGGCGATCCGCCCGCCGAACAGCAGCAGCCCGCCGCCGACCAGCGCGTATCCGTTGACGACCCAGGCGAGGGCAGCGGCGTCGGCGCCGAACTCCCCGCCGATGGACGGCAGCGCCACGTTGACCACGGTGACGTCGACGGCGATGAGGAACTGCAGGAGGGAGAGCAGGGAAAGGACGAGCCAGGACCGGCCGAGGGCGCGGTCAGGCTCCTGAACGAAAGCCATGTTGAAGGGAACTCCAGGCCAGGCGCTCGTCACGGACGAGAGCCGAAAAGAAGGAACGGGCACCTGTCGCGCCGCGGTGGGGCGCGCCTGGAGTTACTTGGTGAACGAGGCCATGCGCGGGAGGCTAGCAGATGGACAGGGTGACGGTCATGGTCAGGCCGCCTCCCGGCGTCTCCTCCGGTACGAGGGTGCCGCCCATCGCCTCGGTGAGGCCGCGCGAGAGGGCCAGGCCGAGCCCGACGCCGGAGTGGTTGTCGCGGTCGCCGAGCCGCTGGAACGGCTGGAAGACCCGGTCGTGCGCCTCCGGCGGGATGCCGGGGCCCCGGTCGACGACGCGGATCTCGACCCGGTCGCCGTGCCCGCTGGCGGAGACGGTGACGCGCTCTCCCGGCGGGCTGAAGCGTACGGCGTTGGCCATGAGGTTGGCCAGGACGCGCTCCAGCAGGGCCGGGTCGGCGAGGATGTCGGGCAGGCCGGGCGGGAGGTCGGCGTCGACGCGGTCGCGCAGCGGGCCGAGGTCGTCGACGGCTCGCGGGAGGATCTCCTGCACGGCGGTCGGCTGCTGGTGCACGCCGAGGACGCCGGCTTGCAGGCGGCTCATGTCGAGCAGGTTGTCCACCAGGCGGGCGAGCCTGTCGAGGGATTCGGCGGCGGTGGCGAGCAGTTCGGCGCGGTCGGCGTCGCTCCAGGCGATCTCGGTGTTGGCCAGGCTCTCGACGGCGGCCTTGGCGGAGGCGAGCGGCGTGCGCAGGTCATGGCTGACGGCGGCGAGCAGCGCGGTGCGCATCCTGTCGGCCTCGGCGAGCGGGCGGGCCCGTTCGGCGGCCTCCTGGAGGCGTTGCTGGCGCAGCGCGACGGCGGTCTCGGCGGCGAAGGCCTCCAGGACCGCGCGGTCGGCGGCCTCCAGCGGGCCGCCCCGGGCGGCCACGATCAGGTCGTCGTCGACGACCACGTCGGTGTCGGCGCGGCCGGGGCAGGTGGCGGGGGCGCCGCCGGTGGAGGCGACGATGCGCCAGGCGTCCGGGTCGTCCTGGTGGTCGGGCGCGCGGGCGGCGCCGGGCTGCCGTTCGAGCAGGGTGACCGTGGTGAGGCCGAACGCCTCGCGCATCCGTTCCAGCAGCGACGGCACGGCCGCCTCGCCGCGCAGCACGTGCCCGGCCAGCGTGGACAGCAGCTCGGCGTCGGCGCTGGCGCGGGCGGCCTGGCGGGTGCGCCGGGCCGCGATGTCCACGATCGTGCTCACCGCGACGGCCACCAGCACGAACACGGCCAGCGCGAACAGGTTCTCCGGGTCGTGGATGGTGAACTCGCCGGTGGGCGGGGTGAAGAACCAGTTGAGCAGCAGCGATCCGCCCACCGCCGCGGTGATCGCCGGCCACATGCCGCCGGCCAGCGCGACGCCGACGGTCAGGCAGAGGAAGAACAGGATCTCGCTGGTCAGCGACAGCACGTCGCGGAAGGCCGACAGCGTGAACGTCAGCAGCGGCATCCCGGCCACGGCCAGCGCCCAGCCGGTGAGCTGCCGCGCGCGGGTGAGCGCGGTCCGCGAGCGGACCGGCCTGCGGCGCCCCCTCTTGGCCTCCTCGTGCGTGATCATGTGGACGTCGATGGAGCCGGACCGGGCGGTGGTCTCGACGCCGACGCCGCGCGAGAGCACCTGCGCGAACCGGCCCCGCCGGGAGGCGCCGAGGACGAGCTGCGTGGCGTTGACGCCGCGGGCGAAGTCGAGCAGCGCGCGCGGCACGTCGTCGCCGACCACCTGGTGGTAGGTGCCGCCCAGGCTCTCGACCAGCGTGCGCTGCCGCGCCAGGCTGGCGGGGTCGGCCCCGGCCAGGCCGTCGGCTCTGGTGACGTGCACGGCCAGCAGGTCGGCGCCCTTGCTGCGGGCGGCGATGCGGGCCGCCCGGCGCACCAGCGTGTCGCCCTCGGGGCCGCCGGTCAGCGCGACGACCACGCGCTCGCGGGTCTCCCACGTGCCGGCGATGCCGTGGTCGGCGCGGTAACGGTCGAGCTGGTCGTCGACCTTCCCGGCCACCCACAGCAGGGCCAGCTCGCGCAGCGCGGTCAGGTTGCCGACGCGGAAGTAGTTGGCCATCGCCGCGTCGACCTTCTCGGGCGCGTACACGTTGCCGTGGGCCATGCGGCGGCGCAGCGCCTCGGGCGACATGTCGACCAGCTCGACCTGGTCGGCGCGGCGCACCACCTCGTCGGGGACGGTCTCGCGCTGCGGCACGCCGGTGATCTCCCGCACCACGTCGTTGACCGACTCCAGGTGCTGGACGTTCACCGTGGAGATCACGTCGATGCCCGCGTCGAGGATCTCGTCGATGTCCTGCCAGCGCTTGACGTTCCGGGAACCGGGCACGTTGGTGTGGGCCAGCTCGTCGATCAGCGCCACCTTGGGTGCGCGGGCGATCACGGCCTCGGTGTCCAGCTCGGTGAAGGTGGCGCCCCGGTGCGTCAGCGTCCGGCGCGGGATCACCTCCATGCCCTCCAGGAGGGCGGCGGTGCGGGGGCGGCCGTGGGTCTCGACGAGCCCCACGACCACGTCCCGGCCGCGCTGCAGGGCGCGGCGGCCCTCGCCGAGCATCGCGTACGTCTTGCCCACCCCGGGCGCCGCCCCGAGGTAGACGCGCAGGCGGCCTCGGCTGCTCATGACCGGTCGAGGGCCAGGTTCAGTTCGAGCACGTTCACCGCCGGCTCGCCCATGAAGCCGAGCGCCCGGCCGGTGGTGTGCTGGTCGATGAGCCGTTCGACGGCGGCCCGGTCGAGGCCGCGCTCCCCGGCCACGCGCGCCGCCTGGAGGCGGGCGTAGGCGACGGAGATGTGCGGGTCGAGGCCGGAGCCACTGGCGGTGACCGCGTCGGCGGGCACGGCGGGCGGGCCAGCCGCTCCCCTGACGGGCACGGTACGGCCTGCCGCGTAATCCTCGCCGGGCGTGGCGCACTCGACCTTCAGCCCCCGGTAGGAGGCGGTGAACGGGGTGGCCGGGCAGGGCTGGTTGACGCTGACGGCGCGGCCGGGGAAGACCTTCAGCACCGCGCCGACCCCGTCCGGCGTGCAGTACGGGCGGGCGCCGCTGACGCCTTCGAGCTCACCGACGGCCTTGGAGCGGGCGCAGACCTGGGTGAGCAGCGACTGGCGGCCCTCCTCGCCGGGCGTGGGCAGCGTGTCGACGACGTCCTCGGGGCCGAGGTTGCTCGCGCCGGTCGCGGTCGGGTCGTAGCCGGCGGCCGACGGCCTGGACTGGAAGTACTTCCTGACGGGCTCGCCGTCCGGGCCGGTGAAGGACTGGCCGATGAGCGCGCTGCCCACCTCCCTGCCCCCGGCCAGCACGAGCGAGCCGTCGGCGTGGTCGTCGAACAGCGCCTGGGCGACGCCGGTGGTGACCAGCGGGTAGACCAGGCCGAGCAGCACGGTCAGGACGGCGACCGCCCGGATCGCGGCGACATACCGGCGGAGCCGGCTGGGCAGACGTTCCATTTACGACATCCCCGGAAGGAACTGGACGAGCAGGTCGATGAGCTTGATGCCGGCGAACGGCGCGACGACGCCGCCCAGGCCGTAGACGTACAGGTTGCGGCTGAGCAGCTTGGACGCGCTGGACGGACGGTATCGGACGCCCCTGAGAGCCAGCGGGATCAGCGCGACGATGACGAGCGCGTTGAACACCACCGCTGACAGGATCGCCGACTGGGGGCTGGCCAGGCGCATGATGTTGAGCGTGTCGAGGCCCGGGTAGACGGCCGCGAACATCGCCGGGATGATCGCGAAGTACTTCGCGAGGTCGTTGGCGATCGAGAACGTGGTCAGCGCGCCGCGCGTGATGAGCAGTTGCTTGCCGATCTCGACGATCTCGATGAGCTTGGTGGGGTCGGAGTCCAGGTCGACCATGTTGCCGGCCTCTTTGGCCGCGCTGGTGCCGGTGTTCATGGCGACGCCGACGTCCGCCTGGGCCAGGGCGGGGGCGTCGTTGGTGCCGTCGCCGGTCATCGCGACGAGCCGGCCGCCCTCCTGCTCCCGTTTGATCAGCGCCAGCTTGTCCTCGGGGGTGGCCTCGGCCAGGAAGTCGTCCACCCCGGCCTCGTCGGCGATGGCCCTGGCCGTCAGCGGGTTGTCGCCGGTGATCATGACGGTGCGGATGCCCATCCGGCGCATCTCGTCGAACCGCTCGCGCATGCCCGGCTTGACCACGTCCTTGAGGTGGATGACGCCGAGCACCCGGCCCTTCTCGGCCACGACGAGCGGGGTGCCGCCGGAGGCGGAGATGCCGTCCACCAGGTGGCCGACCTCCTCCGTGGGGTGGCCGCCGGCGTCGCGCACCCACTTCATCACCGCCGTGGCGGCGCCCTTGCGGATCTCGCGCCCGCCCACGTTGACGCCGGACATCCGGGTCTGCGCGGTGAACCGCACCCATTCGGCGTCGGCCACCTCGCGTTCGCGCAGCCCGTACACCTCCTTGGCGTGCACCACGACGGAACGGCCCTCGGGGGTCTCGTCGGCCAGGCTGGAGAGCTGGGCCGCCTCCGCGAGCTGCTGCTCGGTGACCCCGGAGACGGGGACGAACTCGCCGGCCTGCCGGTTGCCCAGGGTGATCGTGCCGGTCTTGTCCAGCAGCAGCGTGGACACGTCGCCCGCCGCCTCGACCGCCCGGCCGGACATGGCCAGCACGTTGCGCTGCACCAGGCGGTCCATCCCGGCGATGCCGATGGCCGACAGCAGTGCGCCGATCGTGGTCGGGATCAGGCAGACGAGCAGCGAGACCAGCACGATGCCGGTGACGCCGTCGGCGTCCAGCGCGAGCGAGTCGGGCACGCCCGGGTTGACGAGCTTGGCGTACACGGCGAGCGGCTGCATGGTCACGGTCGCGACCAGGAAGATGATCGTCAGCGCGGCGAGCAGGATGTTGAGCGCGATCTCGTTGGGCGTCTTCTGCCGGTTCGCGCCCTCGACCAGGCCGATCATCCGGTCGATGAAGCTCTCGCCGGGCTTCTGGGTGATCCGGACTACGATCCGGTCGGACAGCACCTTCGTGCCGCCGGTCACCGCCGACCGGTCGCCGCCGGACTCGCGGATGACGGGCGCGGACTCACCGGTGATGGCCGACTCGTCCACCGAGGCGACGCCCTCGACCACGTCGCCGTCACCGGGGATGATCTCCCCGGCCTCGACCACGACGAGGTCGCCCTGGCGCAGTTCGGGGGCGCCGACCTCGGTCCACTCGCCGGACCCGCGGCTGGTCAGGCGGCGCGCCCGGGTGTCGGTCCTGGCCTTGCGCAGCGTGGCGGCCTGGGCCTTGCCGCGTCCCTCGGCGACGGCCTCGGCCAGGTTCGCGAAGATCACGGTCAGCCACAGCCACGCCACGATCGCCCAGGCGAACACCGACGGGTCGAGCACGGCCAGCACGGTGGTGAACGCCGCGCCGATCTCCACGATGAGCATCACCGGGTTGCGCCACAGCGTGGCGGGGTTGAGCTTCTTCAGCGCGTCAGGCAACGACGCGAGTGGCGACATGTCAGGACAGTCCTTCTGCGAGCGGGCCGAGCGCGAGCGCCGGGAGGAAGGTGAGGGCGACCAGGACGACGGTCACGCCGACGACCAGGCCGACGAACTGCGGCCGGTGCGTCGGCAGCGTGCCCGCGCCCTCGGGGACGGACGACTGCCGGGCCAGCGAGCCGGCCAGCGCCAGCACCAGGATGATCGACAGGAACCGGCCGAGAATCATGCACAGGCCGAGCGCCACGTCGTACCAGGGCGTGCTGACCGTGAGTCCGGCGAAGGCCGAGCCGTTGTTGTTGGAGGCGCTGGTGAAGGCGTACAGGACCTCGGTGAGGCCGTGCGGGCCGCTGTTGAGCATGCCCGCGCGCTGTTCGGCCGAGCCCATCGCGAGCGCGGTGCCGGTCAGCACCAGCATCGGGGTGACCAGGAAGTACAGCGAGGCGAGCTTGATCTCGCGGGCGCCGATCTTCTTGCCGAGATACTCGGGCGTGCGGCCGACCATCAGCCCGGCCACGAACACGGTGATCACCGCCAGCACGAGCATCCCGTACAGGCCCGCGCCGACGCCGCCCGGGGCGACCTCGCCGAGCATCATGTTGACCAGCGGCATCATCCCGCCCAGCGGCGTGTAGGAGTCGTGGAAGGAGTTGACCGCGCCGGTGCTGGTGAGGGTCGTCGCCGCGGCGAAGGTCGCCGAGCCGGAGACGCCGAAGCGCAGCTCCTTGCCCTCCAGCGCCGCCCCGGCCGCCTGCGGGACCGTCGCGTCGCCGCTCAGCTCGAACACGTTGGTGAGCACGACGCCGGCCAGCGCGAGCACGCCCATCACCGCGAGGATCGCCCGGCCCTGCCGGAGCTGGCCCACCATCCTGCCGAACGTGCGCGGCAGCGCGAACGGGATGAGCAGGATCAGGAAGATCTCGAACCAGTTCGTCCAGCTCGTCGCGTTCTCGAAGGGGTGGGAGGAGTTGGCGTTGTAGAAGCCGCCGCCGTTCGTGCCCAGCTCCTTGATGACCTCCTGGGAGGCGACCGGGCCGCCGGTGATGTGCTGCACGCCGCCGGTCAGCGTCGTCACCTCGTGCGGGGCAGCGAAGTTCTGCACCAGGCCGCCCGAGACCAGCACCAGCGCGCCGGCGAACGCGATCGGCAGCAGGATGCGCACACAGCCGCGCACCAGGTCGACCCAGAAGTTGCCGATCGTCTCGGCCTTGCGGCGGGCGAACCCGCGCACCAGCGCGACCGCCACCGCCATGCCGACGGACGCCGACACGAAGTTCTGCACCGCCAGGGCCGCCATCTGGACCAGGTGGCCCATCGTGGACTCGCCCGAGTACGCCTGCCAGTTCGTGTTCGTGACGAAGCTGACCGCGGTGTTCCACGCGATGTGGTCGGTGACGGGCTCCATGCCCAGGCTCAGCGGCAGCCTGTCCTGGAGGCGCTGCAACCCGTACACGACGAGCAGGGAGACCAGCGAGAACGCGAGCAGGCTGCGTGCGTAGACCGCCCAGCCCTGCTCGGCGTCGGCGCGCACGCCGAGCAGCCGGTAGAGGACCCGCTCGGCGGCGTTGTGCCTGGCGCCGGTGTAGACGCGGTGCATGTAGTCGCCGAGCGGCCGGTGCACCAGGGCCAGCGCGACGACGAGGGAGACGACGAAGAGCGCCCCCGCGGCTGTCGCGCTCATCAGAACCGCTCCGGGAACAGCAGGGCCATGACCATGAAGGCGACCAGGACCACGACGACCCCGAGACCGATGGCGTTGATCGCGCTCACAGGCGCTCCACCGCCCGCACGACAAGCCCGAAGACCACGAAGATCGCGATCGTCAGGGCGACGAAGACGACGTCGGCCATCCCTGCTCCTCAACTCCGGTTGCTGTGTCAACCGCTCGGGAAGAGCGGTTCACGACCCAGCAAAATCCCGAAATAGAGCGATTCGGCCGATCTTGACGACTTCTGTACGCCCAGCGCGGGTTTATTGACGCGATCCGTACGCCCCCGGCGTCAGGGCTTCCACGTGGTGAACGCGATCTCCAGCTCGACCGGCTCGTACGAGACCCGCATGACGGTCACCAGCGCCACGTGCTTCTCCGTCGTCTCGGCGCAGACCTTGGCGCCCTGCCCCAGGTCCTCCAGGCCGAGCTCCGGCCGCCGGTACTTCTGGTGCGCGAGCAGGTTCGCGCAGTCGGCGGCGGAGGCGGCGGTCGCCGGGGCGATCACGTAGCGGGCCGTCGAGTCGGAGCCGTGGACGTGGTCGTCCTCCAGGATGACCTCGGCCGGGCCGCCCTCCCTGGCGGGGCCCACCAGGATGTCGGAGCCGCCGTGGCCGGGCTTGCCCGTGTCGAGGTCCACCTTGTCGCCGTCGTTGCACACCATCGTCCACGAGCACGGCCGCAGCACGTAGCCGTCGCTGGCCGCGACCACCGCCGGCTGCGTGGCCGCCGCCGACGGCGCGGGCGTGCCGGACGCCGTGGTGGCCAGGGCGGAGGCCACCAGCGGCCACAGCGCGGCGAACATCGACACGATGCCGGCGAGCCAGCCGCACCGCTCCGTCCAGGTCCAGAACGGCGACTCCTGGCCGCCGCCCCCGCCGGAGGCGGCGCGCCGCTTGACCGCGTGGCGGATGGCGAGGATCAGCGCTCCGGCCGCCACGCAGACGATCAGCCAGATGCCCGTCCACAACATGGATGCTTGTCTCCCGTCAGTGACTCTTGGTGAGGCGCCGGGACAGCCAGAACGTGGCCCCGGCGAAACAGGCGAACGTCACGACCCCGAGCGCGGCCAGGTCGAACAGCCACTGGTCGAGGTCGTGCCGCCACAGCGCGTCGGCCGGGGTGCCGGGCGCGCCCAGCTCGCGCAGGCCGAGCGAGGACGCCGCGGCCGCCAGCCCCCAGCGGTCGGGCAGGAGCGCGGCCACGGTGGTGAGCAGCGCATTGCCGGACAGGTCGGCTGTGACGCCGTTCAGCGCGATTTGCGCGATCGAGGTGGCGGTCACCAGGGCGACGGCCTGCTCCAGCCGCCGGGCCGCCACCGAGATGAGCAGGCCCAGCGACATCGACGCCACGGTCAGAGCCGCCAGGTTCACGGCCAGCTCCACCGCCGGGCCGAACGCCAGCGAGTGCGCGGGCCCGGTTCGCACCTGGAGGAACACCACGGTGATCAGCACCGCCTGCGCCACGGCGACCACCGCGTGGACGAGCCAGCGCGACAGCATCACGGCCAGGGCCGGCGTCCCGGTGCGGCGCTCTCTGCGGATGATCGGGTAGTCCGCGACGATCTCGCTGTAGGTGAGCGCCTGGCCGCTGAGCACGCAGAGCGTGGTCAGCAGGCTCAGCGCCGTCGGCGCCGCCGCGCCGCCGAGCCCCGACTCCCCCGCCACGAGCCCGGCCAGGGCCGCCGACCCGGCGGCGATCAGCAGCGGCATCAGCGCCACCGCCGCCCGGCGCGCCCACTCGGCCGCCTTCCGGTCGTCATCCCCCCGGTTGCGCGACGCGCCGCGTGCGACCAGCAACGCGACCTGCCGCAGCACGAGCACCACGAGCTGCCGCGCGAACGTCCGCACCGCCCGCCGCCGCGGCCGCACCCCGCCCGCGCCCGGCCGCCCGGCGGGCTCGGCCCGGGCGGCCCGGGTCGCCTCCGCTTCCGCCTCGGCGGCCGCCGTGCCGGTGGGGTAGCG
>NZ_JAHKRO010000153.1 GCF_019396325.1 Nonomuraea ceibae
CGGTCCGCGCGCGTCGCCCGGCAGGCCGCCGCGGCCCGGTCGCTGGCCAGGATGACGGCGGTGCGCACCGCCGCGCTCGCCGTCGGCGGCTGGCTGCCGGTGGTGCTCGTGCTCGCCGGGACGCCCCGGCTGCTGGCGGGCGGCGCGGGCGCGGGCGTCATCGTCGGCACGCTCGCGTACGTCACCCAGTCCCTCGCCCCCGCCCTGAACGGCCTCATCCAGGGGCTGGGCGTCAGCGGCGTACGGCTCGCGGCGACGCTGGCGCGCATCACCGCGGCGGCCCCGGCCCGCCCGCCCGTCTCGGCCCGCCTCACGCCGCCGGGCGCCGAGGTGCGGCTGCGCGGGGTCTCGTTCGCGTACGGGCCCCACTCCGAGCCCGTCGTCGACCGTCTGGACCTGCGCATCCCGGAGGGCGACCACCTGGCCGTCGTCGGGCCGAGCGGCGCGGGCAAGTCCACGCTGGCGGCGCTCGTCGCCGGAACCCTACGGCCCGGCGCCGGCGAGGTCCTCGTCGGCGGCATCCCCGCCCCGGACGTCCACCCGGCGGCCCGCGTCCTCATCCCGCAGGAGGCGTACGTCTTCCGCGGCACCCTCCGCGACAACCTCACCTACCTCCGCGAACACCCCACCGAAGAGGCGGAGACCCCGGTGGGCGCTGCTGGGGAAGTGCGGGGGGCCGGTTCCGGCGGGGGCCACGAGGTGGACGCGGTGCTGGACCGGGCGGTGGCGGAGCTGGGGGCCAGGGAGCTGGTGGAGGCGGTGGGCGGCTACGGGGCGGTGGTGGATCCGGGGGCGCTGCCGGCGGGGCAGCGGCAGCTCGTGGCGCTGGTCCGGGCGTACGTGGCGCCGGCGCGGCTGGTGATCCTGGACGAGGCGACGTGCCATCTGGACCCGGCGGCCGAGGCGCGGGTGGAGCGGGCGTTCGTGCGGCGGGGCGGGACGCTGGTGGTGGTCGCGCACCGGCTCACGTCGGCGTTGCGGGCCCGGCGGATCCTGCTGCTGGACGGCGGGCGGGCGATCGTAGGCGGGCACGACGAGCTGGTGGCCGCCTCACCGTTGTATGCCGATCTGGCCGGACATTGGGAACCGGAGACCGTGTCATGACAAAAATCGTGAAATATCCAGAAGCGTCCTACTTGCCCCTCGTCGAGAACCTGCACGGCCACGAGGTGCGCGACCCGTACCGCTGGCTGGAGGACCCCGCCAGCCCCGACACCCGCGCCTGGCTGGCCGGGCAGGACGCGCTGTGGCGTGAGGCCCGGCCGCCGCTGCGCGAGCGCTTCCTGGCCCGGCTGACCGAGCTGAGCCGCGTCGGCCTGGTCACCGCCCCGGTGTGGCGCGGCGAGCGGCGCTTCCACCTGCGGCAGGACGCCGGGCAGGAGCACCCGGTGCTGTACTGCGACGACCGGCCGGTGCTCGACCCGATGGAGCTCGACCCGAGCGGCCTGACGACGCTCGACGACTGGCAGCCGGACCCGGCGGGGCGCCTGCTGGCGTACCAGCTCTCGCGCAGCGGGGACGAGCGCGCGGACCTGTACGTGGGCGACGTCGCCACGGGCGAGCGGGTCGACGGCCCGATCGGCGGCTGCCGCTACTCGCCGGTGGCCTGGCTGCCCGGCGGCGACGCCTTCTACTACGTACGCTTCCACCAGGGCGTCTACCTGCACCGGATCGGCGAGGCCGAGGACGTGCCGGTGTTCGAGCGCGGCCCGGTCTCCTACGGGCTGACGATCAGCCCGGACGGCCGCTGGCTGCTGATCTCGGCGGGCGCCTCGTACCACGACGTCTGGCTGGCCGACCTGGCGCGCGGCGGGGAGCCGCGCGCGGTGCAGGAGGGCGTGCGGGCGCGCACGGCCGCGGGGGTGGGCCCCGACGGGCGGCTGTACCTGCTGACGGACCGGGACGCGCCGCGCCGCAGGCTGTGCGTGGCCGATCCGGAGGCTCCTGAGCGGTGGCGCGAGCTGGTCGCGGAGGATCCCGAGGCGGTGCTGGGCTCGTTCACCGTCCTTCAGGGCGGCAGGCTGCTGCTGTCGGCGACCCGGCACGCCGTGGGCGAGATCGGCGTGCACGACGCGGAGACGGGGGAGCGGCTGGGCGAGGTGCCGCTACCGGGGCTCGGCTCGATCGGCCCGCTGACGTCACGGCCCGGCGGGGGGCACGAGGCGTGGTTCAGCTACACCGACGCGGTCACGCCGCCGCAGGTGTGGCGCTACGACGCGCGCCGGGACGAGGCCACGCTGTGGGCCACCCCGCCGGGGCACGTGCCGGCGCCGGACGTGGAGAGCCGGCGCCTGGAGTACACCTCGGCCGACGGCACCCGGGTGCGGATGCTCGTCGTGGCCCGCCCGTCCGGCGGCGGCCCCCGGCCGGCGATCCTGACCGGCTACGGCGGCTTCGGCATCCCCCTGCTGCCCGGCTACGCCAGCGACTCGCTCGCCTGGGTGGAGGCCGGCGGCGTGCTGGCCGTCGCCGGGCTGCGCGGCGGCGGCGAGGAGGGCGAGGCGTGGCACCGCGACGGCATGCTGGAGCGCAAGCAGAACGTGTTCGACGACTTCACGGCGGCGGCCGAGAAGCTCGTCGCCGACGGCTGGACCACCCCCGACCGGCTGGCCGTCTGGGGCGAGTCGAACGGCGGCCTGCTCGTCGGCGCGGCCGTCACCCGGCGGCCGGACCTGTTCGCGGCGGCGGTGTGCTCGGCCGGGCTGCTCGACATGGTCCGCTATCACCGCAGCGGCCTCGGCCCGTCGTGGGTCGGCGAGTACGGCGACCCCGACGACCCCGAGCAGCTCGCGTGGCTGCTGGCCTACTCGCCCTACCACCGGGTCCGCGACGGGGTGGACTACCCGGCGACGCTCTTCACGGTCTCGGCGGCCGACACACGGGTGGACCCGATGCACGCGCGCAAGATGTGCGCGGCGATGCAGCGCGCCACCGGCGGCGACCGGCCGATCCTGCTGCGCCACGAGCCGGACGTGGGCCACGGCGCGCGGGCCGTCAGCAGGTCCATCGCGCTCGCGGCCGACGCGCTGGCCTTCCTGGCGGAGCACACCCGCTCAGATCCACCCGGCTTCGCGGGCGATGCGGATGGCGTCGATGCGGCTGCGCGCGCCCAGCTTGGACGTGCTCCGGTGCAGGTAGTTGCGGACGGTGCCCTCGGCCAGGAACAGTGACGCGGCGATCTCCGGCACCGAGGCGCCCTCGGCCGCCGCGCCGATCACGTCCAGCTCCCGCTGGGTGAGCGGCGCGTCGGACGGGCTCATCGCGGCGATCGCCAGCTCGGAGTCGATCACCCGCTCGCCGGCGGCCACCCGCCGGATCGCGTCGCCGAGCCGGCCGGGCGGCGCGTCCTTGGCCATGAAGCCGCGCACGTGCACGTCCAGCCCGCGCTTCAGCAGGCCGGGCGTGCCCACCCCGGTCAGGATCAGCACCCCGACCTCCGGTAACTCGCGGTGCAGCTCGGCCGCGGCCGACAGCCCGTCCTGGCCGGGCAGCGCGATGTCGAGCACCGCGACGTCGGGCTTGCAGGAGAGCGCCGTGGAGAGGATCCGGTCACCCCGGTCCACCTCCGCGACGATCTCGATGTCCTCCTCGTAGGCGAGCAGGGCGACGAGCGCCCCCCTGACGAGATGCATGTCCTCGGCCAGCAAGGTTCGGATCATCGCGTTCCTCGTGGTCAGGCGGGCAGTCACACAGGGCGTCTCATCCTTACCCAAACGCGCCCCGCTGAAAAGCGGCCATGTCAGATAGGGAATCCGGGTGTGATCATGGTGACGCCGGGGACGGAGCCGATCGAGGCCAGCGCCTTGCCGGCGTCGGCCAGGCCGATCGTCCGGGTGACGAGCTGGTCGGGCTGCAGCAGCCCGGCCCTGATCATCTCCAGCATCGGCGGGTAGGCGTGCGCGGCCATCCCGTGGCTGCCCAGCAGGCTCAGCTCCTGGGAGATGACCCGGTCCATCGGCACCGGCGTGGGCCCGCCGGGCAGCAGCCCGACCTGTACGTGACGGCCGCGCCGGCGCAGGCTCTCGACCGAGGCGGCGCACGTCTGCGGGCTGCCGAGCGCGTCCAGCGACACGTGCGCGCCGCCCCTGGTCAGCTCCCTGACCTGGGCGGCGGCGTCGCCCGCCGAGCCGTCGACGAAGTGGGTGGCGCCCGCCTGCTCGGCCAGGTGGAGCGCGTCGGTGCTGATGTCGACGGCCACCACCCGCGCTCCCGCCGCCGTGGCGATCATGATGGCGGACAGCCCCACGCCGCCGCAGCCGTGCACCGCCACCCACTCGCCCGGCCGCACCCGCCCCACCTGGGCCACGGCCCGGAACGACGTGGCGAACCGGCAGCCGAGCCCGGCGGCGGTGACCGCGGCCATCTCCTCCGGGATCGCGATCAGGTTGACGTCGGCATGGTCGACGGCCACGAGCTCGGCGTAGGAGCCCCAGTGGGTGAAGCCCGGCTGCGTCTGCCGTTCGCACACCTGCTGGTCGCCGGTGGCGCAGGCCGTACAGGATCCGCAGGCGCACACGAACGGGACCGTCACCCGGGCGCCAGGACGCCAGCCGCGCACCTCGGCGCCGACGGCCTCCACCACACCCGCCAGCTCGTGGCCGGGGACGTGGGGCAGGACCCGGATGTCCGGGTCGTGCCCCTGCCAGCCGTGCCAGTCGCTGCGGCACAGACCGGTCGCCTCGACCCTGATCACCGCCCCGTGCGGGGCGGGGGCGGGGTCGGGCAGCTCGCGCACGTCGAGCTCTCCACCGAAGACGTCAAAGGCAACCGCTCGCATCTCATGAGCTTAGGGTCAACTGCCGCGGCTCGCGCAAGGGCAGGTGGGAGCGGTGCCCGGCCCCCTTACGGCCACAGGTGGACGGGCAGGCCCGACAGTGCCAGCTCGCGGTAGCGGCGCACCAGCCGCTCCCGGTCGCCGCCGAACGCCTTCAGCGTCTCCCGCTGCCAGGCCGCGCCGGTGCGGCGCAGCCGCGTCCGCTGCTCGATGATCTCGAACGCGTCCTCCACGTCCCTGGCCGCGACCCCGGCGCCCAGCAGCGCCGCCCGCGCCTCCGGCAGCAGGCTGAGCACCAGGTCGGCGGCCTCGAACTCGCCGTCCCTGCCGGGCCACGACAGCTTGGCGTCCAGCCCGTGCATGGCCGCCCGGTAGAAGTTCTGGTACGCCTGCGCGAACCGGTAACCGGTCAGGTCGCGCTCGGCCTGCGCCAGCGTCAGCCCGAGCAGGAACGCCGTGTTGGCCGCCATGTCCGCGCACGACGGCCCGGCCGGCAGGGCCCGCATCTCGATGCGCAGGTGGCCGCCGTCGGCCGGGTCGTAGACGGGCCGGTTCCACTGCCAGATCGTGCCCTGGTGCAGCCGGAGCTGCGGCACCTCGGCCGGATCGCCCGCCGCCGTCAGATCGGGCACCACCGGGTCGTAGTCGCGCACGTACCGCTCGAACACCTCGTAGGCGCCCTCCTTCACCCAGTCGGAGCCGAACGTGACCCGCCCGTCCTTGCGGTACAGCCGCTCCACGTCGCGGTCGTCGGCCGCCTCCTCGAACAGCGCGATCCGCGTCTCCTCCCACAGCGTCCGGCCCAGGAACAGCGGCGAGTTGCCGCACACCGCCAGCACCGGGCCGATGGCGAGCTGCGCGGCGTTGAACAGCCGGGCGAACCGGCCGGGCGGCGTGCGCAGGTGCACCTGCCAGGAGGTGTTGGCGCTCTCCAGGATCACGTTCTCCACCGACAGCTCCAGGTCGTCGATCTTGACCAGGAACGGTTCCAGCCGCAGCCGCCGGATGCCCCGGCTCAACGCCTCGTACCGGTTCTCGTCACTGATCGCGTCCGGCGTGAAGTCGTCGGCGTCGAGCGTGGGCAGGATGCCGATCGGCAGCGCCCCGCCCCCGTCGACGGCCGCGTCCACCTTGCGCAACGTCTCCTGGATCTCCGCGCCGAGCCGCTCGAACGGCTGCCCGGCCAGCGGCAGCGGCGTCAGGTTCACCTCCAGGTTGAACCGGCCCAGCTCCAGCACCACGCGCGGGTCGTCGAGCGTCGCCCGGACCTCGCTGTTGCGCGGCAGCGGCCGGCCCGCCTCGTCGACGAGGAACAACTCCAGCTCGGCGCCGATCGTGACCGGGCCCTCGCCGAACCCCGGCCGCTCCAGCAGCTCGCGCAGCACGCCCAGCTGCTCCTCCAGCCGTTCGCCGAACAGCCGGAACTCTTCCTCGGAAAAACGCGCCTTGTGCAGATCCCGTCCCATCACCCCCCTCTGTCCTGGGGGAGCGGGTTGACACCTCCCACGGCGGCGGACCCCGCGGGGGACCGGATCGCCGATACCCCCCTGAAAGCCCCGCCACATCAGCCAGACTGGGAACATGCTTCCCACGGACGAGACGCCCTTCACGTTGCGCCGGGCGACCGGCTCGCTGGCCGAGGGGGCGGCCAGGCTGGCCGGCGAGATCGGCGCCGCCTCGGTGGAGGCGGTGCTGGAGGCCGCCAACCGCGACGCGGTCCGCCGGGGCGCCCGCGCGGCGCTCGGCGCGATGAGCCCGCGCCCCGCCGAGTGGTACGCCTTCGACGCCGGCGACCAGGACACCCTCGACTGGTACCCGCAGGGCCTGACCAGCGGCGACGACTCGGGCTCGATCGGCGTGCCGGTGTTCGTGGCGACCTGGTACTACAAGCCGGAGCGGGGGGAGCGGGGCATCAGGGCCACGTTCTTCAGCCCGCGCACGCTGAAATACCGGCACGCGCTGCTCGTGGAGGCCAAGCCCGACGGCGCCTACGCGCCGATCGACATCCACGCGGGCGGCGTCGCCTGCCACGGCGACCTGCTGTACGTGGCCGACACCACCAGAGGGCTGCGCGTCTTCGACCTCAACCACGTGCTCGACCTGCGCACCGTCCAGGACGACCTGGGCGACGGCAACCGGGTGGGCCGCCACGGCGGCCGGCTGCACGCCTTCGGCTACCGCTACGTGATCCCGCAGAGCGACTTCTGGCGGGTGGCGGACAAGGGCGCGGTCTTCTCCTTCGCCGCCGTCGACCGGACCTCGGGCACGCTCATCTCCGGCGAGTACGACAACGGCCCGGGCGGCCGGGTCGCCCGCTGGGACCTGCCGCTGGAGGGCACGCCCAAGGACGCCCACCTGCTGGGCCACGAGAAGATCCAGGGCGCGCTCTCGCAGGGCGACATCTGGTATCTCAGCCAGTCGCGCGGCAGCTCCGGCAACGGCAGGCTGCTCGTGGACCGCGGCGGTGAGGTGACCGCCAGGCCGTACCCGGTCGGCCCGGAGGACCTGACCGTGCACGACGGCAAGCTGTGGAGCCTCACCGAGTTCCGCGGCAAGCGGGTGATCTTCGGGGTCAGTCTGTGAGGTGCCGTTCGAGCAGCCGCCGGTAGCGGCGGTCGAAGGCGTCGTAACGCTCGCGCAGCTCGCCGCCCGGCCACCCGGGCGGCAATAGCTCCGGCGGCAGCAGCGGGTCGGCGAGCAGATGGCGCAGCACCGCCGCCGACACCAGGAACCCCTCGGCCAGCCCCTCGGCGCGGCCGAGCGCCCCCTCCAGTCTGCGGGCCTCGGCCGCCCACCCCTCCAGGTCCCACAGCAGCGGGGTCGGGTCGCCGTGCGGGCGGCCGTCGATCAGCGTGCACTGCGCGGTCACGCTGCCGGGCCAGTCGCGCAGCAGGTTGGCTGGCCGCATCCAGGTGCCCTCGCGCAGCTCGGCCAGCCGCAGCGCGGTCATCGTGTGGCGGAAGGCCGCCCGGTCGGCCGGCGCCCGCCGCTCGGCGGTCACCACGGCGATCTCCCACGTGCCGTCCCACGGCCGGGTGTGCGGGGCGCGGCTCTCGTCCTGCCGGGCCTGGCGCTCCACCAGCCGCTCCGACAGCGTGTAGAGGCCGCCCTCCTGGGTCAGGTCGCCCGCGCCGACCATGCGTGACAGCGCCACCCGCACCGTGCCCTCGGCGATGCCGAACAGCGCGCCGATGCGCACCAGCCGGCGCGAGGGCAGGCTCGGCGGATGGCTGCCGAGCAACGCGCTCAACACCGCCGACCGGGCACTCAGTCCATTACGCTCTTCCATCGCGTGTCGAGTATATGTAACACTCCGGAGTATGCGCCGCTATCTCACCGAACCGTTCGACGGCAGCGACCGTTACGCCACCGAGCGCTACCAGGGCGCGGCCGGGCGCAACTGGTGGCGCTGCGACCCGGCGCTGCGCCTGCTCATGCGGCGCCACCTGGGCGACGGCTACGCCTGGGCCGAGCCGCACCTCGACCGGCTCGGCGCGCTCATGGGCGGCCTGATCGCCGAGTGCGCCGAGGAGACCGACCGCAACCCGCCGCGCCTGGAGAAGTACGACGCATGGGGGCGCGACATCAGCGAGGTCGTCATGCCGCCCTCCTTCCACACGGCCCGGCGCGCCCTCCTGGCCGACAACTTCACCTCCCCGGCCTTCGCCGAGCAGGCCCGCGCCCACGGCGCCGACCCCGCCGCGCTCGCCGCCGCCTGGACCTACCTGCTCGACCAGGCCGACATCGGCATGGGCTGCGCGCTCGGCACCGGCGGCGACATGGTCGTCTCCCTCGCCGAACGCCACGCCCCCGACGACGTCAAGGAACGCGTCCAGCGGATCTTCGCCGACGGCCACTACTCGGGCGAGGCCGCCCAGATGTTCACCGAGCGGACCGGCGGCTCCGACCTGGCCGCCCTGGAGGCCACCGCCGTCCCCGACGGCGACGCCTGGCTGCTCACCGGCCTCAAATGGTTCGCCTCCAACGCCAACGGCTCGGCGTTCGTCGTGCTGGCCCGCCACGCGGACACCGTCGCGCCCTTCCTCGTCCTGTGGGAGCGCCGCGACGGCAGCCGCAACGGCGTGCGCATCCGCCGCCTCAAGGACAAGCTCGGCACCCGCTCCGTCGCCTCGGCCGAGGTCGAGTTCACCGGCGCGGAGGCGTTCCTGCTGGCCGGGCCCGGCTCCGGCTCCGGGCTCGGCACCATGATGAAGCTCACCAACGCCTCCCGGCTCGGCGTCGCCATGATGGGCGCCGGACTCGCCAGGCGCGCCCTCGTCGAGGCGCTCTGCTACACCAGCGCCCGCGAGGCCTTCGGCCGCCCGCTCATCGACCAGCCGCTCATGCGCCGCAAGCTCGCCGAGCTCATCGTCGAGACCGAGGCCGCCCAGGCGCTCGTCTTCGACGGCCACGTCGGCCCCCGCCTGCGCCTCGCCCCCGCGCTCATCAAGCTCCGCGCCGCCCGCCTCGGCCTCACCGCCGCGAGCGACGCCGTCGAGGCGCACGGCGGCAACGGCTACATCGAGCAGTGGCCCGTCGCCAGGCTGCTGCGCGACGCCCAGGTCAACCCCATCTGGGAGGGCGGCGACAACATCCTCTGCCTCGACGTGCGCCGCGCGATGCTGCGCGAGAACGCCCACGAGCCGTTCCTCGACCGCCTGGAGGCCGCCCTGCAGTCGCCGCCCTCAGGCGACTGGTCGCTGGTACGGGGGCGCGTCGAGGACCTGCGCAAGGCGATCATCGCCTGGTCCGCGCTCGACCCCGCGGTGGCGGAGGCCCGGCTGTATCCGCTGGCCCAGTTCATGGCCGACGTGTATGCCGCCGCGCTGCTGGTCGAGCAGGCCGGATGGGAGGAACGCGCGGGGCACGGGACGCGCAAGGCGCTGGTGGCCCGGCTCTACGCCGACGCCCACCTGGCCGACCACGGGCCGCTGCGCGGGCTCGACCGGACGGCGGCGGACGACCTGGAGCACTTCGACGATCTGGTCGCCGGCACGTTCACCGCCTGACCCCGCGCCAGGGCCTGGGATCACCGGGGGCGGCGGCCCTTCTTCTGCTGTGTGGTCTTCTGCTGTGTCGTCTTCTTGTGGGCGGCCTTGCCCCGGGCCGGCTGCCGGGCTTCCGGCTTCTTCTTCGGCTTGCGCGCCGGCTCGGCCGGGGCGCGGCCCCGCGAGCTGTTGGCCGTCCGCCCCCGGACGATCCCGATGAAGTCCTCCACCAGGTCCGTCGTCGCCTCCGTGAGCCAGGCCAGCCCCACCTGCGACTGCGGCGCGTCGGTCACGGGCCGGTAGGTGAGGTCACGCCGATGGTGCAGCCGCGCCAGCGACTGCGGCACCAGCAGCAGCCCCGCCCCCGACGCCACGAGCTGGACCGCGTCCGCCGTCGTGGCCGGACGCTCGAACGCGGGCACCCCCGGCCGCACCGTCCACTCCAGCGCGTCGTCCAGCGGATGGAACACGTCCTCGTCGGCCAGATCGGCGACGGTCACCTCGTCGGCCGCCGTCACCGCGTGGTCCTTCGGCACCACGACCACCGTGGTCTCCACGTACAGCGGAATCACGCTGAGCCCGTCACGCTCGACCGGCAGCCGCACGAACCCCGCGTCGGCGCCGCCGTCACGCAGCAGCGGCACCACCTCGGCCGCGGGCGTCGCGACCAGCGTGAGCGGCACGCCGGGCACCCGCTCGGCCCAGACGCCGGCCCATTTCGCGGGCGTCACCCCGGGCGAGTACGCCAGCCGGAACGTCTCCTCTTGAGTCACCCCCACAGGGTACCGATGTCAAAGGAACCGCCCCGTACTGACTACCCTTGACCCCATGACCTCGCCCAAGCCCAAGACGCCCCAGACGATGAAGCCCGCGACCGCGGCCAAGAAGCTGGGCATCCTCCTCTCGGCCACCCCCGCCGAGTTCCAGGAGGGCGTCGTCTCCCGGAGCGAGCTCAACGCGATGCAGTCCTCCCCGCCCGCGTGGCTCGCCGACCTGCGCCGCAACGGCCCCCACCCCAAGCAGGTCGTCGCCGCCAAGCTCGGCGTGTCCGTCTCCGGCCTGATCAGGGGCGGCATCACCGACCCGCTCACCACGGCCGAGATCGACGCCCTGAAGGCGGAGAACCCGGCGTGGCTGGAGCACGAGCGCTCCGTCCAGGCCGAGGTCCGCAAGGAAGCCCAGCGCCTCAAGCAGGCCTGACCCGCCCGCCGCCCGGCGCGGTAGGTTGACGGGATGCGTCCGGCAACCGAGCTGCGGCAGCGCTGGCTGGAGACCGTCCCGTCGATGATGAAGCGGGCCGGCATGTACGCCTCGGACGGTCCCCAGATGGAGACCGTCGCCAGGATGTTCCTGGAGAACCTCTGCTTCCTCGATGAGCGCGACGAGGACTTCGCCGCCATCCGCCGGACGCTCGGCGACCGCTACGGCGCGTGCGGCGTGCCCGGGGCGTTCGCCCAGGTGTTCGGCTCCGGCAGCAGGTGCGTGGAAGAGGTCGCGTCGGTGTACGCCGAGCAGTTCCACCGCCTGGGCTACCTGGAGGTCGGCGGGACGCTCGGTGAGAGCGAGTGGGCCGCGCTGATCGACGAGGCGCGGACCTGGTCCGGGCAGCGGGACGTACGCCGTGACGAGGTCGAAGCGGCCTTCGGCCCGCCCGGTCTCGTCGTCGGCCTGCGCGTCCTCTGCTACGTCTCCACGGCGGGGGAGTGGGCGTTCTTCGACTGCTGGGAGGAGACCGTCAGGCGGTACGCGCCGGGGAAGGGCTGCTGCGAGCCCGTCCCCGGCGACGGGCCGCTGGTCCGGTCGGTTCGGGTGCCCGCGCCGGATTTCCGGAGCGGCCTGGTTCTGTCGCTCTTCGGCTCGTGGGTGCACCGGTCGGCATGAGCGGGGGCGATGACGCCTGGGTGGGGCGGGTGCGCGGGCTGGTGCTGGGGCTGGCGCTGGGTGACAGCGTCGGCCGCGGGGCCGTTCCGCCTGCCGGGCCGCTCCTGGCCGGGGTCAGCACGCAGCTCGCGGCCTTCACGATCGAGGGCGTCATCCGCGCCTGGGTCCGGGGCGAGCACAGGGGCATCTGCCATCCGCCGTCGGTGATCTGGCACGCGTACTGCCGATGGGCCGCCCTGCAGGGCATCGAGACGCACGAGCGGCACCGGCGCTGGGCGGCGGGCACGGCGCGCTGGCCGGACGGCCGGCTCGCCGGCGTGGCGGAGCTGCGGGAGCGGCGCGGCTCGGCGCCCGCCACCGTACGGGCGCTGAACCGGCCCGAGCAGGGCGGCATCGAGCGGCCGTCCACTCAGAGCCGGGGCTGCCATGCTCTCACCCGTTCCCTCCCGCTGGCCGTACTGTCCGGAAATGTCGCCCCCGACGCGCTGGCCGAGCTCGCCCAGGACGTGGCCGCGCTGACCCACGGCGATCCGCTGGCGTACCGGGCGACGGCGGCGGCGGCGATCCTGACAGGCCGCTGCCTGACCGCGGGGTCCCTCGCGGACGCGGTGGCATCCGGGCCCGGGCTGCCCCGGCTGCCGGAGGTGTCGGAGATCCTGGACGAGGCCCGTACGGTGTGCGCGGCGGCCCGGCAGGCGCCCCGGGACCGGGCGCGGCTGGCGGTAATCGCGCCCGACGCCACCGCGCGGTCGGCGCTGTCCGGCGGCCTGTACGTCGCGGCGTCATGGCCCGGTCCTGGCGAGGCGGTGGACCCGGCGGACGCGGTGGACGCGCTGGCGTTCGCGGCGACGGCGCCCGACGGGCAGTCCGTCGCCGCCGTCACCGGAGCGCTGCTCGGGGCCCTGCACGGCGCCGGCGTGTGGCCGGACGGGCTGCTCGGCAGACTGGAGCTGGGGCGGATCATGGACACGCTCGCCCGGGACCTGGTGACCCAGCTGACCGAGAGCCCGTCCGGAGGCGCGTACGGGCGGCCGAAGGATCCCACCTGGCTGACCCGCTACCCCGGGTGGTGACGCGCGCCCGCCCATTGCCCGGCCCGGCATTTCGGATCATCATCAAGGCGTGATCGACCGGCTGAGCGAGGGGACGCCCCGCTGAATGATCGACGACATCGTCACGCGGGCCTGCGGCAGCGGCCTCCGGGCCCGGGCGGCCCGCCGGTGGATCTCCTGGCAGGTCCGGCGCGGCAACCGGACCGCGATCCGGGCGCTGTGGCGGGGCTGGCGCAGGGGCGGTGACCCGGTCCTGTGGGGGCTGCTCGAACGCACCGGCCGGCTGGGCGCCACCGACGCCTTCACCGAGGACGAGCTGGTCCAGGCGGTGTTCGCCCGCCTCGACGGGGTGCGCGCCATCGCGTTGCGGACCGTCGTCGCGCGGGGGCGCCCGGCGGAGATCGACAGGGTGTACCGGGAAAGCTGGGGTCGCCCGGACGACGAGGCCGCCGCGTGGCTGCGCGAGCTGACCGACCACGGCCTGCTCCCCGCCGACCCCGCGCTGCGCGCCCGCGTCCTGCTGGCCGTGGGGGACCGCGACGGCTACCTGGACCTCGACCCCGACGGCGCCCACCTCACCCAGGACCCCGGCACCGACGGAAAGGTGCTCCGGGTCGCGCGCCACCTGAGGGCGCTGGAGCTGGAGGAGTGGTTCCTGCGCCGTCTCGCCGAGCGCGACGACGCGTACCTGTGCAGTTTCCTCTCCTGGACCACGCCGCACGAGGTTCTCCCCACGGTGCCGCCCGATGTCGTCCAGGCGGCCCTGCGCAGCCGGGTCCCCGGCACCGTGGCCCTGGCCGAGCGGCGCTGCCGCCACGCGGGCGGGGAGGAGCTCACGGCACTGTGGGCGCAGGCGCTGTCCAGCGGCCGGACCTGGCCCGAGCTTCTCGGCAACCCCCATGACCTCGATCCCGAGGCGAGCGCCTACGGCTGGCGGCTGTGGCTGACCGACCCCGGCGACGCCCTGCTCGACCACCTCCAGGCACGAGGCACCCCGCTCACCGAGCACACGCTGGACGCGATCGTCGAGCCCACCGCGCACGAACTGCTGGCGTTCGCCCTGCTCTCACCCCGGCTGCCGAGGCCGCTGCGCACCCGGATCGAGCGCATGCCCGCCCTGCGCGGCCACGCCTTCCTCAACCTGCTGTCCGGCCGGCTCAACCGCCTGGACGTCGAGAAGCTGGCCGCCTGCTACCGGCACGAACCCCTGCGCGAACCCCTGCGCCGGGCATTACGCCCGCTGCGCGGCCTCGACCTGCCGGCGATCATCGGCCACGAGCGCGAGGAGGACCGGCTCTTCGTCGCCCAGACCCTGGCCGCGTGGCGCGACTGGCCCCGGCTGCGCGACTACCTGCTCGCCCTGCCCCTCCTCGACGTGCTGACCCTGGCCCCCCACCTGGCCTCGCCGCCGGCCCCTGACGCCATCCCTGAGCTGGGCGCGCTCGCCCCCGTCCTGACCCTCGACCGTACGTTGGCGCGCTACGCCCGGGTGACCCGTTCGCCCCGGATCAAGCCGATCCTGCGCCTCCCGCTCGCCGAGATGACCGGCGACGACCTGGCCGTGCTGCGCTGGATCCAGCGCAGCGCCCACGACAACCCCAGACTCTGCGCACTCGCCCACACGGTCGAACGCTGCCTGATCGCGGCAGCACCGCCCGACTGACTGAACCCGGGGGCAGCCCGATGCGTACAACCAGGCGTCCGCGCGTCGCGAAGCCGGGAAAGTCCATGCTGTTACGTTATGCGTCCCCCGTGAGGAGCCCTGCGCCAGGGGATAATCCGGCTGTTCTCGACCGTGCCGGAGACCCGAGATGACGACCCCATCGCCGAATCCCCAGCCGTCACCCGAGCGCCCGCCGGACCGCCCCCCGGACCGCGCCGACACGACCCCGGCACAGCCCTCCCGCACCCCACCGGCCGTCACCCAGCCCCCCGACTGGGGCTACTCCGGGATCGACCCGGCGCTGATGCACGACTTCGAACGCGACCTCGGCCAAGCCGAAACCACCCTCACCCGCCACGAACCCCGCATCCGCCGCACCCTCGAAGAGCTCGGCCTGGACACCTCCCGCCTGACCGCGCTGCGCGAACTCGGCCACTGGCTCGCTGCCAAACGTCCGGAACTACGTCAGCGCAACGAGGCCATCCAGGCGGTGAAAGCCGACTGGGGCCCGGCGTCCGGCGGCGGGATGACACCGTTCGACGAGAGCCTGTACACCGCCGCCTCCGGAAAGGCCGACGTGTACGCGACCGCGCTCGAACTCGGCAAGCTCGGCCGTAACGACGAACTGGACGAGAAGACCGTCGCCGGCCTGGAAAAACGCGCGGGCGACGCCGGATTCGCCACGTCACTGCTGTACGCGCTCGGCACGGAGAAGTTCCGTCACCTCATGGCGGCGCTGGTCTATCACAAGGACGAGCGCAAACGGCGCCTCCAGTCCGCCCTGGGCAAGGCACTCGGCACGGCAGGCCCGAGAATGAGCGAATCCTGGCGCAAGGAAATGCTCGGCGGCCTGCGCGTCCCGGTGGACCAGCACGCACTCGCCGAACTGCTTCCGCACGGCACATTCGACCGCGACTTCCTGGTGGCCGTGGCCAGAACGCTGGAGGGACTCGACCGGAAAACCTGGAACGACCCCGTGGCGAGCGGCAGTCCGCACGATCCGATGATCGGCGTCATGAAGGCGCTCGCCAACCACCCCAAGGCGGCTCAGGACTTCTTCGTGGGCGATCCGGAGGTGATGAAGCGCTACGTCACCGAACGGCCGATGTACGACGACGGAAAGGCATTCGGGCAGGCCCTGGAAGCGGCCACCATGACCTACCGAGACCGCGACGGCACGCCACAACAGCCCTCGCCGGGCTACATCTCCGCCAAGCTCGCCTCGGACTTCATCCACTGGGAGGCCAAGCGCATTCTCGCGGGAACCGAAGGCCCCTCCTTCGCCACCACCGGAACCACGGCGCGCATCATCAGCGCGTACATCAACGACGTCAATCGCATTGCTGAAGTTCCGATGTCCGGCGGCCAGTCCGGCGTTTACGGCGGCCTTCGCGACCATCTGCTGCCGAGTGACCAGTTGTGGGGTGCGCAGTTCGACAGGAATGCCCTGCACAAGATCATGGAGAGCCTGTTCACGCATGATGCGAAGGCGCTGGCGACCATTACCGCGGCTCAAACCGCATGGTCGAGAAGCGTGATCGACTATGGGGCCGCGCAGGTAGCTGCCGGACACAGTATTCAGCCGCTCCTGGCCAACATCCGGGAGACCGGAGCTGGATTCGGGCTGATAGTCGACGCCAGTGGCCTTGCCAAGATCCAGCAGGGGGTCAAACTGGACGAAGAGCAGGAGCGCAGTGTGAAGATATTCATGGCGGCGGTCAACACGGGGCTCGGCATACCGCAAACCGCTGCGTGGGCGATTACCGCAACCACTCTGGGCTCATGGACGAGCCTGATCGAGGACGCTGCGAAGACCGACGTGAACAAGGCTCGTGCCACCTACGAGGCGAACATCGGCGATGGAGAGGCGCTCTACCTCCATGATCAGCTGATTGCCGACGCCATGCTCAGGCACGGATTGTTCGGCAAGAGCGACCCGGCCGCGTCCACACACCCATGGGGCTCCCTGCAAGAACTCGGGAAAGGCGAGGACCCCCGCAAGTCCCCGCACAATTTCCTGAAGGAGGACGGCAATTCTCTGATGACGCAGCAGGAGATGGCCCCGTACAAGGGAGACACCCAACCTCGACTCGATGCCTATCACAGATGGCTCTACGACGGCCTGGCGGGGGACGCATGGAAGGTGGCTCGCGACGAGTCGCGCTCAGGCTTCGGGGAAGGCAGGCCGGAGTACAAATGATGAGGAAAACCTTTCGCAGCGGGCTCGTCGTGCTTCTGGGAGCGGTTGCTCTACTCGTCTCATGCCGGCAGCAAGAGAGCCCGCCGCCGGTGAACAAGGCGCCGCTTCCATCGGTCGCCGCCCCACCCTACGTGTGTGACTTCGTTCCGCTTGACGCCATCCGTCTGATGACAGGCATACAGAATCCGATCATCGAGGGTCGCTTCAATATGGCAGTGGGGAAAATGGTGGACGGGCTGGAATACGGCACGGGCTCATGTCGCGCCTACCAGCCGAGCGGGAACAAGCCGAAGGTGCTGCAGATCATCCTCTCGCCTGCCGGCGGGGAGCGTGAAGTTGACTGGGAAATCAGCCAGGGTGCCCGGCGACTGCCGGAGATCGTTTCTGGAGCGGTCGGCTATTACAGTCAGAACGGCAGTGCCGGCAACACGCAGGCAGCCGCGATGCTGGTGCACGGCTACGACCGGGTCATCGTGGAGCTGATCCACGGCGTCAAAGGCCGGGACAACGCCGCCGACGTGGTCGCGATGATGAAACTCATCGCCCCGAAGCTGATCCTCGACGCGACCCCCGCTCCCGAGCGGGCCAAGGACTGACCGTTGGCCGCCATGGTGCGCAACCCGCTGCACGAGGCGCTCCAGCAGGCCGTCCGCACGATCGGCCCGATGATCGAGCAGATCGACGCGGACGTCGACCGTCCCACCCGGATGTTCCGCACGGGCAAGGTGTGGACCGGACCGGCCGCCAAGCAGTTCGACGCCCAGCTCGCCCAGTTCAGCTCCCGGGCCCGCAGCTCAGGGCAGGCCGTCATGGACGAACTGCGCCAGGTCCTGAGCCGGACGCCCACCGAGGTGACCGAGGAGGAGGCCGCCTCGATCAAGCGAAAGTATCGCCTCGGCTGACGCCGGTGATGGAACGTGACCCGGCTGCTTCGGCTCAGTGCATAAACCTGATTTCATGACTTCCCAAAGAAGCGCCCGCAAAATGCGTGAATGTCATCCCCCTTATAGGGACGGCCATAGCAATAGTGTCGGGCTCACAGCATTTCGCTTCATCCTCACCATCCCGACGGCTACCATGTCCTCGACCCCGTTATCTCCCGAGATCGGGCGGCAATGGCGACGAAGGAAGAGATCGAAGCCGCTCGACGGCACATCGAGCGACTACGCGATGAGCATGCCAATGACCTGATCGCGCTGGTTCGCCTGGTCGACGGTGGCGCGCTCAAAGGCGAAGCCGGGGACCGGCTCATCACCGACCTGCGCGGCTGGGACCGGGCGTTCAAGGACCTTTTCGCCAAGGCTCTGGCGTTGCTCGACTCCGTCCAGCCGTCCGATCCGACCAGGGGAGCGCCTGCCGGATGAGTCCCATGGTCGGCATCAACCCCACGTTGATGACCCAGCTCATCAACGGCATGAAGCGGGCCGGCGACACCCTGCCCGACGTCGGCCGCCAGGTGGAACGCGCCCTGACCTCCCTGGACATCCCCTTGTGGGGGCCGGGCCCCCTGCAGACCATCGGCCGTCAGCTGAGCGACCAGATCCCCTCGCTCCAGGGCCGCCTCGACCTGATCCTCGCCGAGCCGGACCGGAAGTCGGGCAAGGGCGGCATCCTCTGGGCCAACGAATCAGCCTGGCTGTCCAAGTCGCCCGCTGAGGGCGCGGCCTCGGCCAAGACCCTGGCCACGAAGCTCCGCGACCAGATCAAGAGCCACTCCCTCGACGCCAAGACGGTGGCGGAGCTCGAACGGCACAAGGGCGATCCGTACTTCGCCGTGGCCTTCGCCAAGGAGATCCCGCCGCGCGAGCTCAAAGCCCTGATCAACAGGGCGTACGGGGCAGGACTCCCGCCCTCGGGACGCCCCTCCCAGCGCGACGTCGCGACCCAGGACAGGCTCGCCACCATGCTCAGCAAGATCCTGGGCACGGCCTCACGCAGGGTCGGCCAGATGAAGCTCCCCGGCAACTACGCCGACCAACTGGTCGACGGCATCGAAAGCCCGCAGGACGCGTTCGCCGTCAAAAGACTGCTCCAGGACGGCGAATTCGACCACGGATTCCTGCTCTCGGTGGTCCAGAAACTGTACGACAAGGACGTGGCCCACCCGCCTGACCCGAGCCTTCCGCGAGATGTCTGGACCATGCCGGGCCCCAAGGACATCTCGCCCGGCGACCTCAGCCCCATGGGCACCGCCCTGGTGGCGCTGGCACACCATCCCGCCGTCGCCCAGGACTTCTTCACCGACCCGCAGCGCAGACCGCTGGCGTACCTGATGCGGAAACACCACTGGGACGGCGACGCGAACGCGGAACTCGGCTGGGCCATCCAGTCGGCCAGCACCGAGTTCCGCGATCACGACCTGCCTCCCGGCAGCTCGCGCGGCTACAAGTCCGCGCTCATCGCCTCCTGGGCGGTCCACTTCTGGAAGGACGCCAAGGTCCAGGCGAACCTGCCCGACACCCGCACCCACCTCGGCAACGTCCTGGCCCAGTACATCGGTGACGTACACCGTGCAACACGGTCCTTCAGCGAGGAAGTGCCAGGCGTGGTGACGGATCAGAACCCGGACAAGAATATGCGCGGTGTGGAACCGTATGGTGCCTTGTTGAATGCAAACGACCTCAAGAAGGTCATGACCTGGGCGTTCGCTGATACCGACGCGTTTCAGACGGTGACCGCCGCCCACGGGATCTATGCCGCCAAGATGCTTGACGAAGTGGCCGGCAAGGTGGCCGCAGAGGTCAGAGCTGACTTCGCGACATGGCAGGCGGCTCATCCTCAGGCCACACCCCAGCAGATCGACGCTGCACGGCAGGACATTCTCGAAGAACGCATGAGCCGCAGCGGAGGTGCCGAATTCTCCCGGGCCGCGCGAGCTCTCAGCAGAACAACCTGGGCGATCACCGATGCTGCGAACATCTCCGCCATCGAAGCAGCGAAGGCCGACGACGCGCGCTTCGCGGCATTCAAGTCAATGAACGCTTTTCATCCTGCTTCACGGAGTTGAAGAACGAGGATGGCTTTGACGAGCTGACCTGCGAGAAGAGGGCAACACCGTAGCTTGCGAAGGACGCGCCAGGTTTTCAGCTGCGCATTCGCGCG
>NZ_JAHKRO010000154.1 GCF_019396325.1 Nonomuraea ceibae
CACCCCGGCCGGCGTCCCCTCCCCGGACGGCGTGGCGAGCGTCCCGGTGGGGGTGGCCGGCTCGGGGTGGGGGGTCGTGGTGAGGAGGACGAGGCCCGTCAGGGCGGTGAGGAGGGCGGCGAGGCCGGCGCGGCCGAGGCGTTCGCCGAGCAGGAGCCGGCCGCCGAGGGCGGTGAAGACCGGCGTGGCGCCCATCGTGACGACCGTGGCGATCGCGACGCCCGAGTGCGCGATGGCGCCGAAGTAGGCGGTCTGGTAGACGGCCATGCCGGCGCCGACGACGGCGACGCGGCCGTCGAGGCGGAGGCCGCGGGCGAGCGGCAGCAGGAAGATCGCCCCGAGGAGGTAGCGCCAGAAGGACACGTCCAGGGCGTCGAGCCCGCCGCCGGCGAACAGGAGGGCTCCGGCGGCGCCGCCGGTGCCCCAGGCCGCGGCGGCGGTGGCGACGTACAGCGTGGCACGCCGGGTGGTGAGCTGGGTCATGACAGATGTGCTCCGATGAGGAGTGGTGGATTGGGCCCGGATGCGGGCAGCAACCACCACCGGATCTGTCAGACCCGGAGATTCAGGGAAGGCCGCCCGCTAGCGGGCGGGCGGAGGCGAACAGATGAGGCGTCGCGGCATGCCACCACCCTAGCTCCGCACGGGCCCCGGGCTCATCCCCTTAATCGCGGTCAGGGCTTGCGGGCGACGCCGCCCAGCAGGATCTCCTCCCAGGGGGCGAGCGGGCCGGGGAGCCGGTCGTCGGGGTGCCATTGGGGGAAGTGGACGACGCCGGGTTCGACGAGGTCGAGGCCGGCGAAGAAGCGGGTGATGCTCTCGCGGCCGCGGAAGTGGCCGGTGCCCATGGTGACCTGGAGCATCGTCTCCAGCGCCTGGGCCTTGGGGTTGGGGCCGGACATGAAGTTGGAGGCGGCCAGGTGGCTGCCGGAGGGCAGCGTCGCCATGTAGCGCCGGATGAGCGCGTGCGGGTCGTCCTGGTCGGGGATGAGGTGGAGGAGCCCGATGGCGAGGACGGCGACGGGCTGGTGGAAGTCGATGAGGCGGCGCAGTTCGGGGTGGCCGAGGACGGCGGGGATGTCGCGGACGTCGGCGGTGATGGCGGTGGCGTGGTCGTTGCGGGCCAGGATGGCGCGGGCGTGCGGTTCGACCATCGGGTCGAGGTCGACGTAGACGACGCGGGCGGAGCTGTCGGCGAACTGGGCGACCTCGTGGGTGTTCTCGACGGTGGGCAGCCCGGCGCCGAGGTCGACGAACTGGCGGACCCCGGCCTGGCGGACGAGGTAGTCGACGACGCGGCCGATGAAGGCGCGGTTGCACCAGACCAGGTCGACGACCTCGGGCACGGCGTCCTTGAGGCGGCGGGCCACGGCCCTGTCGGAGGCGAAGTTCTCGGTGCCGCCGAGCAGGGCGTCGTGCACCCGGGCGACACTGGGCCGCTCCGCGTCGACGCCGGGCGGTATCCACTCGTGGCCGGATTGGATGGTCACCTGCGCCCCCCTTCGAGAGGTTGACGCGGATCGTACCCATTGTCCGGGTCTACGGCCAGGTGGGGTCGCCGGCGGGGGTGACGGGGGCGTCGAGCACGTTGAGCCGTTCGAGCAGGGTGAGGAACGTCGAGGCGTACGGCGAGTCCGCCACGACCGCCGCCACCCGGTCCCAGTCGACCTGCTCGCGCAGCGCCCGCACCTGGGGCAGCAGCGCCCCGTAGTCGCAGGCGTGCTCGGAGAGCGGCAGCAGCCAGGAGATGACCAGGTCGGTGGCCTCCAGCACGGGCACGATGACGGCCGACGCCTTCATCGGCTCGGCGCGGGCGAGAAGCGCCGGGGT
Source organism: Nonomuraea ceibae (assembly GCF_019396325.1). Taxonomy (GTDB): domain Bacteria; phylum Actinomycetota; class Actinomycetes; order Streptosporangiales; family Streptosporangiaceae; genus Nonomuraea; species Nonomuraea ceibae. Next base: position 1,831 of record NZ_JAHKRO010000154.1, read on the forward strand.
GACCTCCTGGTCCGACACCTTGAAGATCAGGTCCACCAGCCGGCCCTCGTCGTACGCCTTGACCAGCCAGTCCTCGGGGGGTTTGGCCGTCTCGAAGCCGGCCGAGCGCAGCGCCTCCAGCGCGGCGGGCACGTCGTGCTCGGCGAGCACGAAGTCCACGTCGTGCAGCGACGGCGCGGCCCCCCTGGCGTAGGCCGCGCAGCCGCCGGCCAGCGCGAACCTCACCCCGGCGTCCTTCAACGCGGAGCTGGCTCGCTTCAGCGTGTCGAGGATGGCGTCGGTGACTTCGTGGCCGTGGCTGCTCATGTGTGCGGGCTACCCTCACGATCGCCGAATAGGCGTGATCACGGGCGTTCGGGGTAGCGCGAGGCCCCATGACGCAATTCCTGGAAAGGACCGAGCAGGAGTACCAGGGCGAGCATGATCGCCCGCTCGGCACGTACGTGAGGATCATGGGCACGTACGGGGTACTGGTCGGCGCGGCGGCGGCCGCGGCGGCGCTGACCGGGCGGCGGGCGCCGGACCGGGTCGGGCTCATGGACCTGGGGCTGATGGCGGCGTGCACGCACAAGGTGGCGCGGCTGCTGGCCAAGGACCCGGTGACGAGCCCGCTGCGGGCGCCGTTCACCCGGTACGAGGGCGTGAGCGGCCCGTCGGAGCTCAAGGAGGAGCCGCGCAACACGATGGGCGAGCTGCTGAGCTGCCCGTTCTGCATCGCGCAGTGGGCGGCCACCGGTTACGCCATCGGCCTGGTGTTCGCGCCGCGGGTGACGCGGCTGGCGGGGGCGGCGATGACGGCGGTGGCCGCGTCGGACTGGCTGCAGCTGGCCTACGCGAAGCTGATGAAGTCGGCTTCCTAGCCTCTGACCAGCGGCAGCACCTGGCGCTGGTAGAAGTCGAAGAAGGCGTCCTGCTCGGGGCCGATCTGGCTGACGTAGACCTCGTCGAAGCCGGCGTCCACGTACTCGCGCAGGGCGCGGGCGTGGACCTCGGGGTCGGGGCCGCACGGGGTGCCGGCGACCGCCTCGTCCTCGGTGACGGAGGCGGCGAGCTGCTCGAAGTGCCGGGGCAGCGGCAGGATCTGGGACGCCTCGCCCTTGATGCCCCGGGTGGGCCACAGGCGGTGGACGGTCTTGCGCGCGCTCGCCTCGTCGGCGGCGTAGCACGCCTTGAGCCCGCCGAGGGTGGGCTTGCCGGCGCCGCCCGCCTGGCGGAACTTCTCCACGCTTTCGGCGCTGGGGCCGGTGGAGACGTAGCCGTCGGCGATGCGGCCGGCCAGTTCGATGGACTTGTCCCCGAAGCCCGACATGTAGATGGGCGCGGGCTCGTCGGGCAGCGTGTAGAGCCGGGCGGTGTCCACCTGGTAGTGGCGGCCCCGGTGGGTGACGAGCTTGCCGGTGAACAGCTCCCGCATGAGGCCGACGGCCTCCTCCAGCATCTCCAGCCGTTCGGCGGCGGGCCGCCAGCGGGACTCGATGACGTGCTCGTTCAGCGCCTCCCCGGTGCCCACGCCGAGCCGGAACCGGCCGCCGGTGAGCGCGGCCGTGGTGGCGGTGGCCTGGGCCACGATGACGGGGTGGGTGCGCACGAGCGGGCAGGTCACGGCCGTGGTGATGGGCAGCGAGGTGGCCTCCGCGATCGCGCCGATGACCGTCCAGACGAACGGGGCCTGTCCCTGCTCGTCGAGCCAGGGGTGGAAGTGGTCGGAGATCCACAGTGCCTCGAACCCGGCGCGTTCGGCGGCCTTGGCCTGGCGGACCAGCTCGCGGGGCCCGTGCTCCTCGCAGGACAGGAAGTAGCCGTATGTCGTCATGCGGCTACCCTTCCCGTCGCCGGAACGGAAAACATGTTAAGTGTCGAATCAGCGGGGCAGTTGCTGGCTCATGGCTACTTTGCTCTGGATCATCGCGGTAATCCTCGTCATCGCCGGGATCTATGTGATCCTGGCCCGTCGCGATCTCCTGTGGGGGATCGTCCTTATCGTTCTCGGTTTCCTCGTCGGGCCTGGCGGGGTCAGTATCTTCAATGTTTAGGCAGGTCAGCGGTCAGTCTCATCCGCTGGGCCGAACTCCGAGACCGGCCCAGCGGAACCAATAAACAGTTTTTGCTTAAATATCGCCCCACGCCGAACTCAGTGCCACTCCTAAGGGCATGGGCGTGGGGTGAGTGATTTGCCGTCGTTCAGCCGTTACGAGACGGGCGCAGCCTCGGCGAGAGTGCGTGAGCAGCTCGCCAGGCTGCGCCTTCATCTGCGCAACGGGGCCGTCATCGACGAGGCCACCGCCCGGCTGGCGACCGGCCTGGACATCCGCCCGGCCGAGGCCGCCGAACGGCTGGCCAGGATGGCCAAGCAGAGCGGGCTCTCCCTGGTCGACGTCGCCCTGGGGGTCGAGCGCCCGCCGGAGCCCGAGGTCGTCGCCGCCGAGGTGCCGGGCTGGGTGCGCGGCATGCTGGAGGCGGTGCACGCCTCCGCCATCTACATCACGCCGGTCTGCGACGAGGCCGGGCGCGTGGTCGACTTCCGCATCGTCGCCGCGAACCGGCACGCCACGACGCCCGCCGGACTCACCGAGGACCAGCTCACCGGGCGGCGCCTGCTCACGGCCAGCCCCGGGGTGGCCAGCTCGGGCCTGCTCGACGACTACATCCGCGCGTACGAGAGCGGCGAGCCCGTGCAGCGGGTGCCGCTGGAGTTCGTGGAGGTCGTGGAGCACCGGGTGTGGCCGGCGACGCTGAGCGTGCGCGCGGCCCGGGTGGCCGACGGGCTGCTGGTCACCTGGCGGACGCTGGACGCCGAGGAGCTGCTGGTCACCGGCTGGGAACGCGCCCAGCGGCTGGCCGAGCTGGGGTGGGGCGAGTGGAACCTGGCCACCGAGAACGTCCTGTGGACGTCCGGCCTGTACGAGATGTTCGGCCGCAACCGGGACGATCCCCCGCTGACGCTGGAGGACGTCTCCAGCATGGTGGTGCCGGAGGACCTGCCGCTGGTGGACGACATGATGCGCTCGCTGCTGGAGTACCGCGAGGCGGTCGAGACGTCCTTCCGCGTCCAGCACCGCTACGGGGTGCGGCACCTGAGCGTGTTCAGCGAGCCGATCCTCGACGGCGACGGCGTGCCGGTGAAGGTCCGGTGGCTGGCCCAGGACGTGACGCGCACCCGCCGCAGGGAGCGGGCGCTGGCGGTGGCGCACGAGCAGGCCACCCGGCAGCGGCGGCGGGCCGAGGAGGAGCACGACCTCACCGTGCGGCTGCAGGACACGATCATGCCGCTGCGCCGCGGCCTCGTGCACACCCCGGGGCTCGCGGTCGGCGTACGGTATCTGCCGGCGGAGGAGCTGGCGCGGCTCGGCGGCGACTGGTTCAAGTCGCGGGTGCTGCCCGACGGCCGCACGCTGCTGGCGATCGGCGACGCGATGGGCCACGGGCTGACGGCGGCGAGCCTGATGCTGCAGATGCGCTCCGGCCTGGCCGGGCTCGCCTACACGGCGGCGCCCGCAGGGCAGCTCGCCACCTGGCTGAACGACCTGATCCTGCACTCCAACGAGGGCGTCACGGCGACCGGCACGGCGATCATCGGCCACTTCGACCCGTCGGACCGCACGTTCTCGTGGACCAGCGCCGGGCATCCCGGCCCGATCCTCGTCAGGAACGCCCGGGCGCGGCTGGTCGAGGCGGCGACGGGCACCATGCTGGGGGCCTTCGGCCCGGTCGAGTACAGCATGTGCGTCACCCCGCTGGAGCCGGGCGACCTGCTGGTGCTCTACACCGACGGCATGGTGGAGCGGCGCGGCCGGGACCTGGACGCCGGGATGGAGGCGCTGGTCCAGGCGGCGCACTTCTGCGTCGGCGACGACCCGGAAGAGGTGATCGACTGCCTGCTGGGACGGCTGGGCGGCGGCTCGGACGACGACATCTGCCTGATGGCCGTGCGCGTCCTCTGAGGAGCCGCCCCTCAGAAGCCGTTGAGGCAGTAGACCGCGTACGCCCGGCCCAGCACCGGCAGGGCCACGTTGCGGACGCGGATGCCGCCCGGCGTCATGCCCTTCTCGCTGCCCTTGTGCGCATGGCCGTGCAGGATGAGGTCGGCCCCGGCCGTGTCGACGGCCTCGGCCAGCAGGTAGCTGCCGAGGAAGGGGTAGATCTCGTGCGGCTCGCCCTCCAGCGTCTCCTTGACGGGCGAGTAGTGCGACAGCACCACGCGCCGGTCGGCCTGGATGTCCTTGAGGGCACGCTGCCACGCCTCGGCGATGTAGCGGGTGTGCGCCACGAAGTCCTTGATCTCCCGCTCGCCGAACTCGCTGGCGCACTTGCCGGCGAACCCGCCGCCGAAGCCCTTGCCGCCGACCACGCCGAGCCGGACCGGGCCGCAGTCGAGGACCGCGCCGTCGTCGTCGAGCACGATGATCCCGGCGTCACGCAGCTCGCTCGTGATCTCGTGCTGGAGATCGGAGTGGTAGTCGTGGTTGCCGAGCACGGCGACGACGGGCACCGGCAGGTCGCGCAGCTCGTCGGCCACCAGCCTGCCTTCCTCCAGCGTGCCGTGCCGGGTCAGGTCACCGGCGACCATGAGCACGTCGGCGCGTTCCTCGATGCCTTCCAGGCGCTTGCGGTACTGGCCCCGGACGTCCTCGCCCAGGTGGATGTCTCCTACGGCTGCTATGCGCAATTCAGTCAAGATGCTCTACCTCCCCGGGCTCGGTCACCTCGACGACGTTGATCTCGTTGTGCACGTGCAGGTCGGGGGCGGCCTCCCTGGCCACCTCGGCGAGCCTGTCGCGCTGTTCGGCGCCGCTCACCTGGCCGCGCAGGAACAGCTGGTCGCCGCGCACGTCGACGTGGATGCCGAGCTCGTGCGTACGACCGTCCTGTGCCATCGCCTCCTGGACGCGGGCCGCGACGTACTGCGGAGCTTCCATGGCTTCCTCCTTACTCTGACGCCGCATGCCCCTGGACGAACAGCTCAAACAGCAACGAGAAGGTCGATGACCGCGCGCTCCACGGTCCCGTGCGTGGCGAGCATGCCGTGGTCGACGTCCGCCCCGAGCTCGGTCAGCGCGCCCGCGATCGTCCGGCCGCGCTCGTACGCCTCGATCACGCGCGGATCCACGTACGAGGAGCGGGCGACCGTCGGGGTGTTGCCCAGGTACTCCGAGACCTCGCGCATGACCCGGGTGATCGCGCGCTTCCTGGCCGTGGCCGAGTCCGCCTCCTTGGACACCGCGAGGCCGACGGCGGCCAGGACCGTGGCGTGCCAGGTGCGGAAGTCCTTGGCGGTGAAGTCGCCGATGGTGTCGCGCAGGTAGGCGTTGATGTCCTCGCTGCGCACGTCGGCCCAGCCGCCGTCGTCGCGCCGGTAGCGCAGCAGCTCGCCGTCGGCGCGCAGCGCCTTGAGCGACCTGATGACCCGGCAGGCGCCCGCGTCGGCCACCTCCACCTCGCGCGGGATGTCGCCCTTGGCCGGGTAGCAGCAGGTCACGGTGTTGCCTGAGCAGGTGACGTGCTCCATCCTGAGCGTGGCCAGGCCGTAGGTGTCGTAGCTCTCGCCGCCCACGCGGAAGAAGCCCACGTCCAGCAGCCGCGCGGCGGCGGCCAGCACCCGCTGCCGGGTCAGGCCGCGCCCGGCGAGCTGGTCGTCCACGGTCTTCCTGAAGGCCGGCAGTCGCTCGGCCAGCTCCAGCACCCGGTCGAACTTGGCCTCGTCCTGCTGCCGCCGCCACTCCTCGTGGTAGAGGTACTGCCGGCGGCCCGCGGCGTCGGTTCCGGCCGCCTGCAGATGGCCGTGCTCGGAGGCGCAGATCCACACGTCGGTCCAGGCCGGGGGGATGACGAGCGCCTTGATGCGCTCCAGCGTCGCCGGGTCGCGCACCGGCTCTCCGTCCGGCCCGTGATAGCTGAAGCCGCGCCCGCGGCGGCGCCGCACGATGCCCGGCTCGTTCTGGTCACTGGGATGCAGGTCCGGCACGCCGGCCCGGCTACCCACGACGTTAGGCGGCAAACGGCACGGGCAGGTGGCCCCCATGACTGAAGACCGGAATTGGCAAGAGACCAGGGACGGCCGCGGCCACGCCATGGTCCCCGCCACGCCGCGCGACGTGGTGCACATCCGGGTGGGCTCGTTCCTCCTGGTGTTCCTGTTCGCCTTCGCCGTGCTCGGCGTCATCGCCCGCGCACCCGTCATCACCGGGATCGCCGTCGTGTTCGCCGTGGTGGTCGTGATCGACATCGTCATGGCCGTACGCCGTCAGAAGAACCGCGACACAGGAGAGGCGGGCTGAACTCCCCCATGTCAGCACATCCCCTCCAGGACAAGGTCGTCGTCGTCACCGGCGCCAGCGGCGGCGTCGGCCGCGCGGTCGTGCGCGAGCTCGGCCGCCAGGGCGCCAAGGTGGCGCTGATCGCCCGGGGCACGACCGGGCTGGGCGCCGCCGCCGTGGACGTCGGCGCCGCCGGCGGCGTCGGGCAGGTGTACGAGGCCGACGTCGCCGACTACGACCAGGTACGGCAGGCGGCCGAGCAGGCCGAGGCCGACCTGGGCCCCATCGACGTGTGGATCAACGTCGCCTTCTCCTCGGTGTTCGCCCCGTTCACCGACATCGAACCCGCCGAGTTCGAGCGCACCACCGCCGTCACGTACCTGGGCTACGTCTGGGGCACCAGGGTCGCCCTGGACCTGATGCGGCCGCGCGGGCGCGGCGCGATCGTGCAGGCGGGCTCGGCGCTCTCCTACCGCGGCATCCCCCTGCAGTCGGCCTACTGCGGAGCCAAGCACGCCATCAAGGGCTTCACCGAATCGGTCCGCACCGAACTGCTGGCCGAGCGGAGCGGCATCCACATCACCATGGTGCAGCTGCCGGCCGTCAACACGCCGCAGTTCGACTGGGTGCTGTCGAAGCTGCGCCGCCACCCCCAGCCCGTTCCCCCGATCTACCAGCCGGAGGTCGCGGCCCGGGGCATCGTGCACGCCGCCGCGCATCCCGAGCGCAAGGAGTACTGGGTGGGCTCCATGACCGTGGCCACGCTGCTGGCCCAGCGCATCGCCCCCGCGCTCGTGGACCGCTACCTGGGCAGGACCGGCGTGGACTCCCAGCAGACCGGCGAGAAGCCGCCCAGCGGCGTGGCCAACCTGTGGGAGCCCGCCGACGAGACGGCCGACTACGGCGCGCACGGCAGCTTCGACAGCAAGAGCCACGGCCGCAGCCCGCAGCTCTGGCTCTCCCGCCACCGCGGGGCCGTGACGGCGCTGGCGGGCGCGGCGGCCGGGGCCGTCCTGCTCCGCCGCGTGCTGCGCTGACCCGCTCGCGAGCCCTGCCGTCCAAGCCGACCAGGAGGTGGCCTGATGGCCGACCTAGATCTTCAGTTCCTCGGGGAGCTGGCGGCGCAGTTGCGGGTCGACTCCGTGCGCGCCGCCGCCGCGGCCGGATCCGGCCACCCCACGTCGTCGATGTCCGCGGCCGACCTGATGGCCGTGCTGTTCGCCGGCCATCTGCGCTACGACTTCGCCGATCCCGCCAACCCGGCCAACGACCATCTGATCTTCTCCAAGGGGCACGCGTCCCCGCTGCTCTACTCGCTGTACAAGGCCGCCGGGGCGATCAGCGACGAGGAGTTGCTGTCGTTCAGGAAGCGCGGCAGCCGCCTGGAGGGCCACCCGACGCCGCGCCTGCCCTGGGTCGAGGTGGCCACCGGCTCCCTCGGCCAGGGGCTGCCCGTGGGCGTGGGCGTGGCCCTGGCCGGGCGGCTGGAACGCATGCCGTACCAGGTGTGGGTGCTCTGCGGGGACAGCGAGCTCGCCGAGGGCTCGGTGTGGGAGGCCGCCGAGCACGCCGGCAGCGAGGGCCTGTCGAACCTCACGCTCGTCGTGGACGTGAACCGGCTCGGCCAGCGCGGCCCCACCCGGCACGGCTGGGACCTGGGCGCGTACGCGCGGCGGTTCGGCGCGTTCGGCTGGCACACCGTCGAGGTGGACGGGCACGATCCCGGGCAGATCGACTACGCGCTCGGCGACGCCCGCAGCACGCGCAGGCGGCCCACCGTGATCCTGGCCAAGACGCGCAAGGGCGAGGGCGTCCTGGAGGTCGAGAACCGCGAGGGCGCGCACGGCAAGGCGCTCAAGGAGCCGGACCTGGCGGTCGAGGAGCTGGGCGGCCGGCGTGACCTGCGCGTCGAGGTGCGCAAACCGGACAACGGGGGCGACCCGTACCGGTTCCCCGACGGGGAGCTGCGGCTGCCCGAGTACGAGCTCGGCGCGCGGGTCGCCACCAGGACGGCGTACGGCGAGGCGCTGGCGGCGCTCGGCGCGGCGCGCGGCGACGTGGTCGCGCTCGACGGCGAGGTGGCCGACTCGACCAAGGCCGAGGCGTTCGCCCAGCAGTTCCCCGAGCGGTTCTTCGAGATGTACATCGCCGAACAGCAGCTCGTCGCCGCCGCCGAGGGCCTGCGCATCCGCGGCTGGATCCCGTACGCGGCCACCTTCGCCGCCTTCCTGACCCGCGCCCACGACTTCATCCGGATGGCCGGGGTGTCCCAGTCGTCGATCCGGCTGGTCGGCTCGCACGCGGGCGTGTCGATCGGCGAGGACGGGCCGTCCCAGATGGGGCTGGAGGACCTGGCCATGATGCGCGCCGTCTACGGCAGCACCGTGCTCTACCCGTGCGACGCCAACCAGACGGCGGCGCTGACGGCCGAGATGGCGGACCTGTTCGGCGTCGCCTACCTGCGCACCACGCGGGGGGACACGCCGGTCGTCTACCCGCCCGGCGAGCGGTTCCCCGTGGGCGGCTCCCGCGTGCTGCGCCACTCCCCCGCCGACCGGGCCACGATCGTGGTGGCGGGCATCACCGTGCACGAGGCCCTGGCCGCGCACGAAACGCTGGCCCGCGAGGGCATCCACGTGGGCGTGATCGACATGTACTCGGTCAAGCCCGTCGACGCCGCCGCCCTGGTCGAGGCGGCCACCACGACCGGCAACCTGATCACCGTCGAGGACCACCGGCCCGAGGGCGGCTTGGGCGACGCCGTCCTGGACGCGGTCAGCGAGCTCGGCCCGCGCGTCGTCAAACTCGCCGTCCACGGCCTGCCCGGCTCGGCGACCCCGCAGGAACAGCTCGCCGACGCCCGCATCGACCGGGACGCCATCGTCGCGGCGGTCAAGCGGCTCATCTGAGGCGCACACGCGAGAAGACCTCCACCCGGGCTCCGGGTGGAGGTCTTCTTCCTGCGGTCAGCGGGACTTGGCCGTGGCGCGCCGGTTGGCCTTCTTGATGGCGTCCACCAGCTCGGTCTTCTTCATCTTCGACCGGCCCTTGATCCCCAGCCTCGACGCCACCCCCTGCAGGTGATCCTTGCTGGCGTTGGCGTCGACGCCCTCGGCCGTGCGGCCGGACCGGTCCGTGGCCCCCTTGTCGGAAGGCCCCTTCTTCGCCTTCGGCTCCCAGTGGTCGCCGACCTTCTCGAAGGAGTGCTTCAGCGCCGCGAAGGCCGTCATGTGGGCGCGCCGGCCCTCGCCGTACTCCTCGACGGCCGAGTCGTGCGCCTTCATCCACGTGTCCTGCGCCTTCTTGGGCGAACGGCGGATGGTCTGCGGCAGTTCCTGACTGGCTGGCATGTGGCTTCACCTCCTACAGCGGCGGCTCGTCATGGTGCCGACGCTCCTCGTACACCGTGGTCCTGCGTGCCTCGGGCTCCTCGTAGATCTCGTGCCTGTGGACAGGCTGTTCGATCGGGCCCACGGCCCTGCGGGTCACGCTGATCCGGTAGATGCCGAAACCCAGCCCGACCAGCCCACCCAGCATGATGATGACGCCGACGATGTTGATGTCGAGACCGGCGAGGTCGAATTCGACGGCCCAGGTGAGGATCGCACCGAGCATGATGAGGATGATGCTTCCGGCGATGGTCATTTGCTTTACCTCCTTGGCACGAGAGAACCTCTATCCATATGTGGAAAAACAAACCAATCGTGGTGATCGGGCTGATGGGCAGCGGTAAGACGACCGCTGGCCGGCTCCTCGCGGAGTCCCTCGGGCTGCCCTTCAGCGACAGTGATCCGTTCCTGCAAGAGCGTTACGGGCTCAGCGCGGCCCAGATCGCCGCGCGTGACGGCGCCGACGTGCTGCACCGGCGCGAGGCCGAGCACGTGCTGCACGAGCTCGCCGACGGGCCCAAGGTGATCGCCGCGGCGGCGAGCACGCTGGAGAGCCCCGAGGTGCGGGCCGCGCTGCGCGACGCCCTGGTCATCTGGCTCGACGCCGACGACGAGGTGCTGACGCAGCGGATGCGCTCCGGCGACCACCGGCCCGACTTCTCCCCCGCGGCGATGCGGGCCAGGCGCGAGCACTTCTTCACCGAGGTGACGGACCTGAAGTACGACGTGGGGGCGTTGCGGCCGGAGGAGGTGCTGGCGGCGGTCCGCCGCGATATCGGCTTGCCCCCCGCCGAACAGGGCTGATAGCCATGGGCGATGTTCTCTGACAAACCTGTGCTGGTGGGCTCCCGCGTGACGCTGCGGCCGGTCGGCCCCGAACACGCCGAGGGCCTGTTCGAGCTGGTGTCCGACGCCGAGGTGCGGCGGCTCACCGGCTCGCACGGGGAGATCGACCTGGAGGCCGCCCGCCGCTGGTGCGCCACCCGGGCCGACCACGACGACCGCCTCGACCTGGCCATCATGGCCGGCGACAGCTACGTGGGCGAGGTGGTGCTCAACGAGCTCGACCCGGCCAACCTGTCGTGCAACCTGCGGATCGCGCTGCTCGGCTCGCGGGTGTTCGGCAAGGGCTACGGCACCGAGGCGATCGAGCTGGTGCTCGGCCACGCGTTCACCAGGACGCCGCTGCACCGCGTCAGCCTGTGGGTGCACACCTTCAACGAGCGGGCCAGGCACGTGTACAAGAAGGCCGGGTTCGTGGAGGAAGGCGTGCTCCGCGACGCGCTCCACTGGGACGGCGCCTGGCACGACTCGGTCATCATGTCCGTACTGCGGCCGGAATGGCTGGCAGGATCCCGGAGCCTGCAATAATGATCATGACCACGGGCTCCCCGAGGCGCGCGGGGAGCCTGTGGTGTCCTGGCACCAGGCGCAACCAAACGCCGCGGTCGCGCATCTAAGCCTTCGATGATGCGCTCGGTGCCCGGTGACCCCGACAGGCTTGGCGGCTACTGGCCGGCAGGCAGGCTCAGCGCGTCCCGGCGCGGCGTCGTCTACGACGCCTACGACGACGAGGGGCGCAGGTTCGCGGTCCTGGTGCCGCGCGGCGCGCTCCCCCCGATCCGGCCGGTCGCCCACCCGTGCCTGGCCGAGGTGGTCGAGGTCCGGCCCGACGCCGCGCCCGCCTACCTGGTCACCGCCTTCGCCGACGGGCCCTCCCTGCGCGAGGCCGTCGAACGCCACGGCCCCTACTCCGGCGGCGAGCTCGTCACGCTCGCCTCCGCGGTCGCCGCCGCGCTGGCCGCCCTGCACGAGGCGGGCGTCGCCCACCAGGACTTACGGCCCGAGAAAGTGCTGCTGAGCGCCGACGGCCCCAAGGTCGTCGGCATCGGCGGGCCCGGCGCCGTCGCCGGCACCCGCACCTACATGGCGCCCGAGGTCTTCACCGGCGAGCCCGCCGGGCCTGCGGGCGACGTGTTCGCCTGGGGCGCCCTCGTCCTCTACGCGGCCACCGGGCGCGACCCCTTCAGCGGCGCCAGCCTGGGCGAGGTCATGCACCGGCTGCTGTCCGCCGACCCCGACCTGACCGTGCTGCCCGGCACGCTGCGGCCCCTCGTCGGCCGCGCCCTCGCCAAGGACCCCGCCGCCCGCCCCTCCGCCGCCGACCTGCCCGGCCCGCCGCCCGGCGGCCCCGCCGTCGTCCTGGCCCCCGGACTCACCGGCCCGCCGCCGCTCGGCGAGGTGGCCGAGCAGGTGTACGCCACGCTGACCGGCCCGCAGCGCGCCGAGCTGCCGGGGCTGCTGCTGACGCTGCTCGAAGGCGGCCCGGCCCACGACGAGCACGGCACCCTGGCCCGCCTGGAGGAGGCTGGGCTGCTGGTGCGGCCCAGCCTGCGCGTCCCCCCGGTGGAGACGCCTGCGGGCACCCTGGTGGCGATCGGCGGCCACGGCATCGTCCCCGCCAGCGCCGCCCTCTACCGCGCCTGGCCCCGTCTCCGCACCTGGACCGCCCTCCACCCCGACACCGGCCACCCCGACACCGACCACCCTGCCCCCGACCACCCCGCTCCCGAGGACACCCCCGCGACCGTCCACCTTCCGGCGACCGCCCCTGCGGACGAGCCCCCTCTCACGGATTCCCCTGCGGGCGAGCTCCCTCACCCGGCCTCCCCCGCGGGCGGCCTACGTGGGCGGCTCTCTGGGGGTGACCGTCGTGAGCAGCCGCCGGCGGCCCCCTCTGCGGGCGCTCGGCGTTCGGGGCCCGCGCCCGAGGCGGAGGGCCGGGTGCGGCGGTTCCGTCCGCCCAGGCGCTTCCACGGCCCCGGGGCCCGGTGGCGGCGGCGGAGCGGGGTGGCGGCGCTGGCGGCGGCCGTGGCGCTGCTGGGCGTGGCCGTGGTGACCGTCAAGGAGCAGCCCGAGCAGGTCAGCCGGGACAACGCGCGCCTGGTGGCCGCCAGGGCGGAGGCGCTGCGCACCGAGGACCCGCAGACGGCGATGCGGCTCAGCGTCGCGGCGTGGCGGCTGGCCCCGGTGCGCGAGGCGCGGGCGGCGTTGCAGGCGTCGCTGTCGCAGGAGGAGCTGGGCGTGTTCACCGACCCGGTGCCCACCCGGGGCGCGCGTTATCGGCTGAGCGGCGACAGCCTGGTGCGGTGGGAGGGTGACGCGGTCACCGCGTGGGACGTCCCGACCGGCCGCCGGCTGGCGACCCACCCGCTGCCCCCGGCCACGACGGGCGTGAGCGACGACGGCCGCTACGCCGAGACGGCGGGCGGCACCCCGGTGGCGGTGGCGACGGGGGCGCAGACGGATGCCGCGTTCCTGGTCAGCGTGGGCGGCCGGACGGAGCTCTTCTCGGGCGGCGAGCGGCTGCTGGAGGTGGCGGGCGGCCGGGTGGCGCTCTCGCCCGACGGCCGCCGGGCGGCCGTCTCCAGGCCGGACGGCCGGGTGGAGCTGTGGGACGTGCCGAGGCGCGCGCTGACACGGGCGATCCGCGTCGCCCCCGAGGAGGGCGCGGCGCCGCTGGCGTTCAGCCCGGACGGCCGCCTGCTGGCGGTCGCGGGCGCGAAGACGTTCCTGATCGGCGCGTCCACCACCCGGACGCTGACCCCCACCTCCGACGCCCCCACCTCCGAGGCCCCCGCTCCCGCCGAAGCCGCATCCGAGGACACCGCCCCCGCCGAAGCCGCGTCCGGGGAGCCCTCCGGGCCGCCCGTGTTCAGCCCCGACGGCCGGTTGCTGGCCGTGGCGAGCGGCGACGCCGTGCGGCTGTGGCGGGTCGGCGACGGGCGGCTGCTGAAGTCCGTCGCCCTGCAGTCCCCCGGCCACTCCTACACGTTCTCGGCCGACGGCCGCGCCCTGCACTACCTGAGCGGCCCCGGCACCGTGATCTCGCTCGACGTCCAGGAGACCGGCGAGGCACGGGCCGACGCGGTGCGGGAGGTGTGCGCCAAGGCCGGCGGGCTGAGCGAGGCCGAGTGGCGCAGGCTCATCCCGGAGACCGGCTACCGGCAGGTGTGCTGAGCGCGTGCCCGCAGCGGCGGGCCGGCCTGGTGCCGCCTGCGGTGAAGTCCGGGTCGAGCTCCACGTCCGTGAGGATGGTGCCCTCGACGGGCCGCCGCACCGTGGTCATCCGGCCGCAGTCGTAGAACACGTACGACCCGGCGTCCTGGCCGAGCACGAGCCACCGTTCGCGGGAGACCGGCTTGCCGTCGCCGTCGCGTACGGCGGCCCACTGGTTGGGGAAGCCGGCGAGCTGGAGCACGAGGTTGCCGTTGCCGTTGGCGTGGATGTCCTCGGCGCCGTCGGTCATCCAGCCGACGAGCACGAACCCCAGCCCGATGCCGACGAACGCGCTGGTCAGCACCCGCATCCCGGCCCGTCCGGCGGGCCGGGCGCGCAGCAGCCGGTACGGGACGAGGAAGCCGAGGAGTGCGACGGCCACGACGGTGACCAGCACCGGCGTGCCGGTGACCTCCAGGCCGCTGAGCAGCCCCCAGCCACGGGCACGACGACGGTGCCGAGCTTGTCGAACAGGTCCAGCACGCTGCCCCGGTCCACCGGCTCCGCTCCGGTGCGCTCCTCGGCGGGCAGCACCGTTTGATGACTCATGTGACGGCAGTGTGGCTTGTGAATATTGATAACGGATCGACGGGAGATAACCGATTGGGCGGCAAGCCGGCGACCAGAGGGCGGCAAGAGGCGGCGCGCATGCTTCCGGCATGAGCACCGTGAAGCTGAGCACCGTGAAGATCCCGGCGGTCGCCCCCCGCCGGCCGGACGAGCGCGAGCCCGACCTCACCTCGATGTACGTCATCCACCGCGCCATGCTCGCCGACCTGCGCCGCCTCGCCGCGGCCTGCGCGCGGGGAGGGCGGGACGGCCCGGTACGCGCCTACACGGGGGCGCTCCTGACCGAGGTCGACCACCATCACGCGAACGAGGACGACCTGCTGTGGCCGGTCATCGAGCGCACCGCGGGCCATGCCGTGGACCTGTCCCCGTACACCGACGACCACCAGGCGCTCGGCCCGGTCCTGGACCGGTGCCGGGCGGCGCTGGACCGGGACCTCGCGGCGCTCGGACACGCCCTGACCGAGCTGCTGGAGCTGCTCGACGACCACATCGCGGAGGAGGAGTCGGAGCTGTTCCCGATCATCTTCCGGTTCGTCCCGTACGAGGCGTACGCGTGGGTGGAGAAGCAGGTCGGCAAGCGGGCCACGCCGCGTCAGCTGATGTTCACGGCGCCGTGGCTGCTGCGGTACGCCACGCCGGAGGAGGGCGCGCGGCTGCTCACGGCGGCGAGTCCGCCGCTGCGCCTGCTCGTCCCCGCCCTCAGGCTCCGGTACGCGCACCGCGAGATGCGGACGTTCGGCTGAGTCAGGCGAGCGCCGCGCGGGCCGCCTCGCGCCAGGCGGCGACGCCGGCCCGTTCCGCCACCTCCAGGGCCTGCCGGTAATGGGGCTCGGCAGGGCGTCCCAGGTAGGCGGCGAGGTCGCCGAGCACCTGGGCGGTGGGCCAGACGGCCAGGTAGCCGGTGCCGCCGACCGGCTGCCCGGCGTACGGCAGCAGCTCCTCGTACGCGCAGGCCGCCCGCGCCCGGTCGTCCAGCGCCACCCCGAGCAGGCCGCGCACGGCGGTGAGCAGGTGCCAGAAGTAGTCGCGCCGCAGCGGCCTGGCCGGGACGGGCACCAGCGCCCGCGCCTCGGCGGCCCGCCCGGCATGGCAGAGCGCCAGCGCGTACAGCTCGGCCGTCTGGTCCCGCCACGGCTCGTAGGCGGCGAGCGGCTCCAGCCGTGGCAGCAGCGGCGTCAGGTCGCCGCGCAGCAGCCGCATCCCGTACAGGCCGAGCGCGAGCAGCCCGGTCTCGTGCTGCCACATGCCGAGCCGCCCGGCCAGCTCGGCGGCGGCGCGGTAACGGGCCTCGGCCTCCACGTCGTCACCGGCCAGCACCGCGCGGAGCCCGTCGTAGAAGCCGGTGACGACCAGGGTCAGCGGCAGGTCGTACCGGGTGGCGAGGTCGCGGGCGGCCGAGGCGTGCGCGTCGGCGGCGGCGAAGTCGGCCTCGCCCGTGGCCGCCTGCATGAGCATGAGCCGGGCCAGCGCCTCGACGGTCACGTCCGAGCCGGACAGGGCGAGCAGTTCGGTCCCGATCGCCTTGCGCTCGGCCAGGCCGTCGTAGCGGAACGACTGGTGGAAGCGTCCGTTGAGAGCGAGCACCAGCAGCGGGCGGTCGCCCAGGCGGCGAGCCATCGCGACGGCCTCGCGGGAGGCGAGGTAGCCGCGTTCGGTCGGCTCGCCTTCGAGCTCGAAGCCCAGCGTGGTGAGCAACCGGCAGCGGGTGCGGCTGTCGCCCGGCGGCAGCGTGGCCAGCGCCGCCTCCACGGCGTCGATGAGCGCGGTGTCGAGGCCGCCGTACTCGCGGTTGCTCCAGAACGTCGGCACGTCGAACGAGACAATCACCCGGGCGAGCAGGGCCGGGTCGCCAAGCGGGAGCGCGTCGCGGACGGCCCGCTCGCGGTGCGCGCGGGCGGCGACGAGCCTGCCGGAGTTGGCCAGCGACGAGACGAGGCCGAGCGTGAGCTCCAGGCGTTCGCGGGGGTCGCCGGTGAAGGCGTCCAGCGCCTGCTGCCACAGCGCGGCCGCCTCCTGGTGCGCGAAGCGGCGTCCGGCCTGCTCGGCGGCCAGCCGGGAGTAGCGCACGGCCTTGGCCGGGTCCGCGCCGCCCGCCGTGTAGTGGTGGGCGAGCGCGGCCACGTCGCCCGGGTCGTGCTCCTCGATGGCCCGCGCCACCCGCTGGTGCATCCTGGCCCGCCTGATCCGGGACAGGTCGTCGTACAGCGTGTCGCGGATGAGCGCGTGCGCGAACCGCAGGCGGCCCGCCCGGGGCTCGGTGAGCAGGCCCGTGACCAGCCCGGCCTCGACGGCGTCGAGCACGCTCTCCTCGTCCGCGCCGCTGACGGCGGCCAGCACGTCCACGTCGCTCTCCCGGCCGATGACCGCGCCGTGCCGCAGGATCGTCGCCGCCTGCGCGGGCAGCCGGGCGACGCGGCGGCGCAGCACCTCCCGCACCCCCGCCGGGATCGCCGCCGGGCCCTCGGCGTCGAGCAGGCGCGCGGTCTCGCGGACGAAGAACGGGTTACCGCCGGTCCGCTCCGCGATCTCCGCCACCGTGCCGGGCGGGGCCGGGCGGCCCGTGGTGGCGCGGATCAGCTCGGCCACCTCACCGGCGGCCAGGCCGCCGAGCTCGATCCTGGCGGGCCCGTGCGCGGCCAGCGCCGCCAGCGCGTCCGCCAACGGCTCGCTGGGCTCGGTGTGCCGGTACGAGCCGACCACCAGCACCGGCAGCCCGGCGGTCTCCTCCACCACGTGTACGAGGATCGCCAAGGTCTCGGCGTCGGCCCGGTGCAGGTCGTCCAGGACGAGCAGCAGCGGCTCCCCCACGCCCGACACGAACGCGCTCACCGCCCGGCGCAACCGGAACCTCGCCGTGGCCACGTCGCCCCGCACCGGCGCGTCGAGCAGCAGCGGCGCCAGCGGCGCGGCGTCGGCGGGCGGGAAGCGGGCGGCCAGCTCGCGCAGCAGCTCCGCCCACGCCCACCCGGCGGGCGCCCCCTCGTGCTCCGGGCACCGCCCCCACGCCGCCACCCACCCGGCGCCCGCCAGCCTCGCGCGCACCTGCTCCATGAACGCCGTCTTCCCCACCCCCGGCTCCCCGCTCACCAACACCACCCCACCCCGAGCCTCCCCGCCCCCGGGAAACCCGCCAGCAGCCGGAACCCCCGGAGCGGGCGAAGCCCCCGGGGCAGCCGAAGCGCCGCCCGAAACGGCCGACGCGGCCGGCGCGGCCGGCGCGGGCGAAACCGCCGGGGTCGCCGAGAATCCCGAAGGTCCCGCAGCATCGAGGACCTGCGGGGTCCCTGGGGTGGGCGGGTAGCTCGGGTGGGTGGTGAGGGTGAGGACGGTGGTCAGTTCGGCGTGGCGGCCTATGTACGGGCCGGCGGGGGCCGAGGGGGCGGAGGGGCGGG
>NZ_JAHKRO010000155.1 GCF_019396325.1 Nonomuraea ceibae
CTCCCCCCGAACGCGACGCCACGCCGACGCGGGCGGGCCCGCTGCGGGGGGTGGCGTCCCGGTGGCGGGGAGCCGCCCACCGGCCCGACCGCCCTGTCCGCCCCATCCGGCCGGGCCTCGCCGCCCGCGTTTCGGCAGGCCCGCTCGGGGTGGCCGATGCCGACGGCGGCACCGCGCCGACGTGAGCAGGCCCGCTGCGGGGAGGCGCCCACGAGGCCGCGCGGCCGGGCTTTCGGGTGGTGATCCACCAGGCTGCGAGGCAGGAGGTGGCGGTGGTGGCGACGGTGAGGGGGATGGCCAGGGCGCCGGCGGGGGCGGGGTGGCCGGCGGCGGTGAAGAGCTGGGGCGCCGCGCAGGCGAGCAGGACGAGCACCGCCCAGCCGGCCGCCACTGCGAGGCGGCCGAGGGCGAGCCCGGGGGAGGGCGGGGCGGCGTACAGCTCGCTCTCGCGGCGGCGGACGGCGCGGGCCCGCACGCCCCAGACGGCCTGGGTGAGCGCCAGCGCGGGCGGCGCCCCGAGGGTGACGGCCAGGGCGAGCACGGCGAGCGGCAGCGTGTCCTGCCCGGCGGGAGCCCGTTCGGCGATGAGCTGGACGGCGCAGAGCAGCGCGATCGACGAGGTCAGCGCGATGCGGGCGGCCCGCCGTGCGGCGAGCGCCCGCGCGCGGAGGGCGGCCACGGAGGACGCGCCGGGAGGGGGCGCGATCTTGGTCGAGGGCATGGATGTCATGATGCGGGACAACGGTGTGTGACGTCCCGGATTCACCGAGTTCGCATGGAGCCCTAGGTTCATCGGCGATCATTTCGGGCGATGGCCCGTTTCTCAGTATGCTGCCCGATCTGATCATCTTCTGAGGGGCGCAGCGTGGGAAACGCGAACTCACGGACCGCCCGGCGGCTGACCCCGGCGGGCTGGGTGGGCGTCGTGCTGACCGGCGTGCTGGTGGTGGTCACGCTGTCGGCGTACGGCTACTACCGCAGCATCTACGGCGAGCTGAAGCAGTCCGACCTCACCGGCCAGCTCGGCACGGACCGCCCCCGGGAGACCGGCGCGCTGAACGTGCTGCTCATCGGTTCCGACTCGCGTGACGGCGACAACAAGAAGTACGGGGCGCTGTCGCAGGGCAAGGGCGAGCGCACCGACACGATCATGTTGCTGCACCTCTCGCCCGACCGGGACAAGGCCACCATGATCAGCTTCCCGCGTGACTCGATGGTCATGATGCCGGAGTGCGAGCTGCGCGGCGGCGGCGTCCGCCCGGCGGGGATCGGCCAGATCAACTCCGCGTTCAACGACGGCGGCGTGGCCTGCACGATCAAGACGCTCGAGGCGCTCACCGACATCCACATCAACCACTTCGTGAAAGTCGACTTCACCGGCTTCAAGGGCATCATCGACGCCATCAAGGGCATCGAGATCTGCCTGCCCAAGGCGGTCAACGACCCGCAGGCCAAGTTCGTGCTCGGGCCCGGCAAGCACGTCGTCAACGGCGAGCAGGCGCTCGGCTACGTGCGCACCCGTTACGCGCTCGGCGACGGCAGCGACCTGAGCCGCATCCAGCGCCAGCAGGTGTTCCTCACCAAGGTGATGGAGAAGGTCACCGACGGCGGCCTGCTCACCGACCCGATCGCGCTCGACGCGTTCCTGCGCGCCGGGATCAAGGCGGTGACCGTCGACAGCGAGCTCACGCCCGAGCGCATGCTGGAGATCGCCAACAGCGTCAGCGGCATGACGGCCAAGGAGCTCAAGGGCATCACGGTGCCCACCGAGCCGTACCCGGCGGACAAGAACCGGGTCCAGTTCAGCGAGCCCGCGGCGTCGGACTTCTTCAAGCGGGTGCGCGAGGACGTGGAGGTGACGGCGACCAAGGGCCCGGCCGCGCCCAGCTCCGCCCCGAAGGTGAAGAACGAGCAGGTGCGCGTCCAGGTGCTGAACGCCACCGGCGAGCAGGGCAAGGCCGGCGTCGTGGCCGAGGAGCTGGCCGCGCAGGGCTTCGTCGTGACCCATGTCGGCAACGCCGCCCCGGCGGACACCACCACGATCCGCTACGCCAAGAAGGACGCCGCCCAGGGCCCCGCGTACGCCGAGGCGGTGGCCGCCCGGCTGTCGAAGGACAAGCGCACCCCGGTGGCGGGCAAGGTCAGGCCGGTGTCCGCGGAGCCGTACAAGAGCGCCGCCACGCCGCCCCCGGGCCCGTCCGTCCAGCTCGTCATCGGCGCCGACTGGCCCGGCGTCCGGGTCGTGTCGACGATCCCCGACTCGCTCAAGGACAAGGTCGTCGACAGCTCCACGAACCCGTGCCTCTAGTCAGGCGGTGACGCCCGCGTCCACCGCGATCGCCGCCCCCGTGATCGACCGCCCGCCCTCGCCCACCAGGTGGGAGACGGTCGCGGCGATGTCGCCGGGGTCGCAGTAGCGGCCCAGCGCCGTGTAGGAGCGCTCGTCGTCGGCGTCCGGGCCGTCGGCCGGGTTCATCTCGGTGTCGGTGGAGCCGGGGTGCACGAGGTTGGCGGTGATGCCGCGCGGGCCGAGGTCGCGGGCCAGGCCTTTGGTGAGCCCGCTGAGTGCCGACTTGCTCATCGCGTAGAGGGTCCAGCCCGGGTACGGGACCCGCTCGGCCAGGCTGCTGCCGATCGTGACGATCCTGCCGCCCTCGGGCAGGTGCTTGGCCGCCGCCTGCGCCAGCACGAACGCCGCCCGCGCGTGCACGGCCAGCGTGCGGTCCACCTCGTCGAGTGTCACGTCCTCCAGAGGTCCGTACGGGGCGATGCCGGCGTTGCTGACCACCACGTCCAGCCTGCCGAACGCGGCCACCGTGTCCTCGACGGCGGCCACCAGGTCCTCGGCGCGCGCCGCCTCGGCCCGCAGGCTCAGGCCGCGCCGCCCGGCCGCCTCCACGTCCGCGACCACCTGCGCGGCCCTGCCGGCGGCCGAGGCGTACGTGATCGCCACGTCGAACCCGTCGGCGGCCAGGCGGCGCGCGATGGCCGCGCCGATGCCTCTGCTGCCACCGGTCACCAGAGCGACTCTCATCACTGCGTCTCCTTCTCAGTCAAGCGGAATCCGTTCCGCTTCAACAGTAAGCGGAACGCGTTCCGGATGGCAAGTGAGGGAAGATGAGGGGCGTGAGACGTGACGCGGCCCGCAACCGGGAGAGGATCCTCGACGCCGCGGCCGCCATCGTGGCCGCCGAAGGGGTCGCCGGGCTGTCGATGGCCGAGGTCGCCGCCGCCGCCGGGGTCGGGGTCGGCACCCTCTACCGCCGCTTCGGCGACCGGTCCGGGCTGGCGTACGCGCTCATTGACGAGCGCGAGCGGGAGTTCCAGGCGGCCTTCCTCGACGGGCCCCCGCCGCTCGGGCCGGGTGCCGAGCCGCGCGAGCGGGTCCGCGCCTTCCTGGCCGCGCTCGCCGACCGGACCGTGGAGCAGCTCGACCTGCTGGTGATGGCCGAGACCGCGGGGCCGTACGCCCGGTTCGGGGGCGCGTACGACGCCTACCGCGCGCACCTGGCGCTGCTGATCGCGCGGCTGCGCCCCGACGCCGACGTCTACTGCCTGGCCGACGCGCTGCTGGCGCCGCTCGCCGCGCCGCTGCTGGCCCGGCAGGTGCGCGACCAGGGGGTGCCGATCGAGCGGGTCAAGGCCGCTCTGGACGTACTCGCCGCCGGGCTCTGAGCCGTTCCGCGTCCGTACTGCGTGTGGCCGGTGATGTTGCCGGAGTGACCGAAGTTACGCAGCGTAGTTTTAGCGAAACAGGTGAAATTTCCGGACAAGTTGGGGTTGATTCTGTTAAGAAAGGTCGCGGTCCGTATTCGTACTAGAGAGGCTCAGCGTGGCGCGCGACGAGAACGACAAGTCCTATGAGGACGCGCAGGGGCGAGCGTTAAACCCCGAGCTGACCGGCGACGTGCTGTCCCCCCGCTGGAGCACCGAGGACACCGACGAGCAGCCGGCCATCCAGGTCTCGGGCAGCGAGACGTACGTCCTGCACGCCGACGGCGCCTCCGAGCGCATCGGCGGCGACCAGCCGGCGCCCGCCCCGTACGCGGGCGACGCCTTCAGCGACCCCGCGTACGCCGCCGACGCGCTCTACACCGGCGACGCGGCGAGCGGCCCGCACTACACGGGCGACGCCCCCAGTGGTCCCCACTACACGGGCGACGCCGACAGCGGCCCGCACTACACGGGTGACGCGGCGAGCGGCCCGCACTACACCGGCGACGCCGACAGCGGGCCGGTGGACCGCGACGACGCCGACGAGCCCCCGTACCTGCCGCTCGACCGCGGCTACGGCGAGGAGGCCGACGAGCCCAGGCGCGGCTTCCTCGGCTCCGGCTGGACCGACGGCTCCGGCGACGAGCACGACGGCGGCGAGCGCGAGGTGCGCCGCCGCACCCGGGTGCTGCTCGTCGCGGCGGCCGCCGTGGTCCTGGCCGGCGCGGCGGCCGGCTGGATGCTCACCGGCACGTCCTCCGACGACCCGTGCGCGGGCGGCAAGTGCGCCAGCGTCGGCGAGCTCAGCTCGCCCACCGCCCCGCAGGACGCCATTACGGACGTCCCGATCGGCGAAGCCACCGATACGGCCACACCCGAACCCAGCGTCTCCCAGACCGTAACCCCCTCCCAGGAGCCGACCACGGCCCGGGTCCGCCCCACCCGCTCCCCGGCGATGGACGAGGCCCAGCCCACCCGCACCGCCCGGCAGTCGGCCAGGCCCACCACCCGCGCCACCCAGTCCCAGGTGCGCGAGATGAACGAGACCGGCGACGACCAGGTCCGGCCCCAGGTCGAGGAGAAGAAGCCCAAGCCGACCAAGGAGCCGACCCCCGAGGAGCAGCGGACCACCCAGCCCCCCGAGCCCACCGAGCAGCCGCAGCCGCAGCCGTCGGAGAGCAAGAAGGGCGGACTGCTGGACATCCTGTTCCCCTGGGCCTGACGAGCCCCGGCACGCGCGCTGTCATCCGGCGGCGAGGCGTGCGAGGATGCGGAGCCAGATGCCGGTCCGGCATACTGGAAATCGCTTTCCGGGAGGTCTCGTGGTCACGCTGGAGGACGTCGCCAAGCAGGCGGGCGTCTCGCTCGCGACCGCCTCGCGGGTGCTCAACGGCAGCACCCGCCAGGTCGGCGCGGCACTGCGGGCACGCGTCGAACGCGCCGCCGACGAACTGGGCTACCGCGCCAACATCGCCGCCCAGACGCTGGCGCGAGGGGCCGGCAACGTCATCGGCATCGTCGTCCACGACCTGACCGACCCGTACTTCGCCGCCCTCGCCGACGGCGCCATGCGCACCGCCGCCGGCGAACGGCTGCTCGTCATGGTCGGCACCACCCACCGCGACCCCGAGCAGGAGATCGCCTACGTGGCCACCCTGCACGCCCAGCGCGTCCGCGCCGTCCTCCTGGCCGGCTCCCGCGTCGCCGACGAACGCGTGACCGCGCGCCTCGCCGCCGAACTCGCCGCCTACCAGGCGAGCGGCGGCCGCGTCGCCTGCGTCGGCCAGGACCTCCTCGGCGTCGACACCGTCGCCCCCGCCAACCGCGACGGCGCCGCCGCGCTCGCCCGCTCACTCGCCGGGCTCGGCCACACCCGCTTCGCCGTCCTCGCCGGGCCGCCGCACCTCATGACCGCCGCCGACCGGTGCGCCGGATTCGTCACCGCCGTCCGCGACCTCGGCCTCCCGGCGCCGCGCGTCGTCCACGGGCCCTTCGACCGCGACGGCGGCTACACCGCCGCCCAGGAGACGGGCGACGCCACCTGCGTCTTCGCCGTCAACGACGTGATGGCCGTCGGCGCCCTGGCCGCCTACCGCGAGCGCGGCATCCGCGTCCCCGACGACGTGTCCGTGGCGGGGTTCGACGACATCGTCACCCTGCGTGACCAGGTTCCCTCGCTCACCACCGTACGGCTGCCGCTCAAGGACATGGGAGCCCGGGCCCTCGAACTGGCCCTGAGCGGCGGGGACTCCCGCGTGGTGGAGAACGTCCCGGGCGAGGTCGTCCTCCGCGAAAGCGTCAAACCCCTCCCTTGACCCAACCCCGTACAGGTGAACGCCCACTTCCCAGAGAGCGCCTCTTTGGCGCAGGCCCTCCCAGTGGCTGCCACCGGAGGGGCCGGCCCCTCCCCGGGGGCGGGGGCGCCTTCGCTGGGGAGGGTCGGCGGCCCGAGGGGGCGCGAACCCCTCCGTGGGACCGCAGTCGGAGGGGGGGTGGCCCGTCCACGGGGGTGGCCCGTGCGGGAGAGGGCCGCAAGGCCCCCTCCGAGGAGCGGGTCGCCGTAGGTGGGGGTGTTTCGTCCGGGGAAGGTCGGGCCGGGATGGGGTTCGGGGTCGTGAGTGAGGGTGAGGAGATGGCGATGCGGTTGGCGGTCAGCACGTTGGGGATGCCGGGGGCCGGGCTGGGGGAGGCGCTGGCGGTGGCGGGGCGGTTCGGGTGTGCGGGGGTGGAGCTGCGGCTGCATGAGGACACCGGGGTGCATGCCGGGCTGGGGGCGGGGGAGCGGCGGGAGGTGAGGCGGCGGGTGGCGGCGGCCGGGCTGGAGGTGTCGGCGCTGGCCGGGTACGTGCGGCTGTGCGAGCCGGGGGACGACGGGCCGGTGGTGGAGGCGCTGCTGAAGGATCTGAGGCTGGCTGCCGAGCTGGGAGCGGGCGGGGTGCGGGTGTTCCCGAGGGGGGACGATCCGGCGGTCGGGGCGCGGCGGCTGCGGGCGGTGGCCGGGGAGGCGGCGGCGCTCGGGGTGAAGGTGCTGGTGGAGACGCACGACCAGATGGCGACCGGGGCGGCCGTGGCGGCGCTGCTGAGGGAGGCCGGGGTGGCGCAGGCGGCGGCGCTGTGGGATCTGCTGCATCCGTGGCGCAACGGGGAGGAGCCGGCGGCGACGCTGGCGGCGCTGGCGCCGTATCTGGAGTACGTGCAGGTCAAGGACGCGGTGTCGGCTGCGGACACGACGCCGGTGGCGATGGGCGAGGGCGGGGTGCCGCTGGAGGAGGCGGGCGGGCTGCTGCGCGCGCACGGCTATCGCGGCTGGGTGTCGCTGGAGTGGGAGCGGACCTGGTATCCGCAGGTGGCCCCGGTGGAGGAGATCCTGCCGGGGGCCGCCGCCTGGGTGCGGCGATTCGGCGCTTAGATGGGGGGATGTCCGAGCTGAGAAACAAGGTGCTGGTCGTCGGGATGGACGGCCTGCGCTTCGATCGTGTCCTGGCCGTGCGGCCTCCCGTGCTGACCTCGCTGATGGCGTCCGGCGTGTACGGGACGAGCAGGCTTCCGTACGGTGAGCGGGAGGCGCCCCGTACGGAGTCGCCGGGGGAGGTCGTGCCGGAGCCGCATGAGGCGGCGCCGGGGACGATCCGGGCGCGCACCGACTCGGGGCCGGGGTGGTCGTCGATCGCCACCGGGGTGTGGCCCGACAAGCATGGCGTCGTGGACAACGGGTTCAGCGGCCAGCAGTTCACGAAATATCCGGACTTCTTGACTCGGGCGCTCCACGCCCGCCCCGGCCTCACCACGGCCGCGCTGTTCTCCTGGGCGGCGCTGGACGAGCACGGCGCGTTCGGCCGCGACATCGGGACCCGGGTGGTGCTCGACGGGTTCGCCATGACGTTCGCCGCCGCCGACCGGGAGATCGCGGCCAGGGCCGAGCGCCTCCTGGCGGACGCCGGGCCGGATCTGACGTTCGTCTACCTGGGCGACACGGACGAGGTCGCCCACGACCTGGGCCCGCACGCCCCCGAGTACACGGCGGCGCTCCTCCTTCAGGACGCCGACCTGGGCCGGTTCCTGGACGCGGTGCGCGCCCGGCCGGGGTTCGCGGGCGAGCGCTGGACGGTGCTGGTCACCACGGACCACGGCCACGTCGACGAGGGCGGCCACGGCGGCACGTCCGACGAGGAGCGCACGGTCTTCGTCGCCGCCGCCCGGCTGGGCGAGGACCTGGGCGGGGCGGAGCTGCCCGAGGCGCGGCTGGTGGACGTGGCCCCGACGGCACTGGCGGAGCTGGGCGTGGAGCCGGACCCGGCCTGGGGGCTGGAAGGGCGATCAATTTTCATCACTTGTTGAATTTCTGCCGGGAAAGGGGAACACTCGTCATGACGGCGCGTTGACGGCAGGAGAGCGACCGATGACGACGGCACTGGACTTTTCCCGGATCGACGGCGGCATGCTGGACGAGGTGGGCGGCAAAGGGGCTAACCTGGGCGAGCTCACCCGGGCCGGGCTGCCCGTCCCGCCCGGCTGGGTGCTCACCACCCGCGCCTACCGGCAGGCCGCCGCCGCGGCGGGCCTCGACGGCGTCATCGCCGCGGGCGGCGACGGGCTGGCGGAGAAGGCCAGGTCACGGCTGCTGGAGACGCCGGTGCCGCCGGAGGTCGCCGAGGCCGTGCTGGCCGCGTACACGCCGGGGCGGGCCGTCGCCGTGCGGTCCTCGGCCACCGCCGAGGACCTGCCGTTCGCCAGCTTCGCCGGCCAGCAGGACACCTACCTCAACGTGGTCGGCGAGCAGGCGCTGCTCGACGCGGTGCGCCGCTGCTGGGCGTCACTGTGGACCGACCGGGCCGTCGCCTACCGCGAGTCCAACGGCATCGACCACGCCGCCGTCTCGCTGGCCGTCGTCGTCCAGGACATGGTGGACGCGCGGGTCGCCGGGGTGATGTTCACCGCGAACCCGGTGACGGGGCGGCGGCACGAGGCGGTCATCGACGCCAGCCCCGGACTGGGCGAGGCCGTCGTGTCGGGCGCGGTCAACCCCGACCGGTTCG
Organism: Nonomuraea ceibae; assembly: GCF_019396325.1. Lineage (GTDB taxonomy): Bacteria > Actinomycetota > Actinomycetes > Streptosporangiales > Streptosporangiaceae > Nonomuraea > Nonomuraea ceibae. The sequence continues at coordinate 8,751 of NZ_JAHKRO010000155.1, forward strand.
TCGTCCACGGCGCCGCCGTCGAGCGGCACGCCGGGGACAAGCGGGTGGCGATCCGCGCCCTGCCCGGCGGCGGCACCGAACGGGTCGAGACCGGGCACGAGGGCCTGTGCCTGACCGACGCCGAAGTGCGCGAGCTGGCCGCGCTCGGCGCCCGCGTGGAGGAGCACTACGGCGCTCCGCAGGACACCGAGTGGGCCATCGACGCCGCCGGACGGATCTGGCTCACCCAGGCCAGGCCGATCACCACCCTCTATCCGCTGCCGGAGCCGCGCGGCGACGGCCTGCGCGCCTACTTCTCCTTCAACGTGGCCCAGGGCGTCATGGGGCCGATCACGCCGATGGGGATCGCGGCGTTCCGGCTGGTCGGCTCCGGGGCGGCCACCCTGTTCGGGTTCGCGCCCGCCGACCCGCACGACGGGCCGCGCGCCATGACGGAGTCGGGGCAGCGGCTCTGGCTCGACCTCACCATCCCGCTGCGCAGCCGCGCGGGCCGCGTCATCCTGCCGAAGCTGCTGCGCGTCGGCGAGGCGCGCACGGTCGCGCTCGTCGACGGCCTGATGGACGACCCGAGGCTCTCGGTGATCCACCCCGGCCGCCGCCCGTTCGCCCGCGCCGCGCTCCGCTTCGCCCGCCGCGTGCGCGTCCCCGGACGGGTGTTCGAGGCGCTGACCAGGCCGGAGCGGGCGCTGGCCCGTACCCGGCGGCTGGGGGAGGAGCTGGACCGGCGGCTCGCCCTGCCCGCCGCCGCCACCCCCGCCGAGCGGCTGGCCCACGCCGAGCGGGCGCTGACCGCCACCTTCCCGGCCATCATCTCGATCATGCCGTACGCGCTCACCGGCTACGGCCTGTTCGCGCTGTCGTCGCGGCTCTCCGGCGTGCCGATCGGCGACATGCAGGACGTGCTGCGCAGCGTGCCGAACAACCCGACCACCCAGATGGACCTGGAGCTGTGGGCGCTGGCCACCCGCGTCGAGCCCGAGCCGTTCCGCACGCTGCCGGTGCCCGAGCTGGTCCGCCTCTACCGGGCCGGCGAGCTGCCGCCGCGCGCCCAGCGCGGCATCACGGCCTTCCTGGACACGTACGGGCACCGCGGCGTCGCCGAGATCGACCTGGGCGTTCCGCGCTGGTCCGACGACCCGTCGCACCTGCTCGGCGTGCTGGCCAACTACCTGCGCATGGACGGCGGGCCCGCGCCGGACGAGCTGTTCGCCAGGGGCGCCGCCGAGGCGGAGGCGGCCGTGGACCGCGTGGTGGCCGCCGCCCGCCGGCGGGCCCGGTGGCGGGGCGCCGTCGTGCGCTTCGGGCTGCGCCGCACCCGCAGGCTCGCCGGGCTGCGCGAGCTGCCGAAGTTCTACCTGGTCAAGGTGCTCGCGGCGGTGCGGCACAGCATGCTCGCCGTCGGCGCGCACCTGGCGGAACAGGGGGTCCTGGAGGCGGCCGGCGACGTCTACTTCCTCACGTTCAAGGAGGCCCGCGCCGCCCTGGCCGACGGCGACTTGCGCGACCTCGTGGCCGGGCGGCGGGCGGAGCACGAGCGGGAGTCGCGCCGCCGTCACGTGCCCAGGATGCTGCTGTCCGACGGCACCGAGCCCGAGGCGCTGGCCACCACCGCCGCGGCGGACGGCGCGCTCACCGGCACCGCCGCCTCCGCCGGCACGGTGACCGCCACCGCCCGGGTGGTGCTCGACCCGGTCGGCGCGCACCTGGAGCCGGGCGAGATCCTCGTCTGCCCGTCCACCGACCCCGGCTGGACGCCGCTCTTCCTCACGGCGGGCGGCCTGGTGATGGAGATGGGCGGCGCCATGTCGCACGGCGCGGTGGTGGCCCGTGAGTACGGCATCCCGGCCGTCGTCGGCGTGGCCGGGGCCACCCACCGCATCGCCACCGGCGACACCGTCACCGTCGACGGCGCCGCCGGGACCGTCACGACGCCATGACCACGTCCGCGTAGCGGGCCTTCATCGTCGCCACCACCTCGTCGGGGTCGGCGGCCCAGACGTCGGCGTTGAAGATCTCCACCTCGACGTCGCCGGTGTAGCCGGCCTCGGCCACGGCCCGGGTGATCGGCGGGAAGCCGATCACCCCGTCGCCCATCATCCCCCGGCCCAGCAGCACGTCCGCCGGGAGCGGATGCAGGTAGTCGCACACCTGGTAGGAGGCGATCCGGCCGCCCGCGCGGGCGATCTGCTCGTGCAGCGCCGGGTCCCACCACACGTGGAAGGTGTCGACCACCACCCCGACCTGCTCCTGCGGATGGGCGAGCGCGAGGTCGAGCGCCTGGCCGAGCGTCGACAGCACCGCCCGGTCCGGGCAGTAGACCGGGTGCAGCGGCTCCAGCGCCAGCCGCACCCCCCGCTCCCCGGCGTACGGCGCGAGCGTGGCCAGCGCCTCGGTCACCCGCTGCCTGGCCCCGGCCACGTCCCGCGAGAAGCCGGCGGGCGGCGGCTCGCCGGGCGTCACCCCGGGCAGCCCGCCCACCACCATGACCAGGCAGGCGGCCCCCAGCTCGGCGGCCTCGTCCACGGCCCGCCGGTTGTCGTCCAGCGCGGCCCGGCCCCGCTCGCCGGACAGCTCCCCGGCGGTCAGGAAGCCGCCCCGGCACAGCGACGAGACTCGCAGCCCGCTCTCGCGCACCAGCCTGGCGCTGCGCGCGAGCCCGTGCTCGGCCACCTTCTCCCGCCACAGGCCGATCGCCTCCAGGCCGTGCCGGACGCACCCGTCGACGGCCTCGGGCAGCGTCCAGCGGCGGGTCGTCCACTGGTTCAGCGACAGGCTCACAGGCCGTTCACCTCCAGCAGCGCCTTCATCCGGTGCACGGCCAGCTCCTGGTCCGCCAGCAGCCCCGCCTGGTCGGCCAGCCGGAACACCTCCGCCAGGTGCGTGATCGAGCGCGCCGACTGGGCGCCGTTCACCATCGCGAACCCGTCCTGGTGGCCGTTCAGCCAGGCCAGGAAGACGATGCCGGTCTTGTAGTGATAGGTCGGCGTCTCGAAGATCTTGCGCGACAGCGGCACCGTCGGCGCCAGGATCTCCTCGTACTGGGCCAGCAGCCGCTCGCGGCCCGCCTCGTCGCAGGCGGCCTCGGCGGAGTCCAGCACCCGCAGCGCCATCGCGGCGACCGGCGCGATCGCGTCGAAGATGCCGAGCAGCGCGTGCGAGCCGGACCTGATCAGCGACGGGTAGTTGAAGTCGTCGCCGGTGTAGAGCCTCACCCCGCCGGGCAGCGCGGCCCGCAGCCGCACCTCGTGCTCCTCGTCAAGCAGCGACACCTTCACCCCGTCGACCAGCGGCGCGTGCGCGTGCACCAGCTCCAGGAACGACTCCGTCGCCGCGTTGACGTCCCGCGAGCCCCAGTAGCCGGCGAGCTGCGGGTCGAACATCTCGCCCAGCCAGTGCAGGATCACCGGCCGCCGCACCAGCCCGAACACCTTGCCGTACACCCGGTGGTAGTCGCGCGGCCCGCCCGCCAGCCGGGCGAGCTGCCGCGACGCCATGACGATCACGCCGGCGCCCGTCTCCTGGACGGTCTCCACCTGCTCGGCGTAGGCCGCGGTGACGGCGTCCAGGTCGGCGGCGTCCGGCGCGTGGTCGGTGCCCGCGCCGCACGCCACCAGCTCGGCCGGGTCGCCGAAGGCGCGCGCCTCGGCGGCGCTGCGCCGGATCAGCTCCCGCGTCGCCGCCCAGTCCAGCCCCATGTTGCGCTGCGCGGTGTCCATCGCGTCGGCCACCCGCAGCCCGTACGACCACAGGTGGCGGCGGAAGCCCAGCGTCGCGTCCCAGTCGACGGCGGCCGGGGCGCCCGGCGCGTTGCCGCCGCGCGGGTCGGCCACCACGTGCGCGGCCGCGTACGCCACCCGGCTCACGGCGGGCGTGCCGGACACCGGCCAGGTCACCGGCTCCCGCAGCGTGTAGGCGCCGCCCGGCAGGTCGATCCTCACAGCTGCGGCACCTCGATCCTGCGGCCCTCGGCGGACGAGCGCAGTCCCAGCTCGGCGAGCTGCACGCCGCGCGCGCCCGCCGCGAAGTCGTACGGGAACGGCGCGTCCTCCAGCACGTGCCGGACGAACAGCTCCCACTGGATCTTGAACCCGTTGTCGAACTCCCCGTTGTCGGGCACCTCCTGCCAGCCGTCGCGGAAGCGGGCGGTGGCGGGCAGGTCGGGGTTCCAGACGGGCTTGGGCGTGGCAGCGCGGTGCTGGATCCGGCAGCCGCGCAGCCCAGCGACCGCGCTGCCGTGCGTGCCGTCCACCTGGAACTCGACCAGCTCGTCCCGGTTCACCCGGACCGTCCAGGACGAGTTGATCTGCGCGACGATGCCGCCCGCCAGCCCGAACACGCCGTAGGCGGCGTCGTCGGCCGTCGCCTGGTAGGTCTCGCCCCGCTCGTCCACCCGCGCCGGGATGTGCGTGACGGCCTGGGCGTAGACGGACTCGACCCGGCCGAACAGGTTCTCCAGCACGTAGTGCCAGTGCGGGAACATGTCGAGCACGATGCCGCCGCCGTCCTCGGCCCGGTAGTTCCACGACGGCCGCTGGGCCTCCTGCCAGTCGCCCTCGAACACCCAGTAGCCGAACTCGCCGCGCACCGACAGGATGCGCCCGAAGAAGCCGCCGTCGATCAGCCGCTTGAGCTTGAGCAGCCCCGGCAGGAACAGCTTGTCCTGCACGACGCCGTTCTTGACGCCGCGCGCGGCGGCGGCCTCGGCCAGCGCGACCGCCTCCTGCACCGACTCGGCGGTGGGCTTCTCGGCGTAGACGTGCTTGCCCGCCTCGATGGCCTGGAGCACGGCCTTGACCCGGGCGGAGGTGACCTGGGCGTCGAAGTAGACGAGGTTGTCCTCGTCGGCGAGCGCGGACTCCAGGTCGGTGGTGTGGTCGGGGATGCCGTGGCGGGCGGCCAGCGCGGCCAGCTTGTCGGCGTTGCGGCCGACGAGCACGGGCTTCAGCGTGACGCGGCTGCCGTCGGAGAGCGTCACACCGCCCTGCTCGTTGATGGCCAGAACGGAACGGACCAGGTGCTGGCGGTAGCCCATCCGTCCGGTCACGCCGTTCATCACGACGCCGATGGTGCGCACGCTCATGGGAGTCCTTTCAAGGAAAGCGCTTTCCCGAACGGTACGGCGGAGCCGCCGGAGGCGTCAAGTGCCTTACTCCCGGGACTCCAGCCTGGCCAGTGCCGCGGCGATGGGACGAGCGGTCAGCCCGAGCTGCCACTCGCGGGCGCCCAGCCCGCGCAGCCTGGCCGTCACGCTCTCGTCGGTGATCTCCTCCGGCGGCTCCCACGTGAGCCTGCGCACCGCGTCGGGCTGCAACAGGTTCTCCGTCGGCATGTGGTGCTCGTCGGCCAGCGCCGACACCACCGCGCGGGCCGCGGCCAGCCGCCTGGCCGCCGCCGGGTCGCGGTCGGGCCACCGGTTGACCGGCGGCGGCCCGTCGCCCGGCGTGCTCGGCTGCGGAAGCTGCCCGTCGGGCAGGGCCCGCGCCCTGGTCACCGCGGCCAGCCAGTCGTTCATGTGCCGGCGCGCGCTGCGCCCGGTGAACGCGGAGATCTCGGTGAGCGCCTTCTTCGTGCGCGGCCCCTCCAGGGCGGCGCTGACGATCGCCGCGTCGGGAAGCACCCGGCCCGGCGCCAGGTCGTTCTCGCGGGCGATCCGGTCGCGCATCGTCCACAGCTCGCGCACGATCGCCAGCGCCCGCACGCTGCGCACCTTGTGGATGCCGGACGTGCGCCGCCACGGGTCGGAGCGCGGCGCGGGCGGCGGCGTGCCGAGCACCGCGGCGAACTCCTCCTGCGCCCACTCCAGCTTGCCGCTCTCGGCCAGCTCCTCGTGCAGCGCGTCACGGAGCTCGACCAGCACCTCCACGTCGAGGGCGGCATAGCGCAGCCAGTCCTCGGGCAGCGGCCTGGTCGACCAGTCGGCGGCCGAATGGCCCTTCTCCAGCCGCAGCCCGAGCACCGTCTCCACCATCGTGCCGAGCCCGACCCGCTCGTAGCCGAGCAGCCGGCCGGCCAGCTCGGTGTCGAACATCCGGCGCGGCCGGAACCCGATCTCCATCAGGCACGGCAGGTCCTGCGAGGCGGCGTGCAGCACGACCTCGGCGCCGGCCAGCGCGGCGTCCAGCTCCGACAGGTCGGGGCAGGCCACCGGGTCGATGAGCGCGGTGCCGGCGCCGGCGCGGCGCAGCTGCACCAGGTAGGCGCGGTTGCCGTAGCGGTAGCCGGAGGCCCGCTCGGCGTCGACGGCGACGGGGCCGGTGCCCGCGCCGAACGCGGCGACGGCACGGGCCAGCGACGCGGCGTCGGCCACGACCGGCGGGATGCCCTCGCGCGGCTCGAGCAGCGGGACCACGGTTCGTTCTTCTGTCATGAGCGCACCGCCCTCACGACCACGCTGCTGTGTTGACTTGTGCCCTCACTTCGTTCGGTCACTCTCCGGATCATCGCGTCGGCGGGGCATGGCGGCCACATCCGGCGGAAGCGGCGGAATCCCGGCGGCCACGCACATGAGATCGCACCAGGCGGCCACATGGCCGGACAGGTCCTCCTCTGCGGGGGACCAGGACGCCCGCAGCTCGAGCTCGGTGGTGACCGGGTCCTCGGCCTTGTTGCCGAAACCCTCGGACACCGCTCTGGTCACGGTACCGCCAGCCGCGGAGTAGTCGGCGTGATGGGCGTCGAGCGCCTCGGTCAGCCAGCTCCACGCGACGGGCCCGAGCAGCGGGTCGGAGGTGATCTCCGGCTCCATGTCGGCCCGCACGTAGGCGACCAGCCGGAACGGGCCGTCCCAGCCGCGCTGGCCGTCGGGGTCGTAGAGCAGGATCAGCCGCCCGACCGCGAGCTCGTCGTCGTCGCGGTAGACCGACGCGCCGATCGCCGCCGAGTGCGGGGCCAGCCGCTGCGGGGCCGGCAGGTCCTCGAGCTCGATCTCCGGCCGGACCTCGGCCGGCCGCAGGCTCTCGACCGCGCGCCTGAAGGCCGCGGGAACCGGTGGGCGGTCACCGAGGGTCATAGTCGAAGAGTAGGTCGAAGCGGGACGGAAGGGGACCACGGGGGTACTCATCGGTGGCGATCAAACCGCGGCCGTCACCAGCGGCCGGGCGCATTCGGCCAGGCCGAGCCAGATCGCGTGCCCGCACTCGGCGCACGCCCACTCGGGGCACTCGCCGGGCTCGTGCCCGTCGGAGCAGGCCGGGCGCTCGAACAGCCGCTCGCCGGCGCACGTCACGCAGTGTCCAAAACGGTGCTCCCCCTGGAGCACGGAACTCCGCAACGCGGTCATCGCACCAGTCATCGAACCGGGGCCTTTCTTCGGGACGTGGCTTCGACGTTGGCACGAGCCGCCGACATTTCCCCGCAACGCGCTCGGCGTGTCCCGAAAGTGGTCGCTGAATCGATGCCGCGCGGTGGGTTTGCGAAGTTTTGGCCCAGCCGAGACCGCCTCTCTGGTCGCCCATGGGGTGTGCGCGACCCGTGAAGGGTCCCGACGCCGGGCCGGCCGGTAAACATGCATTCCGCTATCTGATCATGAATTGGGGCGCGCCAGGCATATTTTTCCGACACCGCCCTCCGACACCGCCTTCCGGTGGCGGGGGCGAGCGCACCTCATGGCACCCTTGAGGGGTGAATCTCGCCGACTCAGCGTTCCTGCGTGCCTGCCGCCGTCAGCCCGTCCCGCACACCCCCGTCTGGTACATGCGGCAGGCCGGTCGTTCGCTGCCCGAATACCTGAAGGTCCGCGAGGGCGTCCCGATGCTGACCGCCTGCGCCACGCCCGACCTCATCGCCGAGATCACCCTGCAGCCGGTCCGCCGCTACGGCGTCGACGCGGCCATCTTCTTCAGCGACATCGTGGTGCCCCTCAAGGCCATCGGCGTCGACCTCGACATCAAGCCCGGCGTCGGCCCCGTCGTCGCCGACCCGATCCGCGACGCCAGGGGCCTTCAGGCGCTGCGTCCCCTGGAGCCCGGCGACGTCCCGTACGTGACCGAGGCCATCCAGGCGCTCACCGGCGAGCTCGGCGGCACCCCGCTGATCGGCTTCGCCGGCGCGCCGTTCACGCTCGGCTCCTACCTGATCGAGGGCGGCCCGTCCAAGAACCACGACCGGACCAAGGCCATGATGTACGGCGAGCCCGCGCTGTGGCACGACTTCATGGAGCGGCTGACCGGCATCGTGCTGGAGCACCTGCGCATCCAGGTGGCGGCGGGCGCCTCGGCGATCCAGCTGTTCGACTCCTGGGTGGGCGCGGTGCCGATGGCCGACTACCGCGAGTTCATCCTGCCGCACACCCGCCGCATCTTCGCGGGCCTGCCCGACGTGCCGCGCATCCACTTCGGCGTCGGCACCGGCGAGCTGCTGGGCGTGCTCGGCGAGGCGGGCGCCGACGTGGTGGGCGTCGACTGGCGGGTGCCGCTCTCCGAGGCCGCCCGCCGGGTCGGTCCCGGCAAGGCGCTGCAGGGCAACCTCGACCCGGCGATCCTGCTGGCCCCGTGGGAGGTCGTCGAGCGCAAGGCCCGGGAGGTGCTGCGCGAGGGCGCCTCGGCCGAGGGCCACGTGTTCAACCTGGGCCACGGCGTGCTCCCCAACACCGACCCCGACCAGCTCAAGCGCCTGACCGACCTGGTCCACGAGGCCGCCTGACCAACCCCTGCGCCGTTCCTGTCGCGCCCCGGCTCGCCGAGCCGGGGCGCTTTCGCATGCCCGGTGACGCCGCTCGTGCCCGATCCGCCCGGCTTGGTGCGATGCTTCGGCTTACTGAGTATTGTGGGGGGACCGTCGGGGTTGGGGGGGCGCGGATGGAGTTCGGGGTCCTGGGGCGGCTCACGGTCGTGCGTGACGGCGCCGAGGTCGAGCTGACGGCCAAACAGCGCGCCCTGCTGGCGGTGCTCCTGAGCCGCGCGGGCAGGCGCGTCCCCGACGGGGTGCTCGCCGACGCCGTCTGGGGCGCCGCCCGCCCGTCGGGCTCCACCGTCCGCTGGCACGTCCACCAGGTACGGCAGCGCCTCGGCGGCGACCGGATCAGCCGCGACGGCGACGGCTACCTGCTGGCCGTCGAGCCGCACGAGGCCGACGCGCTCCGGTTCGAGGAGCTGTGCTCGCGGGCGGCCCCGGCCGCGGCGGCGGGCGACCACCGGGCGGCGGCCCGGCTCTACGGCGAGGCGCTGGCCTGCTGGCGCGGCGACGCCTACGAGGGCCTGGACGCGCTGCGCGAGGAGGCGGCCAGGCTGGAGCGATCACGTGTCTCGGCGCGCGAGGGCCGCGCCGAGGCGCTGATCGCGCTGGACCGCCCGTCGGAGGCCGCCGCCGAGCTCGCCGCCCTGGTGGCCGCCCACCCGCTGGACGAACGGCTGCGCGCGTTGCACCTGCTCGCGCTGCACCGGTCCGGCCGGCGGGCCGAGGCGCTGACCGCCTACCACGAGGGCCGCGCGCTGCTGGTGGCCGAGCTCGGCCTGGAGCCGGGCCACCACCTGCGGGCGGCGCACGCCCGGGTGCTGGGCGACGAGGAGCGGGCCGTCGCCACGACGCCGCGCCAGCTCCCGCCCGGCGTCACCGCGTTCACCGGCCGCGCCCGCGAGCTGGCCGCGCTCGACCGCTGCGCCGACGACGGCGCGGTGGCGCTGGTCGTCGGCCCCGGCGGCGTCGGCAAGACCGGGCTGGCCGTGCACTGGGCGCACACGCGGGCCACCCGCTACCCCGACGGCCAGCTGTACGCGGACCTGCGCGGCCGGACGCGCCCGCTGCCGCCGGAGGAGGTGCTCGGCCGGTTCCTGCGCGCGCTCGGCGCCGGCGGCGTGCCCGGCTCCCTGGAGGAACGCGCCGCCCTGTACCGGACGCTGCTGCGCGAAAGGCGGGTGCTGGTGCTGCTCGACGACGCCGCCGGAGCCGCCCAGGTGCGTCCGCTGCTGCCCGGCTCGGCCGGGTGCGGCGTCGTGGTGACCGGGCGCGGCGCGCTCGACGGGCTGGTCGCCGGGCAGGGCGCCCGGCCCGTCCCGCTCGGCGAGCTGCCGCCCGGCGAGGCCGCCGAGCTGATCGGCCGGGTCGCCGGCGGACCGGCGGGCGTCAGAGGCGGGCCCGCCGAGCTGGCCGAGCTCGCGCGGCTCTGCGACGGGCTGCCGCTCGCGCTGCGCATCGCCGGGGCGCGGCTGGCCACCCGGCCCGGCTGGACCGCCGCCGGGCTGGCCGCCCGGCTGCGCCGCGAGTGCGGCAGGCTCGACGAGCTGCGCGCCGGCGACCTGGACGTGCGCGCCGGCCTCGCGCCCGGCCACGGGGCGCTGGGGGAGCGGGAGCGGCTGCTGTTCGGCCTGCTCGGGCTGCTGCCGCCGCTGGCGGACTTCGCCCCGTGGACCGCCGCGGCGCTGCTCGGCGTCCCCGTCGGCGAGGCCGCCCGGCTGCTGGACCGGCTCGCCGACGCCCAGCTCGTCCGGCACCGCCGCGTCGACGCCGCCGGGCAGGAGCGCTACCGCCTCCCCGACCTGACCCGCCTGTACGCCGCCGAGCGCGCGGCCGCGGACGTGCCGGAGGACGAGCGGCGGGCGGCCGTCCCGCGCACGCTTGCCGCGCTGCTGGCGCTGGCGGGGGAGGCCCTGCGCAGGGTGAGCCCCGGCGGCCGCCCGCCCGGCCGCGACCGCGCGCCGCTCTCGCACGGGGGGGCG
>NZ_JAHKRO010000156.1 GCF_019396325.1 Nonomuraea ceibae
GGCGGTGTCCAGGGTGGCGGTGTCCAGGGTGGCGGTGTCCAGGGTGGCGGTGTCCAGGGTGGCGGTGTCCAGGGTGGCGGTGTCCAGGGTGGCGGTGTCCAGGGTGGCGGTGTCCAGGGTGGCGGTGTCCAGGGTGGCGGTGTCCAGGGTGGCGGTGTCCAGGGTGGCGGTGTCCAGGGTGGCGGTGATCAGGGTGGCGGTGATCAGGGTGGCGGTGACGCGCAGCCGTACGGCGCCGTCGCGTTCGAAGGGGCGCAGCGCGGGCTCCAGGGCGGCGAGGGCGCGGCGGGCGGAGCCGGCGTCGGAGTGCCGGAGGTGGTGGCGGAGCGGGCCGCCTGCGGCCAGGAAGTCGGCGGCGTCGCGCGCGTCGCGGCCCAGCACCTGCTCGGCCTCGACCGCCTCGGCCCGGACCCTGGTGAAGCCGGCGGCGGTGAACACCTCGGCGGCGCGGCCGGGATCGGCGAGCGAGAGCGGCGAGGTGCCGTCGGGCGACGGCGGCGCCTCCGGCAGGTGGGCGGCCACGGCGGCGAGCACCGTGCCGAGGTCGCCCGGGTCGCGCAGGCCCAGGAACGCCACCCGCCCGCCGGGCCGCAGCGCCCGTCCGATGTTGGCGAACGCGGCCACCGGATCGGCGAAGAACATGATCCCGAACCGGCTCGTCGCCACGTCGTACGCGCCCGCCTCGAACGGGTGGACCTGCGCGTCGCCCCGCTCGAACGCGACGTTGCCGAGCCCCTCGGCGGCGGCCAGCCTGCGGGCGGTCTCCAGCATGGGGGCCGACAGGTCGACGCCGGTGACGTGGCGGGCGCGGCGCGCGGCCAGGCGGCTGATCTGGCCGGTGCCGCAGCCGACGTCGAGCACCCGGTCGCCGTCGGCGACGTGCCGGAGCAGGTGGTCGTTGAAGCCGCTGTTGACGGCGTCGTAGCGGTCGGGGTGGCCGGCCCAGTGGGCGCCCTCGTAGCCGTTCCACGCCTCGGACTGGTGCTCGTTGACGATCATCGCGCCTCCATGTGAACGTACGTTCATGAACGATCGTTCATAACGTGTGGGGTTGTCAAGGAAGACGGCGGGCGCCCGCGTGGTTGGGACAGGACATGGAGGAGATCGACGTCGTGGTCATCGGCGCCGGGCAGGCGGGCCTGTCCACCGCGTACTTCCTGCGCAGGTTCGGCTTCGAGCCGCTGGTGCTCGACGCGGCCGACGGGCCTGGCGGCGCGTGGCGGCACCGGTCGCCGACGCTGACCATGGACAAGGTGCACGGCATCTTCGACCTGCCGGGCGTGCGCCGCGAGCCCGAGGTCGACGGCGCGCGGCCCGCCGCCGAGGTGGTGCCCGCCTACTATGCCGGCTACGAGGCGAGCGCCGGGCTGCGCGTGCTGCGGCCGGTCCGGGTGACCGCCGTGCTGCCGGGTGACCGGCTCACCGTCGTGTCCGGAGCGGGGGAGTGGGCGGCCCGCGCGGTGGTCAACGCCACCGGCACCTGGACGCGCCCGTACTGGCCCTACTACCCGGGCGCCCGCGCGTTCGGCGGCCGGCAGCTCCACTACGCCTCCTACCGGGGGCCGGCGGAGTTCGCCGGGCGGCGCGTCGTCGTGGTCGGCGGCGGGCACTCGGCCGCGCACGTGCTGTCGGAGCTGGCCGGGGTGGCCGCGAGCACGCTCTGGGTCACCCGCAGCGAGCCCGACTTCCGCGACGGCGAGTTCGGCGAGCAGGCCCGCCGGGAGGCCGTCGCGCTGGTCGAGGAGCGGGTGCGGGCCGGGCTGCCGCCGCGCAGCGTCGTCAGCGTCACCGGGCTCGGCCACACCGCCGTCGTCCGCGACGCGCTGGCCAAGGGCGTGCTGGAGCGGGTGCCGATGTTCGAGCGGATCACCGCCGGCGGGGTCGCCTGGGCCGGCGGGCGGCACCACGAGGCGGACGTGATCGTGTGGGCGACCGGGTTCCGCTCGGCGCTCGACCATCTCGCCCCGCTGCGGCTGCGCGAGCCGGGCGGCGGCGTCAAGGTCGACGGCACCCGGGCGGTGCGCGAGCCCCGGTTGCAGCTCGTCGGCTACGGCCCCTCGGCGAGCACCATCGGCGCGAACCGGGCCGGCCGCACCGCCGCCGCGGAGGTGCGCCGGCTGCTGTCGGGGGCGTCCGAAAACCGGCCCGGACTGATCGGCGGGTCAGCCGGCGTGCCCGCTGCCTGAGCGTTCGCCGGACCGCATCGGCGAGGGGAAAAATACCGACTCAGCGGTTCATGGTTACAAATTCGGAACCTCTCGACACAGGCTGTGACGATAGGCTAGCGTCCCCCGCAGAAGGATCTTTCCCCCCCGAACGCGGAGGTTCCGTCATGGAAGTTCCCGGCTACACCGAGATCCGGGAACTCGGGCGCGGCGGCACCGGGCACGTGACGCTGGCCGTGCGCGACTCCGACGGGACGGCCGTCGCCGTCAAGCACCTGTCGGACCGGTTACGCGAGGACCCCGTCTTCGCCGCGCGCTTCCGCGCCGAGGCGCGGGTGATCGCCGAGCTCGACAGCCCGCACATCGCCCGCCTGCTCGACTACGTGGAGGACGAGGCAGGCGCCGCCATCGTGATGGAGCTCGTCGACGGCGTCCCGCTGCGCCGCCTGCTCGGGCAGGAGGGCGGCACCGGCCCGGAGGCCGCGCTCGCCGTGCTCAAGGGCGCGCTGCTCGGCCTGGCCGAGGCGCACCGCCACGGCATCGTGCACCGCGACTTCAAGCCCGAGAACGTCATCTTCACCGACGACGGCGGCAGCAAGCTGGTCGACTTCGGCGTGGCCGCGCGCGCCGGCGAGGCGGGCCCGCCGGCCGGCACCCCGCCCTACATGGCGCCCGAGCGGTGGGACGACGCCCCGGCCGGACCGCGCTCCGACGTGTACGCGGCCGCGGCGGTATTCTACGAGTGCCTCACCGGCCGCCGCCCGTTCACCGGCGACAACGTCGCCGCCCTCGCCCACCAGCACCGGCACGCCGTCCCGGACCTGGGCGCGGTCGACGAGCCGGTCCGCGGCCTGGTCCTGTACGGGCTGGCCAAGGACCCGGCCGAGCGGCCCGGCTCGGCCGAGGCGTTCCTGGCCGAGCTGGACCGCGTCGCGTCGGTCGCCTACGGCTCGCGGTGGGAGGCGCGGGGCCGCTCCCGGCTGGGCGCGCTCACCGTGCCGTTCCTCACCCTGCGCGCCCCGCAGCCGGCCCCCGGCGCGGGCACCCTCCCCTTCCCGGCCGGGCTCGCGCCCGCCTCCCGCCTCGCCGTGACCGGCGGGCTCGTGCTGGCGACCGCGGTGGCGGTGGTCTCCGTCTTCCTCATCTGGAACGAGACACCCGGCCCCCGGTACGCGTCCCCGCCCGCCACGTCGCAGCCCGCGCCCGTACCCGGCTCGGGCAGCCCGGAGCCCACGGCGTCCGGCTGGATGACGCCCCCGGTGCGCTTCACCGCCCCGCCCGGCACGCCACCGGCCCGCGACCGGGCCCGCGACCCTGCCCGGGCGGCGACGTTCGGCCCCACGGCCCCGCCCGCCCGCACGCCCGGTGCGCACCGCCCCACCCGCGACGCCGGCCCCGGCGACCCGGCGTCCACCGACGCGCCCACCGGCGCGCCCACCAAGGCCCCCGCCACGGCCCCCGCTCCGACCGGCACGGCGGGCCCCGCCGAGCCCGACGAGCACGAGCGGCCCGAGCCCGAACCCGGGCCCGGCACCGAGCGCCCGGACCCGCCCGCCACCAGCGCCCCGCCGCCCCCTCCCAGCACCCGGCCGCCCGCCAAGAGCAAGGAGCCGCTGGTCTCGGTGTCGGTCAAGGTGTCGGTGGACGTGCCCGTCCTCGGCGGCAAGGGCGACGGGCTGCTCGACGCCGACGTCGGCCTGGGGCTCGGCACCAGCCTGTTCGGCGTCGTCCTCGTCCCCGGCTCGGTGCTCCTCGGCCGGCATCTCGCCGTCCGCAGAACCCGCCGGAACAGGCCGCCGGACGCCTGACGACCCCCTTGGGCAGGGGCGCCGGGATGCGCGGTGGTCAGGACGGGACGGCGGTGAGCCGCCAGCCCCGCCCGCCGCGCTGCGCCTGCCAGAGCCTGCTGTAGGGCCCGCCGGCGGCCACGAGGGAGTCGTGCGTCCCGGTCTCGGTCACGCGCCCGTCCTCGACGACGGCGATCTGGTCGGCCTCGACGACGTTGCCCAGCCGGTGCGCGACGAGCAGCACCGTGCTGTGCCGGGCCAGCTCACGGACCGAACGCCGCAGGAAGCGCTCGTTCTCGGCGTCGAGCGCGGCCGTGGCCTCGTCCAGCAGCACGATCGGCGCCCGCTTGAGCAGCGCCCGCGCGATCGAGACGCGCTGGCGCTCGCCGCCGGACAGCGACACGCCGCCCTCCCCGACCCGGGTACGCCAGCCGTCCGGGAGCCGGGCGACGATCTCGTCCACGCCCGCGAGCCGGGCCGCCTCGGCCAGCTCCTCGCCGGTGGCCTCCGGCCGGCCGAGCCGGATGTTGGCCTCCAGCGTGTCGTCGAACAGGTAGACGTCCTGGAAGACGAGGGCGAGCTGCCCCATCAGGTCCTCGGTGCGCAGCTCGCGCACGTCGGCGCCACCGACGCGGACCGTGCCCTGCCCGGCGTCCCAGAACCGGCTGATGAGCCGGATGACGGTCGTCTTGCCGGACCCGGACGGCCCGACCAGCGCGGTCACCGAGCCGGCCGGCACGGTGAGCGAGAAGTCACGCAGCACCGGCGTCCCCGGCCGGTAGCCGAACGTGACGCGGTCGAGCTCGATCCGCCCGGGCCGCGGCAGCGGCGCCGAGACGGCCGGCTCCGGCACGGCAGGCTCGCGCAGCACGTCGGTGAGGCGGCGCAGGTCGTTCCCGGCGATCCGGATCGCGCCCGCGTACTCGACGGCGTCGGCGAGCGGGCCGGCGAAGCGGAACGCGAGCGCGATGAGCGCGACCGCGGCGGCGGGCGTGACGGCCCCGTCGAGCGCGAGCCACACGCACACCAGCAGCAGCGCCGTCACGGCGAGCTGCACCGCGAGCCCGCCCACCGTGAGCCCCGCCACGCCTTGGGCCAGGGTGCGGCGGCGGGTGCGCCGCTGCTCCTCGATCGCCTCCTCCAGCGGACGGTAGCCGTGCGCGCCGCGGCCGAAGGCGCGCAGCACCCGCTGGTCCCGGCCGAACTCGATGACCCGGGTGGCCGCCTCGACGTCAGCGGCGTGGTTGCGCGCCTCCCCGCGCGACAGGCTCGCGGCGGCGAAGCGGAACGCCAGCGCCAGGACCGGGACGGACAGCGCGGCGGCGAGCCCGAGCCGCCAGTCGTACCAGAACAGGGCGACGGTCACGGCGGCGGGCGAGGCGACGGCGATGACCAGGGGCGCCAGCAGGTGCGCGAAGATCCCGGTGATCATCATGGTGCCGTCGGTGGCCACGCGGGTCAGCCGCCCGGTGCGCCCGGCGTCGAACCAGCCCAGCGGCAGGCTCACCAGGTGGTCGCCGAGCCGCCGGTGCATGGCCGACATGGTGTGCAGCGCGGCGGCCGACCCCCGTACGGTCTGCGCGTACCGGACGGCGGCGGCCACGGCGGTGACGGCCGCGAGCGCCAGCAGGTGCGGGCCGAGCGCGTCGCGGTCGCCGGCGGCGAGGTCCTCGACCACCGGCACGAGCAGCGCCGCGGCGACGCCGCTGAGCAGGCCGTAGACGACGGTCCAGGCCAGGTAGCCGGTCAGGATGCGGGCCCGGTCCGGGCCGAGCAGCAGCCTCAGATCGGCGATCATGCCGCGACCTCCTCGTGCGCCGCCCACATGCGGCTGTAGGGCCCGCCCGAGGCGAGCAGTTCGGCGTGGGTGCCTGTCTCTGCGACGCGGCCCCGGTCCAGGACGACGATCCGGTCGGCGCCGGCGACGGTGGCGAGCCGGTGCGCGATCACCAGCACCGTCCGGCCGCCGGCCAGGCGGGACAGCGCGTCCTGGATCGCCGCCTCCGACTCGGGGTCGGCGAACGCGGTGGCCTCGTCGAGCACCAGCACGGGCGTGTCGGCCAGCAGCGCGCGGGCGATGCCGACCCGCTGCGCCTCACCGCCGGACAGGTGGGCGTCGTGGCCGGCGACGGAGTCGTAGCCGCGGGGGAGCGCGAGGATCCGGTCGTGGATCTGCGCCGCCCGGCAGGCGTCGTGGATCTCGGCGTCCGTCGCCTCGGGCCGGCCGAGCGCGACGTTGTCGCGGATCGAGCCGCCCAGCAGCCGCACGTCCTGCAGCACGAAGCCGATGTGCCGGTAGAGCTCGGCCGGGTCGATCTCCCGTACGTCCACGCCGCCGACGCGGACCGCGCCGCCGGTGACGTCGTGGAAGCGGGGCAGCAGCGTGGCCAGCGTGGACTTGCCGGAGCCGGACGCACCGACGAGCGCCGTGACCGTGCCCGGCTCGCAGGTGAAGCTCACCCCGTCCAGGACGTCGTGCTCGTCGTAGGCGAACCGCACGTCGTCGTACTCGACCCGGTGGCCGGCCGGGCGGCGCGGCGACGCGGGCGCCGGCAGCGGCGCGACCTCCAGCAGCCGCTGGATGCGCAGCGCGGCGGCCGCGGCGGAGCGGCGGCTCAGCGAGGCGAAGCCGAGCGGCTCGATCGCGATCGGGATCACGAAGGCCAGCAGCACGCAGGCCAGCGCCTCGCCCGGCGTCACCCAGCCCGCGCCGGTGAACCACGCGCTCCCGGCGACGGCGACCAGGCCGACCACCGGCGCGGACACCGCGAGCCCCGCCAGCGCCTCGATCCGGTCCATCGGCCGGACCCAGGCGGCGAAGAACTCCGTGTACTCCTCGGCGGCCCGCCGGTAGGCGGCGTGCGCCCGGCCGGCCCGGCCGAACGCCTTGACCACCGCGATGCCCGAGACGAACTCGACCACGGCGGAGCCCAGCTTCGCGTTGCTCTCGTCGATCCTGCGCATGACGTCGTTCGAACCGCGTTCCATGTACGCGTACGCGCCGGCGAACAGCGGCACCGTCGCCACCGCGAGCAGGGCCAGCCGCCAGTCCAGGACCAGCAGGTAGGCGAGCGCGCCGAGCGGCGTGACGATCGCGGCGGTGGTCTCGACGGCCTGGTGGGCGACGAGCTGGTGCAGCGCGTCGACGTCGCTCATCGCGGTCTTGCGCAGCGCCCCGGAGGAGTTGCGGGAGAACCAGCCGAGCGGCACCCGGCCGAGGTGGGCGATCATCCGGCGGCGCACGACCGCCTGCAGCCGCACGTCGGCCACGTGCGTGATCGTCAGCGCCGCGCTCATGAACGCGCCCCGCAGCAGCAGCCCGAGGACGATCAGCGCCGCCACCAGGACCACCCGGTCCCGGTCCGGCGGCGTGGCCAGCAGCGCGCCCGCCAGCTCGGCCAGTCCCGCGTACGGGGCCAGCCCGGCCAGCGCGCCCAGCCCGGCGAGCACGCACGCCGGCCGGACGCGCCCGGCGACGGGACGGCGCAGCTCCCGCAGCGCCCGCACGGCCTCCCGGTGCTCGGCGTCGTCGGCCTGCCCGCTCATGACGCGACCCGCGGGTGCTCTTGCATGTGTTCGTGAGGGTGTTCGTGAACCATGTCCACGACCCTGGCGCGGCCTACCCGGCGGCGTCTTGAACGAATGTTCCCCGGCCCCCGGCCCCGTTCCAGGCGCGATAAAGCGACGCGGGCGTGTAGCCGGCCAGCTCGCGCAGGTCGCGGGTGAGGTGGGGCTGGTCGGCGTAGCCGTACCGGGCGGCGACCTCGGCGGGCGCGGTCCCCGCCATGATCGCGTCGATCGCGGGGGACAGCCGCACGATCATCGCCGCCCGCTTGGGCGTCACCCCGATCTGGGCCTTGAACCGCGTCCACAGCCGCTTGCGGCTCCACCCCGTCTCGGCCGCCAGGTCGCTCGTGCGGCGCCGCCCGCCGCTGGCCACCAGCCCGTGCCAGACGAAGGCCACCTCCGGGTCGACGGACCGGCCCGCGTGCATCCGCCCGGCGAGCGCCGCGCGCAGCTCGGCGAACCGCTCCTCCCACCGCCCCGCGCCCGCGAGCGCCCCGCGGAGCCGCCGCGCCTCGGCGCCCCACAGGTCCTCGAACCCGGCGACGGTGCCGGCCAGCTCGGCTACCGCCCCGTCCAGCACGGAGTACGCGGCCAGCGGGGACAGGTGGACGTCCACGCAGGCCACGTCCCGGCCGTGGACCCGTACCGAGTTGACCCCCACCCCGCTGACGATCCCGGCCGTCACCGGGCCGGACCGCTCGATCCGCAGCTCCCCGTCGAGCACGAGCACGATCGTCAGCCCCGGCTGCGGCAGCACCGGCATGTCCAGGCCCCGCCCGGCGCGGTCGCGGTAGCCCACGAGTTCCACGCCGCCGCCGGGGCCGGGCCCCCGGACGACCTCCCAGCCGCCGCTCTGCTCAGCGCGCACGACCACGGCGGGGACCGGATGATCTAGCAGGACGATTTCCGTACATACCCCGACAGTATCTTCGGGCACCCGTTATCGAGCAGGCGGCCTCGACCCCTGCCGAATCCGTCAATTGCCGGGCACGCAGGAGGATCCCCTACTATCTTGCCTCGATAGAGGGCACCCCCGGCCTGATTTACGTCCTGACCGGATTCCGCCCTGCGGATCGGGCAAAGGAGAAGCGTGGCGGTTGCGTCCCCCGCCGGACGGCGGCGCGGCTCGCTCGGTTCCCGTACGGCGGTCCTCGCCGTCGTGGCGGCCCTGCTCATCGTCCCCGGCACCGCGGGCGCCGACCCGAAGCCGACGGTCAAGAGCCTGGAGAAGGAGCTCGCCGCGCTGCGCAAGGACTCCGACCGGATGATCGAGGACTACTACCACGGCCGCCGCGAGCTGCAACGGGTGGAGAAGGCCGAGAAGGCCGCCCGCGAGAAGCTGGAGGCCGCCCAGGAGATCCTCGACCGCGAGTCCACCTACCTGCGGACGATGGCCGTCGCCGAGTTCATGAGCGGCAGGCGCAACGAGCTCACGATGGTCGCCGAGGAGGAGGACCCGGCCGACCTGCTGAACCGGCTGGCGCTGCGCGACCACCTGATCGCCCAGCAGCAGGCCAGGCTGAGCGGCTACACCCAGGTGCGCGACCGGCACCTGAACGCCCAGAAGGAGGCCGAGGCCCGCGCCGAAGAACTGTCGGCCACCGTCGGCGACCTCGCCGGGAAGCGGGAGAAGGCCGAGAAGCAGATCGAGCGCATCCGGGACAAGATCGACCAGCTCCACAAGGCGCCCGGCCGCCGCGGCGACGGCACCTGGCTCCCGCAGCTCCCCGGCGGGCCGGACAACATCACCCCCCGGATGCGGCTGGTCAAGACGCTCATCGCCAAGCGCTTCGTGGTGCCGTTCGGGATCGGCTGCTACCGGGCGATCCAGGACGGCGGCGAGCACCCGCTGGGCCGGGCCTGCGACTTCATGCTCAGCCGGGGCGGCGCCATGCCGTCGGCCGCCGAGATCCAGCGCGGCCACGACATCTCCGCCTGGGCGATCAAGAACGCCAAGCGGCTCGGCATCATGTACATCATCTACCGCCAGCGCATCTGGCACGTCCGCACCGGGGCGTGGCGCTACATGTCCGACCGGGGCGGCGCCACCGCCAACCACTACGACCACCCGCACATCTCGGTCTACTGACGCACAGGGGCCGCCCTACCAGGCGAATCTTCTCCTATGTAGGGGCTTGTCCCGGTTCCTCTGCCCACCGGACCGAGAGCAGCACGCCTGTTGTCTTCCGCGTGGGCCGGTCCTCGGCCATGACGCCCGGAAGCCACCTGCGAGGGGCGCGGGTTCGCAGGCCCTCCGCACGCACAGGTCGCGGCAGCAGTGGCACGAGGTGGCGCACGATGCTCATGGCGCAAGCAGGCTCGCCGAACGCGTGAGCGCTCGCGTGGAGCGCGCTTACGACTTCGCCGACCTGGTTGCGGAGCGGGCGCGCCTCGCCGGGGTGGAACTGCCGGTTTCCGTCGGTGCGCGCCGAGGGCGTCGAGCCGTGCCGGCTCGTGCCGACGTTCAGTAGGGATTCGTGCAGGCGATGGACATGTCGTCGAAGCGCACCCATGTCTTGACGCCGTTGCTGTTACCGAAGATCACCTGTAGGTAGATGGTGCCCGAGTAGCCTTGCAGGTTCAATCCGGACATGGATATCTGCTTGTAGCCTCCGCCCGTTACCCAGGGATAGGTTTCGGCGATGATATGCCATCCGTTCGGATTCCAGACCTGTAGGCCGACGAACGCGCCAGAATACAGAACGTTGACCCATACTCCTACCGCGCAGTTGTATCGATCGACGAAGCCGCCGTCGAGGGTTATCGGAATACGATTTGCGGCCCAGCCATTGCCGACGTAGAGCCAGCCGTTATTCACCCCCGAACGCGCTACGGGCTGGTTGATGTCATAGCCGGCGATCCCGTCGCCGTCGCCCCCGCCTTGCCACCTGGTCTGCGGAACGCCCTCCAGGTCGTCGGTGCGCGACGTGATGCCGGCTAGTGCCCCGGTAGCGGTCGACACCACGGTCCCAGTCGAAATGACCATGATGGCGACCAGTGGGGCCAGCACCCTGAATAACTTCGATCTACGGCCGAGTGCTTTCATGGGCCCTCCGCAGCCTATGTAGGTGAGGGGATCGTCCACATCATCAGCGAGGCTGGGCTATTTGGCCAGAAGTTCTTTGCCCGCGTTTCATCACGGTGCTGGACAAGATCCGGGTGGCCCGGTGTGCCAGGGGTCGTCGTGCGCCCAGATCCGCAGCAGGCCGCAGCGGCCGGGCACCGTGGCCAGCGGCCGACGGCGCATGGGCGACCTCCTGGCCCGCACGGCAGGCGCCTTGCCTGTGGTGCTTGCGGGCGTCGGGGGAGTCCTGCTCTCCCATCGCCCGGCGGCGCGGGCCGTCCGTACGCTCACCCGGCGCCCCGACGATGAGCTGGACGCGGCCGTCCGGCAGGACCGGCACCCCGGATGTCCCGATCCCCTGGGTCCGGAGGTTCTCGAACGATTCAGCCGTTCGTAAGAGAGTTACGCATCACCTGAGCGGTTCAGTCCGGGCCGGGTTTCGTGCGCCGGGAGCTTGCTCGCGAAAGTGCCGAGCTGCCACTCGTAGGTTCCGGGCGCCCCCGCCTCCCGCATGCCGATCTCGCGCTTGACCACTCGATAGAACTCTCCGCGCGCCCGGCTGGTCGCCTGGACGGCGAGATCCCACGTGAGATCCGCCTCCTGCCCGTCGGCGATCAATTCCAGCCGGAAAACAGCTTCGTGCCACTTTCTTCCGGCGACGATGGCCTCGTCGCTCCCGAACAGAAGCACGGCCTCCCAGCTTATGGTTCGTTCTTCCTCCGCCGCCGCCAGGTCCGACTTCGAGTATTCCGGGGCGAGAAAGTTCAGTTCCGCGCCCACGCCTCGCTGGGATGCCAGCTTCATGCAGATGGAAATGGTTTTCTTGACGGCGTGCGCGTACTCCATGTACGCGATCACGCGCCGCTCGTCCCAGCGCGTGGCGAGCTGTCGTTTCCACCTCGTGCGTTCGGTGAGTGCGGTGACGCCGTACGTTCCGATCGCGCCCAGCAGAACGCCGATGAGTGCGGGGAGTTGTGCCAGGACGTTCTGCAACTCGCACGACCTTTCTCGGCGGGCGGTTCACGCGCCGGGAAGATCAATATACTGCCGGGCGCCGGCCCGGGGGAGAGGTCCTGTTCGCCGGGGCGCCCGGTGCCCCGGGAAGGAGAGCGTCTAGGCTCAGTCCCGGCATCTAGGGGGGAGCCTGATGAAGGTTGTCATACCCGGCGGCACCGGGCAGGTGGGTGCGATCCTTAGGCGGGCGCTGACCGGCGCGGGCCACGACGTCGTGGTCCTGACCCGGCGGCCGGCGCGCGAGGGCGAGGTTCACTGGGACGGTGAGACGCCGGGGCCGTGGACGGCCGAGATCGACGGCAGCGACCTCGTGGTCAACCTGGCCGGTCGGAGCGTCAACTGCCGCTACACGCCCGAAACGCTGAGCGCCATGATGCGGTCGCGGGTGCGCTCCACCCGGGTGGTCGGCGAGGCGATCGCCGCCGCCGCGCGGCCGCCCCGGGTTTGGCTGCAGATGAGCACCGCCACCGTCTACGCCCACCGCTTCGACGCGGCCAACGACGAGGCGACCGGCGTGATCGGCGGCGGCGAGCCCGGCGTCCCGCGCTACTGGGCCTACAGCGTGGAGATCGCCAAGGCGTGGGAGCGGGAGCAGGAGCGGGCCAGTACGCCGGGCACCCGCAAGGTCGCCCTGCGCACCGCCATGGTGATGAGCCCCGACCGCGGCGGCGTGTTCGACGTCCTGCTGCGGATGGCGCGGCTCGGCCTCGGCGGAGCGATCGCGGGCGGCGCCCAGTACGTGTCGTGGATCCACGAGCGCGACTTCGCCCGCGCCGTCGAGTTCCTGGCCGGGTGCGACGACCTGACCGGGCCGGTGAACCTCGCCGCCCCGGACCCGCTGCCGCAGCGCGCGTTCATGCGGGAGCTGCGCCGGGCGAAGGGCGTCCCGGTGGGGCTGCCCGCGACGCGGTGGATGGCCGAGCTCGGCGCGCTCGCGATGCGTTCGGACACCGAGCTGCTGCTGAAGAGCCGCCGGGTCGTCCCCGGGCGGCTGCTCGACGCCGGTTTCACGTTCGACTTCGGCCAGTGGCCGCAGGCCGCCCGCGACCTCGTCCGCCGCTCACGCACCGGCGCCCGCTAGCGCGCGACCGGACGCCCCCACCTCGGCCGAGGTCATTCGCGGACCCGGCCGCGGGGGCGGAGCCGGGTGCCGGGCAGGGCGGGGGCGGGCAGCGGCGGGCCGCCGAAGCCCTCGACGACGCCGAACCCGTCGCCCGATGCCCACTCCTCGCGGAAGGCCACGATCTCGTCGTGGTCGCGGCCGACGAAGTTCCACCACATGACGATCTCCTCGCCGAACGGCTCGCCGCCGATCAGCAGCACCCGCCCGCGCCCGCTCAGCCGTATGCGGTCACGTCCCGGGGGCAGGTAGCGCAGCGGGCCCGCGCGCAGCGGCTCGACCTCGCCGTCGAGCAGCAGCAGCCCGTGCTCGAACGCCGGATCCAGCGGCAGCTCGGCCGTCCCGTCGACCGCCGCCTGCGCGCCCACGAGCGGGCTGAAGACCGTGGCGGGGGAGACGGCCCCGCCCAGCGCCCCCATGAACACGGTCGCCGAGAAGCCGTCGCCCGTCAGCTCCGGCAGCGCGGCGTGGTGCTCGAAGGCGGGCGCCGTGCGCCGGTCGGTCCCGGGCAGCGCCACCCAGAGCTGCACCCCGTGCAGCGTCTCGTGCGGCGACTCCTCCGAGTGCGAGATGCCGCGCCCGGCCGTCATCAGGTTGAGCTGCCCGGGCCGTACCTCGCGCAGGCTGCCGAGGCTGTCGCGGTGCAGCACCCGGCCCGCCAGCAGCCAGCTCACCGTCTGCAGGCCGGTGTGCGGGTGCGGCGGCACCCGCATCCGCGTCACCTCGGGCCCGTAGGCGTCGGCGAAGCACCAGGCGCCGATGAGCCGCCGCCGCACGCCGGGCAGCGTGCGGCTCACCGCCATCGCCCGCGGCCCGCCCAGCGGCACGGACCGCCCCTCCAGCAGCTCCTCGCCCCCGCCGTCGGCGGCGCAGCGGATCTCGCGCGGGTCCGTTTCAAGGTTGCTCACCCTGAGACTGTACGGCTGTCGGCCGCACCGCTGCTCAGCCGAGCGTCTCCCACCACCCGTCGACGGCCGGGGCGGCGGCGGTGTCGACGGCCTCGCCGGGACGGGGCACCACGATCCGCACGTCACGCGCCTTGGCCTCGCGCCACAGCCGGTCCACCGGCTCCGACCAGGGGTGCAGCGCCAGCGTGAACGTCGCCCAGTGCACCGGCAGCATCAGCCGCCCGCCCAGGTCGAGGTGGGCGTTGACCGCCTCCTCCGGGTTCATGTGCACGTCGGGCCAGGCGGGGCTGTAGGCGCCGATCGGCATGAGCGTCAGGTCGAACGGCCCGTGCGCCGCGCCGATGCCCTTGTAGCCCTCGAAGTAGCCGGAGTCGCCCGCGTAGAAGACCCGCTTGGCGGCCCCGGCCACGACCCAGGAGCCCCACAGCGTGTCGTTGCGGAAGAACGTCCGGCCGGAGAAGTGGCGGGCCGCCGTCGCGACGAACCGCAGCCCGCCGACCACGGCCTCCTCGTCCCAGTCGAGCTCGACGATCCGGTACGCGGGCACGCCCCAGCGCTCCAGGTGGGCGCCGATGCCGAGCGGCACCAGGAACGGCGCCTTCTGCGTGCGGATCAGCGTGCGCACGGTCGCCAGGTCGAGGTGGTCGTAGTGGTCGTGGGAGATGACCACGGCGTCGACCTGGGGCAGCGCGCCGAGCCCCACGGGCGGCTCGTGGTGGCGCTTGGGGCCGACGAGCCGCGTCGGCGACGGCCGCCTGCTCCACACCGGGTCGAACAGCACCCGCCGCCCCTCGATCTCGACCAGCGTGGACGCGTGGCCGTACCAGACGGCCCGGACGCCGTCGGCGGGCGGCGCGTCGGCGGGCGGGATGCGCACCGGGATCCGGCCGGGCGGCCGGCGCAGCTCCTTGTCCTTGGCCAGCTCGCCGAGCAGCCCCACCGGCGGCGTGGTGATCATCGCGGTGCCCTCGGGCATGGTGTTGACGAACGCGCCGTCCCTGAACTGCGGTGAGCGCCGGATCCGCGCCGCCCGTTCCGGGCCGGACGTCAGCGGGCGCACGCCCAGCTCGGCGGGCACGTCCCGGAGCGCCCATCCCGCGGCGGCGAGCGCCGCGCCCCCCACCAGGATGCGTCGTGCCGTCCGAAAACCTGCCATCGCTCACTCTCCCCTGAATTCCGGTACACCAGCTCAACTGATCGCGGGGCCGCCGGTGTTCCCGGGGACGGACGCCGTTTCGCGGCGTCAGACGGTCTTCGTCGCGCCGCCGTCGACGACGTAGTCGGCGCCGCTGACGCTCGCGGCGAGCGGTGAGGCCAGGTACGCCACCAGCGAGGCGACCTCGTCGGGCGTGACGAACCTGCCGGTCGTCATGCCCATCGTGCCGGGCAGCCCGGCCAGCAGCTGCTCGTGCGGCAGGCCGAACGCGCCCGCCAGCGCCGCGCCGTAGCCGTCGGGCGCCTCCCACATAGCGGTCAGCACCGGGCCGGGTGAGACGGTGTTGACCCGCACCCCCTGCGGCCCGAACTCCTCGGCCAGCGCCTTGCTCCAGGCGGTGAGCGCGGCCTTGGCGGTCGTATAGGGGACGGGGCCGGCGTGCGGCACGCGGGCGCCGTTGGAGGAGACGTTCACGACGGCGCCGCTCCCGCGCAGCAGGCTGGGCAGCGCGGCCCGGGTGGCGCGCACGGCGCTGAGGAAGTTGAGGTCGTGGGTGAGCCGCCACTGCTCCTCGGTGAAGCCGAGGAAGCCGCCGGTCTGGCCGTCGCCGCCGTCGCCGCCGCCCACGTTGTTGACCAGCAGGTCGATCTCGCCCAGCTCGGCCAGCGCCCGCTCGACCAGCTCGCCGGGCCCGGCGGGGGTGGACAGGTCCACGCTGACGCCGGTCGCGCCGGTGGCGATCAGCTCGGGCGTGATCGTCCTGGCTCCGGCCACGACGCGCATGCCCTCCTCGCGCAGCGTGCGGACGATGGCCAGCCCGATGCCCCGGCCGGCTCCGGTGACGACGGCGGTCTTGCCGGTGAGTCGCAGGTCCATGATGAAGCCCTTCGTTAGTTGCGACAAGCTCGATGCGTAGACCATAGAAGATGCGACACTGATGATGCAACTCTTCGGCAAAGCGGTACGGTGCTGTATCCTCGTGACGCGTGAGCCAGGGAACCCGGGCCCGCCGGTCAGACGCCGAGCGGACCGTACGCACGATCCTGGAGGCCGCCGAGCGCGTCCTCAGCCGCAACCCGTCGGCCAGCATGGAGCAGATCGCCGAGGCGGCCGGCGTCGCCCGCACCACCGTGCACCGGCGCTTCGCCTCCCGCGAGGCGCTGGTCGAGGCCATGACCGAGTGGGCCACCCGGCGCTTCGCCGAGGCCGTCGCCGCGGCCGGCCCGCAGACCACGCCGCCCCTGGTCGCGCTCTACCAGGCCACCGCCAACGTGCTCCGGGTGAAGATCGACTGGGGCTTCGCCATGAGCCGCGCCGCCACGGCCGGGCCCGAGGTCGCCCGCGTCCACGCCGAGGTGGAGGAGAGCTGCGCCGAGCTGTTCCGCCGGGCGCAGGCGGCCGGGGTGCTGCGCGACGACGTGGACCTCGACTGGGCCAGGCGCGTCTACTACGCGCTCATCCACGAGGCCGCGCAGAGCCCCGGCGAGCCCGACGCCCTGGCCACCCGCCTGGTCGACACCCTGCTCAGGGGCGTCGGCGCGGAGCGGCTCAGCGACGCGGGCTGATCACCGCCGGGCGTTCAGCCGATCACCCGCACGCCCGTCTTCGACCACAGCGCCCGCGAGGCCGCCTCCGGGTCGGCCACGTCCGACGGCTTCACGTCGAACAGGTGGGTGACCGCCGTCGCCGGGTCGTAGGCGGGCCAGCCCGGGTCGCCGGTGGCCGCGAACCGGGTCCAGGCCGTGCGGAACTGCTCCGACATCGCCTCCGTGTCCGGCGAGCCGCCCGCCTGCATGAGCGCCAGCTCGCCCCGCGTCGTGCCGAACACCAGCGGCACGTCCAGCCCGTGACACGCGCCGAGCACCGGGGTGGGCGCCCAGGTCAGCTCATAGGCGTACGTGGTCCCGTGATGGGCGTCGGCCAGCAGCGCGCTCGGCATCCTGAACAGCCAGTCCGACATCAGCCGCACGTACAGGTCGCCGTCCGAGGCTCCCGGCAGCGCCGCCCGGTAGGCGGCGTCCGCGCCGTCGGGGGCCAGCGCCTCCAGCGCCGCCGCCAGGTTAGGCGGCCCGCTCGCCATCGCGTGGAAGACGGTGAACTCGTCGCGGTTGTACCCGACGATCAGCTCCACGTCCGCGCCCGCCCCGGCCGCCAGCGCGTTCCACGGCGTGTCCGGCAGCACCTCGCCGTCGACCACCGGCGCCACCGGCATCCCCATGTGCGTCAGCAGCCCCCACCGATCGCGCGCGCCCGGCAGCTCCTCCCGGGCGAACGCCGCCGACGCCGCCACCAGCCCCTCCGGCGTCGTCTCGTACGGGGACCCGCCGCCCAGCCGGGCCATCACCGCGCCGGTCACCCGCGAGGCCAGCTCGGAGGTCAGGAACGGCCCCGGCACGCTCTGCGCGATCGCCCGCCGGAACAGCCCGGCCGCCGACGGCATCACCATGAGCGCCGCCACCGAGCCCGCCCCCGCCGACTCGCCGAAGACCGTGACGTTGTCCGGGTCGCCGCCGAACGCCGCCACGTTCTCCCGCACCCAGCGCAGCGCCGCCACCTGGTCCAGCAGCCCCCGGTTGGCCGGAGCGCCCTCGACCTGGGCGAATCCCTCCATGCCGACCCGGTAGTTCAGCGTCACCACGACCACCCCGTGCCGGGCCAGCCGCGCGCCGTCGTACTCGGGCCAGTCGGCCGACCCCATCCAGTACGCGCCTCCGTACAGCCACACCATGACCGGCAGCCCGGAGCCGCCGGGATCGGGCGTCCACGCGTTCACCGTGAGGATGTCCAGCCCGGCGGCCGGATCCCACGGCTCCTGGCCGGGCATGATCGCCGGCTGCGGCGGGCGCGGCCCGAACGCGGTCGCCTCCAGCGTGCCCTCCCACGGGTCCGCAGGCTCCGGCGCGGCGAACCTGAGCGGCCCGAACGGGATCTTCGCGTACGGGATGCCCTTGAAGACGGCGATGCCGTCGTCCTCCAGGCCGCTGACCTTCCCTGTCGTGATCGTCGGCATGACGTGAGCCCTTCTCGTCGTCGTGTTGCGATCACCAGTCTTCTCCGCTATGGGGCCGGTCTACCTTTCGGGGTGCGGCCACGGGTTCGGGCGGCAGCGGCCCAGCGACTTCGTCTGCTGCGCCATCACCGGGGCGAGCCTGCCGGGGCCGGGGCACGGCCGGTGGCGGTGACCCAGCGCGTGGCCGACCTCGTGGCTGATCAGATAGCGGCGGTAGGCGGCCAGGTCGCCGCCGTACTGGGGGATGCCCCGCGCCCAGCGCAGCGCGTTGATGACCGAGCGGGTGCCGTTCCAGCAGGACAGGTGGCCGCCGGTCCGCAGCGGGCGGCACCTGCGGTCGGTCGTCGCCGGGCTCGACAGCGCCACCCGCACCCGCACCGGCGGGCGGGACACGCGCCGGAACCGCGTCCAGCCGCGCGGGTCGTTCAGCGTGCGGTGCACCTGCGCCGCGAAGGCCCGGCCGTCGAACGGCAGCCCGCGCTCCACCTCCACCAGGTAGCGCACCGCCCGGCCCGGCCCGCGCCGGGCCGCCGCGCTCCCGCCGACGACCTCGTAGTGCCCGGACGCCGCCCTCGGCACCACGACCTCGCGGGCCTCCCCGGATTCCCCGCCTTCCCCGGTCTCCGGGCCGGGCGCCGTAGCGGCCACGCCCGACACCGGCGGGGCCGCGGGCGTGACCGCCTCGCCGCAGCCCGCCGTCAGCAGCACCAGGGCCAGGACCAGGAACGGGCGCATCGCCGCCTCCCCCTACTCGCGCACGGTGGGGGAACGACGATCATACGCCCGGCCCTCACACCGGCGGGGCGTACGGGGCGAGGTCGATCGGCGGCTCCTCGCCCAGCGCCAGCGCGGCGGCGATCCGGCCCGCGAACGGCCCCGCCGTCAGCCCGTACGCGCTCAGGCCCGTCGCCACCACCACCCGGTCGGTGAGCCGCCCGATGAGCGGCCGGCCGGGCGCGTACACCGGCCGAAGCCCCACCCTCGCCTCCGTCACCGTCGCCCCGAACAGGCCCGGCGCGATCCGCAGCCCCGCCTGCAGCACCTCGTCCAGCCCGCCCATCGTCACGCGCGGCGCGAACCCGACGTCCTCCACCGTCGCCCCCACCACCAGCCGCGACCCCGGGAAGCCCAGCAGGTACGGCCCGCTGCGCGGCAGCACGATCGGCCACCACGCGGTGTCGACGCCGTCGAGCGTGGCGTGCACGATCTGGCCCCGCCTCGGGAACACGGGCAGCTCCACGCCGAGCGGCCGGCACGCCTCCCCGGCCCACGCCCCGGCGGCCACGATCACCGCGTCCGCCTCCAGAGCCTCCCCGGCCTCGCCGCCGGGCCCGCCCTCGACCTCGCGCCCCACCCCGAAGGCGGGCCCGGCGGGCGG
>NZ_JAHKRO010000157.1 GCF_019396325.1 Nonomuraea ceibae
GACGGCGACAGGAGCAAGGTCAGGACGTACCGGGTCGGCGGTGAGCCAGGCGGCGGCGCGGGCGCCGGCGAGCGGCGAGGCCACCACGATCACGTGGTCCGGCTCCGGCAGGCCCGCTTCCCTGTAGGCCTGCCGGACAGCCGCGTCGGCGTCGCCGCCCGGCCCGGTGGCGAAGGCCATGCGCTCCCACGCCACCCGTTCATCGGTGTGCACGGCCATCAGTCGGCCACCACCCGGAAGGAGCCCGGCACGTACTCGCGCTGGCGGACCACCCGGTACCAGCCCTTGGGCAGCGAGATCGGGTCATGCTCCTCGTGCACCAGGCGACCGCCCTCCGGCAGGTGCAGGAACCCGCCCGACAGCGTGCCGGGCCCCGGGATCGCGTGGCAGTGGCCGGTGGCCTCGCCGTGCGCCAGCACGAGCCGCCCGCGGGCGTCACGCGGCTCGGGCCGGACGGTGCGCGGCGCGTCCTCCTCGGACACCGGCACGATCAGGATGTCGCCCTGTCGGTACATCGACCAACCTCCATCGTCAGGGGGATGATCGGAAAGTACCGTCCGGCACCGACAAACCGGCGGGCCCAGGCCGGAGGAGGGGGCTCCCCGGCCTGGGCCCGGTTCGAACGGGTCAGGACATCAGACGCGCTGCCACAGGGCGGGCACGACCGGGGGCTCCCAGCCTGCCTGCGCGGTGTGGCCCTGGAGGCACCGGTAGGTGGCGCCGCCGTACGTCACCGTGGCGCCGGCCGCGTAGGTGGTGCCGGCCGCCCAGGTGCCGCCGGGCGACTGCGTCGGCGTGTTGCTGCCGGTCGGGGTCGGGCTGTTGCCGCCCTGGGTGACCAGCGTGAGGCCGTACGCCTGCAGGATCTCGTTGACCGGCTGGAAGTACGTCGTGCCGCCCGAGCTGCAGTTGCCCGAGCCGCCCGAGGTCACGCCCTGGGCCTGGTCGCCGGAGTAGAACGAGCCGCCGGAGTCGCCGGGCTCGGCGCAGACGCTCGTCCTGGTCACCTGCGAGACCGTGCCCTGCGGGTAGGTGACGCTGGTGTTGAGCTGGCTGACCTGACCGCAGTGGGTCTGGGTGGTCGAGCCGGAGCGGCAGATCGAGGCGCCCACCTGGGCGACCTGGGAGCCGCGGATCGGCTGGATGCCCCGGCCGTAGGCGTTGACCACGCCGGTCGGGGTCCACTGCGAGTTGACCTCGACCCAGGCGTAGTCGTTGCCCGGGAAGGAGGAGCCGCGGAAGACGCCCTGGTTGACGCGGTTGTGGCCGGTCGTGGTCGCGCCGGTGCTGCCGCAGTGGCCGGCGGTGACGAAGCCGCCCTGCGAGCCCGCCTTGCTCACCGAGAAGCCGACCGAGCAGCGGGAGCCGCTGCCGATGTAGTACGCGTCGCCGCCGCGTACGTCGTAGTAGGCCTGCGGCTGCTCGTTGGAGCGGACGACCCTGACGGCCGAGGCGTCGGCGCCGCTGGCCCGTACCCAGGCCTGCGCCTTGGCGGGCGTGGAGGACAGGACGACCACGTCGTTGTTCACGACGTCGACGTACCAGACCGGCGCGGTCTTCGGCGCCTTCGCGGCCGCCCGGTCGAGGGTGGCCTTGATCGCGTCGAGCTGCTGGAGGGAGCGGCCGACCACGCGGGCCTCGACACCGGTCTCCCGGATGGCGGCGACCTGCGCCTGGTCGGTGGTGGCGACGGTCATCGCAGCGGTGGGGCCGCTGAGCCAGACGCCGCCGTAGGCCGCGCCGAGCTGGGCGCGCAGGCCGGGCTCGACGGTCGCCGCGGCTGCCTCGTTGACGAGCCGGGTCTCGGCCTGCTGCTGGCTGATGCCGAGGTCGTCGCTGAGCGCGTTGATCAGGCCGGGCGGTGGTTCGTTGACAGAAGCCTGCGCCTGCGCCGCGGCGTAGGGGCTGAGGTCGTCCGCGGTGGCGCTGTGCGCGGTCCAGGCTACAGCGGGGACGACCACGAGGGTCAGTCCGAGCGCGAGGCCCGCTGTCAGGGTCTTTCTGGGGAGCATGTGACTCTCCTCGTATTACGGGGGGTGTCGCCACCGTACGAGGACGGATACGAGGAATGGTCGTCCCAAATGACCCCCTATCGCGGTGTTATGGGGCGCCCAGGGCCTCCAGCGCGCGGTCCACGTCCGCGGTCGTCGTGTAGGCGTGGAAGCTTGCGCGGACCTTCCCGGCCCGCACCGCCGCCCGGATGCCGGCCGCCTCCAGCCGTTCGCCAGGCGCGTCGACGGAGACGATCGCGCTGTCCGACGGTTCGAGGCCGAGTCCGGCCCGGAAGCGGTTGGCGAGCGCCACGTCGTGGTCGCGGACGCGCTCGACGCCGATCTCGTTGAGCAGTTCGAGCGCGGGCGCGGCCCCCACGTAGCAGAACCAGGCGGGCGACAGGTCGAAGGCCCGCGCGTCGCCCGCGAGCCGCAGCGGCGGGCCGTAGAAGGAGCCGCCCTCGTCGGCCCCGGCGTACCAGTTGGCGGCCAGCGGGCGCATGCGCTCGCGCAGGCGCGGCGACAGGTAGCCGAACGCCGCGCCGCGCGGGGCCATCAGCCACTTGTACGCGGCGCAGGCCAGCGCGTCGACGCCGTCGACGTTCACCGGGAGCCAGCCGCAGGCCTGGGAGCCGTCGGCGATGACGAGCGCGTCGTGGTCGCGGGCGGCGGCGACGATGTCGGCCAGCGGCGCCACCTCGCCGGTCGCCGACTGCACCAGGCTGAACGCCACCGCGCCGGTCGAGGCGGTGATCGCGTCGGCCAGCCGGTCGGCGGGAACGGTCCGGACGCGGGCGGCCACCGCCCACGGGAACAGGTTGCTGGTGAACTCGATCTCCGGCACGACCACCTCGGCGCCCGGCGGGAGCGCGGTGGCCACGGTGGACATGATCTGCGAGACGGTCGAGCCGACGGACACGTCCTCCGCGACGGCGCCGACCATCCGGGCGAACGCGGCGCGCGAGCGGCCCACGGAGGCGTCCCAGGGCTTCCAGTCCGAGCTGCCGTGCCGCCAGTGGGCCAGCACGGCCTGCAACTCCTCGAACGCCCGGCGGGGCGGCAGCCCGTACGAGGCGGTGTTGAGCCAGCCGGGCTCGGCGTCCCAGAGCGCGCTGTCAAGATCCATGCGCCCAGCCTAGGACGGCGCTTCCCGTACGCCTACCGTGCTGTTCGTCCGATGCCGGGCTCAGCGGCTCGCGCCGCTCAACTGGTCGCGCAGGCGGCGGCACTCGCGGGCGAAGCGGCTGCGGCTGCGGCTCGTGGCCCAGGCCGTGACCGCGGGGATCTCGTCGCGCGCGCCCGCCCAGGCCGCCACGTCGACGGCCAGCGTCACCGCCTCAGTGTGGACGGCGGCCGGCCGCTCGCCCACGGCCAGGAGGTCCGGCAGCATGGCCTTGACGATCTCCCACACCTGCGCGTGCGCGCCCTGCCTGGCCGCGTCGGCGAGCGCGCCGAACGCCGGGCGGACCTCGCGCCGGGTGCGCCGGACGAAGTGCGCGAGCTGCCGGCCGACCGCCTCGGCGGGCAGGTCGCCCCGGGCGGCCATCCGTAACAGCAACGGCGCCGCCTCGCCGTCGGGACGGGTCAGCGAACGCGCCAGGTTGATCGCGGTCGCCTCTCCGACCGGCCCGCCCGCCTGCGCCAGGGCCGCGAGCGTCGCATCGGCGGCCCCTCCGCCGAACAGCCAGGGCAGCAGGTTGACGGCGACCACCTCGCGGTGCGACGGGAGGATCGCCGGCCACCAGCCGACGGTGTCGGCGTGATCGCCCCAGCTCCACCTCCGGGGCTCGCGCAGCAGCTCGTCGATCAGCTCGTCGCCGGTCGGCCGGGCCCGCAGGACGGGCCGCACCCAGACGTCGTCGGTGTGTTCGGGCACGTGGTCGTCGTCGAACACGTGGTCCACGGCGCCCAGCCGGTAGCCCCACTCCAGCCCCGTCACCGGATCGGGCAGGCCGCCTCCGGCCAGCCAGGCGGCGGCCCGCGCGGCACCTCGCGACCCCACCCGCGCGGCCCGTTCGGCGGCTTCCGGCCAGGCGCCGCGCGGCAGCCGCAGCAGGGCCTGCGCCAGGTCGGCGGGCAGCGGCTCGACCCCCGCCGCCGCGCACGCCTCCAGCCGGTCGACCAGCACCGCGGGGTCGAGGTGCCCGGTGGCCAGGGTGGGCGTCGCCAGCAGCACCGGCGGCAGCGCGCCTTCGCGCAGCGCCGCGTAGAGCTCGGCGAGCCGGCGCAGCACGAACAGGTGGGGCGGCGCGGCCATCCCGGGCTCCGGCAGCCGGTCGTGGTGCCGCCTCACCGGGGCGGGCGTGCTGCCGTGGAGCCGGGAGGCGATCTCCCCCAGCAGTTGCGTGAAGAACCCCCCGAACACCGCTGCCGGCTGCTGCGTCGCTTCCGGCTCGGGCATGACGCGCATGGCGGTGAAGACCGACTCCCAGGGGTCGGCGGGGCCCCCGACCGGGACGCCGGGATCGGAGCCCGGTGCGATCACCTCGTCGGCGAGGGCGCCGATCCACTGGCCGGGGCTGAGCCAGCACGGGCTCTCGTACAGGCCCGGATAGGAGTAACGGGTCGCGCGCGCCAGCGCCGCGCGCAGGGCCGCCCGGTCGCGCGCCGCCTGCTCGACGAAGGCGGCGAGCCAGCTCTCGGCCGTCTCCCAGCGTTGCACGGCCCAGCCGTCGGCGGCGAGCGTCGGCTCCGGGAACGGGCCGGGCGGGGCGGGCACGGGCAGCGGCAGCGGGGCGAACGGCTCGGCCGGGTCCTCGGGCGTCGCGTCGCCTCCGAACACCTCGGCCACCTGACGGCCGAGGTCCGGCGGCAGCAGGGGCACCGCCTCGGCCACGGCGGCGCCGCCCGTGCCGAACGTGGCGGCGTGCTTGAGCGCGAGCCGGGCCGCGCGCTCCTGCACCTGGTAGGACGGGTGCGCGAACGCGGTGGCCAGCGCCGGGGCCAGCTCGTCGGCCCGGGACGCGGCGGCCGCTTTGTCGACCCGCGAGGTCTGGG
This sequence comes from Nonomuraea ceibae, assembly GCF_019396325.1. Lineage (GTDB taxonomy): Bacteria > Actinomycetota > Actinomycetes > Streptosporangiales > Streptosporangiaceae > Nonomuraea > Nonomuraea ceibae. The sequence continues at coordinate 4,989 of NZ_JAHKRO010000157.1, forward strand.
ACGTCCGGGACGCGATGCGCCGCAGTTCGTCGTCCAGCCAGCTCAGGCCGGCGAGCGCCAGCTTGGCCTCCGCGCGGAAGGTCAGCGCGCCGATCGCCTCGGCGACGTCGGCGGCGTCGTGCGGGCCGGTGCGGCGGACCTGGGCCAGGGCCAGCTCCGCGACGGTGCCAGGGGCGGCGGGCAGCAGCCGCAGGTAGTCGCGCGAGCGGGCGGCGGACTCCTCGGGCGTGGGATCGACCAGCTTGTGCAAACGTACGAAGAAGCGCAGGTCGAGGGCGTCACCGCCGCGCAGGAAGCGGCCCACGCAGCCGTCGAGGACCGCCTCGCGCGAAAGCGCGCCGGAGGCGAGCAGGGACAGCCAGGCGGTCGGCCGGGGGGTCAGCCGCTCGTCGCGCAGCGTGCGGCCGGCGCCCTGGGCGTCGAAGATCCGCGGGAGCAGCGCGGCGGCCAGCGGGTCGCCGGGCACGACGCCGGCGGCGAGCCAGGCGACCACCAGCGGGTCGTGCGCGGGAGGGTCGCCGCCGCAGCTCCGCAGCAGGGCGAGCACCAGGGGCACGGTGCGGTCGCCGGGCCTGCGGATCTTACGCGCGAGCCGGGCGGCGACGTCGGCCCGCCAGGCGGCCGGGCGGGTGACCAGCACGCGGGCCAGGTCGGGCCAGCCGGTGTGGGGCGCCCAGCGGGGGTTGAACTCGCGCCGGGTCAGCCAGGCCACCGCGCCCGCCGGGCCCGGGATCGTGCCCGCGCCCACGAGCCGCAGCGCCGCCAGGTGACTCTCCATCGCGTCGCTGACCAGCCAGCGGAGGTCCCATTCGTCGGCGTCGTCCCGATGGGGCCGGGCGAAGCCTTCGCGCAGCTCCTTGACGAACCCGGGCAGCCGGCCCGCCACGTCGGCCCGTTCGGCGTCGGTGAGCGCGATGAGGCGGTCGGCCAGCGCGCCGGTGTCGCGGCTGATGACGAGGGCGCGGACCGCCTCCCAGACGGCCTCCTGATGTGTCATGCGGCGGACATTAGAGATCGCTACCGACAATATTGTGGAACCCCAGGGGGGTATGTTACTGTCGCCGCCGAGATACGACTAAGGGGTACAAACAGCATGTCCGAGCACGGCGGTCACCACAACCACCACAACCATCACGATCATGCACAACATGGTCAGCACGGACATGATCAGCACGCGCAGCACGGGGAGCACGCGCATGGTGGGCCGGGGAAGGTCTCCTGGCGGATGGCGGCCTCGGCCACCCTGCACTGCCTCACCGGATGCGCCATCGGCGAGGTGCTCGGCCTGGTGATCGCCACCGCGCTCGGCTGGCACACCGTCCCCTCCATCGCGCTGGCCGTCGTGCTCGCCTTCTTCTTCGGCTACCTTCTGACCCTCATCCCGCTGCGCCGGGCCGGTCTCTCCTGGAAAGAGGCCATCAAGCTGGCCCTGGCCGCCGACACAGTGTCGATCCTGGTGATGGAGATCGTGGACAACGGCGTGATGGTCGCCATCCCGGGCGCGATGGACGCCGGGCTGGCCTCGGGGCTGTTCTGGGGCGCGCTGGCCGTGGCCCTGCTGGTGGCGTTCCTGGTGACCACGCCGATCAACAAGTGGATCATCGGCCGGGGCAAGGGCCACGCCGTGGTGCACGCCTTCCACCACTGAGGCGTCAGCCGACGATCATCTTCTCGTCCGGAAGCTGGTAGTGGCGGGTATGCTCCTTGAGCGCCAGCGCCGAGCCGAGCGTGAGCGGCCCGGTCCTGCCGACGAACATGAGCACCACCAGCAGCAGTTGCCCCGCCACCCCGACCTGCGCGGTGATCCCCGTGGACAGCCCCGTGGTGCCGAACGCCGAGACGACCTCGAACAGCACCCGGTCCAGGCTGAACGGGGTCAGCACCAGCAGCACGTAGGTGGAGACCGCCACCAGCGCCACGCCGATGAGGCTGATCGAGACCGCCTGGCGCTGCACCGACTCCGGCAGCCGGCGGTTGCCCACGTGCACCGAGTGCTCGCCGCGCATCTCCGCCCAGATGACGAACGCCAGCAGCCCGAACGTGGTCACCTTGATCCCGCCGGCCGTGCCCGCGCTGCCGCCGCCGACGAACATCAGCAGGTCGGTGACCAGCCAGCTCGACGGGTACATGGCCGAGACGTCCAGGCTGTTGAACCCGGCGGTGCGCGGCATCACGGCGGCGAAGAACGCGGCCAGCACCTTGCCAGGGTCGTCCAGCCCGCCCAGCGTGCGCGGGTTGCGCCACTCGGTGGCCAGGAACACCAGCGTGCCCCCGACCAGCAGGATCACGGTCACCCACACGGTGATCCTGGTCAGCACCGACCACCGGCCGGGATGCCGCCAATCGCGCAGCAGCTCGAACCAGACCGGGAAGCCGAGCCCGCCCACGATCACCGACACCGCGATGGTCAGGCTCACCCACGGATCGGTGACGAACCCCATCAGATTGTCGGCCCACAGCGCGAACCCGGCATTGTTGAACGACGACACCGCGTGGAAGACGCCCAGGTAGACCGCCCTGCCGAACGGCTCGCCGTAGCCGATCAGGAAGCGGCCGGTCAGCACCACCGCCACGACCGCCTCACAGGCCAGGCTGAACAGCACCACCTTGCGCACCACCGTGCGCACGTCGGTCATCCGCAGCGTCTTCGTCTCGGCCTGCGCGAACAGCCGGGCCCGCAGCCCGAGCCGCCCGGACAGCAGCACCGTGAACAGCGTGGCCAGCGTCATGATCCCGAGCCCGCCGGCCTGGACCAGCAGCGCGATCACCACTTCGCCGAACGCCGACCAGTGCGACGCCGTGTCGACCACGGCCAGCCCGGTCACGCACGCCGCCGACGTGGCGGTGAACAGCGCCGTCACCCAGTCCGTCGACTCCCCGGACTCCGCGGCCACAGGCAGCATCAGCAGGCCCGTGCCCAGCAGCACCACCGCCGCGAACCCGGTCACGATCACCTGCGCGGGGTGCTGGAACCTTTCGAGCAGGGCCGGCGCCCTTGTTCTCACCGCTTCTCCCTCTTCCGGCCGGTTCACGGTACAGCAGCCGGAAAACGGAGCTCAGGTCGCGTCGGTCCGCTGGGCCTCCTGGTAGACGGCCATCGCCTCGTTGCCGAAGAACGGGCCGAACATGAAGTCGGGCGCGAAGTCGTACTTGAAGCTGTTGACCGAGGTCACCCAGCCGAGGCCGGTGGAGTCGTCGAAGCCCTGCAGCCACGGGCCGCCGCTCGAACCGCCGGTCATGCGGCAGCGCAGCCCGAGGTCCCGCGTCATGACGCTGTCGTCGAACGCGCGGCCGCTGCAGAAGATCAGCGACGAGCCGTCGAACGGCTCAGCCGCCGGGAACCCGTAGGAGAACATCTGCTGCCGTCTGGCCTGGTTGAACGCCACGCCCTGGCCGCCCACCACGTCGGTCAGCGTCCGGCCCTGCAACGGCGCGACCACGGCGGCGGCCACGTCGAAGTTGATGTCCTCGCGGGCGTTCCACTGCTGGGTGGTCAGCAGGCGGCTCGCCACCCAGGCGCCGAACGGCGCGCGGCCGTTGGCGAAGCCGGGGACGAACACCCAGTTGCGGTGGAAGGCGCCGTTCAGCTTGACGCAGTGCCCGGCGGTCATCACCACGCTCTCGTTCGCGCTGGTCACGGCGGTGCCGGAGCAGGAGGAGTTCTGGCCTTCCGCAGTGGTGAAGAAGACGCGCCCGGTGGTGCGGACGATGGCGCCGCCGTCGGTCCACCGCAGGCCGGGGCTGTTGGCCAGCTCGGCGGCCGACCGGGTGAACGAGGTGCCGCGCGTCGCCCACGGGTTGCCGCGCGTCGGCCGGTCGGAGCGGGCGGTGCGGCGCGGCTCGGGCGACGACAGCGGCCGCGCCGCGCGCAGGCGCTGCGGCGTCCAGTACTGCAGCACGGTCCTGCGCTCCGGCCAGGAGTCCGTGGCGGACCACCGGACCGGGCCCGGGTCGTGCGCGGCCGTGGTTCGCGCAGTCGTGACCTGCGCGGTCGTGGCCTGCGCGGCGGCCGGGGCGGCCGTCAGGGTGAGCGTGAGGGCGGCGAGCAGGGCGACTCTGCGGGGCATGACGTACCTCCAGATAACCGGGATCTGCCGTCTGGAGGTACGCAACGGGAGGCGCGAAACGCTCAAAGTATGCGCATACGGGTATGGCTACCGCCGTAGCGCCGCCGCGGTCTTCGCCGGGTCGTAGTCCGGCCCGACCCCCTCCACCAGGAGCGCCGCGCCGTCGATGTGATCGGTGCGCAGGTGCAGGATCTCCTGGTAAGCGGGCGAGTCGTACCAGCCCCTGGCGGCGTCCAGGTCGGGGAAGCCGATGATCACGATCGTCCCCGGCCAGTCGCCCTCGCGCACCTCCACCTGCGCCCCGTGCACCAGGAACCGCCCGCCGAACGGGTCGAGCGTCGCCTGGATGCGCTCCATGTACTCCAGCACGTCGGGGTGGGGGTTCGGCGTCTTCAGATGCGCCACGGCGTAAGCGGTCATGGTGTCCTCCCGGGTTCCGGTCGTCGACCCAAGAATCCGCGACAGGAGGGAAGCGCCACAATTACGTGCCAGGTAAGCGACCGTTTGTCCGCAGGTCACCGGGGTAGCCGGAGACCGTGGCCGGTATCCGGGGGATCTGCCACCCGCGCTTCTCCTCGGTGCGGGACCGCTTCGCGGACAACTTCGCCGAGGGGCGGGAACTGGGCGCGTCCCTCTGCGTCTACCAGCACGGCGAGCCCGTCGTGGACCTGTGGGGCGGGCTGGCCGCCGAGGACAGGCCGTGGCGGCAGGACACGCTCGCGCTCCTGGCCTCGACCACCAAGGGGATGGCGGTCGCGGCCCTCCTGCTGCTGGTCGACCGGGGGATCCTCGACCTCGACACGCCGGTGGCCGACTACTGGCCGGAGTTCGCCGCCGAAGGCAAGGGCAGGATGCCGCTGCGCTGGATCCTGGGCCACCGCTCCGGCGTCGTGGTCATCGACCCGCCGCTGACCTTGGACGACATCGAACGCGGCAGCCCGGTCGCCGACGCGCTCGCCTGCGCCAGACCCGCCTGGCGGCCGGGCAGCGCCCACGGCTACCACTGCCTCACGCTGGGCTGGCTGGTCAGCGAGGTCGTCCGCCGCGTCACCGGCCTCACCGTGGGACGGCTGTTCGCCCGGGAGATCGCCGCGCCGCTCGGCCTCGACCTGCACATCGGCATCCCCGCCCACCAGGAGGGACGGCTCGCGAGCGTCGTCGCCCCCACGGCCGGCGAGGTGCGCAACGGCCGGGCCGACCCCGAGCTCCACGAGCTCAACCGGGCGATCTGCTCGCCGGCCTCCCTGCTGCACCGCGCCACCTACGGCAGCGTGGTCCTCACCCCCGAGCTGCTCGGCGGCTCACGCCTGTATCGGGCCGAGGTGCCCTCCGCCTGCGGCGTCGGCACCGCGGCCGGCCTGGCCAGACTGTACGCGGCCCTGATCGGCGAGGTGGACGGCATCCGGCTGCTGCGCCCGGAGACCGTCGCCCGCGCCCGCGCGGTCGAGGCTCGGGGGCGCGACCTGGTCCTGCGGCTGGAGACGGCCTACAGCGCCGGGTTCATGCTGCCCGGCGGGCCGATGTGGCCGCCGTTCGGGGCGCCCAACGCCTTCGGGTACGCCGGCGCGACGGGCGCGTTCGCCTTCGCCGACCCGGACACCGGCCTGGCCTTCGCGTACGTGCCCAACCGCATGTCGGAGCTGATCGAGGGCAGCGACGGCCGCGTGTGGCCGCTGATGCGGGAGAGCCACCGCTGCGCGCGCGGCGGTTGACCCTGGCCGGGGTTAACCGGCCAGGTCCCTGGCGACGTTGTCGAGCCGGGTGGCCACCTCGTCGAGCTGCTCGTCGGTGACCGTGTCGCCGGGCAGCAGCCCTGCCACGTCCGCCCGCCGGGCGATCACCAGGCTGCGATGGGTGTCGTCCACCTGGGCCGCCGGCATGACCAGGCAGTCGCCCCGGACGAAGACCAGGACCGTGTCGGGGTCCGGCGCGTCCAGCAGCCGCCGTACACACTCTCGGTTGACAAGGAGCATCGTGCGGTCCTCCGCGTTCCGTTTCGTGGGGGCTTCTGAGCGCGTACCCGGATCGTCCACCCGGTCACCTGGTCAACGCGGAAAGACCACGTCAGGAGAAGCACGGGGGTGTCGGGAGAAGTACGCGCCGTCGCGGAACGCTGTCGGATGCCGTATGCGCCGCCAGCCGCCATTTACCAGCCGTCGTTTGTCGACCGCAGTCGCCAGCCGTCATTTGCCAGCCGTCGGGCGTCAGCCTCAATCGCCAGTCGCCAGTCGTCAGTTGTCAGTCGTCAGTCGTCAGGAGAAGTACGCGTCGGCCGCCGGGGTGGAGAGCAGGATGATGACGAGGACCGAGCCCAGCGTCGCCAGCCCGAAGCGCACCAGGACGAGCGGGCGGAGCCAGGACGGGAAACCCCCGCTCGCGGCGGCGATCACGGCACGAGCGTCGATCTCCCGCACGCCGGGGTCGGCCGACTTCGCGAACGCGGCCTCGGTGTAGCGGACGGCGAACACCTGACTCGCGGTGACGAAGCCGACCGCGAGAAAGATGACCGGTTCGAGAACCCAGGACAGGACGCGGCCCGCCCCGGCGAGGTTGAGCCAGGCCAGGGCGGTCACCACGACGGCGATGCCCAGCGCGAGCGCGAGCTCCGGCGCCCGCTCCTCGAACCTGATGCCGTGCCGGGCCAGGACGCCGGGCGCGTGGCCCTGCCTGGCGACCTCGGCCTCGGCCGCGCGCTGGGCCCGGCCGCCGGTGCGCCAGGCGGCCACGGGTATGACGACGAAGGTGGCGGCCAGCAGGAGTTGCAGCGTGGCTGCAAGAGCGACGGAAACCGGCATGACGACTCACTCACTCACTCGATCGAATCATTCACTTGCTCGGGGTCGTTCATTTGCTCTGGATCGTTCACTTGCGCAGGGCCGTTCACTTGATCGGGATCGTTCGCTTGATCGCGTCGCCGGCTCAGACGGCGACCAGGACGAGGCCGAGGATCGAGGCGCCGAACACGACGACGTGACGGACGTTCTGCAGGGTCCACGTCCAGGCGGGGAAGCCGTCCTCGGCGGCCTTGAGCAGGGCGGCGACGTCGATCCTGGCCAGCATCGGGTCACCCTTGCGCTGGAAGGCCGCGCGTACCGACTTCTCGGCCGTGAGCTGGCTGTAGAGGATGACGCAGTTGCCGACGAGGACGAGCGACTGGAAGATCCACGTCAGCGTCGGGGCCCAGGCGTGGCCGAACAGGTTGAGCCCCGCCACCACCGCCATGATCGCGGCGACCGTGGCGGGAACCGCGGTCTCGTGGCCGCCGGCGTCGAAGCGCATGCCGTTCTCGTGGAGGACGGTGGTGCGCACGCCCTGGCGCTGGAGCTCGGCCTGCGCGCGGGCCATCGCGGTGGCCCCGTAGCGGTGCCGGACCATCGGGATGCTCACGAAGGCGGCGGCGACGAGCAGCTGGCTGACGGCGATGACGGTGTTCACGGGGGCTCCTCGGGTCGGACTTGAACTAAGTGCAAGAGCACTGTAACCGGCTACTTGAACTAAGTGCAAGTCCAGTATGGTGGCCGCATGCCGCGCGATACCCTGACCAAGGAACAGATCGTCGAGACCGCGATCGAGCTGCTGGACGAGGAGGGCCTCGACGGCCTCAACATGCGCAACCTCGGCAAACGCCTCGGCTCCGCCGCCACGGCCGTCTACTGGCACGTACAGAGCAAGGACAACCTGATCCTGCTCGTCGGCGACCGCGTCTGGGACGAGATCGCGCTGCCCGACGTCGACGCCGTCGGTTGGCGCGCCGCCGCCACCGAGCTCGCCACCGGCCTGCACGACATGCTCAGCCGGCACCCGTGGCTCGTCCAGGCGTTCGGGTCACACCTGTTCTACGGGGTGAGCAAGGCCCGCTACGACGAATGCAGCCTCGCCGTCTACGAGAAAGGCGGCTTCACCGGCGCGCACGCCGACCGGGCGGCCGGCGCCGTCTTCACGTTCGTCCTCGGCTGCGTGCTCGGCGTGGCCGCGCAGGCGTCCCTCACCCGCCGCCTCGCCCGCGACGGCGGCGACGCCGCGGCGGCCTTCCAGGAGACACTGGACAAGGCCGCCGAGATCGCCAAACAGTTCCCCCGGCTACGCAGCCGAGTCGAAGCCCCCACCCCCACCGACTACGCGACGGCCCCGGTACAGACCTTCGAGTTCGGCCTGGAAGCCCTCCTCAACGGCCTGGAATCCCAGCGCCCCACCTGACCCCGCCCCGCCCCGAAGCAGCCCGAACGGCAACACCAACCCCCACGCTCAGCCCCGTACGGTCGCACCCAGCCGCGTACGTCGGCGTCCAGCCGCATTCGGTCGCCGTCCAACTGCGGTCGGTCGGCGTCAACCGTCCCCGAGGTGGCGCGTTCCCGCTTCGAGCGGCCTGCTGAGAGCGGCGCGAGACGGCCACTCTCACCCCCTCGTACGGTCGGCGCCCCACCCGCCCCGGGCGGTCCGTTCGACTGGCGCGAGACGGTCACTCCCGCCCCTCTCCCGTACGGTCGGTGCCCCACCCTCCCCGGCAGTCCGTTCGAGCGGCGTGAGACCCCTCATGCGGTCGGCACCGCCTCCCAGCCAGCGGGCATGTGACGGTCGGCTGTCATGGTCGGTCCACGTAGCCGGTGCCTTCCCCGGGCAGGTAGCCGCCGTCGTCGGCGTCGGTGCGGCCGGAACCGGCGTCGGGGTCGTCCTCGTCCGAGGGCACCCAGTCGACCGCCGCGCCCACGTGCCCGCCGTCCGGCTCGGCGGCCGGGGTCTCGTCCTCGCCTTCGTCGATCATGCCGTGCTCGGCCTCGTCCACCGGCCCCTGCACACGGAAGCCGGGGTCACCGCCCTCGCCCTGCGGCTCCACGGCGTCGGGCGGCATCGGGTGCGGGCTCGGCCCCAGCGTCTCGACGTGGCCTTCGACCTCGTCCGTACGGCTCGCGACCGCCTTCTCGTCGGAGCCCGCCGTCACCGGCCACTCGTCGTCGCGGCCGGTCACGTACCCCATGGGCTCGGCATAGCCGCTGGAAGGCTCGGCGTCGTCGCCTGGCTTGCCCGGGTTCGCGTTCGAGCCGCGGATCGAGGCCGGGCCGATGTCGCCGCCCATGTTGTGCAGGTCGGCATCGAACGTGGTGCCCTTGTCCTGTTCGCGCCGCTTGTCGCGGTCCTTCTTGTCGGACACGTGGCCCACCTCCCTTACTCGGGCTCCACCCGCATGGCCGACTCCTCCGCCGAGTAGCCGCCGCTGTCAGGACCGACCTCCCGCGCCACCTCGTCGGACTCGATGTCACCGTGCGCCCCCTCGTCGGGCGCGACCAGCCGACCGGCCCGCCGTGGGTCGTCCCACACCTGGCCCGACGGCTCCTCCGGTTGCGCCGGCCAGCCCTCCTCGACCCCGCTGTCCGCCTCCCGGTCGGTGTCGAGATCCGAGCCGACACCCAGCCCTGACTCGTCGGTGACCCGATCGGTCCCGGCGTCGCCGCCACCATCGCGGCCCCGTGGCTCGTCCGCGCCGAACACCGGCTGGTCCTCGGGCACCTCCCGCTCCAGCCGGCTGTCCAGTGGCTCGCCCTGGATCTGCTCGTCGACCGTGGTGCCGTAGTCGTCGATCGCGATCGGCTCGTCCCCGGGCAGCGGCGCCTCCTGTGGATCGACCGCCCACTGCTGCTCGGGCGTGCCGTCCTGGAGGTCCGGGATGCCCTCGTCCTCGAAGCGGGATCGAGGGTCGTGCTCTGGCGTGTGTTCCCCCACGATGGTCCTCCCCTGTTCAGGCCTTCACCGCCCGCTGCCCAGCCGGTCCGCCGCATAACGACTCCTCGGTGCTCATGGCCGGTCCGGCCTCCCCGAATGCCGGACGCCACCCCGCGCCGACCCCATGACGCCCTCATGATGTCACAACCCCGCTTGCGTTGACGCCATCATGGCGTCATGATGGCGTCATGAACCTCACGCCCTTCGTCGACCAACTCCGCAGAGAGCTGGCGGTCGCCGCGGAGGCCGGCGGCCCCGAGGCCCGCGAGCTGGCCGAGCGACTCACCGCGCCGCTCGAATCAGCCGTCCGGCTCACCCTGCTCGACGCGCTGTCCACCGCCGCGGGCGAGATCACGCGCGACCTCGCCCCGGGTTCGGTCGACGTACGCCTGCGCGGGCGCGACGCCGACTTCGTCGTGCGACCGGCGCACACCCCACCTGCCCCCGCGTCCCCGCAGAGCACGCTGCGCTCCGCACTCGCCGGCGCGGTGGAGGTCGCGATGGGCGTACGCGCCCCGGTCCCCGACGCCGACGAGGGCGGCACGTCACGGATCTCCCTGCGCGTGCCCGAGCACCTCAAGTCGCGCATCGAGGAGGCGGCCGGCCACGACGGGCTCTCGGTCAACGCCTGGCTCGTCCGCGCCATCTCCGCAGCGCTGGAGCCCGGCGAGGCGGTCAGGTCCGACGATCCGCCGGGCGGCCGGCACTACACCGGCTGGGTGAGCTAGCCGGCCCGTCCCATCCGACCACCCCATTCGTGAGGCCACCCAGCATGCCGACTTTCGACACTCCCACCCCGATCCTGGCCACCGTCGACCTCCACATGGCCGACGTCCGCATCCACGCGACCGACCGCGCCGACACCGTCGTACGCATCCGGCCCGCCCACCACGACACCAGCGACCAGATCGAGATCGACTACTCCCGCGGCAGGCTCCTGGTGCGCTCGCCGCCCGCCACGTTCCGCTGGCTGCTGTGGGGCGGCGAGTCGATCGACGTGGAGATCGAGCTGCCGACGGGCTCCCGCGCCGAGGTCAAGACCACCGGCGAGCTCCGGTGCGAGGGCCGCCTCGGCGACTGCCGGTTCCAGAGCGCCGACGGCGACGTCTGGCTCGACGAGACCGGCAGACTGCAGGTCCAGGCCGGAAACGGCGACATCACCGTGGCCAGGTCCGGTCCCGCCGACATCACCGCCGACAACGGCGGCATCCGCATCAACCGGATCGACGGCGCGGCCACCATCAAGACCGCACACGGCGACATCACCCTCGGCGAAGTGGCCGGCGACCTGCGGATGAAGACCGCCCACGGCGACATCACCGTGGACCGCGCCCTCTCGGACGTCGCCGCCAAGACAGCCACCGGCAACGTCCGCATCGGCGAAGTGGTGCGTGGCCAGATCAGCCTGGAAACCGCCTCGGGCGCCGTCGAAGCCGGCATCCGCGCAGGCACCGCCGCCTACCTCGACGTCCGAACCGACTACGGCAACGCACACATCGGCCTCACCCCCACCAGCGGCCCCGGACAGGCCGACGAAACCGCCGAACTCCGCGCCCGCACGGCCTACGGCGACATCCACATCCGCCGAGCCACCCCAACCCCCCACTAACCCAATGCCGCACCCCCCACGGCTCCCACCAGAGACCGCCCCACCCGCCCACCTAACCCCTCGCCCCGGCACCGCTCACCGCAGCGCCGCCACCCCACTTTCCTCGACAACCCCCAGATCCCTGCACCCGTCACACCCCCAGCCCGCCCATCCCGATGTCCCTCGACAACCTCCCATGTCCCCCACGCGCCAGCCCAGCCTCAGCCCCCACCCCACTCCAGCCTCAGCCCCCGCCCCAGCCCCCCGTGCTCTCCGAACCCCGCGATCTTCGAGCCTCGGAGGGGCCGTCCCTCGAAGGCTCCAAGCTCCGCGACCTCCAAGCGCGGCGACACAGAGGGCCCCGGTAGGCGTCAAGCCGGGTCCGGGTCCGGGGCCGGGGGCTGTGGCGCGCCCGAAATCGCAACGAACCGAAAAGAAGGCAGACCCAGAGGTGGGCCGCGCTGACCGGAAGGAGAAGACCCATGCCCCCCGCGATCATGGCTGAAGGCCTGGTCAAGAAGTACGGCGACGTGGCCGCCCTGGACGGCCTGGACCTGGCGGTGCCCGAGGGCACGGTGCTGGGCCTGCTCGGCCCCAACGGCGCAGGCAAGACGACGACCGTGCGCATTCTCACCACGCTGCTCAAACCGGACGCCGGCCGCGCGTCGGTCGCCGGGTTCGATGTGGTGCGTGACGCCGACAAGCTGCGGTCCCACATCGGCGCGTCCGGTCAGTACGCCGCCGTCGACGACCATCTGACCGGCGCCGAGAACCTGGAGATGGTCGGCAGGCTCTACCACCTTGGCACAAAACGCAGCAAGGCCCGTGCCCGTGAGCTGCTCGAACGCTTCGACCTCACCGAGGCGGCCGACCGCCCGGTGCAGGGCTACTCGGGAGGCATGCGCCGCCGGCTCGACCTCGCCGGGGCGCTGGTGGCGAGCCCGCCGGTGCTGTTCCTCGACGAGCCGACCACCGGTCTCGACCCCAGAGCTCGTGCCGGTCTCTGGGACGTCATCGCTGAGCTGGTCGCCGCCGGCACCACGCTCCTGCTCACCACCCAGTACATGGAGGAGGCCGACCGGCTCGCCCACCGCATCGCGGTCGTCGACCACGGCCGGGTGATCGCCCTCGGCACGGCCGACGAGCTCAAGGACCAGGTCGGCGGCGACCGGGTCGAGCTCACCGCGACGAGCACCGCCGACCTCGCCACCATCGAACGCGTGCTCGCCCCGCACGCCGTCACCGACGACACCGCGCTGCGGGTGACCCTCCCGGCGTTCCGCGGCGCCGCGTCGCTCAACGACGCCCTGTCCAAGCTGGCCGCCGAAGGCGTCGCCGTACGTGACGCCGGTCTGCGCCGTCCCACGCTGGACGACGTGTTCCTCACCCTCACCGGGCACGAGACGACGAAGGAACCCAGCCGATGAACTCCCTCCAGATGGCAGTCGCCGACGGCCTCACCATCACCAAGCGCAACGCACTCAAGATCCGGCGCGCCCCCGACCTGCTCGGCGGCGTCGTCATGCTGCCGATCGTGCTCGTGCTGCTGTTCGCGTACGTGATCGGCAGCATGATCGAGCTGCCCGGCATGTCCTACCGCGAATACATGATCCCCGGGATCTTCGTCCAGGCGATCGTCACCAGCACCCAGATCACCGGCTACACGCTGACGCTCGACCTGCAGAAGGGCATCTTCGACCGGTTCCGCACGCTGCCGATGTCACCCTCGGCGGTCCTCGCCGGCCAGACCCTCAGCGACGTGCTGATGAACGTGACCAGCATCGCCGTCATGGCCGTGGTCGGACTGCTGGTCGGGTGGCGGATCCACTCGTCGCCGTACGAGGCCGCGCTGGGCTTCCTGATGCTGCTGCTGTTCTCGTACGCGTTCTCGTGGGTGACGGTGGCGGTGGCACTGACGCTGCGTACGCCCGAGTCGTTCAACAACATCGCCACCATGGTGTCGCTGCCGCTGGTCTTCCTCTCCAACGCCTTCGTGGACAGCTCCCGCCTGCCCGGGCCGCTGCAGGTCGTCGCCGAGTGGAACCCGGTCTCCACCATCATCCAGGGCGCCCGCGAGCTCTTCGGCAACACGAACGCGGCCATGCCCGTGCCTGATGCCTGGCCGCTCCAGCACGCGGTGCTGGCCTCGCTGCTGTGGTCGGTGCTGATCCTGGCCATCTTCGTCCCCCTGTCCATCCGCCTGTACAAACGAGCTGTCAGCCGCTGAGCCGGGCACCGAGCTCCGCCGCTGAGCTCCGTCGCTCGGGTAGACGGGAAGTCAGCGAGGGCCGGGCCGGGCGGCGCACCGTGGGGAAGCTGGCCGTCTCAGTCGGGAGCGGCCCCGGTCAGGCGGCCTCCGGGACCGGGCGGCGCAGGGTGCCCTGGCCGGGGTGGCGCGGGCTGGGGTCGGATGGGCGCTTGGGCTGGAGAGTGGGCGCGGTTCCCGGGCTGAGGTGCCTGGCCGGATGGGATGGGGGGTCGGGCTGGGGCGGTGCGGGGTCCCGGGGACGGGCGTGGGCGGGGTGCGCTGCCGGGTGGGGCGTACAAGGTCCCGGGGCGGACACGGGCGGGTGCCCTGCCGGGTGGGTGGGACACCCGGCTGGTCGGGGCGAGGGCCCTGTCCGGGGAGGTGCAGGGTGCCTGCCGGGTGGGACGGGATGCCGTGGCTGCGGCGGTGCGGGTGGCCGGGT
>NZ_JAHKRO010000158.1 GCF_019396325.1 Nonomuraea ceibae
GCCGGGCGTCCGGCGCGACGGCGAGCCGCAGCAGCCGGGGATGGTCCAGCAGGCCGACGGCGAGGATCCGCCCGCCGCGGCTCCACGTCCGGACGGCCGCGGCCGTCGCCTCCGCGCCGGACCGCCAAAACCAGCCCAGATCACCTGGATGCAACTGCATCGGCGCGCCCTCGTGCTGCCACGCGCGCAGCGCGGCCGCGATCCCGTCCAGCCCGCCGGTCCCAGGCTCGCCCAGCTCGATCGTCATGCCGCCGATCACACACCAGCGGACCGGCGGCGGGCACCAGGTTTTCGGCCGGCCCGGCCCGGCAGCCCGGTGTGGCGGCCCGGCTGCCCGGCGCGGCGGTCAGGGGCCGTCGCTGCAGGGGCCGTCGCTCCAGGGGGCGGAGCGGAGTTCGGCGACGCTGCGCCGCCTCCGTACGGGCTGCCCCCGGTCGGCCGGGACGCCGACGGCGGTCATCGTCAGGACGGTCCAGCCGGGGTTCGGGCGCAGCTCGGCCGTCAGGCCGTCCTTGTCGAAGGCGCGGAACTGGTGACAGGTGAGGCCCATCGCCTGGGCCTGCACGGTCAGGTGGGCCACGGCCTGGCCGAGGTCGTAGTCGGCGAACTCCGAGTAGACCAGGTCGGTGTCGTCCACGTGGCGGCGGGCCAGGTTCACGATCAACAGCCCGGCGGCCGGGGCCCACCGCGCCGAGCTGGGGGCGAGGAACCGGGTGACCCGCGCGTGGTCCGGCTCGCCGGGGCGGACCGGGAGGAACGCCCAGGGCTGGGAGTTGCCCGCCGAGGGCGCCCACCGCGCGGCCTCCAGCAGCAGCGCGAGCGTCTCGTCGCCGACGACGCCCGCCGGGTCGAACGCGGACGGGCTGAACCGGTCCGCGAGGAGCGGGTGCAGGCCGAGCCGGAGATCGTGGTCAACGTTCACGCACGTGCACAACTTTCCGGCCCGCCCGTTTATGCCTAACCGGTAGAGGCGGTGGTCTCGCCCGTTCATGCCTCATCGGTAGGGGCGGCGGTCGAGGGTGGCGTGGACCATGGTGGTGAGCGTGACGATGTCGAAGACCGGCAGCCCCGTCTCGGCCTGGATCGCGTGCGCGAACGGCACCAGGTCGGTGCACTCGATGAGCAGCGCCCCCATGTCGGGGTTGTCCTTGGCGAGCCGCCGCACCTGGCCGAGCACCTCGCGTTCCAGGCGGTCGGCGTCGAGGGCGTCGCGCCGCCCCTCCAGCATCACCTCGCGGAACTCGGGCTGCTCGGACATCCCGGTCACGCACACCGGCACGTGCTCGCCGCCGATCGCGGCCAGGTGGCGGCCGGTGAGCGCGGGTTCCTTGGCGACGAGCAGGCCGACCTTCTGGTGCGGCATGAGCATGCGGTGGATCATCGGGAGCTGGATCAGGCTGGAGGAGAACAGCGGCACGCCGACCGCCGCGGCGAGCCGTTCCTGGAAGAGCACGAGGAAGCCGCAGGCGCCGGTGACGGCGGCGGCGCCGCGCGCCTCCAGGTTGCGCGCCGCCTCGACGAACGGGTCGAGCAGCCGGGGGTCGGCCTGGGTGACCACCCGTTCCGGCGTCGCGCCCTCGACGACCTCGTAGATCACCGGGAAGCCGAACGTGGCGGGGTTGCGGATGTGTCCGGGGATCTTGGTGAACGTGGTCTCCAGGCAGAGCACGCCGATCGGCTTCACGGGAACCTCCTGCCGTAGCGGAAGGGGGCGGGGTCGAGGTCGGGGGTCTCGCCGGACAGGAGCTGGGCGAGCAGCTTGCCGCCGACGGGCGCGAGGCCGAGCCCGATGTGCCCGTGCCCGCAGGCCAGCGCCAGGTTCTCGTACGGCTCGGCCCGCCCGATGTACGGGAGGCTGTCGGGGGTGCAGGGACGCAGGCCGCTCCAGGTCTGCGGTGTCGCGGTGGTGTCGAGGGCGGGCAGGTGGTCGCGCACGGTCCGCAGGATGCCGTCCACCCGGCGGCGCGAGATCGTGGTGTCCATGCCGGACAGTTCGAGGGTGCCGCCCAGGCGCAGGCGGTCGCCGAGCGGGGTGATGGCGACCTTGCCCTCGCTGAGCAGGACCGGCCGGCGGGGGGCGCCGCCGGGGCTCTTGAGCGTGACGGAGTAGCCCTTGGCGGGCTGCAGCATGAGCTTCAGCCCCGCCTTGCGGGCGAGGGCCGCGGACCACGCGCCGGCGGCGATGACGACGGTGCCGGGCCGCAGGTCGCCGCGCGAGGTGCGCACCTGCCGGACGCGGCGGCCCGCGACCTCGAGGTCCAGCACGTCGGTGTCCTCCAGCAGCTCGACGCCCATGCCGGCCAGCGTCGCGGCCAGCTCGGTGACGAACTCGGGCACCCGCAGGTAGGCGCCCTCCTCGTTGTAGAGCGCGCCGCTGATGTCGAACTCGACGCCGGGTTCGAGCGTGCTCAGCTCGCCGGGTTCGAGCACGCGCAGCGGCACCCCGGACGCGTTCGCCCGGGAGACCGTGCGGCGGGCCCGGTCGAACCCCTGCGGCGTCCGGAAGGCGATCACCATGCCCCGGGCGGTGAGCGTGTCGTCGCCGCACAGCTCGCGCAGGATGGCGAGGCTGCGCTGTTTCATGTCGAGCAGGACGCGGAACGCCTCCCCGGCCGCCTGCTCGGTGCAGCGGCGGCGGAAGCGCCACAGCCAGGCGATCAGCGCCGGGTCGGGGCGTGGCCTGATGAAGAACGGGCTGCGCGGGTCGAGCAGCCAGCGCAACCCCAGGGCGGGCACGCCGGGCTCGGCCAGGGGGGCGGCGCCCTGCGTGCCGACGAATCCGGTGTTGCCGTGCGAGCACGACTGCGGGCCGCCGATCGGCCCGCGCTCGACCACGGTCACGGTGGCGCCGGCCCTGCGCAGGTAGTAGGCGCAGAACAGGCCGGCGACACCGCCGCCGACGACCAGCACGTCCGGCATCTACAGGCTCACGACGAAGAAGTTGGTCGGCAGGTTGATCACCACGCGTTCGTAGATCTCCGCCATGAGCGCGATGCCGGGCTCGGCGAACGTGCCGGGCGGCGGCTCGGCGAAGCGGATCACCGAGCGTCCGGCGTCGAACAGCAGGGCGCCGTGCCCGAAGTCGCCGACGACGGCCGTGCCCGGCTCGAC
Source organism: Nonomuraea ceibae (assembly GCF_019396325.1). Classification (GTDB taxonomy): domain Bacteria; phylum Actinomycetota; class Actinomycetes; order Streptosporangiales; family Streptosporangiaceae; genus Nonomuraea; species Nonomuraea ceibae. The sequence continues at coordinate 3,112 of NZ_JAHKRO010000158.1, forward strand.
CAGCCGGGTCCTGACGATGAAGACGCCGTTGCGCTCGACGTCGTCCATCAGGCTGCCCTCGCCCATGAACGTGTAGTAGTCGACGGGGTTGATGATGAGGCCGTCGGCGGTGCCGCCCATCTGCTCGACCTCGTTGCACGCGGCCAGGATCGTCGAGGCGAACGGCCCCTTCGACGTCATGCGGGCGATCCCCGGCAGGTTCAGCAGGCCGCCGGGGCCGCGGATGATCGTGTTGTTCTCGGCCGTGGCGAGGCGGACGATCAGCCGGTAGTTGACGAACGACTCGAACGTCTCCTGGTCCTCCCACAGGCCGGGCGGCACCTGGACCCAGGCGGTCGTGGGGAGCAGCTCGGGCACCTCGGAGCGGTGGAAGCGGCTGGCCGCCTCCCGGCGCACGTCGGCCTCGAACACCTCGGGGTCGCCGGGGGCGGGCGGGCTCTCGTGCCAGTAGTAGCGGCGCGGGTCCCTCGACAGGTCGACGACCTTGAGCATGTTGCGGGCCGGGTAGCGGGGCTTGCGCCGCGAGCTGGTCAGCGAGTCGGTGATGGTCACGTCGTACTCGACGGCCGCCTCCAGCCCCTTGTCGGCGCACGCCTCGGCGAACCTGCGGCCGGGTGACATCTCCTGCTTGCGCTGGGCGACGACCTCGGCCATCGTGCGCTTGATCTCCTGCTTCATGACGTCCTCCGGTGAGGCTTGCGGGCGACGAACACTCCCCAGCCGAACTCGCCCTGGTCGATGGCGACCTGGATCTCGCCGCACGACTCGGCGAAGGCGAGCATCCAGTCCCTGGCCGCGGGGTCCTCGGTGGTCCGCGCGCGCTCGCGGGCGGTCGTGCCCAGCACGCGGTAGGTCTGCCTGATGTGGCTCTCCAGGTTGCGGGCCAGCAGGATCTCGAACCCGCTGCGCTCCAGCTCGGCCTGGTACTCCACCAGCGAGTAGCCGCTGCTCCACCTGACCCGGTCGTAGACGTGCCTGCGGGCCCGTTCGCCGATCTCCTTCTTCGGCTGGAGGAAGTCGGAGAAGGCGAACACGCCGCCGGGCCGCAGCACGCGGAAGATCTCGGCATGGCTGCGCGGCTTGTCGGGCACCAGGAAGAGCGCGTCCTGGCTGACCACGTGGCTGAACGTGCCGTCCTCGTACGGCATGGCGGTGGCGGAGCCGTGCCGGAACTCGATGCCCAGGGCGGGGTCGGCGAGCTGCCTGGCGAACCTGACCCGTTCCAGGCTCAGGTCCAGCCCCTCGCCCCGGCAGCCGTGGCGGGTGGCCAGGTGGATGAGGAAGTTGCCGCAGCCGCAGCCGACGTCCAGCACGTGCGACGAGCCGTCGATGCCCGCCTCGGCCGCCATGAGCTCGGAGGTGCGCTCGGCCGCCGCCCGGTAGTCCTCGTCGTCCTCGCCGGCGAAGTAGCCGGTGTGCAGGACGCCTTCGCTGTCCCAGAAGCTCAGATAGGTCTGCGTGGTCCGGTCGAAGAAGTCGCCGACGTCCTGCTCGGTGTAGGTGGTCGACATCCCTGGGGCTCCTTCAGGTGTTGGTGTCCTTGCGCGTTCGGGTGAGGTGCGGCAGGTCGGGTCCGGTGACGGCGGCGCCGCCGTCGACGGCGTGCACGGCGCCGGTGACGAAGGAGGCGCGCTCGCTCGCCAGGAAGGCGGCCACGGCGGCGACCTCCTCGGGGCGGGCCATCCGGCCCAGGGCGCTGTGGTGGCCCATGCGGGCGAGCTGTTCCTCCACGTCGCCGCCGAGGCTCGCGGCCATCCGCTCGATGGGCGGGGTGCGGGCGTGACCGGGCGCGATCACGTTGACGGTGATCCCGTCGCGGCCGACGTCCGAGGCCAGCGCCTGGGCGAAGCGCAGCAGCGCGGCCCTGGTCACGCCCGAGAGCGCCAGCGGCGGGATCGGCGTGGTGGCCGTCTCGGAGGCCACGTAGACGAGCCGCCCCCACCCGGCGGTCTTCAGGTGCGGCAGCGCGGCCAGCGTCAGGTTGACCGCGGGCATCAGCACCTTGTCCACGGCCGCCTGGTAGTCCTCCACCTCGAACCCGGAGGCGGGGCCGATGGGCGGGCTGCCGCCGCTGACGACCACGACGTGGAGGGCGCCAAGCTCGGCGGCGACCGTGCCGACCCACCGGCGGGCGGCCTGCCTGTCGGTGATGTCGACGCCGGTGGCGTGGACGCGCCCGCGCGCCACCCGCTCGATCTCGCGGGCGGCCGACTCCAGCCGGGGCCGGTCGCGGGCGCCGATCGCGACGTGCGCCCCCTCGCGGGCGAGCTCCGCGGCGGTGGCCAGGCCGAGGCCGCTGGAGCCGCCGGCGACGAGCGCGACCTTGCCGTCAAGCCCGAGATCCATGGTTCTCCTTCGGCCGGGCCCCGCCTGCCAGCGTGCCGCCGTAGCTGTAGCCGTAGCGGCTGAAGAGCGGGGTGGCGAGCGTGACGGCGGCGAGCCTGGCGGGCCGGGTGAGGGTGTCCTTCCAGGTGTCGTCGCGGTCGCGGATCACGGTGGCGCCGGTGCGGAAGCGGTCGGGGTTGCCGGTGACGGTGTGGTTGGTGTGCAGCTCGACCGTGCGGTCGCGTACCGGGTTGGGGGCGGGGCCGGCGTCGCAGTGCCGGACGAGGGCGTCGATCGTCGCCTCCGGGTCGGTGGTGAAGTCCTCGTAGCGCAGGAAGAGCGAGCGCTGCGGGAAGCGGCGGGTGATGGCGTGGGAGGCCAGGTTGAACCCGTGCCAGTAGGCGGTGCTCATCCAGGAGGACATGGCGTAGACGTACTGCTTGGGCTGTCTCCAGGAGTGCGCGACGGCGCGCGGGTCGCGCACGAGGTGCACGTAGTAGGGGGTGATGCCGTCCAGGTACGGCAGCAGCGCCGCCTCGCCTGGGATCTTGGTGGTGTCGACGATGACGCGCGAGCCGGTGCGCTCGGCGACGGCGTGGTAGGTGCGGGTCATCAGGTCGGCGTGGGCCCTGATGTCGTCGCCGTCGAGCCCCCGGCCGAGCACCCGCCAGGTGTGCCGGGTGCGCACGCAGGCGCGCTGGCGGCGGATCACGGTGGCGGCGAAGTCGGCCAGTGGGAGCCCGCCGGGGTTGCCGAGCGGCAGGATCCGCGACCAGATCGGGCACTCGGTGAGCGCGCTGCCGCAGCCGCACAGGTTGTTCACGCCCAGGCCGGCGCCGTTCTTCCAGAGGAAGTGCAGCTCGCCGACGTGGAAGAAGCCGGGGATCTCGTTGAGGACGTTGCCGATGATGGTGCTGCCGTTGCGGCACCAGCCGGTGACGCAGAGGACCTTGATCGTGTCCACGCTCTCTCCTTCAGCTCGTGGCCGCGGGCAGCGTGACGGGCCGGCGTACGCACAGGCCCACGCCGACGGCCGCCACGGCGCAGGCCGCGCCCACCAGGAAGACGGCCGGGTAGCCGAGCCCGCCCGCGACCACGCCGATGAGCGGCCCCCACACGGCCAGCCCGAGGTCCCAGAAGGACGTGTACGCGCCGAGCGCGGCGCCCTGTTTGGCCGGGTCGGTGCGGTTCATGACCATGAGGGCGAGCGACGGGTGCAGCAGGGAGAAGCCGACGCCCATCACCACGCCGCCGAGCACGGCCAGCGGCAGGTTCGGCGCCACCGCGATGATCACCAGCCCGGCGGCCTCGCCCGCGCCGCACCAGATCACCATCCGGCGCGGGCCCACCCGGTCGGGCAGGTGGCCGATGACCAGCCGGGTGCCCGCGTAGACCAGGCTGAACCCGCTGAGCACGGCCACGCCGGAGCCGATGCCGCGCGCCTGGAGGTGCAGCACCACGAAGGCGGCCAGGCCCGCGTACCCGGCGGCGGCCAGCGCCAGGGCGGTGCCGGGCAGCAGCGCGGGCCGCAGCAGCAGGCCGCCGCCGCTCGCCCGGTCGGGCCGGGCGGGGGCGGGCGCCGAGCTCACCAGGGCGAGCGCGATCACCCCCATGCCGATGCTGAACGCCCACACCGTCCCGTAGCCGTGGCTCGACAGCGCGGCGCCGAGGAACGTCCCGGCCGCGATGCCGCCCCACATGCTGACGCCGTACAGGCCGACAAGCTGGCCGCGCCGGTTGTGCGGCGCGAGCGAGACCGTCCAGACGGCCCCGGCGGTGAACAGCGCGGCCTCGCCGACGCCGAGCAGCAGGCGGTCGGCGACCAGGCCCGCGACGCCGATCGGGGCGTAGTAGAGCGCGCCGCCCACGGCCACGATCAGCGCCCCGGCCTGCATGACGCGGCGGTGCCCGTACCTGTCGGCCAGGTGTCCCGCCACCGGCCTGACCAGCAGCGCCGTCAGCGCGGTCGCCATGACGACGACGCCGACGGTGAATCCGGTGGAGCCGTACCTGTCGGTGACGAAGCTCGGCAGCACCGGGATCGCGGCGGCCAGGCCCACGTAACCGGCGAACAGGCCGCCGAAGATGCCGGCGAGGGCGCGTGGCCTCACGAGCCCGCCACCTTGCGCACGGCCTCGATCAGGTGGTCGCAGTCCTCCACCGAGAGCGACGACGACAGCGGCACGTCCACGGCCTCCCGCAGGTAGCGGGTGGTGCGGGGCAGCAGCGCCTGGATCGAGGCCACGTCCTGGCCGCGGAACAGGAAGCGCCAGTTCCAGAAGACGCGCACGTTGGTGTCGCGGTCGGAGCCGAGGTTGCGCGCGCCGACGCCCTCATGGCACAGCGCGTCGGCGAACCAGCCGGCGTCGCCGCCGGGCACCCGGAAGATGAACGCCTCGCCCAGGAACGCGCCGGGCGCGACCGGCCGGCGCACGGCGATCCCCGGCACGTCCTTGAGCGCCTCCGACACGTAGGTGTAGTTGTCGTGGAAGCACTTCAGGCGCAGCGGCAGCCGGTCCAGCTCCGAGCGCAGCAGCGCCGCGCGGATCTCGTCCATGCGGAAGCTGAGCAGCGGCAGGTCCAGGTCGGTGTCGATGGGCGGGTCGCCGCCGGGGAAGTGCCGCTTCAGCCGGCCCTCGTACGCGCCGGACAGCACGACGGCGCGGGCGAACAGCTCGCTGTCGTCGGTGACGAGGAAGCCGCCCTCGCCGCAGTTGAGCGACTTGTCGGACTGGGTGCTGAACCCGCCGGCCAGGCCGAACGTGCCGAGCTTGCGCCCGTCCAGCTCGGCGCCGAGGGCGGGCACGGCGTCCTCGAACACCGGCACGCCCTTCTCGGCGGCGAACGCGGTCACGGCCGCCATGTCGGCGGCGAAGCCCCGCATGTGCACCACGAGGATCGCCTTGATCTCCGGGTTCCAGCGGGCGCGCAGGTCGTCGAGGTCGAGGTGCAGGTCCTCGTCCACCTCGACGAGGAACGGCGTGCAGCCGGCCAGCACGATGGCGCTCGGGGTGGCGACGAACGTGAAGCCTGGGCAGGCGATGAGCGAGCCGGGCGGGATGCCGGCCGCCATGATGGACAGCGCGATCGCGGTGGTGCCACTGGAGACGGCCAGGGCGTGCCTGGTGCCGAAGTAGCGCGACAGCTCGGCCTCTAATCGGCCGCACTCGGTCTCTTGCTGGGGTCGGTAGTCGTAGCGGAAGTACAGATGGCTGCGGATCGCGCGGAGCGCGGCTTCCTCGTCCTCGCGGTGAACGAAGACTGCCCCCTTGTCGTACGTCGGCCAGGGGTCGTGCCGTACCGGGTCGCCGCCGTTGATGGCCAGGCGTGCGGAACCGTCCCTCTCGCTCTGCACCGTATGCTCCTCGACATCGGCTTGATGGAGTTCTCGGGGGTGGGTGAACGGTCGGCCTTCTGTGGACGTGCATGCGGCTTTTCGAGGAGCGCGAGAGTGCCCGGCGATCGTCCGGGAAGCCGCGCGGCGGGGCTCGGAACCCCGTGGCGCCCGCGCTGTTGATCAAGCTGGGTACGAATTCTCCCTGGATGTTCTCCGAGGGAACCGATCATGTCAACGGTTTCATCAAGAGTGTCCAGGGCCGGTCAGCGGGCCGCCTCGCGGCGGCAGCGGGCCAGCTCCGCACGCAGGTCGCCGCGCAGCCCGCGGTCCAGACCGGGCTGGGACAGCGCGTCGGTGAAGTCGCGGGCGGCCTCGTCCCAGCGGCCGAGCCGCATGAGCGCCATGCCGCGGTTGTAGCGCGGCACCGGCGCAGCCGACAGCGCCACGGCCCGGTCCAGGTCGGCCACGGCGGCCGCCGCGTCCCCGCGTTCGAAGCGGACGGCCGCCCGGTTCGTCCAGGCTTCGACGAGGTCCGGGTCGCCCTCCAGGGCGCGGGTGAGCAGGGCGTCGGCCTCGTCGTGGCTGCCGCGCTCCGAGCGGATGAGCCCGAGCGTGCACAGCAGCGCGGGCTCGTGCGGGGCCAGCTCCAGCCCGGCGCGCGCGCCTTCCTCGGCCGCGTCCGGCAGGCCGGTCTCCAGTTGGAGGTTGACCAGGGCGATCCGGGCGTCGAGGTGGCCGGGGGCGACGGCGAGCGCCCGCTGGAGGTCGTCGCGCGCCCGGTCGAGGCGGCCGCGTTCCTGTTCGAGCACGGCCCGGTTGTAGTACGCCTCCGGCAGGTGCGGGCCGAGGCGGATCGCGGCGTCGTAGTCCTTGATCGCGGCCCGGGCGCGGCCGGCGGCGCGGTGCAGGGCGGCCCGGTCGGCGTAGTACTCGCAGTTGCCGGGGTCCTGTTCGATCACGGTGTCGAGGTCGGCCAGGGCGCGGGCCGGGTCGCGCAGGGCGAGGTGCACCTGGGCCCGGTTGTGCAGCAGCCGGGCCGTGTGCTGCGGCAGCTCGCCGGGGGCGAGCACGGCTGACAGCCTGGCCAGGCCGTCGTCGACCAGGCGCAGCGCGCGGGCGGGCTCGCCGGCCTTGGCGTGCAGGAGCGCCACGCCCTGCTCGTAGAAGACGGTGGAGACGACCCGCTCGCGCGGGTCGTCCAGGGCCGCGGCGAGGCTTAGCGCCCGCTCCAGCCAGTGGAGTGCCCGCTGCGGGTCCTGGGCGGCGCCGGGCAGGTGCCGGGCGTGGAGCATGGCCGTGGAGTACGCGGCCGACATGAGGATCCTGGTGTCGCCGGTCGCCGCCCGCGCCTCGTCGTAGAGCTCCAGGGCCTCGGCGGCCCGGTCCAGGGCGGCCAGCGCGGTGGCCAGGCCGGTGGTGAACGACCACCAGTGCCGCAGGTCGCCCCCCGGGCTCACGAGCCCACGGCCGCGCCGGGCGACGCGCGCCGCGTGGTGGTAGAAGCCGCGCGCCAGGCTGTCGCCCAGGGCGGTGCGCAACGCGTCCGGCGCCGGGTCCGTGACGGGTGGCGGGTCGCCGCCGTCGCGCAGGTCCAGGCGCAGCGCCGGGACGTCCCTGTGGGCCAGCGCGGCCAGGAGCTCGGCGGTGGTCTCGTCGGCGCCGGCCACGTGGTCGAAGCGTACGGTGACCGGTTGCCGGAGGGCGCCGGCCCAGGCCGCCACGAGCTCGGCCGCCCCGTACGCCAGGAAGGCGGTGCGGCGGGCCGGGTGGAACCTGATCGGCTCCTCCTCCGCTGCCGGGCGGGCGGCGCGGCCGAGCCACGGGGCGATGGCGTGCAGCTCGACCTCGTGCCGCGCGGCGAGCTTGGGATGCTCCCCAGCGATCCGGGCGAGGAACCGCGCGACCCCGGCGTACGGCCCGTGAGCGCGATGGCAGTCGTAGCGGTGCGGCTCCGTGCTCACCGGTGTGCTGGTCTCCCTAGGCCGGTCCGGGCAGGGGCGGGCGCCCGGGGACGCCCGCCGGGGTGGCTGCTACCAGCACCACTCGAACCAGATCCGGCGGGCGCCGGCCAGCAGGCGAAGGTCACTCTTCCGGCGAATGGTCATCTTCTTCATGAGCGCCTCCAGGTTGATCACTTCCGGGACTGCCCAGAGCATAAGCATGGAGATCCCGAAATATGAAGATCTTGAGGGTCATGATTCTTCCGGCGCGAGGCCGCTGCGGCGGGCCAGCACCCGGGTGCCGGGGCCGGAGGCGGCGCCCGGGCCCGGCAGGGCCGTCACGTCGGTGGCCGTCACCGGCTGCCCGCACTCCGAGCAGCAGACCCGGGGCGTGAACCGGGCGCCGCACGCGTCGTGCTCCAGCAGCACCGGCGGGCCGCCCGCCGGGGTCGCCCACTTGTCGCCCCAGGCCATCAGCGCCATCAGCACGGGCACGAGCTCGCGCCCGGCCTCGGTGAGGTGGTAGGCGTGGCGCGGCGGGCGCTCCTGGTAGGCGCGGCGCTCCACGATGCCGTCGGCGATCAGGGCCTCCAGCCGCCGGGTGAGCAGGTTGCGCGAGACGCCGAGGTTCTCGGCGATGTCGTCGAACCGGTGCAGGCCGAGGTGGATGTCCCGCAAAATCAGCGGCGTCCACCATTCGCCGACCCGTTCCAGGGACTGCCCGATCGAGCAGTGCATCTCCGCGAAGCTGGTCCGTTGCATGCCCCCCAGCATAGTGGGTTGCTTGATTGAACTCACTGCCGTTACATTGCGGGCGACAGAGAGTTCAATGAAAGGACTTACCCATGCCGTTCGTGGAGCTGTTCGTCCCCAAGGGCTCGCTCGACCAGGAGCGCCGCGAGAAGATCGGAGGGCGGCTGGTGTCCGAGGTGATGATCGCCGAGGGCGCCCCCGACAACGAGGTCGCCCGGTCCATCTCCTGGCTCGTGGTGAACGAGGTCGACGCCTGGTTCATCGGCGGGCGCGAGCTGCCCGCCGGGGAGAAGCCGCGCTACGTGGTGCGCGTCGGGGTCCCGGCCGGCTCGCTCACCGACGACAAGCGCCTCGACATCGTCCAGCGCGTCACACGGGTGCTGGCGGACGCCGACCCGGAGCCTGAGCGGTTCGGCCGGGCCACCTCCGCCTGGGTGCACATCAACGAGATCCCCGAGGGCAACTGGGGCGCGGGCGGGGAGATCGTCCGCCTGGAGAACATCGCGGCCCTGGTCACCCGCGGCTAGCCGGCCGGAGGCGGCCGGGCACGGACCGCCCGGCCGCCGTCGTCGCAGCCGGTGGGGTCAGCGCTCGCCGGCGAGGAGGCGCGCGATCTCGTCCTGGCCTGCCTGCCTGCCGTAGCCGGCGAGCTGGAAGGTCTCCGGGCCGACGAACTCCGCCCAGTGCTCGCGGACGAAGGCCCGGCCCGCCTCGGCGTCACCCCGCTCCGGCGCCTTGTCGAGGAAGCCCCGCTGCCACGGCGCGAACTCCAGGAACTGCGAGGCATGGGCCAGGCACGCGTCCAGCTTGGCCGTCAGCACCGGGGCCACGTCCACCACCACGTCCGCCCGGTGCACCGGGGCCGAGGCGTAGTCGGTCATCAGCAGGCACACCGGCATCCGCGTCAGGGGCGGCTTGCCCACCTCCAGGTTGCGCGTCATCGCGAACTCGACGGCCTGCTCGGCCAGCAGCCCGGCCGCCCGGTTGTCCGGATGGCCGCTCCCGTCGGCGTGCAGGGCGATCACCAGGTCCGGCCGCCAGCCGCGCACCTGCGCCAGCACGCGCAGCCGCATCTCCAGGCTCGGCTCCAGCATGCCGTCGTGCACGTCGTGGAAGATCTCGTAGTCGATCACGCCGAGCGCGTCGGCCGCCCGGAACGCCTCCTCCGCGCGGCGGCGGGCCAGCGGGCCGCGTTCCATCTCGTGGTGCCCGGCGTCACCGTTGGTGAGCGTCAGGAACTTCACCGCGTGCCCGGCCCGTGCCAGCAGCGCGGCGGTGCCGCCCGCGTAGATCTCGGGCTCGTCGGGGTGAGCGGCGATCACGAGGGTTCTCAACATCAGCGTTTTCCTTAGGGATGGGATTCGCCGGTACGGCCTGCCGTACCGGCTTGGAAGACCCGCTCGCGGGTCAGGTCCAGGGCGTAGCACAGCGCGCCGTCGAGGACGGCGTTGCCGTCGACGGCGCTCAGCGCGACGGTGACGGGCACCAGGGGGGTTTCGGCCAGGCGGCCGGCGACCAGGGCCCGGAGCGGTTCGCCGCCCGCGATGCACAGCGGGCCGGCCAGCACCACCAGGCCGGGGTCGAGCACGCCGATGGCGGCGCTCACACCGAGCGCGACCCGGGCGGCCACGTCGGACAGGAACCGCGGATCGGCCTCGCGCAGCGCCCGGCCGGCGCCGTCGAGGGTCGGCTCGGCCGTCACCCCGTGCGCGGCGGCGAGCGCGGCCAGCGGTTCGGCGCCGAGCAGCGCGCCCAGCGGGCCGCCGTCGTGGCCGTAGACGCGGCCCTTGCTGACCGGGTCGGGCACGATGACGGAGCCGACCTCGCCGCCGCGCCCGGTGACGCCGCGCCAGACGGTGCCGTCCAGCACCGCCCCGGCGCCGACGCCGGCGCCCACCCAGAACAGCACGAAGCTGTCGTCCTGGTGCTCCTGCTGCTCGCGGATGGCGACGAGGTTGACGTCGTTCTCCAGGCGCACGTGGCCGGGCAGGTCGTCGAGCCCGGTCCAGCCGGCGAGCTGGACGGCCTGGCGCAGCCGCCGCCCCTCGGCCTCGACGATGCCCGGGACCCCCACCACGACCTGGTCGAGCTCGTCCAGCCGGAAGCCGGCCGCGGCCAGCGTCTCCTCCAGCAGCAGCCGCGCGTCGCCGGTCGCCTCGGTGCGGTGGCCGCCCAGGACGCGGCCGGTCAGGTCGGCGACGGACACCTCGATCGACCGCGTCGTGAGGTCGACGCCCGCCACCCGGGCGGCCGAGCCGTCCAGCGCCCACATCTGCGCGGCGGGCCCGGCGTTGCCCGGCTTGTGGCCGGCTTTCCTGGCCAGCCCGCTGTTCTCCAGCCTGCGCAGCACCTCGGCGGCCGACGCCTTCGACAGGCCGGTGTGCGTCTCCAGTTCGGCGCGGGTCAGCGCGCCGTGCTCCAGGAGCAGGGTGAGCGCGGTGCGTTCGTTGAGTGTGCGGAAGACGGTGGGGTTTCCCGTGGACATGCCTACTTCAGCGCTCCTGATGTCAGCCCGGACTGGATGTGTCGCTGGAAGACGATATAGATCAGCACCACGGGGAGCACGGTCATGCTCAGCGCCGCGAACAGCCCGGGCCAGTCGGCTTCGTAGCCGGCGATGGTCGAGATGTCGGCGATGCCCTGGGTGATGACCCACAGGTCCTTGTCCCCCGGCAGCAGCACCAGCGGGATCAGATACTGGTTCCACTGGCCGAGCACGTTGAAGATGGTCAGGCTGACCAGGGCGGGCTTGGCCATGGGCAGCATCACCTGGAAGAACGTGCGCGTGTGGGAGGCGCCGTCGATCATGGCCGCCTCCGCGACCGCGTCCGGCAGCGCCCGGAAGAACGACGTCAGGAAGAACACGGTGAACGGCAGCGAGTACGCGACGTACACCAGGACCAGGCCGAGGTGCGTGTTGAGCAGCCCGAGCCCGTCGACCACGAAGAACAGCGGGACCAGCGCCAGGAAGACGGGGAAGGCCATGCCGGAGACGAACAGGTAGTACACCAGCCGGTTGCCGGGGAAGCGGTAGCGCGCCAGCACGTAGGCGGCCATGGAGCTGAGCAGCATGGTGCCGGCCACGCCGAAGAAGACCACGATGACGGTGTTGAGCAGGTAGCGGCCGACGTTGGCACGTTCCCAGGCCCGCGCCCAGTTGTCCCAGCGCAGCTCGCCCGGCAGTTGCAGGGCGTCGCCGAAGATCTCGGCGTTGCTCTTGAACGAGGCCAGCAGGGTCCACAGCAGCGGGGCGACGATGAGCAGCGCCCAGAGCGCCAGGACGAGCTGGATGCCGACCTGGTGGATGCGGATTTTTCGCAACATTTCAGTACACGACCTTTTCGCGGCGGGTGACCCGCATCGTCAGCGCGGCGAACGTGAGCGTCAGGAAGAACAGCGCCACACCCAGCGCCGAGGCGTACCCGAACCGCGAGTAGCCGAAGGCGTTCTTGTAGATTTCGGTGGCCAGCACGCTCGTCGCCCCGTCCGGCCCGCCCTGCTCCATCGACAGCACGTTGACCAGCGCGAAGGCGTCGAACGCGGCGATCCCCAGATAGACCCAGGCGACCTGGACGGTGTCCCACACCAGCGGCAGCGTGATGGAGAAGAACGTGCGCAGCCGCCCCGCGCCGTCCAGCGCGGCCGCCTCGAACACCTCGCGGGGAATGGCCGCCATGCCGGCCGAGAACAGCACCACGTAGAACCCGACCGCCTGCCACACCATCACCGCGATGATCGACCACAGCGCCAGGTTCTGGTCCGTCAGCCAGCCGACCGGCTCGATCCCGAGCCTGGCCAGCCCGCCGTTGATCACGCCGCTGGCGTCCGGCCGGTAGACGGCCTTGAACAGCACGCCGACCACGGCCACCGCCAGCACCTGCGGCAGGAAGAAGATCACCCGGTAGACCCGCGCCCCGGGCGTGCCCGCCGAGTCGCTGAGCAGGTAGGCGAAGGCCAGGCCCAGCGCGATCGTCAGCACCGGCAGCGTGACCAGGAGCACCGCGTGGTTGCGGACGGCCTGCCAGAAGGTGTCGTCGCCGAACATCCGCTCGAAGTTGTCCAGCCCGACGAAGTTCAGGTTCGCCGACACCCCGCGCCAGTCGGTCAGCGCGATCTGGAACGCCTGCGCGTACGGGCTGATCACGAAGACCAGGTAGAGCGCCACGGGCAGGAGGAGGAAGCCCGCGACGAAGCCGTGCCGCCGCACGGCTCAGACGCTCCTGGACTGCTTGGCGATCGCCGAGTCGGCCTTGAGCGCGTCGGCCTTCTTCTGCATGTTCGCGCAGAACTCCTCGGGCGTGATGCGCCCGGACATCACCGAGTTCGTCTGGACCTGGCCGTGGTCGAACAGCTCCTTGTACCAGCCCTCGAAGCGGATGTCGGTGATGATGTCCGTGCCGGCCGCCTCCTGGGCCTTGGCCGCGCTGCGCACCGCCGAGGTCAGCTCCAGGCCGTCGACGACGCCGTTGACGACGGTGAGGTTCTTGGTCATCTCGGTGTAGCCGCGCGCGCCCTCCCGCGACAGCATCATGCGCAGGTACTCCAGGCCGCCCTGCGGGTTCGCGCCCTTGGCGGCCACGAAGAACGCCTCGCTCACGCCGACCATGATCGCCTCGTACGGCATGGCGTCGGCGGCGGTGATGCTGGGCACCGGCGCGATCGCGTACTCGAACGACTCGGGCCGGTCCTTGGCCATCTCGTTCTCCAGCCAGGAGCCGCACGGGTAGAACAGCACCTCGTCCTTCAGGTGCCTGACCTGCGTCTGGGTGTGGTCGAGGCCGAAGTACGCCTTGTCGCCGAAGTCGCGCTGGACCTGGGCCCAGGCGGCGACCGCCTGCCGGACGGGCTCGGCCTGCCAGGCGCCGTCGGCCAGGTTGTCGATGTCGATGATCACCTTGTTGCCGCCGATCTTGGCGGCGCTGTAGACGAGGTTCCACAGCTGATAGAAGGGGCCGACCTGGCCCGGGTAGGCGAACAGCGCGATCCCGGCCTTCTTCGCCTCCTCGCCCAGGGCGTTGAACTCGGCCCAGGTCCGGGGCACCTGCCAGCCGCGCTTGTCGAACAGCTTGGCGTTGTACCAGAGCGCGCGGTGGGCGACCGTGTACTGCAGCACCCGGGGCACGCCGTCGATCAGGGAGTTCTCGTACACCCCGCCGACGAGCGTGTCACGGACCTTCTTGGCCGGGTCGGCGAGCGAGGGCGCCTCGAACAGCGGCGTCAGGTCGGCCAGGTGCCCTTCGGCGACCAGCGACTGCAGGTCGAGCGCCTCGGGGCCGGAGTTGTTGACCACGTCGGGCGCGTCGCCGCTGATGAACCGCGGGCGGAGCTGGGTGCCGACCTTCTGCGTCGGCACGTGGTTGATCTTGGCCTTGGGGTACGCCTTGCTGTAGAGGGCCTCGTGCAGATCGGTGGCGTACCCGTCGCCGTTGCCGCCGCTGAAGATCACCACTTCGAGCGGCCTGGCCGCGTCCACCCCGAGGGGGTTGGCCGCCGACGTGGGCGCGGCCGGGGACGCCGCGACGGGACCGGCGGATCGGCTGGTGGCGCACGCGCTGAGCAGCCCGGCGCCGGGGCCCGCCGCGAGGGCGGTGAGTCCGATCCGTCGAAGAACCTCACGTCGGCTGGGGGTCGTGGACATGGGTGGCTCCTTACCGCTAACCGTCCGGATACTTTCCAGACGGTTAGCGGCTGACTATAGGTTCACGCCCTCGGGCACGTCAACCATCCGTCAGAAGGAGGCCCGCAGCCGCGCCTCGGCGGCCTCACCAGCACCCACGCGGTCCAGCGCGTTCAGCGCCGCGCCGACGATCGGCGGCTGCCGCGGGATCACCTGCTTGGCCAGCGGCGCCCGCTCCCCGAACCGCTCGTCGAGCATCCTCGACAGCAGCGGGATCCGCGCGCGCAGCACTCCCCCGCCGAGCACCACCTCGGTCGGCGTCCGCAGCAGCCCGAGGCGGCGCAGGCACACCTCCGCCATGACCATGACCTCGTCGGCCAGCCGGGTCACCAGACCGAGGGCGATCCCGTCCCCCGCCTCGGCCGCCTCGAACACGGCCGGCGCGAACCGCGTGAGCCGTTCGGCGGGGATCCGCCCGACGTGCAGGCCGATCACCGCCTCCTCGACCGTCCGCGTGCCGAAGTGCGCGGCGATCGCCGGGGTCAGCGCGGTCGGCGCGCCCCGGCCGTCCTCGCCCCGGACGGCGTGCCACAGCGCCTCCTCGGACAGGCCGCCGCCGCCTCCCCAATCGCCGCTGAGCTTGCCCAGCGACGGGAAGCGCGCGACCTCGCCCGCCGGCGACACGCCCACCGCGTTGATGCCGGCGCCGCACACCACCGCGACGCCGCTCGGCCCGGACGCGCCCGAACGCAGCAGCGCGAAGCTGTCGTTGGCGACGACGACCTCGCCCGCCGTCCCGCGCGCGCGGAACTCGGCCGCCAGCGCCTCCTCCTCGACCGGCAGGTCCGCCCCCGCCAGGTAGGCGGTCAGCAGGTCCGCGTACGGCGGGGCCGCGTCCGGGCCCAGCGCCTGCCGGATCGCCTCCTCCACGACGTCCACGGCCGCCGCCACGCCCTGGCTCTGCGGCAGGAACGCCCCGGCCGACCCTCTGGCCAGCACCGTACCGCCCGGGTCGAGCACCACGACGTCCGTCTTGCTGTTGCCGCCGTCGACCGCGATGATCACCACGACAGGTACCCGCCGTTCGCCTCCAGCAGCAGCCCGGTCAGCTCGGCCGACAGATGCTCCTGGCCGATCAGCGGGTGGGCGAGCAGCGCGTCACGCACCCGGTCCGCGCCGCCGTGCAGCGCCGCGTCCAGGGCCAGTTCCTCGTACGCGGACACGTGCGCGACCAGTCCCGCGTACAGCGGCTCCAGCGAGGCGACGGGCAGCGGTTCCGCGCCCGAGGCGGTGATCCTGGCCGGGACCTCGATCACCGCGTCCGCGCCGAGGAACGGCAGGGTGCCGCCGTTGCGCACGTTGACGACCTGGGTGTCGCCCCGGTCGCCCAGCAGGGAGGCGATCAGCGCGACCGCCGCCTCGGAGTAGAACGCGCCGCCCCGCTTGCCGAGCAGCTCCGGCTTGGTGTTCACCGACGGGTCGGCGTACAGCTTGAGCAGTTCCTCCTCCATCGCCGCGACCTCGGCCGCCCGCGACGGCTTGGCCCGCTGCTCCTCCACGACCACGTCGTGGGCGTAAAAGTAACGCAGGTAGTACGACGGCACGGTGCGGAGGCGGCGCAGCAGCTCCATGGGCAGCCCGATGTCGTCGGCGATCTCCTGCTCGTGTTCGGCCAGCAGTTCCGGCAGCACGTCGACGCCGTCCACGAGGACCGAGCGCTCCCAGGTCAGGTGGTTGAGCCCGACGTGCCCGAGCTGGACCCGCTCGGGCTCGACGCCCAGGTGCCTGGCGAACCGCCGCTGGAAGCCGATCGCCACGTTGCACAGCCCGATCGCCCGGTGACCCGCGTCCAGCAGGGCCCGCGTCACGATGCCGACGGGGTTG
>NZ_JAHKRO010000159.1 GCF_019396325.1 Nonomuraea ceibae
CCAGCGGCCGACGCCACCCCCGAACCCTCCTCCTGGTTCACCACCGACCACGCCCCCTCCACCGAACCGCCCGCCCCTCCCCGCCAGGGCGACTTCCTGCCGATCTTCGCCTCGCTCGAGTCCAGCTGGTTCACCAAACCGTCCCCCACCCCCGACCACCGCACCCCCGGCGCCTCCGCGCGGGCCATGGGGGAGGCGCCGTCCGCCACCGCCCCCGCCTCCACCGGTCCGGGTGCCGCGCCGTCCTCCGAGGGCGCGCAATCCCCCGAGGGCGGGGCGTCCCCAGTGGGCGGGCCGTCCCAGGAGGGTGGGCCATCCCCCGAGGGCGGGGCGTCTCTGGTGGGGGAGGGTTCCGGTGCGCCACGGCTGCCGCGGCGCTCCTCCGTAGGCGGCCCGGCTGCGGTTGAGGGAGGGGGTGCCTCCGGAGCTCCTCGCCTCCCGCAGCGGTCACCGGCCGGGCGGCCGGGTGGCGGGTCTGCGGTCAGCTCGGGACTGTTCGTCAGGGCGGCGGAGGGTGCGCCGTCCGGGGACGCGCCCGCCGCAAGCGGGCCGAGCGACGCGACGTCCCCCGAGGGCGGGCCGGCTTCGGTGGGAACGCCGGATGTGGTGGGGGAGGGGTCCGGTGGGCCGCGGTGGGCGCCCGGGGGTGGCTCGGGTGCGGCTGAGGGTGGGGGCGCCGGTGGTGAGGGAAGGTTGCCGCGCCGGGTGCCCGGCGGTGGGGGTGCCAACGGCTCTGCGGGGGCGTTCGGTGCGGGCGGGGATACGGCCGCCCAGGGGGCGGGGGAGGGTGCGGTGACCCGGGCGGGGCTGCCGCGGAGGACGCCGCGGGCGAACCTGGTGGCGGGGTCGGCGCCGCCGTCGTCGTTGCCGCCGCCCGCGCCTCCCGTGTCGCCGGACCGGTTGCGTACCAGGCTCTCCAGCTACCAGCAGGGCGTCCGCAAGGGCCGGGCCGAGCTTGAGGAGGACGGATGAGGAACCTGAGCCAGGGAGCCAGGGACGTGAACTGGCTGGTCAGCGGTTTCGTCGACGAGGTGCCGGGCGTGGCGCACGCGGTGGTGGTGTCGGCGGACGGCCTGCCGATGGCGTTCTCGCGCGGTTTCCCGCAGGACCGGGCGGACCAGCTGGCGGCGATCGCGGCGGGGCTGGTGAGCCTGACGCAGGGGTCGGCGCGGGTGTTCGAGGGCGGGGAGGTCGTCCAGACGCTGGTGGAGATGGATCGCGGCCTGCTGCTGGTGATGGCGATCAGCGATGGCTCGTGCCTGGCGGTGCTGGCGGCGCCGGACTGTGACATGGGCCTGGTGGCCTATCAGATGACGATCCTGGTCGAGCGTGCCGGGCAGGTGCTGACGCCTGATGTGCGCGCGGAGTTGTCGGCCGCGCGCCCCTGGTGATGGGAGTGGACGTTGGCATCGTGGCATGGCGGGGAGCCGGAGCGCAGTTCGCTGGTGCGGATGTACGCGGTGACGGGCGGCCGGACGGCGCCGCGTGGCGGGCTGGCGATGGAGGCGCTGGTGTCGTCGGCGACGTCGGCGCGGCTGGGCCCGGCCTATACGCGCGAGTACCGGCGGATCAGCGAGCTGTGCCGTCAGGTGCGTTCGGTGGCGGAGATCTCGGCGCTGCTGGCGGTGCCGCTGGGGGTGGCGCGCGTGCTGGTGGCGGACATGGAGGCGGAGGGGCTGGTACGGGTCCACCAGCCGCGGCTCGACGCCGGGTTGCCTGAGCGGAGCCTGCTCGAGCGGGTGCTGGGCGGGCTCCGCCGGCTGTGACCTCGGCGGGCTACTGGGCGGCCCACCAGTAGGCGGCGACGAGCTCGGCGACCAGCGTCTCGGTCAGGAGCGCGACGTCGGGGTCGGTGTCGTGGGTGTAGCGGATGACGGCGGCGGTGTCCTTGACGTCGGCGCCGACGGAGATCACGGTGGAGCCGCGCTGCCGGACCCAGTCCATCGCCTGCTCGTCGTAGCGGGAGCCGGGGTAGAGCAGCGCCCGGTAGTCGAGGGTCTTGGTCAGGTAGACGTCCACGTGCGCCCAGTCGCCGGTCTCGCAGGCGTCGGCGGCGCGGCGCGGGCCTTCGCGGACCATGAGCGCCGACTGCTGGGCCGACGACAGCCGTTCGGCGGGGGCCAGGGCGTAGACGCCGTGGGGGCCGTCGAGGAGTTCGAGCGTCAGGGGCAGCCAGTCGTCGCGGCGGTCGAGCAGGTCGGTGGTGGCCTCGGCGGCGCGGCGTACGAGGGCGGCGACGTCGAGGCCGGAGCCGGTGAGGCGGGATTCGAGCGCGAGGAGGAGTGCCAGCGTGTGCTGGAAGGTGCGGCAGGCGACGCCGCCTTCCTCGGGGCCGGCGAGCAGCGGGACGACCAGGTCGGCGCCGGCGGTGAGCGCGGAGCCGGGGGTGTTGGTGAGGGCGGCGACGGGGGAGGCGCCGCCGGTGTAGCGGGCGAGCGCGTCGAGGGTCTCGCGGCTGCCGCCGGTGGCGGAGATGGGCACGACGAGCGTGCGGGGGTCGGGCGGGTAGGAGGCGGCGGCGGAGGCGTACTCGGCGTGGGCGGAGACGCCGGCGGCGCGCAGGCGCAGGGCGGCGACGTCGGCGGCGTAGCGGGAGCTGCCCATGCCGAGGAACAGCACCCGCTCGATGCCGCCGGGCAGCGCCGCGAACGGGTCGGCGGCGTCGAGCGAGTCGGCGAGCGCGGTGAGCGCGGCGGGTTTGGCCTCCAGGTCGGCCAGGTAGAGCTCGGGGTTCATGGGGTCTCCTCGTGGTACCAGGTGCGCAGCACGCCCATGGGGGCGTAGCGCCATCGGGGCAGGTGGCGGGCCGCGTAGATGAGCTCGCGGCACTCCTGCTCGATCTCGAACGGGCGGATCAGGGTCTCGTCCAGCAGGCCGGCGCGGTCGTGGCGGGCCAGGTGGGCGCGGTAGGCGTCGAGCATGGCGGCGCGGGCGCCGGCGGCCCAGCGGGCGGCGTCGGCGGGCGCGGTGCCGCGGCGCTTGATCGCGACCTGGGCGACGTGCTGGAGGCTGGTGGTGAGCTGGGCGACGTCGCGGGCGGCGGGCTGGTACGGGTCGGCGCCGGTGAGCGTGGGGTTGCCGTCGAAGTCGATGACGGCGTAGCCGTCGCGCCACCGGAGGATCTGGCCGACGTGGAGGTCGCCGTGGACGCGGATCAGCGGGCCGGTGACGGGGCTGTCCAGCGGGGCGAGCTCGGCGCGCAGGCGGTGTGCGTGGCGGGCGAGCCAGTCGCCGTCGTCGCCGGTGGTGAGGCCGAGCGCGTCGCGGAGCGCCGTGCCGGCCCGGCCGGACAGGTCGGCGCCGCTGGGCGGGGCGCCGGGCAGGGTCGCCAGGGCGAGGTGGAGCCCGGCGGCGAGTTCGCCGAGCGCGGGGGCGAACCCGGTGCGCCCGGCGGCGGCCTCGTCGGCGCACCATTCCCACCCGTCGGTGGCTTCCGGCAGGTAGCCGGTCACGAGGGCGAGCAGGAGCTCCCGGTCGCCGTCGGCCCGGGTGAGGGCGGCGTACGGGGGCGCGGTCTGTTTGAAGCCCGCCTCAACGAGGTGGGCGAACACTTCGGGAGTGGGGTGGGGCAGGGGCACGGGCGGGGTGAGCCATTTGACGACGACCTGCTCACCCACGATCACCGAGTAGTTTGTCTGGTCTACGTGTGGTCCGAAGTCGCGTTCGGCTGGGACCCCAGTGTGGAGATCCTCTGGGCTGTGCGAGAAAGTGGGCAGCGGCAGATACCGGCGGACGGCGAAGGGCGGCGGCACGGGGCCGTCCAGCGACGCCAGGAGAGCCGCCGTGAGGCCGCGATCCCGCGCGGTGAGCGGGTTCTCACCGAGAGAGATCAACCGGCTCCATATTGAATCCGAATTCAACAGTTGGACCAAACTTCCAGGTAGCAATGTCCGCCAAAGTCTTGCTCATGTTGATTTCTGCTGCAACACTCCTGCTCTGGTCTGCCGTGTCCAGTTGGTCGCGAGACCCCTCGTACATCGCCATTTCATAAGGAGTAGCGGCCTTGTCCCGTACCCGGTTCACCCGTCGTCTTCCGGCCGCCGTCGCGGTGGCCGGCCTCGCGCTCGCCGCAGCGGCGTGCGGCGGTGAGTCGACCAACAGTGCAGAGACGGCGACCCAGGCGACGGCCGCCGCGCTCAACCCCAACGCCGACCTCACCAAGCAGTCGCTGGCCGTGACCGTGTGGGACGGCTACACCCCTGAAGAGCTTCAGGCCATGGTGAAGAAAGAGCTCAAGATCAAGGAGCTCACGGTCACCCTGCACGAGACCAACGAAGTGGCGATGACGAAGCTCACCGCCGGCGGCGACCACGGGATCGACGTGGCGTTCGTGTCGGGCCAGTACGCCCAGGCGCTCAACGAGCAGGGCCTGCTGGAGCCGATCCACCCCGAGTTGATCCCGAACCTGGCCAACCTCTACCCCGAGGCGACCCAGCTCTCCTACGACAAGGGCAACAAGTACTCCGTCCCCTACACCTGGGGCACCACCGGCATCTGCTACCGCAGCGACCTGGTGAAGAAGAAGCCGACGAGCTGGAACGATCTACTGAAGCCGCCGGCCTGGGCCGACAAGAAGGTCACGCTCATGACCACCGAGCGCTGGCTGGCCCTGCCCGCGCTCAAGTCGCTCGGCTTCTCGGTCAACACCGACAAGGACGAGGAGATCGCCAAGGTCAAGGAGGTGCTGCTCGCGGCCAAGCCGCACCTGCTCGCCTTCGACGACACGACGTTCGGCGACAAGCTGATCAGCGGCGAGGCCCTCATGGTCGAGGCGTGGGACGGCTGGTGCCCGACCACGCACGAGAAGCAGAACATCGAGTTCAAGGTGCCGAAGGAGGGCAGCGACCTCTGGGTGGACACCATGGTGATCATGAAGTCCTCCAAGAACAAGGAGGCCGCGCACGCCTTCATCAACTACATCCTCAACCCCGAGGTGCACCGCTGGGCCGCCGAGAACATCAACTACAAGGTGCCCAACAAGGCCGCCATGGAGAAGGTGAAGATCGCGCCGGGCTCGCTGCTGGGCATCAAGCCCGCCGAGCTGCTCAACGGCGAGTCGATCATCGACCTCGGCCAGGCGTCGACCAAGTTCACGCGCCTGTCCTCTGAGATCACGGCCAGCTAGTTGCGGTGAAGGCTGATATCGAGGCCCGGCCGGTGTCCCCCTCGCGGGGCCGCCGGCTGGGCGCGTTCGTTTTCCTCTCGCCGGGGCTGACCTACCTGATCGTGCTGCTGCTGGTGCCGCTCGCGATGGTGCTCAGCTACACGGTCTTCCAGCGTGGCCGCTTCGGCGGCGTCGTCTACGAGTTCACCACCGAGAACTTCTCCCGCCTGTTCGACCCGCTCTACCTGAGCGTGGTCGTCGAGTCGCTGAAGCTGGCCGGCCTGGCCACGCTGATCGCGTTGCTGGTCGGCTACCCGACCGCCTACCTGATCACGCGGCTGCCGGGCAGGTGGAAGACGGTGGCGCTGGTGATGATCGTCCTGCCGTTCTGGACGAACTTCATCATCCGCGTCTACGCCTGGATCATCCTGCTCAACGGCGAAGGCCTGATCAACAGCGGGCTGGAGGCCATCGGGCTGGGCCCGTACGAGCTGCTCTACAACCAGGGCGCCATCGTCACCGGGCTGGTCTACTCCTACCTGCCGCTGATGGTGCTGCCGCTGTACGCGACGATCGAGAAGCTCGACCCGCAGCTCCGGGAGGCGTCGGCCAACCTGGGCGCGTCCGGGTTCACCACGTTCCGCAAGGTGACGCTGCCGCTGACGCTCCCCGGCGTGATGACCGGCAGCCTGTTCGTGTTCGTGCCGAGCCTGGGCAACTTCGTGATCCCCGAGATGCTGGGCGGCGGCAAGTCGGCGATGGTGGGCAACCTGATCCGCAAGGAGTTCCTGTCGGCGCGCGACTGGCCGTTCGGCTCGACGCTCGCGCTGGCGCTCATCGCGGCGCTGCTCGTGCTGCTCGTCGTGCAGGCCTGGGTGGCGCGCCGTGCGTAGCTCCCGCCTGCTCCACGTCCCGTTCTGGCTCACGTACGTCTTCCTGTACGCGCCGATCGTCGTGCTCGTCGTCATGTCGTTCAACTCGGGCGAGTCCGCCTACACCTACGAGGGGTTCAGCCTCAAGTGGTACGGCGAGCTGGCCAAGGACGAACGGGTGCTGAAGGGCCTGGTCAACACGCTGATCGTGGCGACCGGCGCGACGCTGATCGCGACCGTGCTGGGCACCCTGCTGGCCGTCGGCCTGGCCCGCTACTCCAGGTCGAAGACGCTGGAGGCGCTCTCGCTGATGCCGGCGGTGCTGCCCGACCTGGTGATCGCGATCGGGCTGCTGCTGTTCTTCGGCATGATCCAGCTCACGCTCGGGCGCTACTCGGTGGTGCTCGCGCACGGCCTGTTCGCGATGGCGTTCGTCGCCGCCGTGGTCCGCACCAGGCTCAGCGGCACCGACACCTCGCTGGAGGAGGCCTCGCGCGATCTCGGCGCCGGGCCGGTCACCACGTTCGTAAAGGTGACGCTGCCGCAGCTCGCCCCGGGCATCGTGGCGGGCGCGCTGCTGGCGTTCACGCTGTCGCTGGACGAGTTCGTCATCGCGTTCTTCACGATCGGCAACATGGAGCAGACGCTGCCGATCGTCATCTATTCAATGATCCGTTTCGGGGTGACCCCGGAGATCAATGCGCTGGCCGCGATCCTGCTCCTGGTGAGCTTCACCGCGGTGATCGCGGGGCAGCGCCTGACCAAGATCGGGGAGTCGCGTGCTCAAGATTGACGGGGTCACCCGCAGGTTCGGTGACGTCACCGCGCTCGACGGGGTGTCGCTGGAGATCGGGCAGGGCGAGTTCTTCGCCCTGCTCGGCCCGTCGGGCTGCGGCAAGACGACGCTGCTGCGCATCATCGCCGGCTTCGAGACGCCCGACAGCGGCACCGTGACGCTCGACGGCGAGGACCTGCTGGCCAAGCAGCCCAACCGGCGTCCGATCAGCCTCATGTTCCAGTCCTACGCGCTGTTCCCGCACATGACCGTGGCCAAGAACGTCGCGTACGGGCTGGAGCGGGAGAAGCTGCCCCGCGACGAGATCAAGAAGCGGGTCGGCGAGGTGCTGGAGACGGTGGGCCTGTCGGCGCACGCCGGGCGCAAGCCGCAGCAGCTCTCCGGCGGCCAGCGGCAGCGCGTGGCGCTGGCACGCTCCATCGTCAAGCGGCCCCGGCTGCTGCTGCTGGACGAGCCGCTGTCGGCCCTGGACAAGAAGGTCCGCGCCGACATGCAGCTGGAGCTCAAGCGGCTGCAGAACGAGGTCGGCATCACGTTCGTGGTCGTCACGCACGACCAGGAGGAGGCCATGTCGCTCGCCGACCGCATCGCGGTCTTCGAGAGCGGCAGCGTGCGCCAGGTGGACGCGCCCGTCGCCCTGTACGAGCGGCCGCGCACCAGGTTCGTGGCCGACTTTGTGGGGGCCAACAACCTGTTCGAGGGCACCGTGGGCGGTCCTGAGACGCTGGCGGCGGGGGAGTTCGGCGACCTGCCGGGCACGCCGCTGGGCGAGCTGGAGACCGGCGCCAAGGCGCTGCTCGGCGTCCGGCCGGAGAAGATCAGGCTGGAGGAGAGCGGTGGCCTCAGGGGCGCCGTGCTGGACGTCAGCTTCTACGGCGGTGTCTCGCACATCTCGGTCGACGTGCCGGGGCGGGTCAAGCCGGTGCTGGTCGCCGTGCAGGGCGCCGGCACGGTCCAGCCGGGCGAGGAGGTCTCGCTCAACTGGACGGCCGGCGACGCGGTGATCATCCCGGTGGATCAATGAAGCAGGTCGTTGCCCGTCACCGTGCGCGCGTAGGACAGGATCAGCTCGGCCGCCTCCTCGGGGCCGATGATCGGGTGCCGGGCCGTGATGCGATAGCCGTAGGCGTCCTCCAGCGCCACCAGGTTGCGCGAGATCGACAGCGCGTCGGCCGTCAGCCTGAACACGCCCAGCGCCTGCCCGGTGTCCAGGATCGACTGGTACATCGACACCTGGCGGTCGTACAGCGACGTGAGCAGCACCCCGTAGACGCGGTTGCGCCCGGCGGCCCCGCCCAGCTCGTTGAGGAGCCGCACGTCCGGGTCCAGCGGCCCGGTGGGCAGCCCGGAGCGGATCGTCAGCACCAGCTTGGCGACCGGGTCGGTGAGCGCGGCGATCTGCCGCAGCCGCTGCTCGTAGAAGCGTTCCATGCCCGCGTGCTGCGCCTCGACGAGCAGTTCGCTCAGGTCGGGGTAGTGGTAGAGCACCGCCCCGGAGGTCAGCCCGGCCTCCTCGGCGACGTGCGAGAGCTGCACCCCGTCGATGCCGAAGCGGATGATGGCCCGCCGCGCCGCCTCGATCAGGTCGATGCGCCGGTCAGTACGGCTCTTGCGCTGGGCCATCTTCACCACCTTGCCCTCATGTTCGTCTGTCGTTCAGTAATCCGTGACAATAGTGCCCTGAAGTTGACCAACGCGCTAGATGCGTATTTGAATTCCTCTTCAAATGGCTAGATCCCCCCGGAGTGTGCCCATGTCTCTCACCATTCTGTTCATGCCGGAAAGCGCCTACGGGCCGACCAACAACAGCATCGGCATCGGCGACATTCTGCGCCGTCGTGGCCACCGTGTCGTCTTCGCCGCCGAGTCGTCGTGGAAGGGCAAGCTGGAGGCGCTGGGCTTCGAGGAGGACCTCGTCGACCTGGCCCCGCCGGCTGAAGAGGAGCAGGACGCGGGCCAGTTCTGGAAGGACTTCATCCGCGACACCGCCCCCGAGTACCGCAAGAGCACCCGCGAGCAGCTCGAGACCGTCACCAAGCCCATCTGGGAAGAGCTCATCGAGGGCGCCAAGTACTGCGAGCCGCAGCTCAAGCGCATCATCGAGCGGGTCCAGCCGGACGTCATCGTCGAGGACAACGTGATCACGTTCCCGGCGCTGCTCACGGCCGGCAAGAAGTTCGTCCGCATCGTCTCCTGCAACCCGCTGGAGATGCGCGGGGAGAACATCGCTCCGCTCTTCTCCGGCCTGCCCGCCGCCGACCGCTCCGAATGGGACGACTTCCGCGCCGAGTACGACCGCACCCACCGCGAGCTGTGGACCGCGTTCAACGAGTGGTGCGTCGAGCAGGGCACCGAGCCGCTGCCCGACCTCGACTTCATCCACGAGGGCGACCTGAACCTGTACGTCTATCCGGAGATCCTCGACTACGTGGCCGACCGGCCGCTGGGCGACACCTGGCACCGCCTCGACTCGTCGGTCCGCGAGACCGAGGAGGAGTTCGAGCTGCCGTTCGCGCGCAACGAGGGCTCGCTGGTCTACTTCTCGCTCGGCTCGCTCGGCTCGGCCGACGTGGAGCTCATGCAGCGGGTCATCGACGTGCTCGCCACGACGCCGCACCAGTACATCGTCTCCAAGGGCTCGCTGCACGAGGAGATCAAGCTGGCCGACAACATGTGGGGCGCCGAGTTCGTCCCGCAGACGAAGGTCATCCCGCTGTGTGACCTGGTCATCACCCACGGCGGCAACAACACCACCACCGAGGCGATCCACTTCGGCAAGCCGATGATTCTGCTCCCGCTCTTCTGGGACCAGTACGACAACGCGCAGCGGGTGGCCGAGTTGGGCTATGGTGTCAGGCTTTCGACCTACACGTTCACGGACGAGGAGCTGAAGGGCGCGCTGGAGCGCCTGCTCGGCGACGACGACCTCCGCGCGAGGCTCGCCGCCGCCGGTGCGGAGGTCCGCGAGCGTGACGGTCTGCGCAAGGCCGCCGACCTCATCGAGCAGCTCGGCCAGAAGTAGGTACGGCCCCCCGTACCGAGCAGGGAAAGATATCCATGCGTGAATTGATCAACCCGGCCACCGGTCTCGTGTGCGCCGAGGTTCCCGACAGCTCCGTGGAGGCCGTGGCCGCCGCCGTCCGGCGGGCCAGGGACGCCTACGCCGAGTGGGCGCAGACGACGCCCGCCGAGCGCTCGCGGCTGCTGCTGCGGCTCGCGGATCTGGTGGAGGCCGACGCCGAGGAGCTGACGCGGCTGGAGGTCGAGGAGACGGGCAAGCCGGCGGCCGTGTTCAGGGACGGCGAGCTGCCGTTCGCGGCCGACAACCTGCGCTTCTTCGCCGGGGCCGCCCGCTCGCTCGACGGGACCGGCGCCGGGGTGTTCAGCGCCGGTTACACCTCGGTCCTGCTGCGCCGCCCCGTCGGGGTGGTCGGGTCGATCGCGCCGTGGAACTTCCCGTTCATCATGGCCGTGTGGAAGGTCGGCCCGGCCGTCGCGGCGGGCAACGCGGTGGTGATCAAGCCGGCCCCGCAGACGCCGCGCACGACGCTGCGGCTGGCCGAGCTGTTCGCCAAGGCGGGCGCGCCCGACGGGCTCGTCCAGGTCGTCACCGGCGGCGCGGACGTCGGCCAGGCCCTGGTGACCGACCCGGGCGTGGACATGGTGAGCGTGACCGGCTCGACCGAGACCGGCCGGGCCGTCATGACCGGCGCGGCCCGCACGCTCAAGCGGGTGCACCTGGAGCTCGGCGGCAAGGCGCCCGCGCTCGTCTTCGAGGACGCCGACCTGGCCGAGGCGGCGCGCGGCGTGTCGATGGGCGCCACCTACAACACCGGTCAGGACTGTACGGCGGCTACGCGCGTGTACGTCGCCCGCGAGGTCTACGGTGACGCCGTGGAGGCGTTTCGGGCAACTCTTGCCGAAATCTCGGTGGGCGACCCCTGGGACCCGGCCACCGACATCGGCCCGCTCATCTCCGCCGCGCACCGCGACCGGGTGCACGGCTTCGTCTCCCGATCGGGCGCCCGGGTGCTGCACGGAGGCGCCCCGATCGAAGGCCCCGGCTTCTACTATCCGCCCACGCTTGTGACCGATGTCGCACAGGAGAGCGAGATCGTCCAGGGGGAACTGTTCGGCCCGGTCCTCGTGGTGCTGCCGTTCGACGGCGAGGACGAGGCGGTCCGGCTGGCCAACGACACGCCCTATGGTCTCGCCTCGTCGGTCTGGTCGCGTGACGTGGCCCGCGCGATGCGGGTGTCGCACCGCCTGGACGTGGGCGTGACCTGGGTGAATGATCATCTCCCGATCGCCAGCGAGGCGCCTCACGGCGGCGTCAAGGGCAGCGGCTTCGGCAAGGACATGAGCCAGGAAGCGGTCCAGGAGTACGCGGTGACCCGTCACCTAATGATCAAGCACGCGGCCCCGGTCGAGCGGGACTCGTTCCGTCCGGCCTGAAAAACGTGGACGGCGATAAGTCCTCCAAACGGCACACCTGGGGGACTTTGATGGGATATGTTCGGTTGGCCGATCTGGTACGGGTTGTGTTCCAATTACCCAGCCCGGCAGAATCCCATGCGCCACACGCGTGTCTGATTTTCTTCGAGCACGTTACGGCGAGAGGTTGCGAGAGTCAGTGAGGACGGAAAACCCCAAGCACACGAGGCCGGGGGAGTACACAGGCGGACGGTTCCGGCTGGCCAACTGGCGCGTGCGCTCGCGGCTGGTCGCCCTGATCCTCATCCCCACGGTCGTCGGCGTGCTGCTCGCCGGCCTTCAGCTGGCCAGCGCCATCGGCACCAGCGCTGAGTACCGCCGCCTCACCCAGGTGGCCGAGCTCGTGCAGCGGGTCGGGGCGCTCTCCCACGAGCTGGGCAAGGAGCGCACGCTCACCGCGTGGTACCTGTCCGACGGCCGCCGTGCCGGCCGCCTGGCCCAGCTCCGCACCCAGCGTGGAACGGTCGATTCCGCGCTGAAGAAGGTCCTCGACGCCTCCGCCGCGATCGACGCCTCCCACTCCGCGCGTGTCCGCAGCCAGGTCGAGGAGATCCGCCGCTGGCTCAACGGCCTCGACGGTCTGCGCAAGTCCATGGTCGGCGAGAGCACCCCGCCGCGCGCCACGATCAGCACGCTGTCGACGCTCATCGAGGTCCTGGGCGCGCTCCAGGACGACCTGAGCGAGGGCGTCACCGACGACGCCCTCCAGGGTGACGTCGCCGCCCTGGCCGCCATCCAGCGCGTCAAGGAAGAGGTCTCCCGCCAGCAGGGCATCCTCATCGTGGCCCTGGAGCAGCGCAGCCTCGACAACGACGACCTCTCCGACTTCCTCGGCTCCTGGAACCGCCAGCAGGACGAGCTGGCCCGGTTCGAGCAGGAAGCCGGCGAGCAGGACCTGCGCGCCTACCGGCAGAACGTGCGCGGCCAGCAGATCGACCGCGCCGACGCCATGCGCCAGCGCGCCCTGGCCCAGCTGCGCGAGTACGACACGATCCGGGACCTGGACAACACCACCCGCCAGGACATCAACGTCTGGTACAACAGCACGCTGCTGACCACCAACGCCATGCGCAAGGTCGAGGACGGCCTGGCGACCCGCGTCGTGACCCAGACCCGTGAGCTCAGCGACAGCGAGCAGCGCAACGCCATCATCTCCGGCGCGACCATCCTGGTCCTGCTCCTCCTCGTCCTGGTGATCACCACCCGGGTGGCCGGTTCGCTCGTGCGCCCGCTGCGCCGGCTGCGCGCCGAGGCCCTCCAGGTCGCCACCACGCGGCTGCCGGAGACGGTCCGCGTGCTGCGCGAGTCCGGCGACAGCGCCGAGGTGCCCGACGTGCCGTCGGTCGGCGTCAACACCCGAGACGAGATCGGGGAAGTGGCCCGGGCCTTCGACGAGGTCCACCGCGAGGCGATCCGGCTGGCCGGCGACGAGGCCAAGCTGCGCGCCAACGTCAACGCCATGTTCGTCAACCTCTCGCGCCGCAGCCAGACGCTGGTCGAACGGCAGCTCCAGCTCATCGAGGGCCTGGAGCAGGGCGAGGAGGACGAGAACCGGCTCGCCAACCTGTTCCGCCTGGACCACCTGGCCACCCGCATGCGCCGCAACAGCGAGAACCTGCTGGTTCTGGCCGGCCAGGAGGCCGCGCGCAAGTGGAGCGAGCCGGTCCCGCTCGTCGACGTCGCCCGCGCCTCGCTGTCGGAGGTCGAGGGCTACGAGCGGGTCCAGATCCAGATCCCGTCCAGCACCCAGGTCGCCGGCCCGGCCGTCACCGACGCCGTCCACCTGCTGGCCGAGCTGATCGAGAACGCCATCTCGTTCTCCCCCCGCGAGAGCAAGGTCCAGGTCACCAGCAACCCCACCGAGGGCGGCGTGCTCGTGACGATCAACGACCTGGGCATCGGCATGAGCCCCGAGGAGCTGGCCGAGGCCAACTGGCGCCTGGCCAACCCGCCGGTCGTGGACGTCGCCGTCTCGCGCCGCATGGGCCTGTTCGTGGTCGGCCGCCTGGCCCTGCGCCACGGTATCCGCGTCCAGCTCAAGATGCGCGAGCGCAACGGCCTGACCGCCCTGGTGCTGCTGCCCGACATGCTGCTCGTCGGCTCCCAGCCCGCCGGCGGCCCGCAGCCGCGCTCCCAGTACGACGCGTTCACCAGCTTCGACCCCGGCATGCTCGAGTCGGGCCAGTTCGACGCCGGCCAGCCGGTCGCGGCGAGCAACGGCACCGGCGTCTACGCCGCGCCGGCCGGCTTCGAGACCACCGACGTGCGCGGCACGCGCGACGTGCCGGTGGACACCGAGTGGCCCGGATCGCTGCCCGCGCCGGGCGGCGGCGGTGAGGCGTGGCCGTCGTTCGGCGAGCCGCCCGCGCAGGAGACCCGGCAGGACCAGCCCTGGCCGTCCTTCGCCGAGCAGCCCCCGCCGGCCCCGGCGCAGGCTCCGCAGGTGCCCGCGCAGCAGCAGGAGGAGCCGCGCTGGCCGTCGTTCGCGACCGAGCCGCCCCCGATGAAGGAGGAGCCGCGCTGGTCCTCGTTCGCCGAGGAGCCGCCGGCGGCGAAGGAGGAGCCGCGCTGGCCGTCCTTCGCCGAGGAGCCGCCGCCCCTCCAGCAGGACGAGCCGCGCTGGCCGTCGTTCGCGACCGAGCCTCCCGCGATGAAGCAGGACCCCCAGCAGGACGAGAGCCGCTGGACGTCCTTCGCCGACCCGCTCCCGCGCCGCGACCCCCTCGGCGACGAGCTGCCCCGCCGCGACTCGTTCGGCGAGGACCTGCCGCGCCGCGAGGACCTGCCGCGCCGCGAGGAGCTGCCGCGCCGCGACGCCGCCTTCGGGGCCGAGCCCGGCAGGTCCGCGTTCGGGGACGACGACCGGCCCTGGCCGTCGTTCGCCGAGGGCCCCAAGCCCGGCGACGCCGGCTACAACCCGTTCGGTCCCGGCGACTACTCCTCCCAGGACCTGACCGGCCCGCTTCCCGTGGTGCGCAGCTCGCCCATGGAGGAGCAGAGCGAGGAGTTCCTGCCGATCTTCTCCTCGGTGGGCTCCGACTGGTTCCGCCGGCCCGACCCCTCGGAGCCGGCCGCGCCCGCCGAGGCGGCCGAGCCGGAGTCCCCGGCGCCCGCGCCCCTGGCCGCCGAGCCCGCCGCGCCGTCGGCGCCGTCAGCGTCCGCTGGAAGGTCGGCGCTGCCGCAGCGCCGGCCGGGCCAGTCGGGCGCCGGCGCCTCATGGTCCTCTCCCGCTGACAGCGGCTGGCAGGCCGCCGAGGCGGCGGCCAAGCCCGCCCAGGCCGGCACCACCGCATCCGGCCTGCCGCGCCGCGTGCCCAAGGCCAACCTGGTGCCGGGCACGGCCAGCCTCGCGGAACCGCCGGTCACCTCACCGGCGCCGCAGATCTCTCCTGAGCGCCTGCGGAGCCGGCTGTCCAGCTTCCAGCAAGGTGTACGGCAAGGCCGCGCGTTCACTCGCGGAGAAGAGAATGAGGAGGAGAAATGAGAGAGCTGAGCCAGGGAGCGCGTGGCATCAACTGGCTGATCACTGATTTCGTCAACAACGTGCCCGGTGTCGCGCACACCGTGGTGGTGTCGTCCGACGGCCTTCCGCTGGCCTTCTCCGAGGGGTTCCCCAAGGACCGGGCCGACCAGCTCGCCGCGGTGGCCTCGGGCGTGATCAGCTTGACCCAGGGCGCGGCGCGCGTGTTCGAGGGCGGGATGGTGACCCAGACCGTCATCGAGATGCAGCGCGGGCTGTTGATGATCATGTCGATCAGCGACGGCTCGTGCCTGGCCGTGCTGGCCGCGCCCGACTGTGACATGGGCCTGGTGGCCTACCAGATGACGCTGCTGGTCGAGCGTGCCGGGCAGGTGCTCACGCCGGCCGTACGCGCAGAACTGCAGGCGGCCCGCCCCCGCTAGACGGGCGGTGACAGGAGATCATGGTGTCAGGTCAGGGTTGGGCTGGTGATAGCACTCCGCCGCATCCGTCGGCTCCTCGTGCGCCGAAATCAAGTTCCCTGGTACGGCCTTACGCCGTGACCGGGGGGCGTACGGCCCCGCGGATGAAGTTCGCCATGGAGGCGCTGGTGTCCTCCGTGACGTCCGAATACCAAGACATTTCCCTACTAAGTCCGGAATATCAGGCGATCATCCAACTGACGCGGAACGTTCGGTCGGTTGCTGAGATCTCCGCCCTTTTACGGCAGCCTCTCGGGGTGGTCCGGGTGCTGATCGCCGACATGGCGTCGGAAGGCCTGATCCGCGTGCACCAGCCTGCTCTGGACGCGGGCAAGCCGGACCTCAACCTGCTCGAAAGGGTGCTCAGTGGACTTCGCAGGCTCTAGCCCCGGCCTAACCTCGACGAAGATCGTCGTGGCCGGCGGCTTCGGCGTGGGCAAGACGACGTTCGTGAAGGCGGTGTCCGAGATCCTGCCGCTCACCACGGAGGCGGTGATGACGGACGCGTCGGCCGGAGTGGACGACGTCTCGCTCACGCCGAACAAGACGACGACGACCGTGGCCATGGACTTCGGCCGGGTGTCGCTGGACAGGGAGCTGATCCTCTACCTGTTCGGCACGCCAGGACAGCACCGGTTCTGGTTCATGTGGGACGACCTCGTACGCGGCGCCATCGGGGCCGTCGTGCTGGTCGACACCCGCCGGCTGGCCGACAGCTTCCCGGCCATCGACTACTTCGAAGAGGCGAAGCTGCCGTTCATCATCGGGATCAACGGCTGGGACGGGCAGTTCGCGCACGCGGAGGAGGAGGTGCGTGAGGCGCTCTCGCTGGGCGGCCACACGCCCATCGTCCGCCTGGACGCCCGCTCCCGCGACTCGGTCAAGGCCACGCTGATCACGCTGGTCGAGCACGCGCTGGCCCGCCACATGCACGCCCCGGCCTGACCGTCGCAGTCCCGCCCGCCGTGCCGCCAGACCTCAGGTCCGGCGGCACGCGGCGTCATCGGGCCCTTTCGGGTCAGTACACCCTCTCAGTGGGTGAGGGAGTGGCCGCGGACCAGGCGGCCGACCTCGGCGCGCAGGTGCACGAAGTCGTGGTGCTCGCGCGTGGAGATCTGGTCGCGGGGCTCGGGCAGCTCGACCTTGAGGTCGCCCACCACGTGCGCGGGCGCCTTGGACAGCACCACCACGCGGTCGCCCACGTAGACGCTCTCGTCGATGTCGTGCGTGATGAGCACGATCGTCATCTGGTGGTGGCTGCGCACCTTCAGCACGAGGTCCTCAAGGTCCTCGCGGGTCTGCGCGTCGACCGACCCGAACGGCTCGTCCATCAGCATCAGCTTCGGCCGGTACGCCAGCGCGCGGGCGATCGCCACCCGCTGCTGCATGCCGCCCGAAAGCTGGAACGGGTATTTGCGCCCGGCCTCGGACAGGCCGACCGACTCCAGTGCCTCCTGCGCGGCCTCGCGGCGCGCCTTCTTGTCCATGCCCTTGCGCCGCAACGGCAGCGCCACATTGTCGGCCACCGACATCCACGGAAACAGCGAACGGCTGTAATCCTGGAAAACCACGGCCAGATTGTCGGGCGTCTGCTTCACCAGCACGCCGTCGACCTTGATCTGCCCGCCGGTGGGGGTGATGAGCCCGGCGATGGACCGCAGCAGCGTGGACTTCCCGCATCCTGACGGCCCGACGATGCACAGCAGCTCGCCCTCGGCCACGCTGAGGTTGAGCCCGTCGATGGCGTGGTGCTCGTTCGGTCCGCCGCCACCGTAGACGTGGGTGAGGTTGTCTATCTCGAGCAAGGGATTTCCTAGGGATGGGTCCAGAGATAACACGGCGACTCTATCGAAGGGGACATTCCTTGCACATGGTAAGGAAGAGGTGCTCTGCCCCATTTCTTCTGTTTATTGCTCTCATCTGTCTGTAGTGTGAAGGACCTGATGGACGGCTTCAGCGAGGCGGAGCTCGCTTACCTGCGCGAACACGACCTGGCGAGGCTGGCGACGGCCACGGCCGCCGGGGCGCCCCACGTCGTACCCGTCCGCATCCACCTCGGCGTCCAGCTCGGAGGCGACCGCGCGGGCGGCAACGGGTCCCCGGACGGCGAACGGCCCCTGGTGATCGGCGTCGGCTCGCTGCGGCTGCCCGGCGGCCCCCGCCACCGCCTCTACCGGCAGCACGTCGAGGAGAACGACCAGCTCGCGCTCGTCGTCGACGACTTCACCCCCGACGGGCCGCGCGGCGTCGCCGTCCACGGCATCGGCCGCGTCCACCCCGACGGCGGCGACCGGCTCGACAACCGCTTCGAGCCGGTCTGGCTCGCGATCGTGCCCACCTGGATCTCCTCCTGGGGGATCGACACGCCGCCCATGGACCCGCCCCACAGCCGCCACGTCAGGTCTCCAGCCGCCGCTCGTGATGGTGCCAGGCCAGCACCCGCCGCTCCACGAGCAGGAACAACTCGTTGAGCAGATAGCCGAGAACGCCGAGCAGCACGATGCCCGCCCACATCGCCGGCAGGTTGAACGAGGAGTAGGCCACGGTGAGCTGGAAACCGATGCCGTTCGTGGTGCCCGGCAGCAGCTCCGCGAACACGGTCACGATCAGCGACAGCGACAGGGCCAGCCGCAGCCCGGCGAAGATCTTCGGCAGCGCCGACGGCAGCACGATCCGGAAGACCCGCTCGGCCCGCGACAGCCGGAACGCCTGCCCCGTGTCCAGATGCAGCGGCTCCACCGAACGCGCCCCGTCGGCCGTGTTGAGCAGCACCGGCCACACGATGCTGAACATGATGAACGCGAGCTGCATCTTCAGCCCGAACCCGAACACCACCAGGAACACCGTCACCAACGCCGGCGGCGGGATCGCCCGCAGGAACTGCAGCACGCCGTCGAGATAGTCGTACACCCGCGCCGACAGGCCCAGCGCCAGCCCGAGCGCCACCCCGGCCGCCGCCCCGCCCGCCAGCCCACCGGCCATCCGGCCCAGGCTCGGCAGCACGTTCTCCACGGCCAGCTCGGTCAGGAACAACCGGTCGGGCGGGCCGGAGAACCACATGGCGTGCATCCGCGTCGCGATCGTCGACGGCGGCGGGAAGAACGCGCTGCCGGCCGTCCGCGTGGCCCACTCCCACACGGCCACCAGCACCACGAGCAGCAGCCACCGGGAAGCCACCACCTGCCAGACCCGCCCCGCCACCCCCAAGCGACCGCGCCGCCGCCCCTCTCGTCCTGTCCGCCTGCCCCCGCCGCTCGCGGGTCCGTCGCACTCGCGCGGCCCGGCACCCGGCTGGGTACGGCCATGCCGCCCGCCGGTGGGGTCGCCCCCGGCTCCGTTGCGTCCGCCACCGGGCGGCCCGCTCGCGGGTCCGTCGACCTCGCGCGGCCCGCCTCCGGGCTGGGTGCGGCCATGCCGCCCGCCAGCCCGGCCTACGTCGGCTTGACCCCCGTCGGGCCGGCCGCGTCCGCCGTCGGGCGGCCCGACCGGGGGCCCGTCGCCCTCGCGCGGTCCGGCCTCGGGATGCCGCCCGCTGGTGGGGTCGCCACCGGCGCGCCTGCTTCCGCCGTTGCCAGCGCCGTTTGCGGGCTCGGTGCCCTCGCGTTGCCCGCTGCCAGGACGGGCGGGGGCCTGGCGTCCGCCTGCGTCGGGGGCGGGGTCGGGGGTGG
>NZ_JAHKRO010000016.1 GCF_019396325.1 Nonomuraea ceibae
TCGGCGGTGGCGGCGAGTTTGCGGAGGCGGCGCAGGGCCTCGGTGTCGATCGGCTTGCCCGTGGGTTTGCGGGCCGCCGTCTCCGGTCTGGGGCGCGCCGGGGCGGGGTCGCGTACGCCGTCGAAGGCGCGCAGGCCCTGCGCCTCCGGTGCGGGGTCGGGGGCGGCGGGGGTGTCGCGTACGAGGCGCAGCTCGACCGGGGCCGAAGGCGAGGGCACGGCCGAGGGCGCGGGCGAGGCCGACGACGAGGGCGCGGGTGACGACGGCTCGGGGGCGAGGGCGGGGGCGGCGGCGGTGGGGCGGACGCGGGAGCCCCAGCGGACGGGCGGGTCGGCGAGCGGCGCCTGCGCGGCGGCCACGGCGGCGGCCGCCACGGCGGGGCGGACCTGGCGGGGCCCGGTGACCCGTTCGGGGGCGCGCTTGCGCTCGGTCTGGCGGGCCTTACGGGGCTTCTTGACCTTCACCCGCTTGGGCGTGGCGTGCCAGACGCGCCCGGAGAACGTGATGGTCTCGGGCTCGGCCGCGGGCGACAGCCGGTACCAGGCGCGCGGCTGCCCCAGGTAGCGCAGCTGCGACTCCAGCAGCTCGGTCAGCCGTTTGCCCTCGATGACGGGCCGGGTGGACAGCCAGGTGACGATGCCGGGCGGGACGAGGAAGAGCACGTGCCAGGGCATCTCGACGGGTACGCCGACGAGCCAGAGCAGGAGCGACCACGGCACGAAGACGCCGACGAACACGCCGATCCAGACGATGGGCAGCGGCATGGGGAGCCGTAGGTCGTACAGCTTGTAGAGCCGCTTCTCGATACGCCAGATGTTCGTGTACGTGGGCAGGTCCACGCGGTCCTCCTCTCCACCCGCTCGTTCATGACCGCGCGGAGGCGGTCCCAACCCTCACTGGTTGATGCCCAGCGCGCCCGCGATCGCCTTGGCCGTCACCTCGATGATGTTGGGCACGTAGAAGATCACGCCGATGGCCACGGCCAGGATCAGGAACTGGACGAAGCGCGTGATCTCGCGGGTGAAGAGGAAGAACAGCGCGACCACGGACACGACGACGAGGAACAGCGGGGCGAAGAACGCGCGCAGGAAGTCGGCGAGTCCTTCGGTGTTGACGCCCGTCGGTGCTGGTGTGGGCGTCATTTCGATGAGGTTGAGCACTATGGTTTTCAAGATCACTTCTTGTCCTCCCGGGGGGTGCCGATCAG
The DNA here is from genome assembly GCF_019396325.1 of Nonomuraea ceibae. Taxonomy (GTDB): domain Bacteria; phylum Actinomycetota; class Actinomycetes; order Streptosporangiales; family Streptosporangiaceae; genus Nonomuraea; species Nonomuraea ceibae. Next base: position 1,208 of record NZ_JAHKRO010000016.1, read on the forward strand.
CAGCGCGGTCGTGCGTCTACCCAACGGCCCTACCGGCACCGCGGATGTCGTCGACGTACCATTTGTCGCCCTGCTTCTCGACAGTGAGGCGGTAAGCCTGCTGGAGGCGGCCGGACACCGCTTCGGGGTTGTTGGCCTCGTCCGCGGGCGGCGTGCCGTCGGGCACGATCCACACCACGACCGCCTGGATCTCACGGGTGGCACCCCCCACAGGCACCACGACACTCTTGAGCTCGCCGAAGGTGAACGCGCCCGCGAAGGTGGGCAGGCTCGTGCCGGCGGTCACGTAACGCTGCAGCTCGACGGTGTTGCCCAGCGCGTAGTAGCGGAAGAAGCCCTCGAGCTGCGGCTTGAGCTCGGCGGCCGCCACGTCGTCGCTCTCGGGCGCGGCCACCTGCGGCAGCTCGGCCGGCGCGGGAGCGGGCAGGATGGCGGGCCAGCCGGAGACGACGAACCTGTCGTCGGAGTAGTAGAGCGGCACCGACAGGTGAAGCCTGCGGGAGCCCGACTGGAACGCGACGGTGACGATCGCGTTGTTGTCGTCGCTGACCTGGATGTCGTACGGCTGGATCGCCACGGCGCCGAGCTTGCCGTTGCCGTCCCAGCCCATCTGCTGGTCCATGCCGTCGGCCATGAACGCGGCCAGCTTGCCGGACCTGCTCACGGCGTCGTCGGGGCTGAAATTCAGGTAAACGCCGGCGAACTGCGCGGCGAACGCCATGCCACGGTCCGCCGGGAACGAGCTGCCCGGTTGGGCGGCCGCATTCGGCGCGGCGGCGTTTTGGCCGGTAAACCGCTCAAAAGGGGCACGGATCCCATTCACCACGATAACCACAATAAGCGCCCAGAGAATGATGCGCCCGGTCCACACCAGCCATCGCCCGCCGCCGCCCGACCAGCCTCCGCGCCGCGGCCTGTGCGGAGGCGGCGCGTCGAAGTCGTGTTCAGGGCGTGCGGAAAGGCCGGGGTCGCCAGCGATCCGAGGACCGTGCTGGACGGTTGACCTACGAGCCATCACGCCTCCGCTCGCGCCAATCCCCCCGGCTGGCGCGGTGTCGTCCGTTGCCGATCCCCATCATCCGCGGTGAAGCAGTCACCCTATCCGGTCTCCGCCATTGTTCCAGGAAAGCCACGCCCATGCTGCAAGCATCGCCGTCCGGGGGCAAACCGAGTGCGCATGGGACGCATCGGAGCGCCGACTTGTGTGCGTTCCCTGTCGAATGGGCATTTGACCAGGCCAGAGACCTAAAAACGCATAACCCGGTGGCCACCTATTCCTGTCCATATGGCGTCAGGGGTGCTCTGACCTGCGATTTCCTCCTGAAAACAGGAACGGCCGCCTTGCCCGGCAGCGGGCAGGCGGCACGTCCGTATAGGGGGTCAGGCCGGCTCGGGCCCCTGGTCGCCGACCGGCCTGCGGCGGCTGTGGAGGTCGACGACGGTCGGGGGCGCAGCCGGCGGTACGGCCCGCTCCAGCGACCCGCGCAGCTCCGCGAGCATCGTCCTGGCGTCGCCTCCGCGCGTGCGGGTGGCCAGCTCCTCCTGTTCGTCCACCTTCCTGCGCAGATATGCCTCCCGGTTGACGCGCAGGCCGTACATGAGCTCCACCCTGAGCAGGGCCAGCTCCTCCTCCAGGGTGATGCCCGCGAGCTTCGGCACCGGACGACGTCGGCGGATGATGCGACGGATCATGAGGGCCTCCCGATTCAGCGTGAACGCCGTGACGATTCGACGCGCAAACTCGCCGGGTGGTTGACGCGGAAGTTGTCCCTCAGGCAACGAACCGGGCGACGAACACGAACTCCCGCCCCGGCCGGTCCGGCGCGTCGCGCACGTCCTCGACCCGGAAGCCCGCCGCGACCAGCGACCGCTCGACCTCGTCCCGCTCCCGGAACCGCAGCGTCGAGTCGGACGTGACCACGTCCCCGCCGTCGCCGAACACGTACGTGTGCCGGAAGGTCACGAGCGGGCCGGACACGTCCAGCACCTCGCACCAGGTCTCCACCCCGCCGACGCCCGCGATCTCCACCCGCCTGCGGGTACGGTCGCGCGTCCACTCCAGCCAGGCGCGCCGGGCGGGAACGCGGGTCTCGAAGGCCAGCACGCCCTCCGGCCGCAGCGCCGCCCGGATGCCGCGCAGCGTGGCCTGCCAGTCGTCGTCGGTGAGGAAGACCTGGGCCACGTTCGCGGTCATCACGGCCAGATCCACGCGCAGCGGCGGCAGCGTGGTGGCGTCGCCGTGGATCCACCGCACCGCGCCGCACTTGCCGCGCGCCACGTCCAGCGACGCCTGCGCCGGGTCGACGCCGACCACCTCGACGCCGCGCGCGGCCAGCAGGCACGCGAACGTGCCCGTGCCGCAGCCCACGTCGAGCACCCGCCGCGCGCCGAACTCCGCCACCATCGCCGCATAGGCGTCGAGGTCGCTCCGGTCGGGGTCGAGCGGGTCGTAGATCCGGGCCAGCCGGGGGTCGGCGAAGATCGCGTCGGGCACGCGCCCACGTTAGACGTTGAAGCGGAACTCCACCACGTCGCCGTCGCGCATCACGTAGTCCTTGCCCTCGATCCGGGCCTTGCCGGCCGAGCGGGCGCTGGCGATCGAGCCGGCCTCCACCAGGTCGTCGAACGAGACGACCTCGGCCTTGATGAAGCCGCGCTGGAAGTCGGTGTGGATGACGCCGGCCGCCTCGGGCGCGGTGGCGCCCTTGCGGATCGTCCAGGCCCTGGTCTCCTTCGGCCCGGCCGTCAGGTAGGTCTGCAGCCCGAGCGTCTCGAAGCCGACCCGGGCGAGCTGCGACAGGCCCGACTCCTGCTGGCCGACCGACTGCAGCAGCTCCAGCGCCTCCTCGTCGTCGAGCTCCACCAGCTCCGACTCGATCTTGGCGTCGAGGAACACCGCCTCGGCCGGCGCGACCAGGGCCGACAGCTGGGCCCGCAGGTCGCCGTCGACCAGCTCGTCGGCGTCGAGGTTGAACACGTAGAGGAACGGCTTGGCCGTCAGCAGGTGGAGCTCGCGCAGCTCCTCGCCGTCGAGCTGGGCCTCGAAGATCGTCTTGCCGGTCTCCAGGACCTTGAGCGCGGCCTCGGCGGCCTCCAGCGCGCCCTTCTTGTCCTTGTTGTGGCGCGACTCCTTCTGCAGGCGCGGGATCGCCTTCTCCACCGTCTGCAGGTCAGCCATGATCAGCTCGGTGTTGATCGTCTCGATGTCGCGCTTGGGCGAGATCTCCCCGTCGACGTGCGTCACGTCGGGGTCGCCGAAGACCCGGATCACCTGGCAGATCGCGTCGGTGTCGCGGATGTTGGCGAGGAACTGGTTGCCCCTGCCCTGCCCCTCGGACGCGCCCTTGACCAGCCCGGCGATGTCCACGAACTCCACCTTGGCCGGCAGGATCCGGGCCGAGCCGAAGATCTTGGCCAGCACGGGCAGCCGGTCGTCGGGCACGCCGACGATGCCCACGTTGGGCTCGATCGTCGCGAACGGGTAGTTGGCCGCCAGGGCGTTGCCGGTCTTGGTCAGCGCGTTGAAAAGCGTGGACTTGCCGACGTTGGGCAGGCCGACGATGCCGATAGAGAGGCTCACGTCCAGCGAGTTTACTGTGTCGCGTGTCGGGACCCGTCCCGGCGCGGCAGGGCTGCCATCATCGTGTGGATGGATGTCGTCTCCCTCCTCATCGGGCTGCTCGTCGGCGCGGCCATCGGATTCCTGGTGGCCCGCACGCGGGCGGCGGTGCGGGTGGCCGAGTCCGACGCGCGCGCCAAGGCCGCCGCCGACAAGCTCGTCTACGTCGAGGAGCAGCTCGCCGAACGCTTCCAGGCCCTGTCCACGCGGGCGCTCGACGTCAACAACGTGCGCTTCCTGGAGCTGGCCGAGACGCGGCTGGCCGCCACCCGCGCCGAGGCCACCGGCGACCTCGACCAGCGCAGGCAGGCCGTCGAACACCTGGTGGAGCCGCTGAAGGACGCGCTGGCGCGGGTCGAGTCGCAGCTGCGCGACACCGAGTCGGGACGCCGGGCCGCGAGCGCCGAACTGGCCCAGCAGATGGAGTTCGTCCGGCAGAGTCACGAGCAGCTCCGCGCCCAGACGACGGCGCTGGTGCGCGCCCTGCAACGGCCCGAGGCGCGCGGGCGCTGGGGCGAGATGCAGCTGCGCCGCGTCGCCGAGATCGCCGGGATGCAGCGCCACTGCGACTTCGACGAACAGGTCACCGAGGGCGCGATGCGGCCCGACATGGTGGTGCGCCTGGCCGGCCGCAAGAACATCGTGGTCGACTCCAAGGTCTCGCTCGCCGCCTACCTGGAGGCCGCCGAGGCCGCCGACGAGTCACTGGCCTCCGTACGCCTCGACGCCCACGCCCGCCACATCCGCGAGCACATCGACCGGCTGGCCGCCAAGTCCTACTGGCAGGGGTTCAACCCGTCGCCGGAGTTCGTCGTCCTGTTCATCCCGGGCGAGGCGTTCCTGTCACCGGCGCTGGAGCGCGACCCCGGGCTGCTGGAGTACGCGATGGCCCGCCGGGTGCACATCGCCACCCCGACGACGCTGATCACCATGCTGCGCACCGCCCACTACGCCTGGCAGCAGGCCGCGCTCAGCGAGAACGCCCGCGCGGTGTTCGAACTGGGCAAGGAGCTGTACGAAAGACTGTCCTCGATGGGCCGCAACGTGGAGTCGCTGGGCCGTTCGCTGGCGCGTACGGTGGAGGCGTACAACAAGACGGTCGGCTCCCTGGAGAGCCGGGTCCTCGTCACCGCGCGCAAGCTGCACGATCTGGGCGTGGTCGACGGCGAGCTGGCCACGCCCGAGACGCTCGAAGGCGTGCCCAGGCCCCTGGCCTCCCCCGAACTGCTCGAAACCACGTCTCTCCTCCCGCACACGAACGGTAAGTTGGCCAACGGGTCGCAATAAAGGGGGGCGGGTCCGATGACCGGGAAAGGCAAGAGATCTGCCGTCAGGCTGACCGCCCGCGGCGCCATCGCGCTCACGCTGCTCGCCACGCTCGCCGGCTACGTGCTGGCCGCGGTCGCCGGCATCGAGGCGCTGGTCGGGGTCGCGTTCGTGGCGGCGTGCCTGCTCGCGGTGCTCCTGGTCAATCCACGCGAGCTGCTGTCGCTGGTCGTCACGCCGCCGCTGGTGTTCTTCGTCGCCACCCTCTTCGTCGAGCTCGGGCGGGCGCTCAGCTCCGTGGGCATCGTGCAGTCGCTGGCGCTCGGCCTCTACAGCTCGCTGTCACGCGGCGCGCCCTGGCTGTTCGCCGGCTCGGCCGTGGTGCTCGGCATCGCCTGGGGGCGCGGCCTGCGCGACAACGTGCGTGAGCTGCGCGAGGAGCTGCGGGCGGGCGCCGACGTGCCGCGCCCGCGCCAGCCGTTCGTCCCCGAGCCCGAGGGCTACTTCGAGCCGAAGGTCTACGGCACCCCCCGGGGCGACGACTAGCCCGTACGGGATCCCGTACGGGCCGATCGTGGGTCAGGACGCGCGCAGGTCCTTGCGGAGCTCGTGCGGCAGGGCGAAACGCATGCTCTCCTGCACCGGCTCGACCTCCTCCACGTCGCCGAACCCGTGGCCGGCCAGCCGCTCGAGCACCTGCTCGACCAGCTCCTCCGGCACGGACGCACCGCTGGTGACGCCGACGGTGGTGACGCCGTCGAGCCACTCGTCACGGATGAACGAGGCGTTGTCGACCAGGTAGGAGGCGTCGGCGCCGTAGTCCTTGGCCACCTCGACCAGGCGCTTGGAGTTGGACGAGTTCTCCGAGCCGACGACGATCACGAGCTGCGACTGCGCGGCGATCTCCTTGACGGCGACCTGCCGGTTCTGCGTCGCGTAGCAGATGTCGTCGCTCGGCGGGTCGATGAGCGTCGGGAAGCGCTCCTTGAGCCGGGCCACGGTCTCGGTCGTCTCATCGACCGACAGCGTCGTCTGCGACAGCCAGACGAGCTTGCTCGGGTCCTTCACCTGGACGCGGTCGACCGAGTCGAGGCCGTCGACGAGCTGGATGTGGTCGGGCGCCTCGCCGGAGGTGCCCTCCACCTCCTCATGCCCCTCGTGCCCGATGAGCAGGATGTCGTAGTCCTGGCTCGCGAAGCGCTTGGCCTCGTTGTGCACCTTCGTCACCAGCGGGCAGGTGGCGTCGATGGTGCGCAGGCCGCGCTCCTTGGCCTCGCCGTGCACGGCGGGCGAGACGCCGTGCGCCGAGAACACCACGATCTCGCCCTCGGGCACCTCTTCGGTCTCCTCGACGAAGATGGCCCCCTTGGCCTCGAGCGTCTTGACCACGTGCGTGTTGTGCACGATCTGCTTGCGCACGTAGATCGGCGCGCCGTACTGCTCCAAGGCCTTCTCGACCGCGACAACGGCTCGATCGACTCCGGCGCAGTAGCCGCGCGGCCTGGCCACGAGGACGCGGCGGGAAGTGGACGTCTGGGGCTCCATACTTCTTATGCTACGTGGAACGACCAGCAAGCCCGAGCGTGCGCGGTTGCCCGCCTTTTGCCAGACTGGCCGTCCAATACTGACCTCCCAGGGAGACGTACATGTCCCTCAGCGACGTGATACGCAACATCACCAAGACCGTCACCGACAAGGACGAGCTCAAGGGCAAGGCCCGTGACCTGCCCGTCCTCTTCGTCCAGGGCACGCTCAGCATCGCCGGGCACGCCCTCCAGTTCGTCGACCGGGTGAAGAACTCGATCAAGGGACTGGGGAGCAAGGAAGAGGAGGAGAAGCAGGAGGAGCGCGACTCCCGTCCCGCCGACGCGGTTGCCGCCGAGGAGGAGGACAAGCCGGCCCGCAGGGAGCCGGTCATCTTCGCGCCCCGGCCCGACGCCGCCGCGCCCAACGGCACCTCCAAGACCAAGCCCGACCCGGTCATCTTCACCCCGGCGCCCAAGCAGGACGAGGCCCAGGCCGAGGCCGTCCACAAGCCCGCCGCCGAGGCCGCCGCCGCTCCCCAGCCCAAGCCCGCCCCCACGGAGGCCAAGCCGGAGCCCGCCGCCCCGGAGGCCAAGCCCGAGGCCGCCGCCGACCTCAAGGCCGAGCCCGCCACCGAGCCCAAGCCGGAGCCCGTCGCCGAGCCCGAGGCCGCTCCGGAGCCCGCCGCCGAGGTCAAGCCGGAGGCCGCTGCCGCGCCTGAGCCGTCCGTGGCCGAGAAGCCGAAGGCCAAGCCCAAGGCCGCCGCCAAGCCCGCCGCGAAGGCGCCCGCCAAGACCAGCACGCCCAAGGCTCCCAAGGCCGCGAAGGCCGACAAGCTGGCCGAGGCGGTCGAGGCCACTCCCGCCAAGGAGGCCCCCGCGCAGGAGACCGCTCCGGCCGTGGCCACCCCGGTGAAGGAGACGGGCCTGGTGGAGCCGATGCCCGGCTACTCCGAGCTGAGCGTCGCCTCGCTGCGCGCCCGGATGCGCGGCAAGTCCGCCGAGCAGATCGGCGCCTGCCTCGCCTACGAGCAGGCGACGGCCGCCCGCCCCGAGGTCGTCAAGATGTACGAGAACCGGCTGGCCAAGCTGCAGGCCGGGGAATAGTCGGCGCGGCACCGTAGGCTTCGGGCATGAGCTCGAAGACCACCCCCGAGGCGCCCCTGCCGGTCCGCACCGTCCTGCAGATGGTGGGCGGCTGGATCGGCAAGCTGGGCACGGTGTGGGTCGAGGGTCAGATCACCGACCTGAGCGCCCGCGGCGGCACGGTCTTCCTGACGTTGCGCGACCCGGTGGCCAACGTGTCGGCCCGGGTCACGGCCCCGCGCGGCGTCTACGAGGCGACCGAGCCGCGCCCGGCCGACGGCGCGCGGGTCGTGGTGCACGTCAAGCCGGACTTCTGGGTCAACAGGGGCTCGTTCGCCTTCACGGCGCTGGAGATCCGCCCGGTGGGCGTCGGCGAGCTGCTGGCGCGCCTTGAGCGGCTGCGCCGGCTGCTGGCGGCCGAGGGCCTGTTCAACGCCGACAGGAAGCGGCGGCTGCCGTTCCTGCCGGGCACGGTGGGGCTGATCTGCGGCCGCGACTCGGCGGCCGAGCGCGACGTGCTGGAGAACGCCAGGCGTCGCTGGCCGGCGGTGCGGTTCAAGGTCGAGGAGGTCGCGGTCCAGGGCCCTTACGCGGTGGGCGAGGTGACCGAGGCGCTGTCCAGGCTCGACGCCGACTCCTCGGTCGAGGTGATCGTCATCGCCCGGGGCGGCGGGTCGCTGGAGGATCTGCTGCCGTTCTCCGACGAGACGCTGGTCAGGGCCGTGGCCGCGTCCCGCACGCCGGTGGTGAGCGCGATCGGCCACGAGCAGGACAGCCCGCTGCTCGACCTGGTGGCCGACGTACGCGCCTCCACCCCGACCGACGCCGCCAAGAAGGTGGTGCCCGACGTCGGCGAGCAGCTCACGCTGGTCCGCCAGTTGCGTGACCGGGGCCGCCGGGTGGTGGGCGGCTGGCTCGACCGCGAGATGTCGTGGCTGACCTCGGTGCGCTCCCGCCCTTCGCTGGCCGATCCGGTGCGCGAGCTGGAGCGCCGCGCCGAGCAGGTCGACGCGCTGCGCGAGCGGGCCAGGCGTTCGCTGACGTCCTCGCTCGACCGGGCCGGCGACGATCTCACGCACGTACGGGCGCGTCTGGTCGCCCTGTCGCCCGCGGCCACGCTGGAGCGCGGTTACGCGATCGTCCAGCACCCGTCGGGTGAGGTGGTGCGGCGGGCCGCCGACATCGAGCCGGGCGCCGTGCTCACGGTGCGGCTGCCGGACGACCGGGTGACGGTGCGCGCGGAGCCTGCCGGGGAGTGACGAGCGCCAGCGCCAGCTCGTCGAACCCGGCCTTGATCTCCTCGACGCTCAGCCCTCGCTCCTCGCGCTGATAGGAGATCAGCCGGGCGGTGGCGGAGGCGAGCAGCGCGTCGGCCAGGAAGCCGGCGCGTGAGCCGGGCCTGACCTGCGCGATCAGCGTGGTCAGATGCCGATGATGGACCTGGTACGGCCCGCCGAACATGGCCTTGGGCGGCCCGGTCTCCAGGAGCATGAACAGGTCGAGCTGCTCGACGATCCGGTCGACGAGCGCGGCGAGGAACGCCCTGATGCGCTCGACGGGCTCCGCCCCCGGCCCGACCGGCGGCGGCCCGGTCATGAACGCCTCCTGGAAGCGCCGTTCGCGCTCGTCGACGAGGGCGTAGACGAGCCCGGCGCGGTCGCCGAAGCGGCGGTAGACGGTGCCGACGCCCACGCACGCCTCGCGGGCGATCTCGTCGAGGGAGAGCTGGTCGGCTCCCCGTTCGGCGATCAGGCGGGTGGCACAGTCGATGATCTTCTGCCGGTTTCGCGCCGCGTCGGCCCGCTCCGGCTGCGGCTGCCCGACCACTGGCAACTGTCGGCGCACACGCTGAGCATAGCGATTGCAACCGGAGGAATCTCCGTTTAGGCTCCGCGGTTGAGAACGGAGAGTTCTCCGATTAGAGGTGGGAATCATGGCGAACGACTTCAACCAGCAGGTCATCGACGAGTTCCGGGCCAACGGCGGACGCGTGGGCGGCTACTTCGAGGGCTCCGACCTGGTGCTGCTCACCACGACCGGCGCCAAGTCGGGCAAGCCGACGACGACCCCGGTGATGTATCTGAAAGACGGCGACCGCTACGTGATCATCGCCTCCAACGCGGGCGCCGACCACCACCCGGCCTGGTATCACAACCTGCGCGCCAACCCCGTGGCCACGGCCGAGATCGGGACCGAGACGTTCGAGGTCAAGGCCGAGTTCGTCGAAGGCGCCGAGCGTGACGAGCTCTACGCGCGGATGGTGGCCGTGGCCGCCACGTTCGCCGAGTACGAGGCCAGGACCACCCGCCGCATCCCGGTCGTGGCCCTGCACCGCGGCTAGTACGCGACAGGCTGGAACGGGGCAGGCTAGAAGGGGGCGTCGTCGCCCGGCGTGGCCGACGGGTCGGACCGGCGCGCCATCGCGGCGGCCAGCTTGACCCGGGCGCCCTGGAGCCACTCCTCGCAGATCGCGGCCAGCTTCTCGCCCCGCTCCCAGAGCTCGATGGACTGCTCCAGGGTGAGCCCGCCGGTCTCCAGGCGGCGCACCACCTCGGTCAGCTCCTCGCGGGCCTGCTCGTATGAGGGTGCCTTGTCATCTGCCACCCTCCAACCCTAGGGGCCCCACCCGACAGAACACGCCCCACAGCCCGCACAGGGACCTGAAACCCCGAACGCGAGGGCCGAGGGTTCCACTCCCGGAGCGAAGGGGCCCCGCTGGAAGCTCGGAGGGTGGCTCAGGTGGTGGGCTTGGGGCGCTGCTGGAGGGTGGCGGCGAGCTGGCCGAGCTCGGTCCAGTCGGCGGTGCCGGTCACGACGAGCGTCACGTCGGGCAGCATGCGGATGAGCGTCCGCTGGTTCTTGTCCTCGCGGAAGCGCCGCTCCCACTGCTGACCGTTGACGTCCTGGGTGCCGGTGGGCTTGTCGGAGTTGGCCATGCGGTTGGCGAACCCCGCCGCCGGCTTCTCGTCGCTCTGGATGAGCATGGCGTGCTGGCGCGCCTTGGTGGCGTAGCCGACGTGGAGAACCTGGGCCTTGCCCTCGCCCTTGGCGATCCGGTTGCTGTTGGGGATCCAGCCTTCGGGATCCTTGGCGGGGGCCCACACCTGGTAGGGGACGGTGCGGGCGAAGTTGGCCACCGTGATCGTGTAGTCGAGCTTCGGGATGTGCTCGCCCTGGCTCTGCGGGGTGATGAGCAGGAACAGCCCTACCGCCCCGAAACAGACGAACAGGGCTACCGCGTAGCCGTAGAAACCTTCGGTGAACCGTCGCACACTTGGCGAGGTTACCCGGTGGCGTCGCCGGTCGGGCGAATGCGTCCGACGATGGCGAGGACGTCGTCGGCGAGCGCCCGGTCGCCTGTCTGGACGACTTCGCTGACGGCGGCGGCGAGTGCGCCGGTGATGACGACGACGAGGGCGTTCTCGGAGTCGTCGAAGAGCGCGGCGTTGCGCCGGGCCCAGGTGCGCAGCCGGTCGCGCATGACGACCTCGAACCCGGGCGGCCCGTCGCCGCGCAGGAAGAGGGCGGCGAGCTCGCGTTCTTCGAGGCAGCCGTCGAGGTAGGCGCGGGCGGCGGCGAGGAAGACCCGCATGGGGTCGCTCTCGCCGCTGTCGCGCACGTCGCGGGCGGCCTGCTTGGTCCGCTGGGTCTGCCGGGCCTGGAACTCCTCGAACAGCGTCAGGTAGAGGTCGGCCTTGCCGGCGAAGTGGTGGTAGAGGCTGCCGACGCTGGCCTCGGCCTTGGCCACGACGTCGGTGACGCCCGCCTCGGCGAAGCCCTTGGAGACGAACACGTCGCGGGCGGCCCTCAGGAGAGCGCTGCGCGTGGCCGCGCCCCGCTCGGAGGTGCGGGCCGTGACCGGCTGTTCCACTTCGCTGCTCATGGCTGGCACATTATCCTCCGCTGACCGGGGATACAGGGACAACTACGATCGGGATAGTCGTCCACGAGGAGGCCCTTCATCATGTCCGATCAGACGTCGGTTCCGGCTGCACTTGCTACGGGCGAGCACGCCCCTGACCGGAATCTCGCCTTGGAGCTCGTACGCGTTACAGAGGCGGCGGCGATGGCGGCCGCCCGCTGGGTCGGCAGGGGCGACAAGAACGGCGCCGACGGCGCCGCGGTGAACGCGATGCGTCAGCTGATCAACACCGTGTCGATGAACGGGGTGGTGGTGATCGGCGAGGGTGAGAAGGATCACGCTCCGATGCTGTTCAACGGGGAGCGGGTCGGCGACGGCGGTGGCCCTGAGTGTGACGTGGCGGTCGATCCGATCGACGGCACCAGGCTGACGGCGCTGGGCATGCCCGACGCGGTGTCGGTGATCGCGGTGAGCGAGCGCGGGTCGATGTACGACCCGTCGGCCGTGTTCTACATGGAGAAGCTGGTCACGGGGCCGGAGGCGGCCGACGTGGTGGACATCGAGGCGCCGGTGGCGGCGAACATCGCCGCGGTGGCCAAGGCCAAGCACTGTTCGGCGGCCGACGTCACGGTGGTGATCCTGGACCGGCCCCGGCACGAGCGGCTGGTCAAGGAGATCAGGGAGACGGGCGCGCGGATCAAGTTCATCACCGACGGCGACGTGGCGGGCGCGATCATGGCGGCGCGCGGCGGCACCGGCATCGACCTGATGCTGGGCATCGGCGGCACGCCCGAGGGCATCGTGGCGGCGTGCGCGCTCAAGTGCCTGGGCGGCGTCATCCAGGGCAAGCTGTGGCCGCGTGACGACGCCGAGCGGGCCAGGGCGATCGACGCCGGTCACGACCTGAGCCAGGTGCTGACCACGAACGACCTGGTCAGGTCCGACGACGTGTTCTTCGCCGCGACGGGCATCACCCAGGGCGAGCTGATGGACGGCGTGCGCTTCCGCGGCGGGGTGGCGGTGACGCAGTCGCTGGTGATGCGCGGGCGCTCGGGCACGATCCGCAAGGTGGAGAGCGAGCACCAGCTGTGGAAGCTGCGCGCCTACAGCGCGATCAACTTCGACACGGCAGGCTGAGCGGGACCGTCAGCGGCGGCGCTTGCGGCGGGGCGGCTCCTTGACCTTGACCTCGCCGGCGAAGTTGCTGGTGCGCACCTCGACGACGGGGGCGCCAGGCTCGGTGGGCTGCTTGGTGAGCCTGACGGTCTTGTCCTTGGTGACGCGGATGACCTCCAGGTCTTCGGGCACGTGGATCTCCAGCCCGCCGAAGACGAGGGTGGCGTTGATGACGATGCGCCGGTTCTGCAGGATCGCGTCGCGCAGGTCGAGCTTGGTGGTGCCGAACATGGCGGTGACCGACAGCTCGGCGGGCACCACCCACCGGCCGCCGCGTTCCTGCTTCTTGAAGACGGCGGAGACGGGCCGGCCGTCGAGGTTGAGCGGCTGCTGGTCGGCGGGCAGCAGGTCGCCGGTGAGCTGGGCGAGCTCCCCGAGCGTGCGGGCCGCGTAGAGGGTGGTGAGGCGCTCTTCGAGCTCCTCCAGCGTGATCCGGCCGTCGGCGTGGGCCTCCTGGAGCACCTGGGCGATGCGTTCGCGGTCGGCGTCGGAGGCGCGCAGCTCGTGGGGCTGGGGCGCGCCTTCCTGGGCCGGACGGCGGGCGGACACCCACTCCTCGGCCAGGCGCTCACCGACTTCTTGCAGGCGCGGCAACCAGGACCCGGGGCGTTCGTTCACAGTTCTGACAATATCCGGCGCTCCGCGGGAGCGGACCCCGGAATCTCCCTGAGATTGCGGCCGTTGAGCCGGACAGGCAGGCGTCGGGAGGGGTGTTCGTGCATCGGTCGGCACGCTGGGGATTGGGCGCGGTGGGCGCGGGGACGGCGTTGATCGTGGGCCTGGATCTGGCCGCGCTGGGCGAGATGGACCCGTTCCGGCGCACGATCAGCGAGCACGGCCTGGGTGAGCGGGGGTGGCTGTTCGGGCTGGGGGTCGCGCTGCTGGCGGTGGGGTCGGCGGCGATCGGCGTGTCGCTGGCGCGGCGGCGGCTGGCGGGGGTGGTGGGCACGGTGGCGTTGCTGGCCTGGAGTGCCGGGCTGCTGGTGACCGCGTGGTTCCCGAAGCACGACTGGTCGGTGGGGCCGTCGCTGAGCGGCAGCATCCATCGGGCGGGCAGCGTGATCGCGTTTCTGAGCCTGCCGCTGGCGGCGTTGATCATCGCCAGGCCGTGGCGGGCGGAGCGGCATCGGGCGGCGCTGGCGGCGTTCGCGTTCGGGATCGTGGCGGTGCTGTGGGTGCTGGGCATGGGCGCGGTGGTGATGGTGGGGGCGCGCAGCGGTCTGGCGTGGTGGCAGGTGATGCCGCTGGGCCTGGTCGAGCGGTGTCTGGCCGCGATCGAGGTGATCGCGCTGACGGCGCTCGGGGTGTGGGCGGCGGGCAAGCCGGTGGGCCTGGTGGAGGAGACGTCGGCGGGCTAACCTGACCCCGCCTCACGTTTGATTCCCCCCATCAGGAGGCCGCCGTGCCGTCCCCGCGTGATCGCCAAGCCCGCCTCGCCACGTTCGCCGTCTACGCCGTGCAGGGGCTCTCCTTCGCCACGTTGCTCACCCAGGTGGCCCACCTCCAGGACAAGCACCGGCTCGACACGGGGGCGCTGACGGTGCTGCTGCTCATCGTGCCGGTCTTCGCCGGGGTCGGCAGCGTGGCGGCCGGCTCGATCGCGGCCCGGCTGGGCAGCAAGGCGCTGCTGCGCGTGGCCCAGCCGCTGGTGGCCGCCGCCGTCGTGCTGGCCGGGCTCGCGCCGGGCGTGCCGCTGCTGGTGCCGGCGCTGCTGCTGTTCGGGGTGGCGGTCGGCGCGGTCGACGCGGGCATGAACATGCAGGGCGTCGCGGTCGAGCGCCGCTACGGCCGGGCCGTGCTCAACGGTTTCCACTGCCTGTGGAGCGTGCTGAGCCTGGCCGGGGCGCTGTGGGTGTCGGCGGTGGGCGACGGGCTGCCGCTGGAGGCGACCATGGCGATCCCGATGGCCGTGGCCGTCGCGGGCTCCCTGGTCGCGGGGCCGAAGCTCTACACGGCGGCCGAGGAGCGGGCCGTCCCGGAGACGGCCACGGCAGGCGGTCGCGTCCCGTTCCGGCCGCTCCTCCCGCTCTGCCTGGCGATGGCCTTCCTGTACGTGGGCGACGCGGCGGTGTCGAACTTCTCCACGGTCTTCATGCAGGACACGCTGGCCGCCGACGCCCGGGTGATCCCGCTGGCCTACGCCGCCTACCAGGCGACCACGCTGCTGGTGCGGCTCGCGGGCGACCTGGCCGTCAGGCGTTACGGCTCGGCGGGCATCGTCAGGCTCGGCGGCGCGATCGCCACGCTGGGCTTCCTGGGCATCGTGGCGGCGCCCAGCCAGCCGCTGGCCGTGGTGGCGTTCGGGCTGACGGGCGTGGGGCTGTCGGTGGTGGCGCCGCAGTCGTTCTCGGCGGCGGGCAAGCTCGACCCGGCGGGCACCGGCAACGCGATCGCCCTGGTCAACCTGTTCAACTACGTGGGGTTCATCGTCGGCTCGGCGCTGGTGGGGGCGATCGCCGAGGCCGCCGACATGCGGGTCGCGTTCGCCGCCCCGCTCGTGCTGGCCGCCGCGATCATCGTCCTGGCGCGCGGGTTCGCGCCTCGGGTCAGGGCCGGGGCGTAACCGGTTCGCGCACCTCGGCGACCTCGACCGGGCGGCGTTCGCGGCGTGACAGCTCGGCGGCCTCGGCGACGTACAGGGCTTCCAGTGCGTCCTCGATCGGGCACAGGCCGGGGGCGCCGCGCAGGAACGCGTCGAGCTCGGCCGCGTAGGCGTCGGCGAAGCGGGTGACGAAGTCGGGCCACGGCTCGCCGTGCGGCTGCAGCCCCTCGGCCGACGACAGCGGGGCGCGCGGGCCCAGGCCGACGGCGCGGGTCCCCCGGGTGCCCGCGAGTTCCATGCGGACGTCGTACCCGGCGCCGTTGTAGCGCGAGCCCTGCACGGTGGCCAGCGTGCCGTCGTCGAGGGTGAGCAGCGCGGCGCTGGTGTCGACGTCGCCGGCCTCGGCGAAGAAGGCGGCCCCCCGGTTCGCGCCGGTCGCGTACACGGAGACGACCTCGCGGCCGGTCACCCAGCGCAGGATGTCGAAGTCGTGGATGTGGCAGTCGCGGTAGATGCCGCCGGACTGCGGGATGTAGGCGGCGGGCGGCGGGGCGGGGTCGGCGGTGATCAGGTGCACCCGGTGCAGCTCCCCCAGCTCGCCGGCGCGCAGCGCGGCCCGGGCGGCGGCGTAACCGGCGTCGAAGCGGCGCTGGAAGCCGATCTGCACCCGGTGGCCGCGGGCCGCCTCCAGCACCTCGGCGGTCTCCTTGACGCCGGCGGCGACGGGCTTCTCGCAGAAGGCCGGGACGCCGCGCCGGCAGGCCTCGCGCAGCAGCGCGGCGTGCGTGCCGGTGGGCGTGGCGATCACCACGGCGTCGGCCTCGAACGGGTCGCCGGGCCTGCCGTGCGGCGAGGTGCGCACCGGGTCGGCCACGACCAGGTCGTCCACCAGCGGATGCGCGGCCAGCGTGGCCGCGTGGAAGGCGCCGATGCGGCCCAGCCCGAGCAGTCCCACGCGCATGGCTTCTTTCTAGGCGAGCGCCCTAGTCCTGTCCAGACATTCTGACCTTCAGTCCGCGTACGGCCTCCGCGGCCCTGCGGGCGGGCACCCGGGCGAAGCCGATCACGACGGCCGGCGGACCGGCGGACGAGCGCATCGGCGCGACGGCCTCGGCCGAGAGCCCCAGCTCCAGCGCCGCCTCCACCACCTCGTCCTCGTCCCAGCCGTCGGGCAGGTCCAGGTAGGCGTGCAGCCCGGCCTCGATGCCGCGCACCCGGACGCCGGGCACGTGCTCGGCCAGCGCCTGGACCAGCGCGTCGCGGCGGCGGTGATACTCGCGGCGCATGCGGCGCAGGTGCTTGTCGTAGCCGCCGGTGCGCAGGAAATGCGCCAGCGCGTACTGCTCGATGACCGGGGAGCCCAGGTCGAGCTCGCCCCGGGCGCGGCGGACGGCGTCGGCGAGGTGGGCGGGGGCGGCCACCCAGCCCAGGCGCAGGCCGGGCGCCAGCGCCTTGCTGACGCTGCCGGACAGGATCACCCTGTCGGGCGCGAGCCCCTGGAGGCAGCCGACGGGGTCGCGGTCGAAGCGGAACTCGGCGTCGTAGTCGTCCTCCAGGATCGTCCGGTCGCCCTCGCGCGCCCACTCCAGCAGGGCGGCCCGCCGCGCGGGTGAGAGCACCACCCCGGTCGGGAACTGGTGGGCCGGCGTGACCAGCACCGAGTCGGCCCGGCGGGTCCGCAGGGCGGCGACGTCGAGTCCGTCCTCGTCCACCGGGACGGGCACCAGCTCGGCCCCGGCGCGGCGCAGCAGGGGCGCCTGCCGGTGGCTGCTGGGGTCCTCGACGGCCAGCCCGGCGGGGGTGAGCACGTGCAGGATCAGGCTGAGGCCCTGGGCGACGCCGCCGACGATGACCAGGTTCTCGGCGCGCACGTCGGCGGCCCGCACCCGGCGCAGGTAGCCGGCCAGCTCCTCGCGGAGCTCGGGGACGCCGCCGGGGTCGCCGTAGTCGAGGGCGTCGGCGGGCACGGTGGCCAGGACGTGCCGGACGGCGGCCAGCCAGCGTTCGCGCGGGAAGTGGCCGAGCTCCGGGGAGGTGGGGCGGTGGCCGTAGTAGGGGGCGCGCGGCCCTGACCGGGGCGGCGTGGGGCTGGGGGCGCGGGCGGCGGCCGGGGCGACCTGGGTGCCGGAGCCGACGCGGGAGATCAGGAAGCCCTCGGCGACGAGCTGCTCGTACGCCTCGACCACCACGCCCCGGGAGACGCCCAGGTCGGCGGCCAGGTCGCGGGAGGCGGGCAGGCGGGTGCCGGGGGTCAGCCTGCCGAGCCGGATGGAGTCGCGCACCTCGGAGGCGATCTGCCCAGCGATCGCCCCCTTGCCGCGATTTATCGCGATATGAAGGTCGGCCATAATGGTCCTGTTTTACCTCGGCTCTTTGGACTATTTGCGGAGACCATTGGCTTCCTAGCATGCCGTACATGAGAAACGGAGTCGCCGGGGCCACAGCCGCCATGTTCCTCGTCGGGACACTGGCCGGGGTGTCCGGGCTGGTCAACGCCTATCCCGTGTACGGCGGGCAGGCCGTGCGCTATCTGCTCGCGGCCGCCGTCCTGGTCGCGGTGACGCGGGTGATGAAGCTGCGGTTCGTCCGGCTGACGGGCCGCGAGTGGCTGCTCCTCGGCGCGCTCACCACGGTCGGGCTGGTGATCTTCAACGTGGCCGTCATCGAGTCCACCCGCGTGGCGGGCCCGGCCCTGGTCGGCACCGTGCTCGGCACCGTGCCGCTCGCGCTGGCCATCGCCGGCGGCCGGCCCGCGCCGCGCCTGCTGGCCGGCTCCGTGGTGGTCGTCGCCGGGGCCACGCTCGCCACCGGGCTCGGCAGCGGCAACCTGCCCGGCCTGCTGTGGGCGCTCGTCGCCCTGGTGGGAGAGGTGGGCTTCTCCCTGCTGGCGCTGCCGCTGCTGCCGAAGCTGGGGGCCATCCGGGTGTCCACGTACTCGACGGTCCTGGCCGTGCCCCTGCTGGCCGTGACCGGGTTCGTCCGGGAAGGCACGGGGATGCTCCGGATGCCGACGCTCGCCGAGGCGCTGGGCTTCGGCTACCTGGCGGTCGTGGTGACCGTGGGGGCGTTCCTGCTCTGGTACACCTCGCTGCCGAAGCTCGGGCCGGGGCGGGCCGGGCTGTTCGCCGGGCTGATCCCGGTGGGGGCCATCAGCACCGGTCTGGTGCTGAGCATCGCCACGCCGTCCCGCTACGACCTGCTCGGCGCCGGGCTGGTCATCGTCGGCATCCTCATCGGCCTGACCACCGCGCGGCGGACGGCGCGGGAGAGCGCGTACCCTACTGACCATGCCGGACTTCGACTACACCGATCTGCTTCCCCTGGGCGCCGATGACACGGAATATCGGCTGATCACGTCGGATGGGGTGAAGAAGATCGAAGCGGCCGGGCGGACCTTCCTCGAAGTGGAGCCCGAAGCGCTGCGGCTGCTCACCGAGACGGCGATCCACGACATCTCGCACTTCCTGCGGCCGTCGCACCTCGCCCAGCTCCGCAAGATCGTCGATGACCCCGAGTCCAGCGGCAACGACCGGTTCGTCGCGCTCGACCTGCTGAAGAACGCCTCCATCTCGGCCGGCGGCGTGCTGCCCATGTGCCAGGACACCGGCACCGCGATCGTCATGGGCAAGCGCGGACGCCATGTGCTGACCGACGGGGCCGACGCCGAGCACATCTCGCGCGGCGTCTACGACGCCTACACGCGGCTCAACCTGCGTTACTCCCAGATGGCCCCGCTGACCATGTGGGAGGAGAAGAACACCGGCAGCAACCTGCCCGCGCAGATCGAGCTCTACGCCGAGGACCCGCACGGCCACCCGGACGAGTACAAGCTGCTGTTCATGGCCAAGGGCGGCGGCTCGGCCAACAAGTCCTTCCTCTACCAGGAGACGAAGGCGGTGCTCAACGAGAAGCGGATGATGGCCTTCCTGGAGGAGAAGATCCGCTCGCTCGGCACCGCCGCGTGCCCTCCGTACCATCTCGCGGTCGTCGTCGGCGGCACGTCCGCCGAGTACGCGCTCAAGACCGCCAAGTACGCCAGCGCCCGCTACCTCGACTCGATCCCCACCGAGGGGTCGGCGTCCGGCCACGGCTTCCGCGACCTGGAGCTGGAGGCGAAGGTCTTCGAGCTGACGCAGAAGCTGGGCATCGGCGCGCAGTTCGGCGGCAAGTACTTCTGCCACGACGTGCGGGTGATCCGGCTGCCCCGGCACGGCGCGTCCTGCCCGGTGGCGATCGCGGTGTCGTGCTCGGCCGACCGGCAGGCCCTGGCCAAGATCACGCCGGAGGGCGTGTTCCTGGAGAAGCTGGAGACCGACCCGGCGCGGTTCCTGCCCGAGACGACCGACGAGCACCTGTCGGACGACGTCGTCTCCATCGACCTCAACCGCCCGATGCCCGAGATCCTCGCCGAGCTCACGAAATATCCGGTCAAGACGCGGCTGTCGCTCACCGGCCCCCTCGTGGTCGCCCGCGACATCGCGCACGCCAAGATCAGCGAGCTGCTCGACAACGGCGGCGAGATGCCGCAATACCTGAAGGACCACGCGGTCTACTACGCGGGCCCGGCCAAGACGCCCGAGGGCTACGCGTCCGGGTCGTTCGGCCCGACGACCGCGGGGCGCATGGACTCCTACGTCGAGCGCTTCCAGGCGGCCGGCGGCTCGATGGTGATGCTCGCCAAGGGCAACCGGTCCAAGCAGGTCACCGAGGCGTGCAAGCAGTACGGCGGCTTCTACCTGGGCTCCATCGGCGGCCCGGCGGCGCGGCTGGCCCAGGACTGCATCAAGAAGGTCGAGGTCCTCGAATACCCCGAGCTCGGCATGGAAGCGGTGTGGAAGATCGAGGTCGTCGACTTCCCGGCGTTCATCGTGGTCGACGACAAGGGCGACGACTTCTTCACCGACCGCACCGGGCCGGTGCTGAGCATCGGGCGGCGCTGAGCCGCCTGACGTCCCAGGGTGCCGGGCAGCGCGGTCAGGCCGCCACCGGCACCCGATGCGGCGCCACGACGCTGCCGTCGGGCAGCAGCAGGCCGGTGTCCTCGAACAGGACGACACCGTTGCAGAGCAGGCTCCAGCCCTGGTCGGGGTGGGCCGAGATCACGTGCGCGGCTTCACGGTCGGGGGAATCGAAACTCGGACAAGTGGGGACGTGACTGCACATCGTGCACCTCTCAGATGGCGCTCCTGGGTTCTGATCTCAGTAGGGCAGCTGGCGCCCGGACGGCGTGCGAAGGTCCAGCGAGGCCCCGCTCGGCCTGCGGGGCCGGCGGCGAACCTGGATCTGGCGCATCTTCACCACGTCCCTCGATCGGTTGTCAGTTGCTGTCGAGCTTCGGGCTGATGCCTTCATTGTGACGATCGGCACCGACAGATTCGGCCTCCTTATGTGCCTTCCTGCCCGATAGATCCAGCATGCCTGCGTGCCCTTACCACAGCCTTACAACTTGCTGACGCGTCCCCAGAGTTCCCGTCAGCAATCACTGCCTGCCCGTTACCCGGCGGCGTGTCTAAGAGGAGCGGAGTGCGGTCACCCGGGCGGGCGGGGCGAGCCGCCCGCCCGGACAGGACCGAACTGCCCTCCCATGCTGCCCGACTTGAGTCCTAGGTCGCAAGGCTGATGCAACTGCGAATCCTTTGCAATAGTGTCGTGATCACCACCGAAGGAGGACTCATGGGCGACTACACCCTTCCGGACATGCCCTACGACTACGCGGCGCTGGAGCCCGCCATCACCGGCGAGATCCTGGAGCTGCACCACGCCAAGCACCACGCCGCCTACGTCAAGGGCGCCAACGACACGCTGGAGCGGCTGGCCGAGGCCCGCGACAAGGGCGAGTTCGGCGGCCTGGTCGGGCTGGAGAAGACGTTCGCGTTCAACCTGTCCGGGCACGTACTGCACTCGATCTTCTGGCAGAACCTCTCCCCCGACGGCGGCGACCGCCCCGACGGGCCGCTCCGCGACGCCATCGACGAGCACTTCGGCACGTTCGAGGCGTTCCAGAAGCAGCTCACCACCGCCACCGCGTCCGTGCAGGGCTCCGGCTGGGGCGTGCTGGCCTGGGAACCGCTCGGCCGGCGACTGGTCGTCGAACAGGTGTACGACCACCACGGGAACGTCGGCATGAACACCACGCCGCTGCTCGTCTTCGACGCCTGGGAGCACGCCTACTACCTGCAGTATCGCAACGTGCGCCCGGACTATGTCGAGAAGCTCTGGGGCCTGATCAACTGGGAGGATGTGGCCGCCCGCTTTGCTGACGTCACCGGTCAGACCGGTTGACTTGGATTCGCAACAAATTATCGGCCACGCCTCTACTGGTCGGTTTACACAAATAGGTAAGCTGCCAGGCATGCGTGCGCCCTCCGGTTACCTCCTCGCCGCGCGCTACCGGCTCGTCGAACCGGTCGGACGCGGCGGCATGGGCACCGTGTGGCGGGCACATGACGAGCTGCTCAACCGCGAGGTCGCGGTCAAGGAAGTGCGCCTTCCGACCGTGCTCGACGAGGAGCTGCGCGCCGAGCTGTGCGCGCGCACCGAACGCGAGGGCCGGGCCACCGCCATGGTCGCCCACCCGTCGGTCATCACCGTCTTCGACGTGGTCACCGAGGACGACCGGCCGTGGATCGTGATGGAGCTGCTCCGGGCCAAGTCCCTGGAGCAGCTCATCCAGGAGGAGGGACCGCTCCAGCCGCGCCACGCCGCCGAGATCGGCCGCCAGATCCTCGGCGCGCTGCGCGCCGTGCACGCCAAGGGCATCCTGCACCGCGACGTCAAGCCCAGCAACGTGCTGGTGACCGAGGACCGCGCCGTGCTCACCGACTTCGGCCTGGCGGCCCTCGAAGGCGACGTCTCCATCACCCAGGCCGGCATCGTGCTCGGCTCCGCCGGCTACATCGCTCCAGAGCGCGTGCTCGGCGCCAAGGCCAGCCCCGCCGCCGACCTGTGGTCGCTCGGCGCGACCCTCTACACCGCCGTCGAGGGCCGCGGCCTCCACGGACGCCGTACGGCAGCCGCGGCGCTGGCCGCGCTGACCAGCGGCGAGCCCATCCCGATGGCCAAGGCCGGGCCGCTCGCCCCGGTGCTCGACGCGCTGCTGCGCATCAACCCGCACACCCGGCTCGACTCGGTGCGCGCCTCCCTCATGCTCGCCCGCGTGGCGGCGGGCGGCTCCGCCGAGGAGCCGCTGACCCCGCGCAAGGCCCCGCGCCCGGCCATGGCGCTCCACGCGCCGTCTTTCCCACGCCGGCCCGCGCACCGCGGGCTCCACCGGGCCGACGTCACCTCCTCGGCGACCGTGAGCGTGCCCGTCCAGCGGCAGGAACGCAAGCCGGGTGAGGGAGTTCACAGAAAAAGAGGGGAAGCCAGGCCCGCCCCGTCGGCTTATGCCCGCTTGAAATCGACGGTGATAAAGTTGTTCCTTCCTCGGCGGTTCTGGCCAAGAGAACTTCGCAAGCGAGGTTAAAGCACTTCCCAAGCGAGAATCGATATCTTCTTCTCATGCCGGAACAGCAGACGCGCCTGCTAGCGGAGCGTTACGAGCTCATCTCGCCCCTCGGCCGGGGCACCATGGGCACCGTGTGGCGTGCCCGCGACCGCGCCCTCGGCCGGGAAGTGGCGGTCAAGGAGATCCGCCAGGATCCCGGGCTCACCGAGGAGCAACGCGCCGAGCTGCGCGAACGCATGGTCCGCGAAGGGCGCATCGCCGCCCGCATCAGCCACCCGGCCGTCGCCGCCATCCACGACGTGCTCGTCCACGACAACAGCCCGTGGATCATCATGGAGCTCATCGAGGCCCGCTCCCTGGAGCAGGTCATCGACGAGGAAGGCCCGCTGCCGCCCCGGCTCGTCGCCGAGATCGGCGTCGACCTCCTCGGCGCGCTGCGCGCCGCGCACGCCCAGGGCATCACCCACCGCGACGTCAAACCCGGCAACGTGCTCATCACCGAGAGCGGCCGCGTCGTCCTCACCGACTTCGGCATCGCCAAGGCCGAGGGCGACTCCCGGCTCACCCGGACCGGCATGGTGATCGGCTCCCCCGGCTACACCGCCCCGGAACGTGCCAGAGGCGAATACACCGGGCCCGAGTCCGACATCTGGTCCCTGGGGGCCACGCTCTACTTCGCCGTCGAGGGCCGGCCCGCCTACGAACGCTCCACGATCGCCGAGACGCTGGCGGCGCTGCTCAGCGAGAGCGCCGACCCGCCCACCCAGGCCGGCCAGCTCCGCCCGGTGCTCGACGGGCTCCTGCACAAGAACTACAAGCAACGGCTCAACGCCGCCAAGGCCGAGACCATGCTGCGCATGGTGGCCGACACGCCGACGAGCGAGATGCCGGCCATCACCGGCGAGGCCCTCAACCAGGAGTCCCCCTTGTCCCAGCCCGCTTCCCGCCCCCAGCCCGTACCCCCTGCCACACCCGGGCCGGGCGCGGGGACGCCGGCGAGCAGCGAGGTCGGCTCGGCGTTCGCGCCCGGCGCGGCGGCGCCCGTACAGCTCGGCGGGCCCGGCGCGGTGGCCGACTCCGACAGGACGGTCAGCCTGCAGCGGCCCAAGAGCCCCTTCCCCCAGCCCGCCCCTCCCCGGACGCCGCCCGCGCCGCAGTCGCCCCCGCAGGGCCGCCCGGCGCAGGGCACGCCCCCGCACGGCGGGCCCGGGCACGCCCCCCAGCCTCCGTCCCCTCAGCCTCCGACCCCTCAGGGCCCGTACGCCCCAGGCCCCCAGGGACCGGGACCGCAGGGACCGGGACCCCACGCGCCCGGCCCGCAGGGACAGGGCCCCCACGGACCGGGACCCCGAGCGAACGGCCCCCAAGGGCCGGGACCCCAGGCGCCCGCCCCTCACGGCCCCGGACCACAGGGAACCGGACCGCAGGCGGCCGGACCGCAAGGGCCTCAGGGCCGTGGACCGCAGGCGCAGGGACCTCAAGGGCCTGGGCCTCAGGGCGCCGGGCGGCCCGGGCCCGTGGGCAAGGCCGGGGACGAGAGCACCATCGTCACGACGCGCATCCAGCTGCCGAGCGCGCCGGGCCTCCAGGTGTACCCGCCGACCCCGCAGCAGCAGCGCCCCCAGCAGCCCGCTCCCGGGCAGCCCCAGCAGGGCCCGTACCCGCCGGGGCCCCAGCAGCCGGAGCGCCCCGACTCCCACGGCCTGGGCACCGACCTGTTCGCCATCGCCGGCCCCGACGAGCCCGCGAGCGGCAACCGCAAGGGCATGCTCATGCTCATGGGCGTCGCCGCCGCCGCGGCCGTGGTGATCGCCATCCTGATCGTGGCCCTGCTTCAGAGCTGATCGCCTGGCCGTGAGCCAGACTGGGAGGCATGAGCGAGTACCGTATCGAACGTGACTCGATGGGCGAGGTGCGCGTCCCGGCGGGCGCCAGGTGGCGCGCGCAGACCCAGCGAGCGGTGGAGAACTTCCCGATCTCGGGCCGGACGCTGGAGCCGTCCCACATCGCCGCGCTCGGCCTGATCAAGGCCGTGGCCGCGGAGGTCAACGGCGAGCTGGGCGTGATCGACAAGGATCTGGCGGAGGCGATCGCGCAGGCGGCGGCCGACGTGGCGGAGAACGAGCACGACGAGCATTTCCCGATCGACGTCTTCCAGACGGGTTCCGGCACCTCGTCCAACATGAACGCGAACGAGGTGATCGCCTCCTTGGCGGAGGAGCGGCTGGGCCGCCCGGTGCATCCGAACGACCACGTGAACGCCTCGCAGTCGTCGAACGACGTCTTCCCCACGTCGATCCACGTGGCGGCGGCGACGGAGGTGACCTACCATCTGCTGCCCTCGCTGGAGCATCTGGCGACGGCGCTGCGGACGAAGGAGCTGCAGTTCCAGGATGCGGTGAAGTCGGGCCGCACGCATTTGATGGACGCGACGCCGGTGACGCTGGGCCAGGAGTTCGGCGGTTACGCGACGCAGGTGGAGCACGGCGCGGTGCGGGTGAAGGCGGCGCTGGGCCATCTGCTGGAGCTTCCGCTGGGCGGCACGGCGGTCGGCACGGGGATCAACACGCCGCCGGGGTTCGCGGAGCTGGCGATCGCGCGGCTGCGTGAGGCGACGGGGATCGGGTTCCGTGAGGCGATGGACCATTTCGAGGCGCAGAGCGCGCAGGATTCGGTCGTGGAGCTGTCGGGCCAGCTCAAGGTGGTGGCCGTCTCCCTGAACAAGATCGCCAACGATCTGCGCTGGATGGGGTCGGGGCCGCGGGCGGGGCTGGGTGAGATCAACCTGCCGGATCTGCAGCCGGGTTCGTCGATCATGCCGGGCAAGGTCAATCCGGTCATCCCGGAGGCCACGGCGATGGTGGCGGCGCAGGTGATCGGCAATGACGCGGCGATCACGTTCGCGGGCGCGTCGGGCAGTTTCGAGCTGAACGTGCAGCTCCCGCTGATCGCCCGCAACATCCTGGAGTCGATCCGGCTGCTGGCGAACGTGTCGCGGCTGCTGGCCGACCGGTGCGTCATGGGCATCACGGCCAACGTCGACAGGCTGCGGGAGTACGCGGAGTCGTCGCCGTCGATCGTGACGCCGCTCAACCGGCATGTCGGTTACGAGGAGGCCGCCAAGATCGCCAAGCAGGCTCTCCGGGAGCGCAAGACGATCCGCGAGGTGGTGATCGAGCGTGGCCATGTCGCGAACGGCACGCTGACGGAGGAGCAGCTCGACGGCCTGCTGGACGTGCTGTCGATGACGCGGCCCGGCTAGGGCCGGTCGAGCTCGGCCAGCCGGGCGCGGGCCTGGTCGAGTTCGTCGCGCACCTGGGCGAGCTCGCGTTCGAGCTCCAGGATGCGGCGGATGGCGATGAGCGTCATGCCTTCGTCGACCATGCGGGTGACGTGCTGGACGGCCAGGATGTCGTGGCGTGAGTAGCGGCGCTGGCCGCCGTTGGACCGGCCGGGGCTGATGACGTCGTGGCGGTCCAGCCGGCGCAGGTAGGCCGGCTGGACCTGGAGCATCTCGGCCACCTGCCCGAGCGAGTAGAGCGGGGCGTGCTCGTTGTCGAAGGGGAGTTGGGGCATGCGGCCTCTCTCGCTTTCGGACGGGGGCGGGCGGGGCGGACGGTGGCGCCCGCCCCGGTCGCCGGTGTCAGGCGTTGATGGCCTTGGGCGTGGTCCGCTGGATCTCCACCTTGCGCGGTCTGGCGCGTTCGAGGACGGGGATGCGGACGGTGAGGACGCCGTTGTCGTAACCCGCGTCGATGCGCTCGCTGTCGAGGTGTTCCGACAGGTAGACGCGCCTGGTGAAGGTGCCCATCGGGCGCTCGCGGACGAACAGCCGCTCGCCTTCGCCGATCTCCTCCTCGCGGCGCGCGCTGACGCTCAGGACGCCGCGGTCGACGGTCACCTCGATCGAGCCGGGCTCGACGCCGGGCAGGTCGAAGCGCAGGATGACGTCGTCGTCGCGGCGGAGCCCGTCCATGGCCATCGCGGCTCCGTCGTCGAAGGTCTGGCGGGCCAGGCGGTTGAACTGGCGCTCGAACTCCTGGAAGAACGGGTCGATCGACGTGAGCAGCATCCGAACCTCCTTGAAACTCGGAGTGGCTGTAACCTCCAACTACAGTTGCAGGTTAACTCCATTACGAGTTGGAAGCAAGTGCCCGGGTGGCCGCTGACCAGCGGGCGAGCAGATCCGCAGCGGCACCTGAGTCGACGGCGTCGGCGGCCCGCTTGTACGCGCCCTCCAGGGCCTGGGTGAGCCCCTCGGCCGGGGGCGCGCCGTCGGCGGCCACCAGCGCGGCGGCGGCGTTGAGCAGCACGATGTCGCGCACCGGCCCCGGCGTCCCGGCGAACACGGCGCGGGCGACAGCGGCGTTGTGCCGGGCGTCGCCGCCGCGCAGCTCGTCGGGCGTGGCGCGCGGGATGCCCAGCTCGGCCGGGTCGAAGGAGGTGGGCGTGACCGTGCCGCGCCGCACCACCCAGACCGACGACGGCCCGGACGTGGTGAGCTCGTCGAGCCCGTCGTCACCCCGGAAGACCAGCGAGGACCCGCCGCGCTCGGCCAGCACGCCCGCGATCACCGGCGCCATGCGCGGATGGAACACGCCGACGGCCTGGGCGGCGGGCAGCGCCGGGTTCGTCAGCGGCCCCAGGAAGTTGAACACCGTGGGCACGCCCAGCTCCCGGCGGGCCCGCGAGGCGTGTCTGAGCGCCGGATGGAAGGTCGCGGAGAAGCAGAACGTGATGCCCGCCTCCTCGGCCACCCGCGCCACGGCCGCCGGCGGCAGGTCGACGACCACGCCGAGCTCCTCCAGCACGTCGGCCGCGCCGGTGGTGGAGGACGAGGCCCGGCCGCCGTGCTTGACCACCTTGGCGCCGGCCGCGGCGGCGACGACGGCGGCCATGGTGGACACGTTCACGGTGTTGGCGCGGTCGCCGCCGGTGCCGACGAGGTCGACCGTGTCGCCGGGGATCCTGATCGCGGACGAGCCGGCGAGCAGCCCGTCGGCCAGGCCGGCCACCTCCTCGACCGTCTCCCCCTTGGCGCGCAGCGCGACGGCGAAGGCGGCGATCTGCGCGTCGGTGGCCCTGCCGGACATGATCTGCGACATGGCCCAGGCCGCCTCGCGCGCCGACAGGGAGCTGCCGCCGAGAAGCGTGGTGAGCAGTGCGGACCAGGTGACGGTCATGAGGACGCCCTTTCGTGTGTCGGGGAGCTCGACAGGGCGTCGCGGGAGCTCCCGGCGGGCCGCCTCGTCGAGGCGGCCAGGGATGCGTATGCGCTGGTGGGACCGCCTAGGAGGCGGGCCACCACTGGGACGGATACGCGATCACGCCGACAGGCTATCAGGTGCGCCGGACCACATAGGGAAGCGGTCAGGTATGTCGTCCCAGCCCATGCGTGCCGGAGCCGCGACCGCCTAGGGTCGAAGGCATGGAGCTGACGGGGCGCACTGCGCTCGTGACGGGGGCCGGGGGCGGGATCGGCGCGGCGTGCGCCCGGCGGCTGGCCGCGGGCGGGGCCCGGGTGCTGGTCGTCGACCGGCGGGGCGACCTGGCGCGCGAGGTCGCGGCCGAGGTGGGCGGGCTGGCCGTGCAGGCCGACCTGGCCGAGCCGGGGTTCGCCGGCGCGCTGCCCGATGAGCCGGTCGACATCGTGGTGAACAACGCGGGGTTCCAGCACGTGGCGCCGATCGAGGAGTTCCCGCCCGACGTGTTCGCCGCCATGATGCGGGTGATGGTGGAGGCGCCGTTCCTGATCGCCCGCCGGGTGCTGCCGGGCATGTACGCACGGGGCTGGGGGCGGATCGTCAACATCTCGTCGGTCCACGGGCTGCGCGCCTCCCCGTACAAGGTGGCCTATACGACCGCGAAGCACGCGCTGGAGGGGTTCAGCAAGACGCTGGCGCTCGAAGGGGCGCCGCACGGGGTGACCTCCACCTGCGTGTGCCCGGCGTACGTGCGGACCGGGCTGGTCGAGGGCCAGATCGCCGACCAGGCGCGCGCGCACGGCATCGCGGCGGACGAGGTCGTCGAGGACATCATGCTCAGGCCGGCGGCGATCAAGCGGCTGATCGAGCCGGAGGAGGTCGCCGAGCTGGTCGCCTACCTGTGCGGGCCGGCCGGGTCGTTCATCACCGGCGTGTCGCTGCCGGTCGACGGCGGCTGGACGGCGCGGTAGTGGTCAGGCGGTTCCTCGAACTGCTGGCCAGGGAGGCGTCGGCGGTCGAGTTCGAAGGCCCGGTCATCGAGGCGCGGGCCGCGGGCGCCGACCCGGCGGCGATCGAGGAGCTCGAACGCGCCAAGGTCGAGGCGCTGCGCGTGCGCGCCCTGCTCAGGCGCCGGGCCCGGCGCGAGGCCGAGCTGTCGGCGCTCTACGACACGGCCGGCGACCTGGCCGCGCTGCGCGACCTCGACGCGGTGCTGGAGGCGATCGTGCACCGGGCCAGGCAGCTCCTGGCCACCGACACCGCCTACCTCACGCTGCACGACCCGGACCGCGGCGACACGTACATGCGGGTGACCGACGGGTCGATCTCGGCCAAGTTCCGGTCGCTGCGGCTGGCGATGGGGGCCGGGCTGGGCGGGCTGGTGGCGCAGACGGCGGTGCCGTACTCGACCGCCGACTACTTCGCCGACGCCCGGTTCCGGCACAAGGACGACATCGACGAGGCCGTCCAGGAGGAGGGGCTGGTCGCGATCCTGGGCGTGCCGCTGCGGCTGGGCCAGCGGGTGATCGGCGTGCTGATGGCGGCCAACCGCAGCGCCAGGCCGTTCCACCAGGAGGAGGTGTCGCTGCTGGCCAGCCTGGCCGCGCACGCCGCCGTCGCGATCGACAACGCCAGGCTGCTGCAGGAGACCAGGAACGCGCTGGAGGAGCTCTCCCAGGCGCACCGCACCGCGCGGGCGCACGCGGAGGCGGTGGAGCGGGCCGCCACGGCGCACGACCGCATGACGTCGCTGGTGCTGCGCGGCGGCGGCATCGAGGACGTGGCCGCCGTCGTCACCGACGTGCTCGGCGGCTCGCTGGCCGTGCTCGACGACCTCGGCCGCCCGCTCACCGGCCACGTCGTCGGCCTGACCGATCCCGTACGGGCTGCCGGGCCGGACGCGGACGCGCCCGGCGGGGTGGACCCGGGGGTGCTGGAGGCGGCGCAGGCGTCGCGGGCGCTGGGCCGCACCGTGCGGCGGGGCGACCTGTGCATCGCGTCGGTGGACGTCGGCGGCGAGCCGCTGTGCACGCTGGTGCTGCGCAGCGACGACGCCGACGAGCGCATCCTGGAGCGGGCCGCGCTGGTGTGCGCGCTGCTGCTGCTGTTCCGGCGCAGCGTCGCCGAGGCCGAGGGCCGGGTGCGCGGCGAGCTGCTCGACGACCTGATCTCCAGGCCCGGCTCCCCCGGGCTGGCCGACCGGGCCAGGCGGCTCGGCATCGACCTGACGGCCCCGCACGTCGTGGTCGTCGCCCGGCACGACGGGCAGCGCGAGCGTGCCGCGTTCTGGGCCTCCTCGCAGGCCGCTCAGCGCCACGGGCTGGCCGCCGCCCGGCCGGGCGAGGTCGTGCTGCTGCTGCCCGGCCGCGACCCCGGCGCGCTGGCCCAGCGCACCGCCGGCGACCTGTCGGCCTCGCTCGGCACCCCCGCGACCGCGGGCGCCTCCGCTCCGGAGACCGGCCCCGTCGGGGTCGCGCGGGCCTACCGGGAGGCGCGGCGGTGCGCGGACGCGCTCGTCGCGCTCGGGCGCGCCGGTGACGGCGCGAGCGCCGGCGAGCTCGGGTTCGTCGGGCTGCTCATCGGCGAGGGCAGGGACGTGCCCGGCTTCGTGGCGGGCGCGCTCGGCCCCGTCATCGAGTACGACGCCCGCCGGGGCACGGCGCTGGCCGCCACCCTGGCCGCGTACTTCGGCTCCGGCATGTCGCCGTCACGCACGGCCGAGACCATGCACATCCACGTCAACACCGTCACCCAGCGGCTGGACCGGGTCGCCAAGCTGCTCGGCGACGGCTGGCAGGAGCCGGAGCGCGCCCTGGAGATCCAGCTCGCCCTCCGCCTGCACCGGCTCGGCCACACACCCTCCAGCCAGAGTGTGGGGCCCGCGACCATATGAGTGACGCGGGTCACTCCCTAGCGTGACGGCATGGCCACTTCCATCAAGAAGATCGTCGGCGCGAGCCTGATCGGCACCACCATCGAGTGGTACGACTTCTTCCTGTACGGCTCGGCAGCCGCACTCGTGTTCAACCAGCTCTTCTTCCCCGAGTCCGATCCGCTCACCGGGACGCTGCTGGCGTTCCTCACCTACGCCGTCGGCTTCGTCGCCCGCCCGCTCGGCGGGCTGGTGTTCGGCCACTTCGGCGACCGCGTCGGCCGCAAGACGCTGCTCGTGGTCAGCCTGCTCATGATGGGCGTCGCCACGTTCCTGATCGGCTGCCTGCCCACGTACACGGGCATCGGCGCGGCGGCGCCGCTGCTGCTGACCGGGCTGCGCCTGGTGCAGGGGTTCGCGCTGGGCGGCGAGTGGGGCGGCGCGGTGCTGATCGTCTCCGAGCACGGCGACGCGAAGCGGCGCGGCTTCTGGGCGTCCTGGCCGCAGGCGGGCGCGCCGGGCGGCAACCTGCTGGCCACCGGCGTGCTGGCCGCGCTGGCGGCGTTCCAGTCGGACGAGGCGTTCCTGGCGTGGGGCTGGCGGGTGCCGTTCCTGCTGTCGGGCGTGCTGGTGCTGATCGGGCTCTGGATCCGGCTGACGATCACCGAGTCGCCGGTGTTCCAGCAGGCCGCCCCGGAGAAGGCGCCGCCGATCGTGGGCGTGCTGCGGCACCACTGGCGGGACGTGATCATCGCGATCGGCGCCCGGATGGCGGAGAACATCTCCTTCTACCTGATCACGGTGTTCGTCATCACCTACGCCAAGACGACCGGTCTGGACAACTCGACCGTGCTCGGCGCGGTGCTGATCGCCTCGGCGATCCACTTCGTGACGATCCCGCTGTGGGGGGCGCTGTCGGACCGGTTCGGCCGCCGCCCGATCTACCTGGCGGGCGCCGCGGGCGTCGGACTGTGGATCTTCGCGTTCTTCCCGCTGATCGACACGGGCAACTTCCTGGCGATCACGCTGGCCGTGACGGTGGGGCTGCTGTTCCACGGCATGATGTACGGCCCGCAGGCGGCCTTCTTCTCGGAGCTGTTCGGGACGAGGATGCGCTACACCGGCGTGTCGATCGGCGCGCAGCTCTCGGCGATCGTCGCCGGCGCGCTGGCCCCGATCATCGCGGTCCAGCTCCTGCGGGAGTTCGGCAGCAGCCTGCCGATCTCCGCCTACCTGGCGCTCGCGTCGGCGCTCACCCTGGCCGCCGTCTACGCCGCCAAGGAGACCCAGGGCCGCGACCTGGCAGAGAGGATCCGCGCGTGAAGATCACCACGCCGAGGCTCACCCAGCACGTCAGGACCGTCGAGGGCCGCACCGGCGAGCCGGTACTGTTCGTGCACGGCAACGTCTCCTCCGGCGCGTTCTGGCGCGACAGCATGGCCGCGCTGCCCGGCGGCTTCCGCCCGCTCGCGGTGGACCTGCGCGGCTTCGGCGAGAGCGACCCGGAGCCGGTCGACGCCACGCGCGGCGTCCGCGACTTCTCCGACGACCTGGCGGAGCTGGCCGAAGCCCTCGGCCTGACCGCGCTCCACCTGGTCGGCTGGAGCATGGGCGGCGGCGTCGTGCTGCAACTCCTGCTCGACCACCCGGCCCTGGTCAGGAGCGTCACGCTGGTGAACCCGGTGTCCCCGTACGGCTGGGGCGGCACGCACGGCCCCGACGGCACGCTCACGCACCCCGACGGCGCGGGCGCCGGAGCCGGCGCCGCGAACCCCGACTTCGTCACCCGGCTGAAGGCCGGCGACCTGTCGGACGAGTCGCCCGCCTCGCCCCGCTCGGTCTTCCGCGCCACCTACGTCAAGCACCCGGTGCCCGACGAGGACTTCTACGTACGGGCCATGCTCACCACCCGCGTCGGCGAGGCCAACTACCCGGGCGACCCCGCCACCTCGGCGGCCTGGCCGCACGTCGCGCCCGGCAAGCACGGCGTGCTCAACGCCCTGGCCCCCACCCACTTCCGGCTCGACGGCCTGCCGCAGGTCGAGCCCAGGCCGCCCATCCTGTGGATCAGGGGCGCCGACGACCTGATCGTCTCCGACACCTCCCTGTACGACCTGGCCCACCTCGGGGCGCTGGGCGTGGTGCCCGGCTCCCCCGGCACGCCCGCCCAGCCGATGGTCGCCCAGACCCGGGCGGTGCTGGAACGCTACGGCCGCTACCGGGAGGTCGTGCTGGACGACTGCGGCCACAGCCCGCACCTGGAGCGGCCCGCCGACTTCGACCGGCTGCTGGCCGCGCACCTCGAGGAGGCACGATGATCGTGGCCATGTCGCTCGTGGCGAGCCTGCTCGTGCCCGGCGGCCCCGGCGGGCTGACCGTGCCGGGCGCCGAGCACGTCGTCACCGCCCGGCTCGACGACCTCACCACCGCCGGCACGGTCGCCAGCGGCCACACCGACCCCGCCGACTGGGCCGGACTGCACCCGGCCGCCACGGTCAACCCCACCGGCGTGCCCGGCGTCCAGATCGACGGCTACTTCCCCGACACCTCCACCACCAACGCCACGCACGGCTGGAACCACGACTCCCAGTTCGTCATCCGGCTGCCCGACGACTGGAACGGCGGCCTGGTCGTCACCGGCACGCCGGGCAACCGGGAGCAGTACGCCAACGACTTCACGATCTCCGACTGGGTGCTGGCCAAGGGCTACGCGTTCGCCGCCACGGACAAGGGCAACACCGGCCTGGACTTCCACACCGACGGCCGCCGCCCCGGCGACGCGATCGCCGAGTGGAACGAGCGCGTCACCCAGCTCACGCTCGCCACCAAGGCCGTCGTCAGGCAGCGCTACGGCAGGAAGCCGGCCCGCACGTTCATGGCCGGGATCTCCAACGGCGGCTACCTGGTCAGGTGGCAGCTGGAGAACCGCGGTCACCTCTACGACGGCGGCCTCGACTGGGAGGGCACGCTCTGGCGGCTCAAGGGCGACAACCTGCTCGGCTACCTGCCGGAGGCGCTGAAGGCGTACCCGGACCCGGAGGGCGTGCGGCGGGCCGGGTTCGCGGCGGGCTCGGAGTTCCTGTGGCCGTTCCACCGGCAGCACTACTGGGAGCTCACCCAGCAGCTCTACCAGCGTGAGCTGGACCCGTCCTACGAGGGCGCCCCGGCCGACTACGACTACGCCGAGCGCAGGCCGTACGCGGCGGTGGCCAGGATCGCGCTGACCGGCAGGATCACCAAGCCGCTGATCACCATCCACGGCACGCTCGACTCGCTGCTGCCGATCTCGCGCTCCTCCGACGTGTACGCCGAGATGGTCGGGCCGCACCGCCCCTTCCGCTATCACCGGGTGGAGGGCGGCAACCATCTCGACGGCCTGGTCGACGCCCACCCCGGCAGGCTGACGCCGATGCTGCCGGTGTTCCGCGAGTCGTTCGCCGAGCTGGAGGCGTGGGTTCAGTCCCGCAGGTAGCGGTGCTTGTGCGCGCGGGCCAGCCGCACCATGTGCCGCGCGCCGGGCAGCCGCCGGCCCAGCCGGTGCAGCCGGGTGTCGCGGCCCATCGGGGAGCGCCGCTTCGGGTCGGCGGCGGTGGCCGGGTGCACGGTGACCCGGCCCTTGCGCACCTCCAGCGCGAACCGGAGCCCGACCTCCTCCTCCGGGCCCCGCAGCACCGGCAGCCACACGCCGGTCCCGAGCTCGTCGCGGCCCGGCATCCTGCGCTTGATCGGCAGCTTGGCCACGAGCTGCCCGGCGATCTTGCCGGGCACCCCGGCCTCGGCCAGCGCGGGCGCCGACACCTCGCGCGGCCTGCGGCCGGTGCCGCGCAGCACCAGCTCCAGCGGCGGCCCGCCGCTCGGCGGCAGGTACGGCACGGGCAGCACCACGAACAGGCTCTCGCCGACCAGCTTGGTCTCCACGCCCGGCGACACCAGCGCGATCGACTCGGTGAACGTGCGCGGCTCCACGGCCAGGCCGAACTCGCCCGCGTCGGTCCAGCAGGGCACCACGAGCCGCATCCTGGGCCGCTGGGCCAGCACGCCGAGGCAGTTGAGCGGGCCCTCCGGCCGCCCGACCCGGCTCCTCGCCTGGTGGGCGCCGCCGAACATGCGCACGTGCACCTCCCACTGGCCGGGCCTGAGCGGCTCGCCCTGCGCGGCCGCGGTCACGTCGACCCTGGCCTCGCCGACGATGCGCACCCGGGCGTGCTTGCGGCCGTCAGGCACCCGTTCGACCTGGTAGGCCACCGGCAGGAAGTGCACGTCGCCGGACTCGGCGTGCCGCAGGTAGACCTCGATGCGGGCACGTTCGACGGATTCGCTGACGTCGGTGACGCTCTGCGGGAGCAGCTTGGGGTCGACGGCCCTGGGCGGCCGCCAGTGCAGGCGATCGTCGTCGACGCGGAAGCGCTCGGGCTTGCCGTCGCCGCTCAGCACCTCGACCTCCAGGCCGAGCACGAGCACCTGGGCGTCCCAGCGCACCTCGGTCAGCCCGGCGCTCAGCCCGGCCCGCCGGGTGGAGTTGGCCAGCATGACGAGCTGGTCGAGCCGGCCGGCGCGGATCAGCGCGGCCACGGCCCTGAGCTGGACGGGCAGGTAGCGGTCGAGCCGGTCCGGGAACCGTTCGGCCACCAGCTCCTGGATCATGCGGAAGTAGGCGCCCCGGTCGGTGGACGACCCGGCGAACGCCGACGACAGGAACGGCCGCAGCACCGCCGAGCGGAACCAGAACGCGTACATGCGGTCCCGCTGCCGGCCCTCGCCCACGTACGCGTCGATGTCGCGCAGCAGGGCGCGCAGCTCGCGGACGGCGGCGCGCGGCTCCTCGGGGGCGGGCGGGCGTTCGCCGAGGTGGCAGCAGACCTGTTCGGCGAGGACGGCGATGACCTTGGCCTGGAGGTAGCAGCGGACGGCGAACGCCTGCTCGGCGATGGCCCCGCCGGGGACGGCGAAGCCGAGCTCGTGCTCCTCCAGGAAGGCGCGGCGGTAGAGCTTGTGCGGGGTGAGCAGGGTGAGCAGCCGGTCGCGCAGGATGTCGGCGCGGGCCTTGCTGCGGCCGAAGGCGGTCATCGGCGGCCCGCCGTCGCGCACCAGGCGGCCCACCAGCACGTCGGCGTCGGTCTCGACGGCCCGCTCGTGCATGCGCTCCAGCGCGTCCCGCTCCAGCCGGTCGTGCTGGTCGAGCAGGTAGACGTAGTCGCCCCGGGCGGAGGCGATGCCGACGTTGCGGCCGCGCATGGGCGAGCCCGTGTGCGGCAGGTGCAGCACACGCACGTTGCGGCGCACGGCGGCGACGGTGTCGAGCCGTTCGGCGATGCCGTCCGTGGACCCGTCGTCCACGAAGATCACTTCATACGCGTCCGGCGGCAGCGTCTGCTCCAGTGTGGAGCGGATGCACGCGTCGGCGGAATCCCCCGGGTTGTGGACATTGACGATCACACTGACCTTCACACCCATGCGGCCAGCGTGCGCGGTCATACACGGCGGGGCCTGACGGCTTGCCGATTACAGGAGGAATGCTGACCTGTTAATACCATCCCCTGGCCTGCGAGTGCCCCCAGGCGCCGCAAGGGGTGCCGTAGCGGCCCTTGATGTAGCCGAGGCCCCACTTGATCTGGGTGGCGGCATTGGTCTGCCAGTCGGCGCCGGCGCTGGCCATCTTGCTGCCGGGCAGCGACTGGGGGATGCCGTAGGCGCCGGAGTAGCGGTTCATCGCCCGCTCGTTCCAGCCGCTCTCCTTCTGCCAGAGGTTCTCCAGGCAGCCCCACTGGTCGGTGCCGAAGCCGAACGAGGACAGCATGGCCTTGGCCGTGGCCTTGTTGCTGCCGGGCGAGGGGTCGCTGCCGGGCGGGAAGTTGGCGGGCGGGAAGCCGTCGCCGCCGGGCGCCTGCTTCTTGATCTCGATGACGTCGAGCGGGTCGTCGTTGGCCGCCCGGCCCTCCTTGAGCTTCTTGGCCCTGTGGGCCTGGAGCGCGGCCTCCTTGAGCTGGTCGGCCTCGGGGTCGGGCGAGTAGAAGTCGCCGCTGGCCATCCGGCCGAGGTCCTCCAGCGAGAGCGGGTCGGCCGGCGGGGCGCTGGCGTTCTCGATGGCGCGGTAGGCGACGAAGCCGCCGCCGCCGAAGACGATCACGGCGGAGAGGCCGATGATCACGACTCGCTTGGGGGTCACCCGCGAGCGTCGGCGTGCCGAGCGGGGGACGCTGCGCGACGGGCGCTCACTCAACCTGGGACCTGGGCTCACGATCCATGAGCTTGCCGTGACTTGGGGGGTGCTGCGCAACCGGAACCGGGGATTCGCTTGGCCGTACCTTGGCCAACCAGCAGGTTACCGGCAACTGTGATTTTGGTCACACTGCTTGGCCCGCCCCTCGGGCACCCGTAACCGAGGGGAGGGCCGATTCATACGCTGTTACAGGGGTTTAAGGATCAGGCAAGAGGCGCGTCACAGTTTCATGACACAACCCGGATATACCTGACAAGCCGGAATAATGTGCGAGTGGCAGGCATCCTTCTCGTCGAAGACGACCCCTCGGTCCGCACAGCTCTGGAGCTGGCGCTGGCCCGGCAGGGGCACTCCGTCACCTCCTACGCGACGGGTGAGGAGGCCCTGGACCACATCCGGTCACGCCGTCCCGAGATCGCCATTCTCGACGTCATGCTGCCCGGCATCGACGGCGTCGAGGTGTGCCGCCGCATCCGCAAGCTCGACCAGCTCCCCGTCATCCTCCTCACCGCCCGCGGCGACGACCTCGACGTGGTCGTCGGCCTGGAGGCCGGCGCCGACGACTACGTGGTCAAACCCGTCGAACCACGCGTGCTCGACGCCCGCATCCGCGCCATCCTGCGCCGCGCCGAATCCGCCTCCTCCGACCGCATCACGTTCGGCGACCTCATGATCGACCGGGGCGCGCTCAAGGTCACGCTGGCCGGCAAGGAGATCCACCTGACGCCCACCGAGCTGCGGCTGCTGCTGGAGCTGGTGCGCCACCCCGGCCAGGTGCTCAACCGGCGCTACCTGCTGCGCGCCGTCTGGGACCACACGCACGTGGCCGACTCCCGGCTCGTCGACGCCTGCGTACAGCGGGTCCGCGCCAAGATCGAGCCGAGGCCGGCCGAGCCGGTGTTCATCCACACCGTCCGCGGGTTCGGCTACCGGTTCAGCCCTCCGTGATGAGGCTGCCCACCGGGTTCCGGGCGCGCCTGGTCATCACCTTCACCCTGGTCGCCGTGACCGCGTCGGTCCTGGTCGCCACCATCGGCTTCGAACTGGCCAAGTCGGCGCTGGTCAAGCGGGCCGAGGATTCCGCCGTCGACCTCATCTCCCGGGAGCTCAGCCGGATCACCTTCCCCATTGGCCGACTGCGGCCCGGCGAGGCCGCGCCCAGCACCCGCGAGCTCGGCTACCTGACCCAGGCGCTCGACGGGCCCGGCCGCAGCGTGGTGATCGAGTACGGCAACCTGACGAACGCCGACGGCCCGATGACCATGACCGACGTGCCGAACGAGCTGCACGGCCGCGCCAAGCAGATGGTCGTCTCCCAGCGCCAGCTCCTGCGCGGCGAGCTGTGGCTGATCGTCGGCGCCGAGGTCTACCGCGACCACGGCGCCGGCCCCGAGGCCACCGGGCTGCGCGCGTTCGTCTTCTTCCCCATGCGCGACGAGGAGAGCCAGCTCGCCACCCTGCGCTCCAAGCTCGCCCAGGGCGGCTCGGCCATCGTGGGCATAGCGCTGATCGTGGCACTGCTGTCGGCCCGGCAGGTGCTGCTGCCCGTACGGCGGCTCAGCGCGGCCGCCCAGGCGCTCGGCGAGGGCCGCCTCGACACCCGCCTGCCCGTACGCGGGCAGGACGAGCTGGCCGAGCTCACCGCCCGGTTCAACGACGCCGCGGCGGCCCTGGAGCTGAGCGTGTCCGAGCTGCGCTCCCTGGAGGCGATGTCGCGCAGGTTCGTCGCCGACGTGTCGCACGAGCTGCGCACCCCGCTGACCGCCATGACGGCCGTGGCCGACATGCTCTCGGAGGAGGCCAACCGGCTCCCGCAGGCCCCCGCCGAGGCCGTACGGCTGGTCCTGCGCGAGATCGAACGGCTGCGCGAGCTCGTCGAGCACCTCATCGAGGTCAGCCGCTTCGACGCGGGCACCGCCACGCTCAACCTGGAGGAGGTCAACGTCGCCGACGCGATCCAGGACTGCCTGGAGGTGCGCGGCTGGAGCGAGAAGGTCCGGGTGAACTCCTCCCGCAGCCTCCTCGTCAGCCTCGACCCCAGACGCTTCGACGTCATCGTCGCCAACCTCGTCGGCAACGCCCTCAAACACGGCGAACCGCCCGTGATGGTCAGCGCGAGAGCCACGGACAACGGCCTGGAGGTGAAGGTGCGCGACCACGGCAAGGGCATCCCGCCGGAGGCGATGCCGCACGTCTTCGACCGCTTCTTCAAGGCGGGCTCCGGCCGCGCCCGCAGCCAGGGCAGCGGGCTGGGCCTGGCGATCGCGCGCGCCAACGTGCACCTGCACGGCGGCACGATCTCGGTACGCGCCCAGCACCCCGGCGCGCTCTTCACCGTCTGGCTCCCGCACAACAGGAGCCCGCTGGCATGAGACGGACCCTGGCCGGAGCCCTGCTGCTGCTGACGGCGGCGTGCGGCATCGCCCCCACCGACGTGGTCGACCGGGCCCGGGCGCCCGTCGTCGACATCCCGCCGCCCTCGAAGACCATCTACCTGCTCAAGGACGGCGAACTGTCGCTGGAGCCCGCCGACGTCCAGTCCGACTCGGTGAGCAGCCTGCTGAACGCCCTGTTCGCGGCCTCCACCAAGCCGCTCGGCGACCTGGACACGGCGCTGCGCGGCTTCACGCTCGAACGCATCGAGGACTCGCTGAACCCCGTCCCGCGCGACGAGGTCAGGCTGCCCAGGACCTCGACGCTCACCATCTACATCCGCGGCGATGGAACCCTGACCAGGGTCGGCAAGGCCCAGATCGTCTGCACGGCCCAGCAGGACCCCTCCGTCGAGGACATCAGGATCGTGCAGACGTACGGAGACCGCCGCCCGACCAGGCGCGAGGGCGGTCTCCAGTGCCCGGAGCAGGTGAGCCCTAGAGGGTGATGTCCTCCAGCATCTCCGTCACCAGCGCGGCGATCGGCGAGCGCTCCGACCTCGTGAGCGTCACGTGCGCGAACAGCGGATGGCCCTTGAGCTTCTCCACCACCGCGACCACGCCGTCGTGCCGCCCGACGCGCAGGTTGTCACGCTGGGCGATGTCGTGCGTGAGCACCACGCGCGAGTTGGCGCCGACCCGGCTGAGCACGGTCAGCAGGACGCCGCGCTCCAGCGACTGCGCCTCGTCCACGATCACGAACGCGTCGTGCAGCGACCGGCCGCGGATGTGGGTGAGCGGAAGCACCTCCAGCATGCCCCGGTCGAGCACCTCGTCGATCACCTCGGGCGTGGTGACCGCGCTCAGCGTGTCGTAGACCGCCTGCGCCCACGGGCCCATCTTCTCGCCCTCGGTGCCCGGCAGGTAGCCCAGCTCCTGGCCGCCCACCGCGTACAGCGGGCGGAACACCACCACCTTGCGGTGCTGGCGGCGCTCCAGGACGGCCTCCAGGCCCGCGCAGAGCGCCAGCGCCGACTTGCCGGTGCCGGCCCGGCCGCCCAGCGACACGATGCCGATCTCCGGGTCCATCAGCAGCTCCAGCGCGATGCGCTGCTCCGCCGACCGGCCGTGCAGCCCGAACACCTCGCGGTCGCCGCGCACCAGCTTGACCGACTTGTCCGGCTGGACCCGGCCGAGCGCCGAACCCTTCGCCGACAGCAGCCGCAGCCCGGTGTGCGCCGGCAGGTCCCTGGCCTCCTCGAGATCGGCCGTGCCGCTGTCGAACAGCGTCTCGACGTCCTCCGCGGTCACCTGGACCTCGGCCATCCCCGTCCAGCCCGACTCGATCACCAGCCCGGCGCGGTACTCCTCCGCGGCCAGGCCGATCGAGGCCGCCTTGACCCGCATCGGCAGGTCCTTGGAGACGAGCACGACGTCACACCCCTCGGCGGCCAGCGAACGGGCCACCGTCAGGATGCGGGTGTCGTTGTCGCCCAGGCGGAAGCCCACGGGCAGGATGGACGGATCGCTGTGATTGAGCTCAACCCTGATCGTGCCGTCGCCGGTCGGCATCGGCTCGTCCAACCGGCCGTACTGAACCCGCAGGTCGTCAAGGTAGCGCAGGGCCTTTCTGGCGAAGTAGCCCAGCTCGGGATGGTGCCGCTTCCCCTCCAGCTCAGTGATGACGACGATCGGCAGAACGACGTCGTGCTCCGCGAAGCGGGTCATGGCCGCCGGGTCGGCGAGCAGGACCGATGTGTCGAGCACGTACGTGCGCTTGGCCGAGTTGGACGAAGGGTTGCTCGAGGACACTGCCACACGTTCTCCCCCGGGCGCCCATGGGGACGGGCGCCCTGCAGACGAGGCGGGAATCGGACCGGGCCCGTGTCCCCGACCGCGACATGCCACCGGGGGCGCCGGACTCCGGCCCCCCTCGGCAGTGTTGGCGCAAAGGCGGGCCCTTTCCGGAGCGTCCGGCCTGCGGCCGGACACTTCCAACGTTACGTCCTGGATACCCAGATGTCCCGTCAGGAACCGTAACGCCGGTGTCTCGCAGCGTAATCGCGCAGCGCCCGCAGGAAATCGACCCTGCGGAAGTCGGGCCAGTATGCCTCGTGGAAGTAGAACTCTGAATGAGCGCTCTGCCACAGCATGAAGCCCGACAGACGCTGCTCGCCCGAGGTCCGGATGAGGAGATCCGGGTCGGGTTGGCCGCGGGTGTAGAGATGCTCCGCGATATGTTCGACATCGAGCACCTCGAAGAGGTCCTCGATGCTCGCGCCCTTGCTCGCATGCTCCTGCAGGAGTGAGCGCACCGCATCGGCAATCTCACGCCTTCCTCCATACCCAACTGCAACGTTCACAATCAGGCCGGGACGGTGCGATGTTGCTTCTTTCGCAGTTTTTAGGACATTAGCCGTGCGATCCGGCAGCAGATCGAGCGCGCCGACCGGGCTGATCCGCCACCCCTGGTCCACCAGCTCCTGCGTGACGTCCTCGATGATGCGCAGCAACGGCTCCAGCTCCTCGCTGGGCCGGTTCAGGTTGTCGTTGGACAGCATCCAGACCGTGACGACCTCGACACCCGTCTCACGGCACCAGCCGAGCAGCTCGGAGATCTTGTCCGCGCCCTTGCGGTGGCCCTTGGCCACGTCACTCATGCCCATGGCACGCGCCCAGCGGCGATTGCCGTCGATGATCACCCCGACGTGCCGGGGAATGCTGTCTTTCGACAGCTTGGCCTCCAACCGGCGCTCATACAGCCGGTAGACCAGATCGCGCAGGCCCACGGAGTCCCTCCAGCGCTGGCGTGCCTCAGGTCGGATGACCTAACAGGCAATTATCACCGCGTTTCGCCCGTGCCCGTGCCTGAACGCGATAGTTCTTCACAACAGATGATCTCGGCCTCGTCGACCAGGCCACGAACGAAGCCCGCCAGCTCCGCCGACGTCAGCACCGCCCGCCGGCCGCGGCTCCCACACCGGAATCGTACGCAACCAGCAGCCCAGCTCGCCCCCGCCTCGCCCCGCCTGTTCCACGCCGCCCGCCGGCCTCGCCAGCAGCCGGCCGCACCGCTTCCCGACCGTCCCGTACGGCAGCGGGAGGGCGCGCCTGCGGCCCGGCCGTCCCCGCCCTCCTCAGCAGGACGTACGCAACGCCGGGGTCATCGGTGGCGGTGGGGGAGGAAACGGGTCCACCACGGGGGCTTGGGGGGTGGGGCGAGTTTGCCGTGGGTGGTGAGCCAGGCGGCGAAGTCGTCGGCGTCGGCGCGGTAGCCGGGCGGCGGGGTGATGCGGGAGGCGGCGTACGCGGCGAAGTCGGCGGCCAGGTCGGGCCCCGAGGCGGCGGCGGCGTCCGGGCGGAGCCTGGCCACGACGCTACGGCGTTTGGCGACGAGGCTGTTCGCCTGGATGCGCAGCCGTTCGGGGTCGAAGCCGTCGGGCGGGGGCGCGCCGGTGACCAGGGCGGCGATCAGCCGTTGCTGGGCCCGGGCGAGGTCGTCGCGCTCGCCGGTCATGCCAGTGCCGCCCGGATGCGGGAGAGCTCGGCGGCCAGGGCGTCGTCGCTGGGGTAGTGGTCGTCCCATTCGAGCAGGACGCCCGGCGGGTCGACGCGGGCGCGGAGCTGGGCGAGGACGTCGAGGACGGCATCGGGGACGGCCGTGGTGTGGGTGTCGTGCCAGACGCCGTCCCGCTCGTACCCGCCGGCCACGTGGACGTACGCGAGCCGTTCCAGGGGCAGGGTGTCGAGGGCGTGGGCGGCGTCGAGGCCGAGGTTGACCTGGTTGGTGTAGAGGTTGGCCACGTCGATCAGCAGGTGTACGCCGGTGCGTTCGACGAGTTCGGTGAGGAACTGGGCGT
The DNA here is from genome assembly GCF_019396325.1 of Nonomuraea ceibae. Taxonomy (GTDB): domain Bacteria; phylum Actinomycetota; class Actinomycetes; order Streptosporangiales; family Streptosporangiaceae; genus Nonomuraea; species Nonomuraea ceibae. The sequence goes on from NZ_JAHKRO010000016.1 coordinate 44,257, forward strand.
CGGTGAGCTCGTCGTCGGGCCAGCCGAAGAGGGCGGCGACGTTCTCCAGGGCGAGCGGCACGGGGAGGGCGTCCTGGGCCTGGCGGACGTTCTCGGTGACGACCTTGAGCGCGTCGCGGGTGCGGGGCACGGGCAGGAGGTGGCCGGCCTCGATGCCGCCCGCCCTGACGAACGCCAGGTGCTCGCTGACCAGCGGCGCGTCGAGGGCCTGGGCGCAGGCGGCGAGGTGGGCGAGCGTGGCGGGCGAGGGTGGTTCGGCGCCGCCGACGCCCAGGCTGACGCCGTGCGGGATGACGGGCAGGCCGCGTTCGCGCAGCAGCCGCAGTGAGTGCGGGAGTGCCGCCGGGCGCACGTTCTCGGCGATGACCTCCACGAACTCGACGCCCGGCAGCCGTTCGACGGTCAGGTCGATCTCCGCCCGCCAGCCGATCCCCACACCCAGCCGCTTCACGCACCCTCCCCGATCGTCAGGTTCCGGCGTCGCCGCCCATGAAACCGCCACCTGCCCGCCCGGGGAAACCCCCGGGCACGGTGACCTTCCTCCCTCTCGTCGTCCGGCGCCTGGTCAGCCGGTGGGCTGCCCGTCGCAGAGCGCCGCCTTGACGAGCCCGTCCAGCAGCTTCGGGTAGGCGGCCATGTCGAGTTCGGCGTCTCCGGCGGTCAGCGAGGCCGTCACGGTCCTGCCGCCGTCGGGCGAGCTGTACATCAGCGCCGCGTAGCCCGCCGGGGGGCTGCCGTTGTGGTTGACCACGGTGCCGCAGCCGGGACCGAGGTCCTTGACGAACACCCCGAGGCCGTAGCGGCCGTAGAGGGGGTCGCTCTTGGCGTGCGGCTCGCGCATCTCGGTCAGCAGCCCGGGCGGCAGGAGCTTGCCGCCGTTGAGCGCGGAGAAGAACGTCCGGAGGTCCTCGGTGGTCGAGATCATGTCACCGGCGCCGGCCAGCAGGGTGTTGTTCTGGCGGGAGACGTCGGCCACCTTCCACTGGCCGGCGTCCTGGTAGCGGAAGTAGCCGTGGGCGTACGGGCCGGGCAGCCGGGTCCGGTCGCCCGGCACGACGGTGCCCTTCAGCCCGAGCGGCCGCACGACCCGCCGCTTCAGCTCCGCGTCGAACGAACGGCCGGTGACCTTCTCGATCAGCAGCATGGCCAGCGTGTAGTTGGTGTTGGAGTAGCTCCAGTCCGCCCCCGGCGCGAACTTGACCGGCTTGGACAGCGCGAACCGCACCAGCTCCTGCGGCCGGTAGGAGCGGAACCGGTTGTCCAGCCACTCCTTGCCCGTCGCGGGGAGGCCGGGCACCCATGAGCCGTCGGGGGCGAGGTCGCCGGTGTAGTTGAACAGGCCGCTGGTGTGCTGCAGCAGCATGCGGACCGTGATCCGCCGGTCCAGCCCGAACTCGGGCAGGTAGCCGTCCACCGGGGAGTCCAGCCCGAGCTCGCCCTCGGCCACCAGTTGCAGCACCACGGTCGCGACGAAGGTCTTGGTGACGCTGCCCACCCAGGTGTGCCCGTTCGCGGGCGGCTTCGCGCTCGCGCCCAGCTTGCGCCGCCCGGCGCTGCCGGTCCACTCGCCCCGCTCGTCGCGCACGCGCACCTGCACGCCGAGGAACCCGGCGTCGACGAACGCCTGGACGGCCTGCCGCAGCTCCGGGCGGTCCTGGCCGGCGTCGTGCGACACGGCCGCGCTGCTGGTGGCGGCGGCCGCGCCCGGCGCGACAGCCGGGGGCGCGATGGCCCCGGCCAGCAGCCCGACCGCCAGCGCTGTGACCGCCATCGGCCGGAAGACGGTGTGCCGGCGTCTCGGCGCGCCGCCGTCGCGGCGGATCGTCCCGGTCGCTCCGGCGTGTCCTGCTGCGGAGGAGCCGTGGTTGCGTTGTTCCCTCATGACTGTCCCTGCCTACGGTGTTCGGTCCCAGGTGGCGGTCATGGACTGTCGTCAGCGACTCGCTGCACCGTCCATGACGTCCACGGTCGCCGGTCGCGCTGACGCCGGGCCGTCATCGGCCTGACGCCGCCGCTGACACGCGACTCCCGTACGGGACCGCAGGTGGCGGGGTCAGCCGCCGCCGCAGCCTCCGCAACCGCCGCCGCAGCCGGAACCGCCGCCGCCGTCACCGCCTCCGCCTCCGCTGTCGCCGCCGCCGAAGTCGTTGCCGCCGACGCCGCCGCAACTGCCGCCCGCGCAGCTCGATCCGTACGGGACGTCCTGGCCTCGGGTGTCGAGCTCGGCTTCCAGCTCGGGGTCGCCCAGCTCGCCGAGGCCGTGCAGGGCGACGGGCACGGCGACCGGGACGGCGAGGGCGCCCATGCCGGACGCGGCGAGGACGCCCGCGGGGTGGGCGGAGCGGGCGAGGCGCAGGTGCTCGTGGGCGGTGTCCGTGAGCTGGTCGGCGAGCGCCCGCCGGCGGCGGTGCGCGATCAGGCCGGTGACGCCGGCCACGGCGAGGGCCGCCGCGCCGAACCCCACGACCAGCGTGTGCGGCACGGCCAGGAAGACGGCGAGCCCGGCCACGGCCAGGACGAGCGACACCGCCGACAGCGCCTTGAGCCGCCTGAGCAGCCGCCTGGCCGTCGCGTGGGAGCCGTCGGGCACCAGCAGCCCGTACCGGACGAGCTGGTGCCGCACGCTGTCCACGGCGGGGCCGTTGCCGACCTGGTGGCGTACGGAGGCGGCGGCCAGGCCCGTGGGCTGCGCCCGTACGGCGTCGAGGACGGCCCGCTCGACCGGCTCCTTCGGGCGGGAGGAGCCGGCGAGGCGGTGCAACTGGCCGCCGCGTGAGACGCGCAGCCGTTCGGAGCGGACCAGGACGGCGATGGCGGTGTTGACCACCCGTTTGGGCCCGCCCGCCAGGTAGGCCAGCTCGTAGGGGGTCAGGTCGCGGGTGCGGTCGCCGTCGCCGCCCGCGCGCTGCCGCCGGTCGAGTTCGGCCAGGGCGGAGACGGCCCGGGAGATGGGCACGGCCAGGGCGGCGCAGACGATCAGGGTGAGGACGAGCCCGGTGATGCTGTCCAAAGCGGCCTCCTCTTCGATGGAAGGTATCCGCGGACGACGCTGTCGTTGGAGAGACGATCGGCCCCGGCCGGACGGCTGTGCCGTGAAGGTCTCAAGAACCTATCCGCCGCCGCCGCAGCCGCCGCCACCCCCGCAGCCTCCGCCGCCGGAGGAGGAGTTTTCGGAGGAGGAGCTGCTGTCGCCGAAGCCCGACGAATGGTCGGCGTGGCTGCCGCAGACCCCGGTCGCGTCGCCGCCCGGGGCGCCTCTGGACAGCTCGTCAGTGATCACGGGGTCGCCGGCCGCGCCGAGCCCGTACAGGGCGACGGGAACGCCGACGGCCGCGGCGACGGACGTGCGGTCGCGGGCGGTGCGCGGGTGCGCCGAGCGCGCCGTCTTCAGGACCTGCCGCCCTTCGCGGGTGAGCACGGCGCGCAGCTTCTCGCGCTGGCGGAGGACCGTGGCGATCCCGTAGACCACGGTGAACAGGCTGATGGGCGTGAGGACGGAGACGTCGTCGGGGTCGCCCAGCAGACCGCCGGCGGTCAGGGCGAGGGCGGCGGCGTCGACGCCTATCACCACGAACAGCGCGGTCACCAGCAGGCGCATCCGGGAACGGGCGTGGTCGAGCGCGCCCTCGGGCACCAGCAGGCCGCGGCGGACGAGGCCGTCGGCCATCGCGGTCACCGCGCGGTCTTCGGCGAGCCCGCGCCGCACCTCCGCGGCGGTGCACCCGCCGGGCCTGGCCGCCAGGTAGTCGATCACCGCCTGCTCGACGGGCACGGGCGACGGCGCGGCGCCGTACACGAGGCTGACGCCGGCCCGTGAGACGCGGACGGCGCCGGCCGTCGCGAGGACGGTCAGCGCCGTGTTGACGGCCCGCCGGGGCCCGCCGGCCAGATAGGCCAGCTCATAGTGGGACAAGTGATGATCGATGCCGCTGGGCGGCTTCTCGGCGACCCGCCGTCGCGCGACGGCGACGTACGGCTCGGCGGCGATCAGGAGCACCGCCGCCACGAGGACGGCGACGATCGATAAGTTCATCCACGACTCCCCCGGGTGCGGTACGGCCAAGCTAGAACGGCCGCACCGCACGCGCAAGGTCAGGAGAGCCGGTCGAGGAGGGCGTTGTACTCCTCCCACAGTTCCTTGGGCAGATGGGTGCCGAAGGTGTCGAAGTGGGCGGGGATCAGCGCCACCTCCTCGCGCCAGACCTCGCGGTCGACGGTGAGCAGCGTGCGCAGGTCCTCCTCGGGCAGGTCCAGGCCCTCGGTGTCGAGCGTCTCCGGCAGCAGGCCGATCGGCGTGGGCACGGCCTTGGCCTCGCCGTTGAGCCGGTCCACGATCCACTTCAGCACGCGGCTGTTCTCGCCGAAGCCGGGCCAGATGAACTTGCCCTCGGCGTTCTTGCGGAACCAGTTGACGTAGTAGATGCGCGGCAGCTTGGCGCCCTTGCGACGGCCGATCTTGATCCAGTGGCCGAAGTAGTCGCCCATGTTGTAGCCGCAGAACGGCAGCATGGCGAACGGGTCGTGGCGCAGCTCGCCGACCTTGCCCTCGGCGGCGGCGGTCTTCTCGGAGGCGACGTTGGCTCCGAGGAAGACGCCGTGCTCCCAGCTCAGCGACTCGGTCACGAGCGGCACCGCGGTGGCGCGGCGGCCGCCGAACAGGATCGCCGAGATGGGCACGCCCTTGGGGTCCTGCCATTCGGGGGCGATGGTCGGGCACTGCGAGGCGGGTGTGGTGAAGCGGGCGTTCGGGTGCGCCGCGGGCTCGCCGCTGCCGGGCGTCCAGGGACGGCCCTTCCAGTCGGTGAGGTGCGCGGGCGGCTCCTCGGTCAGGCCCTCCCACCACACGTCGCCGTCGTCGGTGAGCGCGACGTTGGTGAAGATGCTGTTGCCCCAGAGCGTCTTGACCGCGTTGGCGTTGGTGACCTGGCCGGTGCCGGGCGCGACGCCGAAGAAGCCGGCCTCGGGGTTGATGGCGTACAGGCGGCCGTCGTCGCCGAAGCGCATCCAGGCGATGTCGTCACCGACGGTCTCGACCTTCCAGCCGGGGATGGTCGGCTGGAGCATGGCCAGGTTCGTCTTGCCGCAGGCGCTCGGGAACGCGGCGGCGATGTAGCGGGTCTCGCCCGTGGGCGGAGTGAGCTTGAGGATGAGCATGTGCTCGGCCAGCCAGCCCTCGTCGCGGGCCATGGCGCTGGCGATGCGCAGCGCGTAGCACTTCTTGCCGAGCAGCGCGTTGCCGCCATAGCCGGAGCCGTAGGACCAGATCTCGCGGGTCTCCGGGAAGTGGCTGATGTACTTGGTGGAGCTGCACGGCCAGGCCACGTCGTCCTGGCCCGGCTCCAGGGGCGCGCCCACGCTGTGGACGGCCTTGACGAACTCGCCGCGCTCCTCGATGAGCCGCAGCGCCCGCTCGCCCATCCTGGTCATGATCCGCATCGAGACCGCGACGTACGGCGAGTCGGTGATCTCGACGCCGAGCTGGGAGATCTCGCCGCCCAGCGGTCCCATGCAGAACGGCACCACGTACATGGTGCGCCCGCGCATGCAGCCCTTGAACAGCTTGCCGAAGGTGCGGCGCATCTCGGCTGGAGCGATCCAGTTGTTGGTCGGGCCGGCGTCCTGCTCGCGCTCGGAGCAGATGAACGTACGGTCCTCCACCCGCGCCACGTCGCTCGGGTCGGACTTGGCGTAGAAGCTGTTGGGCCGCTTGGCCAGGCGGACGAACGTGCCCTGCTCCACGAGGAGGTTGGTCAGGCGCGTCCACTCCTCCTCGGAGCCGTCGCACCACTCGATCCGGTCCGGCTCGGTAAGGGTCGCTATCTCTTTCACCCACGCGGCCAATTCGCGATTGCTGGTCGGCGCGTGGACTTCCACGGAAACGGACACGACTGCGGCTCCTCCACTCTCTCAGGGCCCGCTCATCATTAACGACGACGGCACCCGAAAGCCAATTGGCATAGACCTCTGACTCGGGTGTCGCCGCAGGCAGCGGCCTCGACGATTGGGGGAGCCTACCCACCGGGACACGATTTAAAAGAAACTCGTCCGGGCACTGGTTCAGTCCAATCGGGATGGTCTAAACCAATTTCCGAAATGGTTTAGTCCATTGCCCGGACGGTTTTCCCTGCGTGCCTCAGGAATGCAGATCGGGGCCGGCGGAGCGAACGCGGTCGACGTGCTGGAGCGCGTCGCGCAACTCGGCCAGCCAGGTGTCGGTGTTGCGGCCGACGAGACGGACGCACCAGGCGAGGGCGTCACTGCGGCTGCGGGCCACGCCGGCGGCCACAAGCGTGTCGAGAACTTGCCGCTCAGATTGCCGCAATCTGGTCATAACGGGCACAGAGAGTGTGGTGAACATCACAGTCTCGCCGCCGCAGACGACGCCCCACGAGACCTTCTGCCGGAACCGGTGCTCGGCCTCCTTGGCGATCTCGATCCGCCGCTCGCGGGTCTCCTCGCGGAAGCGCCGGATCAGCCCCTCGACGAGCGCGGCCCGTTCGGCGTCGTCGGCGCCGGCCGGCGGGTCGGGCAGCGTGCCGAGCACCGCGATCTCCTCGCGGTCCCTGATGACCTCGGGCGCACCGGTGAACCAGCCCTCGGGGAGCCGCCCGGTGAACCAGCCGCGTATCTGCGCCGTCACATCATCGCTTGCCATGTAATCACCATTACACAGTTGCGTCCCGAATGCACGCGCCGAAGCCCATCGGGTATCCGTAGGGAGAACCGCTCAGACCCGCCCGGCGGCCTGCGGGCTCACCCGCACCACGCCGGCCAGGTTGCGGGTGCTGATCGGTGCGATCTTGACCACGTCGCCCGTGCGCGGCGCGTGCAGCATCTTGCCCTTGCCCCAGTAGATGGCCACGTGCGAGATGTAGGCCGGGTTGGTGGGGTCGTTGCGCCAGAACAGCAGGTCACCGGGCTGCGCCTGGGAGAGCGGCACCTGCGGGCCGGTCAGCCACTGCTGGTGCGTCACGCGCGGCATCCGCACCCCCGCCCGCGCGAAGGCCCACTGGACCAGCCCCGAGCAGTCGAAGGTGTCGGGCCCCTCGGCCCCCCACACGTACGGACGGCCGAGCTTGGAGGCGGCGGCCTCCAGCGCGACCGTGAGCTGCTCGCCGGTCATGAACGAGCCGGTCGGCCAGTTGCGCTCGCGCGCCCGCGTCGGCGGCAGGACCGGGTTGACCATGGCCGACTGGGTGCCCTTGGGCAGCAGCTTCATCACCCGGCGCTGGAGCTCGGCCGAGTTGGTCTTGGGCGCGCTGATGATGAGCGCGTTGTCGCGCGGCAGGCCGAGCGCCCGCCCGGTCTCCCGCGACACCACCGCGTCGACCGCGCCGAGCCCGGTGGTGGCGTAGGCGCCGATCCGCAGCGGCCCGCGCGGCCCGCTCACCCTGCTGTGCAGCGTCAGCCCGCCGTCGTTGCCGAGCACGAACGACACGGCCACGTCCCCGGCGGCCACGTTCGACCACAGCGGGTCGGAGGCGGCCGTCACCTTCGGGGTGTAGGCCCGGAACGTGGACGGCGACACCGCGAGCGTCTGCACCCGCTTGCCGTCGAGCGTGATGCTGGCGGCGTCGGCGAGCTCCATCGCCCGCACGCCGGGCACCTTGGCGATCTTGGCTAACTGCTTGGCGGTGAACGGCTTGCGCGTCACCACGAACAGGTGCGGCTTGTGCAGCGTGCCGAGCGGCTTGACCGGCTCGACCGTCCTCGTGCCGGCCATCAGGCTCTGCCGGGGCGCCGGGCGGGGACGTACGGGCTCGGCGGCGACGGGCTGCGGCGCGGGGCGCTCGATCTCCGCCAGCAGCAGCACGTCAGCCGTCAGCACGGCCACCAGCGCCACCACGATGAACGGGATCAGCCTGCGGTGGTCACGCCGCCTGGGGGTGTTGACCAGGAAGCTGAGGTCCTGCCGGATGCCCGAGGGGGCACGCGTGAACACCGCCGGGCCGTCGTGGGCCCGGCGGTGCCGGTCTGCGGGGGTCAGTTGCCGATGTACGGCACAGCCTCGAGGATCTCGACGGTGTTCTGGCGGCCGTTGGGCATGCTGTAGGTCGCCTTCTCACCGATCTTCTTGCCGTTGATCGCCGCGCCCAGCGGGGACTTGGGCGAGTAGACGTCGATCGGGGCGCCGCTCTCCTCGCGGGAGGCCAGCAGGAAGGTCACCTCGTCGTCGTCGCCCTCGAAGCGGATCGTCACGGTCATGCCGGGGCCGACCACGCCCTCGGTCTTGGGTGCCTCACCGACCTGCGCGCTGTCCAGGATCTGACGGAGGTGGAAGATCCGGGCCTCCATCTTGCCCTGCTCGTCCTTGGCTGCGTGGTAACCGCCGTTCTCCTTGAGGTCGCCCTCTTCACGGGCGGCCTCGATCTTCTTGGCGATGTCGACGCGCCCGGGCCCCGAGAGATATTCGTGCTCGGCCTTCAGGCGGTCGTACGCCTCCTGCGTCAGCCATGTGACGTTCTCATCGCGAGAGTCGGCCACGGGTTCTCCTTGCTTGCTTAGGGGGCCCTGAGATCACTGAAGGTCGCGTACGGTTGAATTGCGAAAGGCTAACAAGTCAACGGCTGGAACGCTTCCCCAAATGTCTCACTATACGAGATTGCAGTACTGGACGTGGACAGACGTCGCCTGGGCACTGGTGTCCAGGCGCTCCTTGCGGGGCTTACTACCCTCACCAGCCGGAATTCTTACTTCCTTGCTGCCTACTTCCCCGTGGTTCACGTCCGTGGCCCTGATCCGGCACACCGCCGAGCGGTCGTCGGGCTTGTGCACCGTGAAGGTTACCTCGGCCCGGGCCTGATCCTCGATCCGGAACGAGACCACCTGCGCCTTGGCGCCCGTCGCGGTGCCCGTCATCGACCACATCACGTAACCCCAGCCACCTGCGACGATGGCCACGAGCACCCCGATCACGACGTGCACGACGAGCCGGCCGCCCCGCTCGGGACGGTCCGGAAAGTCGGCGGGTGTGCCGAGAACGGGTCCGTTCCCGACATCTCTGGTGGCCATGGCGGAATCTCCCTGCACTCCCTGAGCGTTATCCGAGACAATTGTCGCCCGCGGGGGTCACGCCCTCGCGACCGCCCAGCAGAAACTAACCTCTCTGGGCAACTGATCGGTCCCTACTGAGGAGACATCGAGCCCGTGAGTGCACCGCTGAGGCTGATGGCCGTCCACGCCCACCCCGACGACGAGTCGAGCAAGGGCGCCGCCACGATGGCGCGATATGTCCGCGAAGGCGTTGACGTGCTGGTCTGCACGCTCACGGGCGGCGAGCGCGGCTCCGTGCTCAACGAGAAGATGGACCGGCCGGAGATCGTGGCCAACATCGCCGAGGTCCGCCGCGCGGAGATGGACCGGGCCCGCGAGATCCTGGGCGTGCAGCAGCGTTTCCTCGGCTTCGTCGACTCGGGGCTGCCGGAGAGCGAGGAGGAGGAGCTGCCCGAGGGCTGCTTCGCGCTGCAGAAGCTGGAGGACGCCTCGGCGCCGCTGGTGGCGGCCGTGCGCGAGTTCAGGCCGCACGTGATCATCACGTACGACGACGACGGCGGCTACCCGCACCCCGACCACATCATGACCAACCGCGTGTCGGTGGAGGCGTTCGAGGCGGCCGGCGACCCCGACCGCTACCCGGGCACCGGCGACCCGTGGCAGCCGCTCAAGCTCTACTACCACATGGGCTTCCACCGGGCCCGTTTCGAGGCGCTGCACGAGGCGATGACCGCGCGCGACATGGGCTCCCCGTACGCCGACTGGATCTCCCGCTGGGAGGACCGGCCGGCCAAGTGGGAGGTGACCACGAAGGTGCCGTGCGGCGAGTACTTCGCGATCCGCGACGAGGCGCTCAAGGCGCACGCCACCCAGGTCGACCCCGACGGCTGGTGGTTCGTCTGCCCGCGTGAGCTGCAGGAGGAGATCTGGCCGACGGAGGACTACCACCTGGCGCGCTCGCTGGTCGACACCGAGCTGCCGGAGGACGACCTGTTCGCCGGGATCCACGCCGAGGAGACCTCCCCCGCCTGCCACTGAGGCGCCGGTCGGAGCACCACCCCCAGGTGGCAGACTGGAGGTGTGACCGTTCTAGCAGCAGGTGACATCAGTCCGGGCATCCTCGGCTTCACCGTCGTGGCTCTCATCGGCTTCGCGCTCTATTTGCTGATCAAGTCGATGAACAAGCAGATCTCGAAGATCGAGGTGCCTTACGAGGCCGAGCTTCGGCAGCAGGAAAGCGTGAAAAATGCCGATTGAAGTTGTCGACAACTCGGCGGAGAGCCGGTTCGAGGTTCTCGTCGACGGCAAGGTCGCCGGGTTCGCCGACTATCGCCTGCTGCCCACCAAGATCGTCTTCACCCACACTGAGGTCGCGCCCGAGCACGAGGGGCAGGGGCTGGCGGGCCGGATGGTCAAGCACGCCCTGGAGGCGGCGCGTGACACCGGCCTGACCGTGCAGCCGCTCTGCCCCTACGTGGCCTCCTACATCGAGCGCCACCCCGACTTCAAGAGCCTGCTCGGCGACCAGCCCGGCAGCTAGTCGGCGGGCGACCAGGCGCGTTCCAGCGCCATCGGCAGGCCCCACCAGCCGAGCGGCGTGAGCCTCTCGTCCTCGTCGACGATGCCGAGCTGCGCCCACAGCGCGACCACCGGCACGAACAGCGCCTCCGTCGCGTCGAGGTCGCCCGGGTCCTCGTCGTAGCCGTCGATGTCCTCCGACTCGGCGATGAGCACCGCGATCCGCTCCGGCGACGCGGGCGCGCCCGGCCCCAGCCGCGTCAGCGCGGCCACCGCGGCCAGCCAGTCGGCGTGCTGGAGCGCGCACAGGTTGGCCAGCACCGAGTCCTCGACGCTCACCTCCCGGTCGAGGTCGGCGAACTCCTCCAGCAGGTCGCTCTCCTCCGACAGGTCCGACACCGGCCCGGCGATGCCCGCCGCCACCGACAGCCACAACTCCGCCTCGTCGACCGGCAGCGGCCGCTCGTCGAACCCCGCGCAGGCCCGCAGCACGTTGCCCGGATAGCCGGGCTCGCCCAGCAGCTCGCGCAGCCGGGTCGCCGCCCGGTCCAGCTCCGCGATCGGCAGCTCCGGCAGCTTGTCCAGCTCGCCGAGGATGCGCCGCAGCTCCGACAGCGCGAACGCCTCCTCCTCGTCGAACGCCGCGAACAGCTCCTCGTCCTGCTCGTCGCTGACCGCGAACCCGGGCACCCGCCCGTCGGCCAGCGGCGTGGCCAGCCACCGCTCCTGAAGCTCCTCGTACGCGCGCCGCGCGCCCTGGTCGCCGGCCGCCAGCGCGTCGGGGTCGATCTCGCCCGAGCGCACCCGCTCCTCCAGGTAGGCCACCAGCCGCCCGAACATCTCCTGCGCCACCGGCCCGCGCTCGTCCTCCTCCGGCCACACGAAGTAGCTCGGCGTCATGAGGATCGGCTCGGTGCCCGTCGACTCGACCCAGCGCTGCACGTCGCCCACCGTGGCGGCGCCCGACTCGATGGAGCTCAGCGCCGATCTGGCCGAGTCCCAGAACCGCGCGGACAGCGGGTTGCCCGCGGCCATCATCGCCCGCCGCAGGTCGGGCAGCGCCACCAGCGCCACCCCGGAGGCCACGGCCAGCAGGGCGCGGGCGACGTCGCGCCGGGTGAGCGCGGCCGGGGCGCGGCCGGCGTGCGCGCAGACGAAGTCGAGATCCACGATCCGTAAACTACGCCCCCGCCGCCTTCGCAAACACCGGTCCGCCGATAACGGGTGGGTCCCGGGCGTGTGAGAGCCTGGCTGTGTGAACAGGCTCGCCGGCTCGACCTCCCCTTATCTGCTGCAGCATGCCGCCAATCCGGTCGATTGGTGGCCGTGGGGAGAGGAGGCGATGAGCGAGGCCCGGCGCCGCGACGTCCCGTTGCTGATCAGCGTCGGCTATTCGGCGTGTCACTGGTGTCACGTGATGGCGCACGAGAGCTTCGAGGACGAGGCCACCGCCCGGCTGATGAACGAGCACTACGTCAACGTCAAGGTCGACCGCGAGGAGCGGCCCGACGTCGACGCCGTCTACATGAGCGCCACGCAGGCCATGACGCAGCAGGGCGGCTGGCCGATGACGGTGTTCGCGACCCCCGAGGGGCATCCTTTCTACTGCGGCACCTACTTCCCGCGCCCGCAGTTCCAGCGGCTGCTGCTGGGGCTGCACCAGGCCTGGACCGAGGACCGGCAGACCGTGCTCCAGCAGGGCGCGAAGGTCGTCGAGGTGCTCGGCTCCGGCACCACGCTGCCCAGCGGCCCGCTGCCGACGGCGCGGACGCTGGAGCAGGCCGTGGCCAACCTGCGCGAGTCGTACGACCCGGTCCGCGGCGGCTTCGGCGGCGCGCCGAAGTTCCCGCCGTCGATGGTGCTGGAGTTCCTGCTGCGCTCGGGCGAGCGCGAGATGAGCGGCCGCACGCTGGAGGCGATGGCCAGGGGCGGCCTGTACGACCAGCTCGGCGGCGGGTTCGCCCGCTACAGCGTCGACGCCGGCTGGGTGGTGCCGCACTTCGAGAAGATGCTCTACGACAACGCGCTGCTGCTGCGCGTCTACACCCACTGGTGGGTCGCCGGCGGCGGCCCACTGGCCCGGCGGATCGCGCTGGAGACGGCCGACTGGCTGCTGCGCGAGATGCGCACGCCCGAGGGCGGGTTCGCCTCGGCGCTCGACGCCGACAGCGAGGGCGAGGAGGGCAAGTTCTACGTCTGGACCCCCGACCAGCTCCGGGAGGTGCTCGGCGACGACGACGGCGCCTGGGCGGCCGGGGTGTTCGAGGTGACGGGCACGTTCGAGCACGGCACGTCGGTGCTGCAACTGCTGTCCGACCCCGCCGACACGGCCCGGCTCGACAGCGTGCGGGCCCGGCTGCTGGCCGCCCGCGAGGAGCGCGTACGGCCGGGCCGCGACGACAAGGTGGTGGCCGGCTGGACCGGGCTGGCGATCGCCGCGCTGGCCGAGACCGGGATCGTGTTCGACCGGCCCGACCTGGTCGAGGCCGCCACCTCGGCTGCCGTGCTGCTCCACGAGGTGCACGTCGAGGGCGACAGGCTGCTGCGCACCTCCCGCGACGGGCGGGCGGGGGCCAACGCGGGCGTGCTGGAGGACTACGCGAACCTGGCCGAGGGCCTGATCGCGCTGCACGGCGTGACCGGTGAGACGCGCTGGTTCCGGCTGGCGGAGACGCTGCTCGGCACCGTGCTCGACAGGTTCGGCGACGGGACGGGCGGCTTCTACGACACCGCCGACGACGCCGAGCGGCTGTTCCAGCGGCCCCAGGACCCGACCGACAACGCCACCCCGTCCGGCCAGTACGCGGCGGCGGGCGCGCTGCTGTCCTACGCCGCGCTGACCGGCTCGGCCCGGCACCGCGAGGCGGCCCACGCCGCGCTAGGCACCGTGTCGGTCCTGGCCGGCAAGCACGCCCGGTTCGCCGGGTGGGGGCTGGCCGTGGCGCGGGCGGCGCTCGACGGGCCGGTCGAGGTGGCGGTCGTCGGTCCGCCGGACGACCCGCGCACCGCCGAGCTGCACAAGGCGGCCTACCTGGCGGGGGCGCCGGGCGCCGTCGTGGCGCTGGGCTCCGGGTCGACGCCTGACGCCGTGCCGCTGCTCCAGGAGCGCGGGCTGGTCGCCGGGGCGCCGGCCGCGTACGTGTGCGAGGGCTTCGCCTGCAAGCTGCCGGTCACCACGGCCGCCGACCTGCGGGCGCAGCTGGACCGCTCCGGGGGCTGACCGGGCACCAACAGGTTCCCAACACGCGCTCTCTAACGTCGGGGTGAAACGCACCGACGGGGAGAGGCAGCGGATGAGCCGCAGAACGTTCCACAGCGGCCGGAGGGACGCCGGTCCCCACACGATCAGGGCGTGTGGGCGGCCCGGCTAGAGGACGGGTTCCGGGCGGCCGCCGTCGTCGGGCGGGCCGCCCGTGGGCTCGGCCGGCGCCTGCGTCGGCGGGCCCTGCTGCTCGTCCGGGACGGTCGGCGACTGCTCGTCGGGCGTGTCGGGCTCGGTGGTGGGCTCGGGGATCGGCGGCTCGGTGGCGTCGGGCGAGTCGGGCGTCTCCGTCCACTCCTGCTCCGGCCCGTCGGTGGGCAGCGTCTCGGGCCGCCGCTGGTCGTGCCGGGGCTCGCCGTAGTCGGGCTGGTAGCCGTAGCGCGACGGCTCGGGGAAGCGCTCGACCGGCTCGCCCTCCATCGCCTCGGCCACGAACGCCCGCCAGATCCGCGCCGGGAGCTGGCCGCCGAACTGCACGCCGTAGCCGGGGATGCTCACGGTCTTGTTGTCGTCGCGGAACATGTCGACGGCCACGGCGAGCTGCGGCGTGAAGCCGTTGAACCACACCGCGCGGGAGTCGTCGGTGGTGCCCGTCTTGCCCGCGACCGGCCGGTCGTACAGCCGCGCCGCGGTGCCCGTGCCGTACTGGACGACCTGCTGCATCGCATAGGCGGCGTCGGCGGCGGCCTGCTCGTTGACGGCGCGGGTGGCCTCGGGCTTGACGACGTCCTTCATGCCGTCGGCGTCGGTGACGCTCCTGACGACGTGCGTCTCCATGTGGACGCCGCCGTTGGCGAAGGTGGCGAAGCCGGAGGCGTTCTGCACGGCGCTGACCGAGGCCACGCCCAGCGGGAACGTGGCGGCCTGGACGTGCGGGGCGAGCTGGGCGGCCGGGATGCCCATCGCTTCGGCGGTGGCGGCGACCTTCTCGGGGCCGACCTTCTGCGCGAGGTCCACGAACGCGGTGTTGACCGAGTTCTGCGTGGCGGAGACCAGGTCGATCCGGCCGTAGGAGCGGCCGCTGTCGTTGGGGATGGGGTTGTCCGGGTCGGACGCCACCCGCATCGGCGAGTTGCCGTTGACCCTGGTCGACAGGCCGAACCCGTTGTCGAGCGCGGCGGCCAGCGTGTAGGGCTTGAACGTGGAGCCGGCCATCACCTTGGCCGAGAACGCGTTGTCGTACTTGGACTTGCTGGGGCTGCCGCCGTAGAAGGCGACGACCTCGCCGGTGGCCGGGTCGACGGCGGCCAGGCCGGTGCGCAGCTTCTTGGGCAGGTTGTCCGGCAGCGTCTCCTTGACGGCGCGTTCGGCGGCCGCCATGAGGTCCTTGTCGAACGTGGTGACGATCTTCAGGCCGCCGCCGTTGATGTCCTCGTCGGTGTAGCCGCGCCGGTTGAGCTCGGCGGTGACCTGCTCCAGCATGTACTGGGCCTGGCCCTTGAGCTGGAACGGCTTCTTGGGTGCCTTGAGCTTGGGGAACTTCTGCTCGGCGGCCTGGGCCGGGGTGAGCGCGCGGGTCTCCACCATGGCGTCGACGATCGCGCGCCAGCGGGCCTCGGCGGCGTCGAGGTCGGGGCCCTCGGGGTCGGCGAAGCGGCTCGGCTGCTGGATCACCGCGGCCAGGTAGGCGCCCTGGGCGATGCTCAGGTCCTCGACGTCCTTGCCGAAGTACGCCTGGGCGGCGGCCTGGACGCCGTTGGCGCCGCGCCCGAAGTAGATGGTGTTGAGGTACTGCTCCAGCACCCAGTCCTTGGACTTGGACTGGTCGACCTTCAGCGAGATCATGATCTCTTTGAACTTGCGGGTGACCGACCGTTCCTGGCTCAGGCCGCTGTAGTAGTTGCGGACGAGCTGCTGGGTGATGGTCGAGCCGCCCTGGAGCTGCTGCCCGGTGAGCGTGGACCACAGCGCCCTGGTCGTGCCCTTGACCGAGACGCCGCCGTCCTCGTAGAAGGAGCGGTTCTCGGCGGCGATGACGGCGTCGCGCACGTGCTCGGGCACCTTGTCCAGGGTGACGACCCGGCGGTTCATGCCCTGGCGGGCGATGACGCTCTTGCCGTCGCGGTAGTAGATGACCGAGCCCTGGGCGGTGGCGTCCTTCTGCGTGCTGTCGGGAATGGGCGTCATCGCCCACGCGATGCCGAACAGCGCGGCCAGCACGACGAGGCCGGCACCGGCCGTGATCAGCAGGAATCGCAGCAACCGCCGCTTTCGCATCGTGCCGCCCTCCCCTGGTCCTCGGCGCGAACGTCAAGGGTAAACGATCGATAACGGTGCATCGTCCTGAGCCGATGCTACGACCGTTGACCCTCCCTGCGCGGGACATCGGCCACCAAAGGCAGCACTCGGTACGGAACAGGGGTGTCCAGGGCGATGATCGAAGAAGTCCGGAGAACTCCCTGCACACCGACGATCTGGTCGATGACGCGCTGCAGGTCGGAGTTGGTCCGGGCGACCACTCGGCAGAGCAGGTCGCTGCCTCCGGTGATGGTGTGCACCTCCAGCACCTCGGGGATGAGCGCCAGCCGGTCGGCCACCGGGTCGTGCCCGGCGACCTGCCGGATCTCCATCAGCACGAACGCGGTGACGTCGTAGCCCAGCCCCACGGTCGACACGTCGGGGCCGAACCCGGTGATGACGCCCCGGGCGATCAGCCGGTCGAGCCGGGCCTGCACGGTGCCGCGGGCGACCCCGAGCCGGCGCGAGCACTCCAGCACCCCCAGCCTCGGCTCGGCGGCGAGGAGAGCGATGAGGCGCGCGTCGAGGTGGTCAATAGTCACAGGTTCTCCGGTGCTTCACACCCAGGATTGGGCAGATTGTCCACTCATCTACGTAACTCTTGCACAACTCGCCCAGGTAAATCGAGAGTTAGTGGCATGAGTGATGTCTTTCCGGTCAACGGCATGGATGCAGTGGTCTTCGCCGTAGGCAACGCCAAGCAGGCCGCCCACTACTACTCCACGGCGTTCGGCATGAAGCTGACCGCCTACCGAGGGCCCGAGAACGGCAGCCGGGACGAGGTGGCCTACGTGCTGACCTCGGGCAGCGCCACGTTCGAGTTCCGGGGCGCCGTACGGGCGGGCACCGGGGTGTCCGCGCACGTGGCCGCGCACGGTGACGGAGTCATCGACCTGGCCATCCAGGTGCCGGACGTCGAGGCGGCCTACCAGCACGCCGTCTCGCACGGCGCCCGCGGCCTCGACGAGCCGTACACGGTGGAGGACGAGCACGGCAAGGTCGTGCTCGCGGCGATCGCCACCTACGGCGAGACCCGCCACACGCTCGTCGACAGGTCCAACTACGGCGGCCCCTACCTGCCCGGTTACGTCGCCGCCGAGCCGCTGGTCGCCCCGCCCGCCACCAAGTCCGGCCGGCTCTTCCAGGCCGTCGACCACTGCGTCGGCAACGTGGAGCTCGGCAAGATGGACGAGTGGGTGGAGTTCTACCGCAACGTCATGGGCTTCACGAACATGGCCGAGTTCGTCGGCGACGACATCGCCACCGAATACTCGGCGCTGATGTCCAAGGTCGTGGCCGACGGCACCCGCAAGGTCAAGTTCCCGCTCAACGAGCCGGCCGTCAGCCGCAGGAAGTCGCAGATCGACGAGTACCTGGAGTTCTACGGCGGCCCCGGCGTGCAGCACATCGCGCTGGCCACCAACGACATCCTGACCACCGTCGACCACATGCGGGCGGCCGGGGTGGAGTTCCTCGACACCCCCGACTCCTACTACGAGGACCCGGAGCTGCGGGCCCGCATCGGCAACGTGCGTGCGCCGATCGAGGAGCTGCACAAGCGCAAGATCCTCGTCGACCGCGACGAGGACGGCTACCTGCTGCAGATCTTCACCAAGCCGGTGCAGGACCGCCCGACGGTATTCTTCGAGCTCATCGAGCGCCACGGCTCGCTCGGTTTCGGCAAGGGCAACTTCAAGGCGCTGTTCGAGGCCATCGAGCGCGAGCAGGAGCGCAGGGGCAACCTCTGAACCGGTGGTGATCAGCGGCTCCTTCGTGGATGCTTACGTTACGTAAGTTGACGATCACGAAGGGGAGCCGCGTCATGAGGCACACCAGGAGGCGGGCCGCGGCGCTGGCCGCCCTGATGAGCGTGCTCGCGTGCGGGCCGTCCGACGGGGCGGCCCGCGACGAGGGCCCGGCGGGGGCCCGGGCGGGCGCGGCGGGCATCGGCGACGCCGACTTCCCCACCGACGGCAACGGCGGCTACGACGTCGCCCACTACGCGCTCAAGCTCGGCTACACGCCCGCGAGCAAGCAGCTCGACGGCGAGGCCACGATCCGCGCCACGGCCACGGCGCCGCTGTCGCGGTTCAACCTCGACCTCAGGGGCCTCACCGTGCACGGGGTCTGGGTCGACGGGACCGCCGCCACGTTCACCCGGGCCGGCGACGAGCTCACGGTCGTCCCGGCCCGCCCGCTGGCCCGCGGCGTGCCGTTCATCGCCAGGGTCTCCTACTCCGGAGTGCCCGAGCCGGTGCGCAACTCCACCAACCTGGGCACCTACGGCTTCGTCCCGACCCCCGACGGGGCGTTCGTGGCGTGCGAGCCCAACGGCGCCAAGACCTGGTTCCCCGGCAACGACCACCCCGCCGACAAGGCGGCCTTCGACTTCGAGATCACCGTGCCCGAGGGCGTGACCGCGCTGGCCAACGGCGAGCTGCGCGGCGAGCCGCGCACCAGCGAGGGCAGGACGACGTTCCGGTGGCGCGAGACGCACCCGATGACCACCTACCTGGCCACCGCCACCATCGGGAAGTTCCACCTCAAGAAGGGCACCACGACGGGCGGCATCCCCAACCTGGCGGCCGTCGACCCCAGGTTCCGCTCCACGCTGGAGAAGTTCCACCGGGTCTCGGGCGAGATCACCGACTACTGGAGCACGGTCTTCGGCCCCTACCCGTTCGGCTCGACCGGGGGCGTGGTCGACGACTTCTCCGCCGGCTACGCGCTGGAGAACCAGACCAAGCCGATCTACGGCGGCTTCGAGCCCGACGACGGCATCATCGCGCACGAGCTGGCCCACCAGTGGTTCGGCAACAGCCTCAGCATCAAGCGGTGGAAGGACCTGTGGCTCAACGAGGGCTTCGCCACCTACGCCGAGTGGCTGTGGTCGGAACACAAGGGCCGGCGCACCGCCGACGCCCTGTTCGCCTCCTACCACGCCCGCCCGGCCACCGACCCGATCTGGTCCTACCCGCCCGGCCGGGCCAGGCCCGCCGACCTGTTCAACGAGTCCGTCTACACGCGGGGCGGCATGACGCTGCACGCGCTGCGCCGGGCCATCGGCGACCGGACGTTCTTCACCCTGCTCAAGACCTGGGCCGCCGAGCACCGCTACGGCAGCGTCACCACCGAGCAGTTCGTGGCGCTGGCCGAACGCCTGTCGGGCAAGCAGCTCGACGCGCTCTTCGACGCCTGGCTCTTCCAGCCGCGCCGCCCGGCATGATCTTCTTGCCGCACTTCGGGCATCGAAGTATGGTGCCCGCATGCCGAAGGGATCGACGGGCCTGAGCGAGCAGGCTTACTTCGTGCTCGCCTCGCTCCTCGACGGGCCGCTCCACGGGCACGCGATTCTCAAGCGGGTGGTGGAGCTGTCCGACGGCCGGATCACGCTGGCGGTCGGCACCCTCTACGGCGCGCTCGACCGGCTCGCGGCCAACGGCGTCATCGAGGTCGAGCGCGAGGAGATCGTCAACGGCCGCAAGCGCCGCTACTTCCGCATCACCGACGACGGCACCGGCCTGGTCCAGGCCGAGGCCCGGCGCATGCAGCAGGCCGCCGCCGTGGTGACCCGGCGGCACCTGGGGGCGACGGCGGGATGAGCCCGCTGGAGCGGCACTACCGGTTACTCCTGCGGGCCTACCCTTCCGGCTACCGCTCCGACCACGGCGACGAGCTGCTCGACGTGCTCCTCGACGCCGCCGGACCGGGCCGGGCCCGCCCGCCGGCGCGCGAGGCGGGCGCCCTGCTGCTGGGCGGGATGCGCGCCCGGCTCACCGAGTCGGCCGTCGGCCCGGCCTGGGCCGACGGCCTGCATCTCGGCGTGCTGGCGCTGTCGCTGGTCAACCTGGCCGCGCTGATCCCGTACACGGCCGAGACCGGCCTGTGGACGGCGCTGGCGGCGCTCGGCTTCCTCGCCGTCCTGCGCGGCCGCGTCGGGCTCGCGCTGCCGGTCATGATGCTCACCGGCAGCAAGGCCGTGGCGGTCACGCTCGGGCAGCCCTGGCTCGACCGCACGCTCCTGCCGGTCTTCCCGGGCGGCCCGTGGGCGGACGGCCCCGCCCTGTACGGCAACGCCGGGCCGGTCGCCACGGCCACCTCCGGCGCGCTGGTGGTGCTGGGGCTGCTCGTGCTGGCCGCACGAGGCGAACGGCCACGGCCGCGGTCGTGGTGGTGGCTGGCCGTCCTGCCGGTGGCCGCCGGGCTGGACCCCGGCTGGGACGACCTGGCGAGCCCGAGCGCGCAGACCGTCGTCCGGGTCGTCCTGGAGACGGCCCTGCTGGTGACCGCCGTCTACGCGGGCCGCCTGACACGCGACGGCCGCTGGGCGATCGCCGCCGCCGTCTACCTGCTGCCGGCCACGGCGGTGCTCGGCGAGCACCTGTCCCTGGCCTCCCGCCAGGAGATCGCCCACTGGGCGCTGCTGGCCGTCCTCACCGCGGCCTCGGCGGTCGCCCCGGCGACCGCGCGGCGAAGGCTCGTCCTGTGAGGGTCCTCGCGCTCGTCGTGCTCCTCGCCCTGGCCGGCTGTGCGGTCTCCAGCGCCGAGGCCGGCGGCACCGGCAAGCGGTGGCGCTGGGAGAGCCTGAAGGCCGCCTGCATGGCCGAGCGCGGCTTCAAGTACGAGATGTGGGTGCCGGACCGCACGCTGACGGCCGAAGCCCTGAGGCGCGCCGACGGCCACTACGCGTCGATGCGGCGGCACCGGGAGAAGTACGGCCACGGCGTCTTCTCCGGCTACGTCCACCGCACCACGCAGGAGGCCGGGGGTGTGGACCTGCACCCCTCCTTCCCCAACGACCGGTACATCTCGGCCCTGTCCGCCAGCCAGCAGACGGCCTACCACCAGGCCGACCAGGAGTGCTTCACCCGCGCGGTCAAGGCCGTGCTCGGCAGGGACGTCACCGCCGTCGACGACCTGCACCGGCTGCACGGGGCGGCGCACCGGGCCCTCGACGAGCGCGAGTTCGACAGCGACCCCCGGCTCGTGGCCCTGGCCCGCGACTACGCGGCGTGCCTGCGCGCGAAGGGATACCCGGTGTCCACGGAGAAGCCGAGCCAGATCAGCCACCTGGAGGAGGAGCGCTTCCGGGCCAAGCTGTCGGCGCTGGGCCGGGAGCAGAACCCCGGCGCCGAGCCCGGCATGGAGTTCATGCCTGCGCTCACCCGCGAGGAGGCCATGCCCTACCTGCGCGAGGAGATCGACTCCGCGCTCGACGACCTCGAATGCGGCAAGGAGTTCTTCCCCGCCTACCACCCCCGGCACCGGGCCGCCACGGACCGGCTCCGGGACGAGTGGGGTCTGGGCTCCTAGCGCTCCTCCGTCAGCACCAGGGCCGCCGCCCCCACCAGCCCGGCCTCCTGGCCGAGCGCCGCGGGCAGGACGCGCAGGCGGTGGGCGAAGGCCATCCTGGCGTGCTCGCGCAGCGCCTCCTCCAGCGGCCCGAACAGCGGCTCGCCCGCCTGGGACAGCCCACCGCCGATCGTGACCAGGTCCAGGTCGCACAGGTGGGTGGCGGAGGCGATGGCGATGCCGAGCGCCCGCCCGGCCCGGCGCATCGCCGCGAGCGCCACCTCATCCCCGGCCAGGGCGTCGGCGGCCAGCGCCCGGCCGGTCACCGCGCGGTCCTCCCGGTAGAGGCCGTCGCCTGCGGAGGCGGTGCCGGGCGTCCAGCCGCGGGCCAGCGCCCACTCGGTGAGGGCGGGGCCGCGCGCGACGGCCTCCAGGCAGCCGTGGCCGCCGCATCCGCAGGGCGGGCCGCCGTCGGGTTCGACCACGATGTGGCCGATGTGCCCGGCGTTGCCGGTGCCGCCGTCGATGAGCCTGCCGCCGAGGATGAGGCCGCCGCCCACGCCGGTGGACACCACCATGCCGAGCATGTCGGCGACGCCCCGGCCGGCGCCTCGCCAGTGTTCGGCCAGGGCCACGCAGACGGCGTCGTTGTGGATGCGTACGGGAAGGCCGGGGAAGCGGCCGGAAAGCCGGGCGCGCAGCGGGAAGTCGCGCCAGCCGGGGATGTTGAGCGGTGAGACCTCGCCCGAGGGCCAGGTCATCGGGCCGCCGCAGCCGATGCCGACGCCGGTCACGCCGGCGGCGAGCGGTTCGACGAGGCCGGCGAGGGTCTTCCACAGGGTCTCGGCGTCGGCGTCCTGCGGGGTGGCCGCGCGGAGGGTGCGCAGCACGGCGCCGTCGTGGTCCACGTGTGCGGCGGCCATCTTGGTGCCGCCGATGTCGAGGGCGAGGATCACCCGCCGCTCGCCGAGGAGAAGACCAGCACGGAGGCGGTGAAGCCGTGGACGTGGTTGTGGCCGGCGACCGGGCCGACCTCGCCGGCGGCGAAGAAGCCCGCCACGCCGATCGGCCCGAGCGTGTCGCGCAGCGCGACGGGGTCGTGGTCGGCAGTGCCGAACATCGCCGATCCGCGCCCGTTGCAGGAGAACAGCAGCGCCCCGTCGACGCGGCCGAGCTCTTCCCGGTGCGCGTCGAGGACGTCGTACAGGTCCTCGTCGGCGGTGGCGGCGTCGCGCACCTGGAAGCGGACGGTCCGCCCGATGTCCACGATGTCGCCGATGGCCACGGCCTCCCGCTCCGGGTCGATACCGATCACGCCCCTGATGAGGAAGTCGCCGCGTTCGTGCCGTTCGGCGTACTCGTCCATGGCGAGGCCGATCTGCAGCCCGGCGGCGACCAGTTCGCGGTCGTCCTCGTCCAGGTCGCTGACGATGTCCTCCAGTCGGGACAGGGCGGGCTGGCCGGCGAGCTCCAGCAGCAGGTTCTCCTCGCAGCGGGTGACGACCATGCTCGGCCCGATCGGGCGGCAGCCCTGGCTGACCACGGTGCTCACCCGGATGGCGCCGCTGATGAGCACGCCGATGGCGCCCTCGGTGTAGACCTCGCCGTCGGCGAACAGGCGTACCGATCCCCTGCCCTGGAGGCCGTTGGCCAGTCCGCCGACCAGCGGCAGGTCGCCCAGCACCTCCGACGAGCGCTCGACGAACGCGTCGGTGGGGAAGGAGTACGGGTCGGCGAGCAGGATCGCCACGTGGTCGTCGGCCGTCCGCTCGGGCAGCCCGACCACCACGAACCTGTCCTCGGCCGTGAGCGTCTCCAGCGCGAACGTGGTCAGCTCGGCCCCGTCGAGGGTGGCCGCCCACGCGCTCACGGCGGGCGTCAGCTCCACGCCCTGCCCGTCGCCGATCACGCCGGTGGCGCTGCAACCGATCACGTGCGCCTCGGGGGCCATCCGCATCGCCCGCTCCCCCGCCCTGGCGACGTCCTCGGGATCGTCGCCGCAGATGAAGAAGCAGACCAGGTCGGCCTGACCGCTGAGCCTCGCCAGGGCCTGGCCGACAGCCCTCTCCGCGGCTTCGACCAGGTCGGAATCCACGGCGAGGCCGTCGGCGAAGCGGCTCGTCATGACTGCCACGCCTCTCGCCTCCCTCGGCAGGTCCAAGTTCCCTAGGCCCGATTCTCCCCACTAAAGGGACAAGCACGCACACGAACCGCCACGCAATGGTCAAGATCCGAAATCTCCGCCAGATGCGAAACCCCTGCCACTTCGCGCGCCGGGGACGTAGGGTCGATCCCGTGCATCAGCCTCGTATCCTCCGCGAGTTGCGAGAGAGCGGCCACGTTCATCGCACCGTCAAAGCCGAGGTCCGCGAAAACCTGCTGGTCAAGCTCAGAGCGGGCGAGCCCCGTTTTCCCGGCATCGTGGGCTTCGACGACTCCGTCCTGCCCCATCTCGAACGCGCCCTGCTCGCCGGGCACGACCTGGTCCTGCTCGGTGAGCGCGGCCAGGGCAAGACCCGGCTCATCCGCACGGTCACCGGCCTGCTCGACGAGTGGACCCCGGTGGTCGAGGGCTGCGAGATCAACGACCACCCGTACGCGCCCGCCTGCGGACGCTGCCGGGCCCTCGCGGCCGAGCTGGGCGACGAGCTGCCGGTGGCGTGGAAGCACCGCGACGAGCGCTACGGCGAGAAGCTCGCCACCCCCGACACCTCCGTCGGCGACCTGATCGGCGACATCGACCCGATCAAGATCGCCGAGGGGCGCAGGCTGGGCGACCCCGAGACCGTGCACTACGGCCTGGTCCCGCGCACCAACCGGGGCGTCTTCTCCGTCAACGAGCTGCCCGACCTGGCCGAGCGCATCCAGGTGTCGCTGCTCAACGTGCTGGAGGAGCGCGACATCCAGGTCCGCGGCTACAACCTGCGGCTGCCGCTCGACATCCTGCTCATCGCCAGCGCCAACCCCGAGGACTACACCAACAGGGGCCGGATCATCACCCCGCTGAAGGACCGCTTCGGCGCCGAGATCCGCACCCACTACCCGCTCACGATCGAGGACGAGCTGACGCTGATCCGGCAGGAGTCCATGCCGGACATCGGCGCCGACGTCCCGGAGCACCTCGTCGAGGTGATCGCGCGCTTCACCCGGCTGGTCCGCGAGTCCACGGCCGTCGACGCCCGCTCCGGCGTGTCTGCGCGCTTCTCGATCGCCGCCGCCGAGACCGCCGCGGCCTCGGCCGTGCGCAGGGCCGCGATCACCGGCGAGGACCAGGCCGTGACCCGGGTGTGCGACCTGGCGCCGGTCGTCCACAGCCTGCGCGGCAAGGTGGAGTTCGAGGTCAGCGAGGAGGGCAGGGAGACCGAGATCCTGGCCCACCTGCTGCGCCGCGCCACGGCCGAGACGTTCCGCACCCGGCTGGGCGCGATGGACCTGTCGCCGCTGACCGACAAGTTCGCCGAGGGCGCCCAGGTGGAGTCGGGCGAGCTGGTCGCCGCCGGCGAGCTGCTGCGCCGCATCGGCCCCGTCGACGGCCTGGCCAAGATCATGTCGAAGCTCGGCATGGGAGCCGGCGACGAGTCCCCCGGGCACGCGGCGGCGGCGCTGGAGTTCGCGATGGAGGGCCTCTACCTCATGCGCCGGCTGTCGAAGGACGACCTCGACGGAGTCGCCGTCTACCGGACGTGAACATTCGGGCGGTTCCGCACGTCGTAATGGACGACTGACCGTTTCGTCCGGGGGGAACCGCCCATGCGACTGCTCGCCAGCGCCACCACCGCCCTCGCCCTGTGCGCCCTGAGCGCCTACGCCATCCCCGCCTCGGCGGAGACCTCTCCTCAGGTCGTGTACGGCTACGCCTGGTCCGATGGCGCCGGCCACTTGCGCATCCTGCCGCAGTCGGCCACGGCCGTCCGCAAGAGCTACCGGCTCAAGGCCATCCGTGGGGCCAAGGAGCTGCGCCTCGGCTACACCAAGGCCGCCTACCTGCGGGTCGCGGTCGCCTGCGGCCTGAAGGAGACCGAGGGCCGGGTCGCGCTCGACGCCAAGAACTTCGGCCGGACCCGGTGCGGGGCCGCCGACCTGTCCGACAGCCTCGCGTCCGGCCCCGTCGCGGTACGCGTCCACCACACCGGCGGCCAGGCGGTCAAGGTCACCGAGTTCCTGCCGTACCCGTCGAAGCTCAGCGTCGTGCGCGGCACGGTCAAGCGGGCCGGCGACCGGACGCTGCTGTTCACCAGGGGCGGCACGACCGTCAAGCTCGGCTACACGCACGCGCTCGCCTTCAGCCGCGTCACCTCCCGGTGCGGCGCGGGCTGGCTAACCGGCAGGCCGGTCAACGCCGACCGCGACGGCCTGGGCACCAAGCACTGCGGCGCGGGTGACTTCACCGCCGCGCTGAAGAAGCTGCGCCACCCGGTGCTGGTCCAGATCGACTATCAGCCGCGCAGCGGCCAGGTGTTCCAGGTGTGGGAGGTGTTCGGCGACGCATAGCAGGGCATCTCGGGTTAGCGTGGGTGCGTGACGGCCTACCGCTATGGCGAGTACCACGATGGCCCCGACCCCCTGGCCCCGCCGTACGACGTGCGCGCGGCACTCGACGAGATGGGCGACGCCATCCTGTCCGGCTCCACGCCCGTCCACGCCCTGCGCGACCTGCTCAAGCGCGGCCTGCCGGGCGCCCAGGACCGGCGCGGCCTGGACGACATGCTCAGGGAGGTCCGGCGGCGCCGCCGCGACCTTCGTGAGAGCGGCAGGCTCGACGGCACGCTGGAGAAGGCCAGGGCGCTGCTGGACAAGGCCATCGGGCAGGAGCGCGCCGAGCTGTTCCCCGACCCGGCCGACGACGCCCGGCTGCGCGAGGCCGAGCTCGACGCGCTGCCGGACGACACGGCCGGGGCCATCCAGGAGCTGAGCACCTACCGGTGGCGCTCGGAGGCCGCCAGGCAGACCTTCGAGGAGCTGCGCGACCTGCTGCGGCGCGAGGTGCTGGACGCCCAGTTCAGGGGGCTGCGCGAGGCGCTGGCGAACCCCGACCCGGCGGCGATGGAACGGGTCCGCCAGATGATGGCCGACCTGAACGACATGCTGGAGAAGGACGCCCGTGGCGAGCACACGCAGGCGGATTTCGACTCCTTCATGGCGAAATATGGTGACCTCTTTCCGGAGAAGCCGCGCAACCTCGACGAGCTCGTCGACATCCTCGCCCGGCGGGCCGCCGCCACCCAGCGCATGCTCGCCTCGATGACCCCGCGCCAGCGCGAGGAACTCGGCAACCTCATGAGCCAGACCCTCGACCAGGCCGGGCTCGCCGACCAGATGCGGCGGCTCGGCGAGGCCCTGTACGCGCGCCGCCCCGACCTCGCCTGGGACGCCACCGAACGGCTGACCGGCGAGGAGCCCCTGGGCATGGGCGACGCCGTCACCGCCCTGGAGGAGCTGGCCGACCTCAGCGGGCTGGAGAGCGCGCTGCGCCAGGACTACCCCGGGGCCCGGCTCGACGACATCGACGAGGCCGCCGTGCGCCGCGCCCTCGGCCGCTCGGCGGTCGACGACCTCGAAGCGCTCAAGCGCATCGAACGGGAGTTGGAGGAGCAGGGCTACCTGCTGCGCCGCCGCGGCAAGCTGGAGCTCACGCCCAAGGCGGTGCGGCGGCTCGGCGAGACCGCGCTGCGCCGCGTCTTCTCCTCGCTCGACGCCGGCCGCCGCGGCGACCACGACCAGCACGACGCGGGCTCGGCGGGCGAGCTCACCGGGTCGTCCCGGCCGTGGCGCTTCGGCGACGAGCAGCCCGTCGACGTCGTCCGCACCCTGGTCAACGCCGTCCGCGCCGGCGGCCTGCGTACGGACCCGGCAGGCGGAGGGCGTACGGCGGTGAAGCTGTCCGTGGACGACTTCGAGGTGGCCGAGACCGAGCGGCGCAGCGCCGCCGCCGTCTGCCTGCTCGTCGACCTGTCCTACTCGATGGCCCTGCGCGGCACGTGGGCCGCCGCCAAGCAGACCGCGCTCGCCCTGCAGGCCCTGGTCGCCTCCAAGTTCCCGCAGGACGCCGTGCAGATCATCGGCTTCTCCAACTACGCCCGCGTGCTGCAGCCCGACGAGCTGGCCGGGCTCGACTGGGACATGGTCCAGGGCACCAACCTGCACCACGCGCTGCTGATCGCCGGGCGGCACCTCGACCGCCACCCCGACTTCGAGCCCGTCGTGCTCGTCGTCACCGACGGCGAGCCGACCGCGCACCTGCTGCGCAACGGCCGCTCGGCGTTCGAGTGGCCGCCCTCGCCGGAGACGCTGGAGCTCACGCTGGCCGAGGTCGACAAGATGACCAGGCGCCGGGCCACGATCAACGTCTTCATGCTGGCCGGGGACGACCGGCTCAAGGAGTTCGTCGACGAGGTGGCGCGGCGCAACGGCGGGCGCGTCTTCTCGCCCAGCGCCGACCGGCTCGGCGAGTACGTGGTGAGCGACTTCCTGCGGGTGCGACGGGCGCGTTAGGCCTCGACGAGCCGCGCGTAGAAGTCGAGCGCGACGTCGAACCCGTCACGGCAGTTGCGGTGCGAGCGGTAGCAGGGCCGCCAGGCGCTGCTCGCGCCCACCCCGGCGCGGGCGTCCGCGAGCGCCGCGGGCACCCGCTCCGGCCGGGGCAGCAGCCCGCCGCCGAGATAGCGGACGCCGGACAGCTCCGTGTGCTGACCCGGGGCGCCGGAGACGAAGCGGCCCAGCCGCCAGCCGCTCTCCTCGTCCCACACCAGCGCGGCGCCGTCGGCGAGCCTGACGGTCGCCTCACGCGGCTCGCACGGGCCCTCCCACCAGCCGTCGGCCTCGGCGCCGAGCAGCCCGACGACCCGGCGCACGTAGCAGACCGGCTGCTGCAGCCACTCGTCGGAATACGGCTCGACGTGCTTGATGGCCACGGACGGCACCCCCTTGTGCCCAAACGGTAAGGAAAGACCAGCGGCCATCCACCTTACCCGGGGCGAACTTATTCCGTTGCCAGGCCGTCTAGTCATTACGGACGATATTTACGTCCGGCGGATTCACATCCGGCAGGGGGAAAGGAGGGGTGTCCCATGCTCGCCATGATTGTCCTGATCCTGGTGATGGTCGTCACCATCGCCGTCACCGAGCTCATCATGCTCGGCTCCCCTGACGGCAAAGAGAGTGTCGAGTCCCCCACCGAGATCGTCGGCGACTAGTCTCTTCCGCATGACGGACCTGCTTCTGTGGCTGCACATCGGTTTCGCGATCTTCACGATCGGGCCGATCACCGCCGCCACCCACGCCGCGCCGCGCGCGATCCGTACGAAGAACGTGCCCGTCGTCCGCACCATCCAGCGCATGACCAGGATCTACAGCGTCGGCTCGCTGGGCGTGCTGGTCTTCGGCATCGTGCTCGGCGTGGTGATGGGCGGCGGGCTGCTCGGCGCCTGGTACATGACGGCGTCGATGACGCTGTTCATCGTCGCCATCGTGCTGCTCGTCATCGTCGACCGCGACCTGCGCGGCGCCGTCCAGGCCCTGGAGAGCGAGGCCGCGGACGACGACGCGAAGGTGCAGGTCGGCCGGATCGCCGCCATCAGCGGCCTGCTGACCGTGATCTGGCTGGTGATCCTCTTCCTGATGGTCGTGCCGGGCAGCTAGCCGAGCGCCCGCGTCAGGTCGGCGAGCAGGTCGTCGATCGTCTCGATGCCGACCGACAGGCGCACCAGGTCGCCGGGCACCTCCAGGGGCGAGCCCGCCGCCGAGGCGTGCGTCATCCGGCCCGGGTGCTCGATGAGCGACTCCACGCCGCCCAGCGACTCGCCGAGCGTGAACAGCTCGGTCCGGTCGCAGATCGCGACGGCCTCCTCCTCACCGCCCGCCACCCGGAACGACACCATGCCGCCGAACCGCTTCATCTGCTTGGCGGCGATCTCGTGGCCGGGGTGCTCGGCCAGCCCCGGATAGAGCACCTGCGTCACGCGCGGGTGCGCGAGCAGCAGGTCCACGACCCGCTCGGCGTTGTCGCAGTGGCGGTCCATCCGCACGCCCAGCGTCTTGAGCCCGCGCAGCGTCAGCCAGGCGTCGAACGGCCCGGCCACCGCGCCCATCGCGTTCTGGTGGTAGGCGAGCTCGTCGCCGAGCCCCCGGTCGCGGGCGATCAGCGCACCGCCGACGACGTCGGAGTGGCCGCCCACGTACTTGGTCGTCGAGTGCACGACCACGTCCGCGCCCAGCGAGAGCGGCTGCTGGAGGTACGGCGAGGCGAAGGTGTTGTCGACGACCAGGAGCGAGCCGTTGTCGTGGGCGAGCTGGGCGAGCGCGGCGATGTCGGCGATGCCGAGCAGCGGGTTGGTCGGCGTCTCGACCCACACGACCCGCGTCTTCTGCGTCATCGCCGCGGCCACCGCGTCGAGGTCGCCCAGCGGGACCGGGTCGTAGTGCAGGTCCCAGCGCTCGTTCACCTTGGCGAACAGCCGGTAGGTGCCGCCGTAGGCGTCGTTGGGGATGATCACGTGATCCTGGGGCTTGCACACAGCGCGCAGCAGCGTGTCCTCGGCGGCCAGCCCGGAGGCGAACGCCAGCCCGCGCGCCCCGCCCTCCACTGCGGCCAGCGCCTCTTCCAGGGCGGTCCTGGTCGGGTTGGCCGACCTGCTGTACTCGTAGCCGGAGCGCAGGCCGCCCACGCCGTCCTGCTTGTAGGTGGACGTGGCGTATATCGGGGGCACCACGGCGCCGGTCACGGGGTCAGGCTCCTGACCTGCGTGGATCGCCAGGGTTTCGAAACCGTTGGTCATACGGCCACGGTAACGGACGCGGCGCGCCGTTCCTCCTCCCGCTCCTGGGGTGGGGCGACGTGGATGTGCCTGCCGCTCTGCCCCTGGGCTTCCTCGCCGTTGATGCGCGACAGCAGGACCGGGTCCGACAGCGCCAGCAGCACCCCGATGACCAGCCCCACACCCAGCAGTACGAATCCGATGAAGACCATGCCTCCATGCTGCGCCGCGCGCCCCCGCCGCCACCTCGGCTGAAGGGCCGGTCCCTCGGCCCCGGGGTCGGCCGATCGGTCGATACGAGCTGTCCGACTTGCGGCTTAGGCTCAAGGCCGTGGGGGAATCCAAACGCGCCGTCTACTGGATCCGCCGGCTGAGCGAGATCGCGATGCTCGGCTGGCTGGGCATGATGCTCATGCTCGACCTGGTCATCGCCGTCGGCGCGGGCGGGCTGCAGTTCCTCGCCGTGCTGTGCGGCGTCGCCGGCATCACCGCCGTGGTGCTGCGCCGCCGCTACCGCATCGAGTCCTACGCCGCCCTGCTCGGCCTGTCGTTCCTGTCCTCGCTGATCCTCTCGCTCGACGGCGTCCAGGGCGTGCCCGGCACCGCCGAGACCGGCGCGATGCTCATCCTGATCATCGGCGTGCTCCGCCATGTCGAACCCGTGCGCAACGCCGCCATCCTCGCCTGCGCCGGACTGGTCGTCCTGATGGCCGAGACGATCTGGCGCTCCGGGGGCAACGAGGCGTTCGTCTTCTCCTTCATGCTGTTCGTCGGCTGGTCGACGGTCGCGGGGGCCGGCGGCTACCTGCGCTTCCAGCAGGAACGCCGCAACGAGGCCGTCCACTCCGTACGCCGCGCCGAACGGCTGGAGCTCGCCCGGGAGCTGCACGACCTGGTCGCCCACCACATCACCGGCATCGTCGTGCAGGCCCAGGCCGCCCGCACCGTCGCGCAGACCAGCCCGGACGCCGTCGTGCCCGCCCTCGACGCCATCGCATCCGCCGGCAGCGAGGCGCTCACCTCGATGCGCCGCATGGTCACGGTCCTGCGCGCTGAGGAGGCCTCGCGCACCCCCGGCACCTCGCTGGGCGACCTGCGGCTGCTCACCGAGCGGTTCTCGGCGGAGGGGCCGAAGGTCGCCTTCGAGATCGGGCCCGGGCTCGGCGACGGCACGCTGGCGCCCGAGGTGATCACGACGCTGCACCGGGTGCTGCTGGAGGCGCTCACCAACGTCCGCAAGCACGCGCCGCACACGCGGTGGATCGAGGCGTCGCTCAAGCGGTACGAGGCCGCCGTGGTGCTGCGGGTGCGCAACTACGGCTCCGCCGCCGACCCCCGCGTGGCCCGGCTGGGCGGCGGCTTCGGGCTGGTCGGCATGGCCGAGCGCGTCGAGGCTCTCGGCGGCCGCCTCCGCGCCGGCCCCACCCCCCAGGGCGCCTGGGAAGTCCTGGCCGAGTTCCCCACCTGAGCCCCCGGGCCTCACGCCCTGCCTGGCTCAGCACGCGGGGCGCGGGTGGCTCCGGCGGCGTGTGCGTGGCGGAAGCGGTCATCGCCCAGGGCGGCCCGGGCCGTGGCGGTGATGCGGTCGACGTCGAAGCGCTCCCCCGCGGCCAGCGGCGTGCCGACCGACCGCCTGAGGGCCGCGGCCTCGCCGAGCAGCTCGGCGGCCCGTACGGCGTCGCCCGCCAGGGCCTCGGCCCCGGCCAGCCCTTCGAGCGCCAGCGCGACCGCCCGCGGGTCGCCCGACGCCCGCGCCGCCGCGTGGCCCGCCCGCTGCCGGGCCGCCGCCGTCTCCGCGTCGCCGCGCTGCTCGGCGGCGAACCCCAGCTCCGCCAGCACGAACGCGATCCCCGGCGTCCCGCGCACCTCCTCCAGCCAGCCGAGCCAGGGCAGCAGCAGCGCCTCGGCCTCCGCGTGGCGTCCGCGCCGCCGGGCGCTCATGGCCAGCCCGAGCACGGCGTGCTCCTCGGCCGACTTGTACGACTGCTCCACGGCCAGCCTGCGGGCCCGCTCGTGGTAGTCGTCGGCCCGCGCGTAGTCGCCCTCCAGCAGCGCCACCCGGCCCACCGCCGACAGCCGGAACGCCACCTCGAACCCGAGCTCCTCGGCCAGCTCCAGCGCCTCCTCCCGCAGCCGGGCGGCCTCGGCGTAGTCGCCGCGCATCTCGGCCAGCCGGTCGAGCGCGTCCATGGCCTCGATGCGCCCCCACCCGTCGCCCAGCTCGCGGAAGATCGCCAGGCTGCGCTCGCCGTCGCGCCGCATCGCGTCCAGGTCGGAGCGCACGGCCGCGAGCTTGGCCCGTAGCTGGAGCGCCGCCGCGACGCCCCAGCGGTCGCCGAGCTCCTCGAACGCGCGCAGCGCCCGCTCCACGGCCTCCTCGTGCGCCCGCTGGTCGCCGTACGCCCAGCGCACCTGTGCCGGGAGCCAGTCGGCCAGCGCCCGCCCCGCCCGGTCGAGCCCGTCGCGGCGGATGGCGGGCGCCGACTCCCCGATGGCCAGCGTCATCCCGGCCAGCCACACGGACGCCACGGCCGCCTCCCGTTCCTGCTCCGGCCCGGCGCCGGGCGGCGTGGCGGCCAGCGCGGCGGCGATGGACCTGCGTGCCTCGCCGAGCCTGCCGCGCAGGAACCAGTACCAGGCCAGCGCGTTGACCAGCCGCAACGGCCGCGGCCCGGCGAGCGCGAGCCGGAAGTTGGCCGCCTCCCGGTCGAGCCGGTCCAGCCATTCGCGCTGGCGGCTCCCGCGCAGCTCGGCCCGTTCGGCGAGAGCCGTGTAGTAGCGCGCGTGCCGCTCGCGGATCGTCTCCTGCTCCCCGGCCTCCCGCAGCCGCTCGGCGCAGTAGGCGGCCACGGACTCCAGCAGCCCGTAGCGCGGCCCCGGCGTGACGAGCGACCGGTCGACCAGCCGGGCGAGCGCGTCGAGCACGTCCACGCCCGGCTCCGCGCACACCTCCTCGGCCGCCTCCAGCGTGCACCCGTCGGCGTGCGCGGCCAGCCGGCGCAGCACGATCCGCTCGTGCTCGGGCAGCAGCTCCCAGCTCCAGTCGAGGGTCGCCCGCAGGGTCCGCTGCCGGGCGGGCGCGTCGCGCATGCCGGCGGTCAGCACCCGGAACCGGTCGTCCAGCCGGTGGGCCACCTCCTCCACGCCGAGCGCCCGCACCCGCGTGGCGGCCAGCTCCAGGGCGAGCGGGATGCCGTCGAGCCGCCGGCAGATCGTGGCGACGGCGGGCCCGGCCTCGATCCCGGCCCGCGCCGTGAACAGCCGCACCGCCGCCGCCTCGGTGAGCGGCTGTACGACGCGGACGACCTCGCCGGTGACGCCGAGCGGCTCCTGGGCCGTGGCCAGCACGCGCAGCCCAGGCGCGGCCCGCAGCAGCGCGGACACCACCTCGGCGGCCTGCTCGACCAGGTGCTCGCAGTTGTCCGCCACCAGCAGGGCGTCCTTGCCCGCCAGCGCCCCGGCCAGCCGTTCCACCAGCCCGGCCGCGCCGTCGTCGCGCACGCCCAGCGTGGCGGCCAGCGCCTCGCCCACGTCGGCGGCCCCGGCCAGCTCCACCAGCCATGCCTCCCCGGCCGTCGGCGGCCGTACGCCCCGGGCGGTCTCCAGGGCGAGGCGCGTCTTCCCCACCCCGCCGGGCCCGGTCAGCGTCACCAGCCGGTGGGCGGCCAGCAGCCCGGCGACCTCGGCCACCTCCGCGTCCCGCCCGATCAGGTCCCCCACCGGAGCGGGCAGGTTCCCCCGCCCGGGCGGTCCGGCGGCGGGGCCCGGTTCGCGCGCGGCCGGCCCGCGTCCCGTGGGCGGGGCCGTGCGGGCCGTGCCGTCGGCTTCGGAGGGGAGGGCGGGGTCCTGGCGGAGGACGGCCTGGTAGAGGGCCGAGAGAGCGGGTGAGGGGTCCACGCCGAGCTCGTCGGCCAGGCGTTCGCGCAGCGCGGTGAACGCGGCCAGCGCCTCGCCCTGCCGCCCGCCCCGGTAGAGGCTGCGCATGTGGGCGGCGACGAGCCGTTCGCGCAACGGGTGCGCGGCGACGAGCCCGCCCAGGTCGACGCGTGCCCCGA
Organism: Nonomuraea ceibae; assembly: GCF_019396325.1. Classification (GTDB taxonomy): domain Bacteria; phylum Actinomycetota; class Actinomycetes; order Streptosporangiales; family Streptosporangiaceae; genus Nonomuraea; species Nonomuraea ceibae. The sequence goes on from NZ_JAHKRO010000016.1 coordinate 78,369, forward strand.
GCGCGAGCCGTACCTCCGCCTGCTCCTCCAGCGCCGTGAGGCGCAGCTCCTCCAGGCGGGCGATCTCCGCCTGGGCGAACCCGTCGTCGGCGAAGTCGGCGTACGCGGCCCCCCGCCACAGGCTCAGCGCCTCGTCGAGCTGCGCGGCGCGCTCCTCGGCCCCGGCGGCCTGCCGCAGGCACAGCTCGCGGAAGCGGTCGGCGTCGACGTCGGCGGCGGCGAGCCGGTAGCCGGCGGGCCCGTGCACGACGAGCCGGGGGTCGCCGAGCGCGCGGCGGAGCTGGGAGACCCGGGCCTGGAGGGTGCCGGCGGGGTTGCGCGGCGGCCGTTCGCCCCACAGGTCGTCGACGAGCCGGTCCACCGGCACGGGCGCGCCGCCGTGGACGAGCAGGTCGGCGAGCAGCGCCCGGACCTTGGCCTCGGGCACGCGCACCGTACCGCCGTCGTCGTCCCACACGGCCAGCGGGCCGAGCACCCCGAATCGCACCACGTCAGTGCCAACCCGTAGCGGACCGGAAGGAATTCCGAAGCGCCTGCGGTCAGGGTGAACCCATGAGTGAAGTGACGATGATCGGCCTCGGGCCGATGGGCGCGACGATGGCCGAGACGTTCCTGGCCGCGGGCCATGACGTGACGGTGTGGAACCGTACGGCGAGCAAGGCGGACCCGCTGGTGGCCCGGGGGGCCAAGTGGGCGGACTCGCCGGTGACGGGCGAGCTGCTGGTGGTGAGCCAGATCAGCTATCAGGCGATGTACGACAGCTTCGGCGACGCCAGGCTGGACGGGAAGGTGGTGGTCAATCTCTCCTCGGACACGCCGCAGGCGTTGCGGGAGGCGGCCGAGTGGGTGGCCGGGCGGGGCGGCACGCTGGTGACGGGCGGGATCATGGTGCCGCCGCCCGGCATCGGCAAGCCCGGCGCGTACGCCTTCTACAGCGGCCCCAAGCCGATCCTCGACCGGCACGCGAGCACGCTGGAGGCGCTGTCTGAGGTCACGTACGTGGGCCACGACCAGGGCCTGGCGATGATGTACTACCAGGCGCAGCTGCTGGTCTTCTGGTCGTCGCTGACGAGCTACATGCACGCGATGGCGCTGCTGCGCACGGCCGGGGTGGCGCCGTCGGAGTTCGTGCCGTTCGCCCGGGAGACGTTCACCGGCCTGGGCTCCGACGGGCCGATGGGCTTCGCGAAGATCCTGGCCGAGGAGTTCGAGGCCGGCGTCTACCCGGGCGAGCTGAACAGCCTGCACATGCAGGCCGAGGGGCTCGGCCACGCCGTGGCGGCGCTGGAGGATGCAGGGCTGGAGACCACGGTGCCGCAGGCCCTGCGCCGGCTGTTCCAGCGCGCCGACGCCGAGGGGCGCGGCCATGAGGGCCTGGGCACCGTGATCAAGTCGATCATGAAGCCCTAACGGCCGGCCAGGAACGCGAGCAGGTCCTGCCGGGTGAGCAGCCCGGCGGGCTTGCCGTCCTCCAGCACCACGGCGGCGTCGGCCTTCTCCAGCACCTCGACCGCGCGGGACACGGGTTCGCCGCTGCCGATCATGGGCAGTGGCGACGACATGTGCTGCGAGATCAGGTCGTCGGAGGAGAGCTTGCCGTGGTAGAGGGCCTCCAGCAGGTCGCGCTCGACGATGGAGCCGACCACCTCGGCCGCCATGACGGGCGGCTCCTCCTTCATGACCGGGAGCTGCGACACCGAGTATTCGCGCATGATCGAGATGGCGGTGCCGACGGACTCGTGCGGGTGGGCGTGCACGAACTCCGGCAGCCCCGGCCCCTTGCGGGCGAGCACGTCGCCGACCCGGCCCTCCTCCGAGGCGGTGGTCAGGAAGCCGTAGTCGGCCATCCAGTCGTCGTTGAAGATCTTCGACAGGTAGCCGCGCCCGCCGTCGGGCAACAGCACCACGACGGTGTCGTCGGGCCCGGCCTTGGCCGCCACCTGGAGCGCCGCGACCACGGCCATCCCGCACGAGCCGCCGACGAGCAGCCCCTCCTCGCGGGCGAGCCTGCGGGTCATGTTGAAGGAGTCGCGGTCGGACACCGCGATGATCTCGTCGCAGATATCCGTGTCGTAGGTGGCCGGCCAGATGTCCTCGCCGACCCCCTCGACCAGGTACGGCCTGCCGGAGCCGCCCGAGTAGACGGAGCCCTCGGGGTCGGCGCCGATGATCCGGACGCGGCCGTCGGACACCTCCTTGAGGTAACGGCCGGTGCCGCTGATCGTGCCGCCGGTGCCGATGCCCGCGACGAAGTGCGTGATGCCGCCGTCGGTCTGCTCCCACAGCTCGGGGCCGGTGGAGTGGTAGTGGGACTCGGGGTTGTTGACGTTGGAGTACTGGTCGGGCTTCCAGGCGTTGGGGATCTCGCGGGCCAGCCGGTCGGAGACCGAGTAGTAGGACTCCGGGTGGTCGGGCGAGACCGCGGTCGGGCACACGACGACCTCCGCGCCGTAGGCCCGCAAGACGGAGATCTTGTCACCGGCGACCTTGTCCGGCACCACGAACAGGCACCGGTAGCCCTTCTGCTGGGCCACGATGGCCAGGCCGACGCCGGTGTTGCCCGAGGTCGGCTCGACGATCACGCCGCCGGGGCGCAGCTCGCCGGACGCCTCGGCGGCCTCGATCATGCGGACCGCGATCCGGTCCTTGACCGATCCGCCGGGGTTGAAATATTCGACCTTGGCGAGCACCTGGGCCGGCAACCCCGCCGAGACCTTGTGCAGCCGGACGAGCGGAGTGTTGCCCATCAGCTCGACCAGGGAATCATAAACGCGCACCGAGGTGTTCACCTTCTTTACCGAAGCTTGGTCAGCTGGTCCGGGGCCGAGATCCCGTACGGTTGGCAGGCCCTCGGCTAGTTTCATGCAAACGCTACCGCCGAGTTCGGTTGGGAGGACACACGTGGTCTGGCCAGCGGGCATGGCGCGTGCGGCGCGCAGGATCGCGACAGCCGCCGCGCTGGGGGGAGGAGGCCTGACGGCGCTCGGCGCGACCGCCTACGGCCTGCTGATCGCGGAGGGCATGCTGGCCCGCAAGACGATCGGGCGCCCGCACGGCATGGACGGCCCGTTCTCCGACGGCGACTACGGCGACTTCCCCGGCGAGCCGCTCAAGCTGGCCATGCTGGGCGACTCCACCTCTGTCGGCCTGGGCCTCACCGATCCGGGCAAGACCCCCGGGGTGCTGATCGCGTGCGGCCTCGCCGCCGTCGCCGAGCGTCCGGTACGGTTGCGCGTCGTCGGCAAGTCGGGCGCGGCCTCGGCCGAGCTGGCCGAGCAGGTGGACGCCGCGCTCGAACTCCGCCCCGACGTGGCCGTGATCTTCGTGGGCGCCAACGACGTCATCACCCAGACCTCGCCCGCCACCGCCGTGCGCCACCTGACCAAGGCCGTCAGGCGGCTGCGTGAGGCCGGGGCCGAGGTGGTCGTCGGCACCTGCCCCGACCTGGGCACGGTCCGGCCCATCGCGCAGCCGCTGCGCTGGGTGGCGCGGCGGTGGAGCCGCCAGATCGCCGCCGCCCAGACGGTCGGCGTGGTCGACGCGGGCGGCCGTACGGTGGCGTTCGCCGACCTCCTCGGCGAGGAATTCCACGCAAATCCGGGCGAAATGTTCGGACCGGATCGTTTCCATCCATCTGACCGAGGTTACGCCCAGGCCGCTTACGCGGTGCTACCTTCTGTATGCGCCGCGCTAGGACTGTGGCCCGAGCCTCGGCCCGCGCGCGGCGAAGGACTGCAACCGATCTACCTTGCGGCGGCCACGGCCGCGGAGGAGCCCGGCACCGAGGTTTCCGCGACCCGGGTCGACGGGCGGGCCAGCGGCACCCACGGCAAGTGGGCCAACCTGTTCCGCCGTCGCCTCGGGGAGGGGCTGAACGACGCCTGAACCCGGTCACCCTCCGAGCCGGGGCCGTCACTCGTCGTCCACCTTTGGAGTGAATTGCCCGTGCTCCGGCCTCTCGCGAAACCGGCTCTCGCCCTCGCCGGAACCCTGGCCCTGGCCGGCTGTTCCAACAGCGATGCAGCCACAGCCAGCTTCCCGACCTGGCACAACAACGAGATCAACGCCGTCAGCCGGATGGCCGCCGCCGGCGGGGTGGTCACCACCACCGCCATGAAGCCCGACGGCACGCTGGAGACCGTCACCCTCGACCAGGCCAGCGGCAGGAAACTCTGGGCCCACCCCGCCACCATGGCGGGCCGCCTGCCCGGCATGGGCGTCTCGCCCCCCGCCCTCGTCGACACCGGCAAGGGCGCCGTCATCGCCGCACTCGACCCCGCCAAGAAGGGCCGCTGGAACGCCACCCTCATCACCCGCGACGCCCGCACCGGCAAGCAGCTGTGGACCCGGCCCATCCACTCCACCTTCGGCCCCCAGCGCTGCGGCCCCTACCTCTGCCTGTCGGAGCACACCGCCCTGTCCAAGGCCCGCGTCGTCGTCCTCGACCCCGCCACCGGCAAGCTCATGTGGAAGCTGCCCGGCATCGCCGAGGTCGAATGGTCCGACGCGAGCCGGGTCCTCATGCTCCGGCTCGCCGCCAACCCCATGATCGAGTCGTACGACCTCAAGACCGGCAAGCTCCAGTGGCAGCAGCCGATCGAGCAGGCGCTCGGCCCCGGCATCGACATGTCCGGCGGCTGGGCGTTCGGCTCGACCGGCGACAACCTGATCGGCTACGTCGCCCCCTACACCAACCCCAAGACGAAGAAGGTCTCGGCGTTCGGGCTGTTCTCCATCAAGATCGGCGACGGCACGATCAACTGGATGCGGCCCTCCGTCGTGCGCGTCTACCCCTCGGGCAGCCCCGGCTTCGCCCCCGTCGTCCGGCCCGTCGACCAGCAGGGCGCCTACGGCGGCTTCGCCCGGCTCGACTCCGAGACCGGCCGCGTCGTCGGCCAGATCACCGCCTCCGACGTGCCCGGCTCCGGCTGGTGGCTGGCCTTCCCCAGCCGGATGGAGAAGCTCGGCTTCCTCAAGCACGGCCACAAGGGGTCCGCCTTCGACCTCGTCACCGGCAAGTCCGTCCCCGTCGACGACCAGCGCGGCTGGTCCTTCTGCGTCACCGACCCCAAGCCCCTCCCGCTGCGCGGCCAGGCCCCGGGCTTCTACTCCACGGCCGCGCTGTGCGAGTACGACCTGGCCACCGGCAAGCGCGTGCGCGGCGCGGCGACCCCGCCCGCCTGGTACACCGGCAGCCAGGACGGCTGGCGGCTCTGGCGCGACGAGAAGGGCCACGTCCACGCCACCAACGACCGCACCGCCACCGCCCCCGGCATGTACGGCTGACCTTCCCGCCCGACCCCTTGACGCCCCGCTCCCCGAAGAACCGGAGGGCGGGGCGTGATGATTCGCCCCCCGAAACCGGCGGGCGGGCGTGATGACTCGGAGGTATTGGAATATAGTTCTAGTCACTGTGCTGACAAAGGAGGGGCCATGCCCGAGGCAGTCATCGTCGCAACCGCCCGCTCGCCCATCGGACGGGCCGGCAAGGGGTCGCTCAAGGAGATCCGCCCCGACGACCTGACCGTCCAGATGATCAAGGCCGCGCTCGCCAAGGTGCCCCAGCTCGACCCGGGGACGATCGACGACATCATGCTCGGCTGCGGCCTGCCCGGCGGCGAGCAGGGCTTCAACATGGCCCGCGTCGTGGCGGTGCTGCTCGGCCTGGACGGCGTGCCGGGCACCACGGTCACCCGCTACTGCTCCTCGTCGCTCCAGACGACGCGGATGGCGTTCCACGCGATCAAGGCCGGCGAGGGCGACGTGTTCATCTCGGCCGGCGTGGAGACGGTGTCGCGGTTCGCCAAGGGCAACTCCGACGCCTGGCCCGACACGATGAACCCGCTGTTCGGCGAGGCGCGGGCCAGGACGAAGGCGTTCGCCGAGGGCGGCCGCACCTGGCACGACCCGCGCGAGGACGGGACGGTCCCCGACATCTACGTGGCGATGGGCCAGACGGCGGAGAACCTGGCCCAGCTCAAGGGGATCAGCCGCAAGGAGCAGGACGAGTTCGGCGTGCGGTCGCAGAACCTGGCCGAGAAGGCGCTGGCCGACGGCTTCTGGCAGAAGGACATCACGCCGGTGACGCTGCCCGACGGCACCGTGGTGAGCAAGGACGACGGCCCGCGTGCCGGCACCACGTACGAGAAGGTCGCGGCGCTGCAGCCGGTCTTCCGCCCCGACGGCACGGTCACGGCGGGCAACTGCTGCGCGCTCAACGACGGCGCGGCGGCGGTCGTGGTGATGAGCGACGTGAAGGCGGCCGAGCTGGGCATCACGCCGCTGGCCCGGATCGTGTCGACGGGCGTCACGGGCCTGTCGCCGGAGATCATGGGGCTCGGCCCGGTGGAGGCGAGCAAGCAGGCGCTGGCACGCGCCGGCATGGCGATCGAGGACGTCGACCTGGTCGAGATCAACGAGGCGTTCGCCGCCCAGGTGATCCCGTCCTACCAGGACCTGGGCATCGACCTGGACCGCCTCAACGTCAACGGCGGCGCGATCGCCGTCGGGCACCCGTTCGGCATGACGGGCGCCCGCATCACCTCCACGCTGATCAACAGCCTCCAGCACCACGACAAGAGCATCGGCCTGGAGACGATGTGCGTCGGCGGCGGCCAGGGCATGGCGATGATCCTGGAGCGCCTGAGCTGACCCGTCCGGCGGGCGTCCTCGCGGCGCCCGCCGGATCTCCGGTACGGGACGGTCAGCGGTGGACGTCGGGGCCGGCCCGGTCCAGGGTGATGCGCATGACGACGCGGCGCTCGCGCCTCATCGCCTCGCGGTAATCGTCCCAGTCGGGATGCTCGCCCGAGATCCCCCGGTAGTAGGCGACCAGGTCGTCCATGGCCTCCGGCAGCGAGACGATCTCGGCGGCGCCTTCGACCTGCACCCATTCGCCGAAGAAGCCGTCGGTGAAGGCGCAGACGGCGACCCTGGGGTCGCGGCGGGCGTTGCGCGTCTTGGCGGCGGCCTCCCTCGTGCTCACGACGACGCGCCCGGCGTCGTCGACCCCCACGACCACCGGCGACATCTGCGGGCGGCCGTCGGCGTGCGTGGTCAGGAGGATGGCCCGGTGGTTGCGGGTCAGGAAGTCACGTGCTCTGTCGAGGTCCATGCGGCCATGATCGCGCGCCGGCTTCCGTGGGTGCCAGCACGCGGGGCCGTGTCATGGGTCCGCGCCCGTGCGGGGCACGGGCGCGGGTCGACGACGAGGGCTTAGATGAAGCCCATGCGGTTACGGCGGTGCCGCTCGTGTTCGTGCACGATCGCGGCGGCGTAGCCGTGGGTCAGCCCGTGCTCGTCGGCGAGCCAGTTGGCCCGCTCGTCACATCTCAGGAACGACGGGCCGTTGTCGATGGCTTGGAACCACTCGGGGAGTTCGCGTCCCGTGATGGCAGGGACTCTGGCGATGAGCTTGGTCTGCGTCTCCGGTGAGTGGTTCAAGGACATGGGCACCTCCACGGATTAAGGCCTTTTGTTGACACTGCAACACAGGCAGAGATATGGCAAGGCCCCAAGCCCGGAGGATCTTGTCACGGCGGGTAGATTTCCGGTCGCGCAGCGAAAGGGCCCCGCCGGTCACCGGCGGGGCCCTTTCCGTGACGGTCCGGGGGTCAGTCGCTACTGGTGAAGTAGGACAGGAACCGGAGCACCTCCAGGTAGATCCAGACCAGGCTCAGCGTGAGCCCGAAGGCGCACTGCCAGGCGAACTTCTCCGGGGCGCCCTGCTTGACGCCCTGCTCGATGGCGTCGAAGTCGAGGAGCAGGAAGAAGCAGCCGAGCAGGATCATCGCGGCGCTGAACACGTAGCCGAGCGGGCCGGCCTCGCGCAGCCCGAGCCCGCCCTCGACGAAGAAGCCGGCCAGGAGGTTGACCAGCACCAGGCCGAGCGCGGCGATCGCGGCGGCGATCACGAACTTGACCATCTTGGGGGTGACGCGGACGATGCGCAGCGTGTAGACGGCCAGCATGCCGGCGAACGCCATCGCGGTGCCCAGGACCGCCTGCACCACGATGCCGCTGATCGCGCCCTCGAAGACCCGGCTGAGCGCGCCGAGGAAGACGCCTTCGAAGACGGCGTAGCCGAGGATCAGCGCCGGGTTGGTGCTCTGCTTGAACGAGGCGATGAGGCCGAGCACCAGCGCGACGATGGCCGCGCCGATGGCCACGCCCATGGACACGTTGAGATACCACGCCGCGCCGGCCGCCACGACGAGCGCGCCCAGCGTCATGAAGCCGCGGACCACGACGTCGTCGATCGTCATCGTGCGGAAGGCCGGGGGCGCCGGCGGGGTGTACGACGGAGCGTCGTACATGTGCTGCAGCTGGTCAGGGGTCGGCGCCTGGCCTCCCCAGCCGGTCTGCTGCCGCGATCTGCTGAATACGGGGTTCTTGCTCTCCATCGCTGCCTCCTGTGCGCCGAGCCTATGGGACCGGACGGCACCTAGGTCAACTCGCGCTCGGATCTATGTAGTTTCGAGACTTCAGCCGGGAGGTCAACGAACGCCGCGCCGCGGAAGTTCCCAGGCCGCCGCAGCCGAAAAAGAAGCATTTCCCATGGTAGAAGCCGGTGCCCCCGGCGGGATTCGAACCCGCACGTCAACCCTTTTAAGGGGTTTGCCTCTGCCATTGGGCTACGGGGGCGCCGCAATCATACGAAACGGACCATGCTTCCGAGGAGCACAACTTCGCATCAGGCGTCACAAGTGTGAAGTCTGCGGTGAAGTGATAGGGCTCCAGACACTCTGTCCAGGAAGAGTACGCCGTCCAGATGGTCCAGTTGGTGCTGAATACACCGAGCTTCGAATGCATCCGCTTCGATGGTGACGGGCTTCCCGGTTCCTGGCAAACGCCCATGTACGGTGATACGCGACGCTCGCCGTACATCTCCTAAAAGGCCCGCTATGGAGGCGCAGCCCTCGCGGCCGCGGTCCCAGTGGGACGCCCCCGTGAGGCGAGGGTTGACGATGACGAGCTCCCCGGCCGACGAACGGCTCCGAGGGTGGCGACCGGCGTCGAAGGCGATCAGCCGCCAGCTCAGCCCGATCTGGGGAGCCGCCAGGCCGGTCCTGGCGGGCTCGTGACGCAGCGTGGCGAGAAGGTCGGCCGCGGCGGCGACGACCTCGGGAGCGGTGGGGTCGACCTGTTCGGCGGGCGACGACAGCAGCGGGTGCGGGGCGCCGAGGAGCGTACGGGCGGTCCCCGGCCGTACTTTCACAGCAGGTCCGGTTCGACGGGACGGAAGGTGATCTCCGAGTCGAGGCCCGCGCCGACGTTGGCCAGCCTGCGCATGAGCGCGGCCACGTCCACCTTCTCCGGCAGCTCGACGTCGGCGATGAGCACGTACAGGCGGCCGGACAGGCGGGTGCTCATGCCGGTGATGTTGCCGCCGTCGGCGGCCAGCACGGCGCTGATCGCCGAGATGATCCCCGGCCGGTCGGGGCCGTGCACGGTGAGCACGTAGCCGATGCCGTTGGTGTGGGCGCGGAAGTAGCGCCTGGCCTCGACGGCGGAGGCGGTCACCACCGCGTCGGGCACGCACAGCCTCTCCAGCAGGTCGTCGGAGCTGAGGTCGCCGGAGACGAGCAGCATCATCGCGACGTGGCCGCCGAGCAGCGTCATCGTCGAGTCGTGGATGTTCGCCCCGCAGTCGGCGAGAGCGCCGGTGACCTCGGCGATCACGCCTGGCCTGTCGACGCCGAGCACGGTCACCGCTGATAGCCCCACCGGCGGCACCCCTTTCTAGTTCCGTCAGCGGGTGCCGAAACGCCCCGGCGGGACCGCCGGGGCGCTGCCGTGCCTGGGCTAGCGTCGCATGGTGGCGACGGCTGCCCTGAACCCCTCGCGCGGGTGCTCCATCTCACCCAGCGAGATCGTCTCGCGCTTGAAGAACAGGGCCAGGGTCCAGTCGACGACGACACGGACCTTGCGGTTCAGCGTAGGCACCCGCGACAGATGGTAGGTGCGGTGCATGAACCACGCAGGGAATCCGCGAAGCTTGACGCCGTAGACGTTCGCGACACCCTGGTGCAGGCCGAGACCGGCGACCGATCCGACGTACTTGTGGCGGTAATCGACCAGTTCCTGCCCGCGAAGGTGGCGGACGATGTTGTCGCCGAGCACCTTCGCCTGACGGACGGCATGCTGGGCGTTGGGCGCGCAGTACTGGCCGGGGTTGGTCACGTCGGGCACGCCGGCCGCGTCACCGGCGGCGAACGCGTCGCGGGTGCCGGCGAGCGTGAGCTTGGTCGTGGTCTTCAGCCGGCCGCGCTCGTCGAGCGGCAGGTCGCTGTCGGCGACGACCGGGCTGGGCTTGACGCCCGCGGTCCACACCAGCGTCTCGGCCTCGAACTCCGAGCCGTCGCTGAGCACCACGTGACCGCCGACGCACGATTCGAGCCGGGTGTCCAGCTTGACGTCGATGCCGCGCTCGCGGAGCTGCTCCAGCGTCCACTTGCCCATCTCCGGCCCCACCTCGGGCAGCACCCTGTTGGTGGCCTCGACGAGCACCCAGCGGATGTCCGAAGGCTTGATGTTGCGGTAGTAGCGGGTCGAGTGCTTGGCCATGTCCTCCAGCTCGGCCAGCGCCTCGACGCCGGCGAAGCCCGCCCCGACCACCACGAACGTCAGCGCCCTGCGGCGCACCTCCGGGTCCTCGGTCGACTCGGCCACGTCGAGCAGGTGCAGCACCCGGTTGCGCAGCGCGATGGCCTCGCCCACGGTCTTGAAGCCGATGCCGATGTCGGTGAGCCCGGGGATGGGCAGCGTGCGCGAGATCGAGCCCGCGGCCATGACGATGACGTCGTAGGCGACCTCACGCGGCGCGCCCTCGGCGGGCTGGAAGGTGACCGTGCGGGCCGCGTGGTCGACCTTGGTCACCCGGCCGTTGAGGATGCTCACCTTGGGCAGCACCCGCCGCAGCGGGGCGACCATGTGCCGGGGCGACAGGTTGCCCGCCGCCGCCTCCGGCAGGAACGGCTGGTAGGTCATGTAGGACTGGGGGTCGATGATCGTGATGCGCACCTCGCCGGCGCGCAGCTCCCGGGAGAGCTTGCGCTGCAGACGCAGTGCCGTGTAGAGACCGACGTAACCGCCGCCGACGATCAAGATGTGCTTGTTCATGGCCCCATCCCTCGATGGATAGCTTGTGAAAGCATTCACAAGCTTACGCCACGCTTATCCGCGAAGGCCAACGCGGGGATGGTGCAACGCGTCACACCGAGAGCTCGACCGCCCGCGCGAAGATCCCGTCGAGCATGTCGGCCGTCACCCTGCCGGTGAACGTGTTCTGCTGGCTCGGGTGGTAGCAGCCCAGCAGCGTCACGGGCGCGCTCCCGTACGTGACCTCGACCTCGGCGCCGTGCCCGAACGGCGGCCTGCTGCGCGGCAGCGCGTAGCCCGCCTCCCGCAGGGCCGGCCACATCGCCTGCCAGGCGTAGCCGCCGAGCGCGACGACCACCCGCACGCTGCCGGCCACCATCGCGATCTCACGGGCCATCCACGGGAAGCAGGTGGCCTTCTCCTCGGGCAGCGGCTTGTTCGCGGGCGGCGCGCACCGCACCGACGCCAGCATCCGCGTCCCGACCAGCTTCTGCCCGTCACCGGCGTACGTGCTCGTCGCCTGCACCGCCAGCCCGGTGCGGTGCAGCGAGGCGAACAGCCAGTCGCCGCTGCGGTCGCCGGTGAAGATCCGGCCGGTCCTGTTGCCGCCGTGCGCGGCCGGAGCCAGGCCGACGAGCAGGATCCGCGGGTGCTCCTCGCCCCACCCGGCGATGGGCCGCCCCCAGTAGGTCTCGTCCGCGAACGCCCGCCGCTTGACGTCGGCCACCTCCTCGCGCCAGGCCACCAGGCGCGGGCAGGCCCGGCAGACCGACTGCCGGGCGGTGAGGTCGGCCAGGTCGCGGCTGGAGTCCGCCAGCGCGCGCACGTCCGAGGGACCGGCGGCCACGGGCGTGGCGGGGGTCGCGGGGTCGTCGGGCCAGCCGGTGCCGGGAGGTACGTAGCTCATGACACCGATGGTGCCCGATCAGCGCGGCTCGGACGTCGCGCAGGCCGACGGCGCGGGCACCACGTCGGACTTGCCGCCCTCCAGCTCGCGCAACCGCCTGGCCTCGGCCTCCTCGGCGGTCACCAGGGGCAGCGGGTAGCGGTTGCGGATCACGTCACCGCACGCCGGGTCGATCTCCAGGCCGTGCTCCTCCGGCGACAGCACGAGCGGCCTGCCGTCCTGGTCGTAGACGTCCACGCCCACGAGCGCCTTGCCGTCCTTGTAGAGCCGGATGTTGGTGACGGCGGCGGCGAACGGCGATCCCGAGCCGACCAGCACGACATCGGGCCGCACCGACTGCGGCGTCGGGGAGAACGCCTGCTCCGGGACGGGTGCGGCGCCCGCCAGCATCCCCGCCAGCAGCGCCACCGCGGCCGCCGCGTTGGCGGCGACGGCCAGCGAGAGGGCCGGCCATCCCCCGCGGCGCCGCCCCAACCACACCGACGCCGCCACGGCCACGGCGACCACCAGGATCTCGACGGCGCCGCCCGGCACGAGTCCGGGACCCTCGGCCGCCGGGCCCGGATTGAGCGCCAGCGCCGCCATGCCCAGCGCGTAGCCCCGCAGCACCCACCAGCCCGGCCGCAGCTCCCGCAGGAAGCCCGTGGCGCCCCCGTAGAGGCTGTGCCGCCGCACCCGGGCCACGAACCCTGCGGCCATCTCACGCGGCCTCCTGCGGCCGCTGACGGCCTCGGGGCGGCCCGCGTAGGCGGCCCGGAGCTCCTCGGCGTAGGCGTCGGGCGGGCCGAGCCGGTCCTCCAGCGACGCGTCCGACTCGGCGGCGATCTCCGCCAGATGGTCGTCCAGGTCCTCCAGCAGCTCCTCGCGCTCGGGATGGCGTGCCAGAGCCTCGCGCACGGCCCGCGCGTAAGCATCGTGATCAGTCATGCGGCCCCTCCTTCAACAGGGAGTCCATGGTGGCGGCGAACGAGGTCCAGGTCGCCGCCGACGAGGCGAGCTGCCGGCGTCCGGCGTCGTTGAGCCCGTAGTACTTGCGGTGCGGCCCCTCGTCGGAGGCGACCACGTACGAGGTCAGCGCGCCCGCCTTGAACAGGCGGCGCAGCGTGCCGTAGACGGACGCGTCGCCGACCTCGGTGAGCCCGGCCTCCCTGAGGCGGCGGACGACGTCGTAGCCATAGCCGTCGCGGTCGTCGAGCACCGCCAGGACGGCCAGGTCGAGCACGCCCTTGAGCAACTGGCTGCTATCCACGCCATGCACACTACTGTGCAAAGCGTAATAGCGGCAAAAGGAAAACCGGGCGGCGCCAGGCGCCACCCGGTTCAGCGATCTCAGACCTTCTTGCAGGGCGCCTGGAAGGAGGCCGGGACCGCCTTCAGGAGCTTGCCGCTCGGGTCGAAGATCTTCAGCTCGGCCACGCCGTCCTTCGTCAGCTCGTTGAAGTTCTGCGAGAAGGAGACCGTGGTGGAGCCGTCACCGATGTTCGCGGAGCCGAGGTGCGTGCCCTCGTACGTCCACACGGCCTGGCCCTTGAAGCCGTTCTTGCCGGTCACCGTGGCCGAACCGGACAGGGTGCCGGACGGGCAGGTGTTCTCGCTCGCGCTCACCGAAGCGCCGGAGACCTCGTAGGAGGGCTCGGGCTTGGGCTCGTCACACGCAGCGTAGGACTGCGTGATGGAGTCGCTGTTGTTCGGGCCGTAGACCGACAGCGTGATCTTGCCGCCGTTCTTCGCGGCGCCGTGCAGCGCCCGCTGCGAGAGCGAGACGTTCTTGGTGCCGCTGCCGAAGTAGCGCGAACCCTGCTCGACCGCCTGGCCGTTCACGGACCAGACCCACCGGACGTCGGCGGCGCGGTTGAGGTTGATGTTGGCGTGCGCGCTGACCTTGCAGCCGTCGTGGTTGGTCGCCGTCACCAGGTCGGAGGCGGAGACCTTCACAGCCGGGGCCGGCGGGGTGTAGTCCTTGCACCAGACCTTGTAGTAGGCCCGGTTCGAGTACTCACGGTCCGGGCTCAGGATCTGCAGGACCGCGGAGCCGCGCTGGCTGTGACGGGCGGTGATGCCCGCGTAGACCTTGCGGGAGTCCCAGACCTTGACCTTGCCGTAGTCCACGACGTCACCGTTGACGACCCAGCGGTAGCGCACCCAGGCCGGGCGGTTCACGGTGATCCGGCCGGCGAAGTGGATCCGCTTGCCGGGGTCGCACGAGCCCACGTAGTGGGACGGGCTCGCCCAGGCGCGCGCGGAGACCCGCACGTCGTCGCGGGTGCCCTCGAGCTTCATGCAGTTGACCGAGAAGTAGCTCTTCTTCGAGGTCACCGTGCGCGGGCCGAGGACCTGCAGGGCCTGCCAGCCCTTGACGTCGCCCTTGAAGGTGACCTTCTCGGTGACCTTCACGGACTTCGTGCCCTTGACCTTGACGGTCTTGACCTTGCTCTTCGAGCCGTCGCCGTGGAGCCAGCGGTAGGCCAGCGTGGTCTTGGCCTTGCTGGAGACCTTGACCGTGGCGGAGAACGTCACCGACACCGGACAGGCGCCGACGTAGTCACGCTCCGACACCTTCGGCGTGGAGACGGAGACCTTGGCCTTCGTCTTGGCGGCCGCTGCCCCAGCGGTCGCGGAGGAGGCCGTGGCGGCCTGAGCGGGGCTGGACACCAGCCCGGCCACCAGGCCGGCCAGCACGAAAGTGGAGGCGCCGAACGCCGCCACCTTCCGCGCTAACACAGAGGACTTCATGAATGAGGCTCCATTCCGTGAGGGAAGAGATGCGCTCGGGAACGGTTGCCACGCCGACAGCCCTCTTGTGTCGCGCAATATGGCAAAGCCCCCGTTATGCACGATCACTAAAGCACAGAACTGATTGCGCGCTCAACACGAACGCAAGCGAGTTATGTCCCGATTTAGCCACTTTTCAGGCCAGGGACCACGCAATTCCATCGAGAATGTCATGCTCACTCACTACTACCTGCGCAAATGTGAACCGCCTCACGATGCGGTCCAGGATGAGCGCCCCCGCGCCGATGACGTCCACCCGGCCCGGATGCATCACGCCCAGCGCCGCCCGCTCACCATGCGTCATCGCCAGCAGCCGCCGCGTCACCTCGTGCACCTGCTCGGCGGAGATGCGCGAATGGTGAATGCGCGCCGGGTCGTACTCCGGGAGCCCGAGCGCGACGCCCGCGACCGTCGTCACCGAACCGGCCAGCCCCACCAGCGTGTGCGCCTGGCGCACCGGGACCTCGGCCTCGACCCGGTCGAGCGCCTTCTCGACGTCGGCCACCACCGCCTCCAGCGCCTCGGCCGACGGCGGGTCGCCCGCGTCACGCAGGTGGCGCTCGGTCAGCCGCACGCAGCCGATGTCGACGGAGATCGCCGCCTCCGCGTGACGGGAGCCGACCACGAACTCGGTCGAGCCGCCGCCGATGTCGACGACCAGATAGGGCGGCAGCGGGCCCTGCGGCACCTCGGTCTCCGGCGACAGCCGCAGCAGGCCCCGCGTCGAGCCGGTGAACGACAGCTCCGCCTCCTCCGCGCCCGTCACCACCTCCGGCGCGACGCCGAAGATCTCCCGGACGCCGTCGGTGAACCGGTCGCGGTTGTCGGCGTCACGGGTGGCGCTGGTCGCCACCACCCTCGTGGCGACGGCCCCGTGCCGGTCGATCAGCTCGCGGTAGCGCAGCATGGCGCCGAACGTGCGCTCCAGCGCGTCGGGCGACAGCCGCCCGGTCCGGTCCACGCCCTCGCCGAGCCGGACGATCTCCATCCGCCGCTCGACCTCGGTCAGCGAGTCGTCGCCGACGTCGGCGATCAGCAGCCGCACCGAGTTGGTGCCGCAGTCGACGGCGGCTACGCGCATGGTCCCTCACTCCACCAGTCGGGGAGCGCGTCCAGCGCCTCCCTGCCGAACGGGTTGCTGCCGGGCACCGCCAGCTCGTGCGCCACGAGCGCGTGCAGGCACTTGACCCGCAGCGGCATGCCGCCGGTGCTCTGCATGTCACGCGGGAGCGGCTCCAGGCCCTCCTCCTCGGCGGCCTTGTCACGCCGGGCGACGTAGTCGTCGTGCGCCGCCTGGTAGGCGGCGGCCAGCTCGGGGTCGTCGGCCAGCCGGTCCTGCATCCGGCGCATCAGCCCGGAGCCCTCCAGCGTGCCAATCGCGGAGGCGGCCCGCGGGCAGGTCAGGTAGTAGAGCGTGGGGAACGGCGAGCCGTCGGGCAGCCGCGGCGCGGTCTCGACCACGTCGGGGTTGCCGCACGGGCAGCGGTGCGCCACCCCGCGCAACCCTCGGGGAGGCCGCCCCAGCTGCCGCTGGACCGCCTCGACGTCACTGCTCTCCAACGCTCTCCTACTCCCCCTCGCCGGCCGTGCCGGCCTCACCGGTCTTGTCAGTCTCGCCGGTCTTGCCGGCCGGGTCGGCTTCGCCGGACGTGTCGGCCGGGTCGGTCACGCCCGCCCGGCGGCCGGTGCCGTCGTCGGCGGCCTGCACCGACTCCCAGAGCGTCTGGTACCACGGCGGCGCCGCCGCCGGCCGCTTGACCGCCGTCCTGCCCTTGCCCGGATCGGCGTCCATCACCACGTAGCACTTCTCGCCCGGCCCGCAGTAGTGCAGCCGCTCCTTGGCCGTGCGCTTGATCCAGTTGGGGTCGCGCACCTGCTGCGCCTCGGCGAGCAGGCGCTGGCGCTCGGCCTCGACCCGCGCCTTCTCCTCCCGGAGCTCGGCGATGTTGCGCCGCTGGGCGATGTACTCGCGCACGGGGTAGGCCAGGCTCATGGCGATCGCGCACACCACGATCGCCAGGATGGCGGCTCGCCCGGTCAGCTGCGGTCTCTTCGCCAACGCACTACCCCCTCAGACGGCGACGGGACCCGCGGCAGGACTCGCCCACCGCGGGCCGTACCCGAAACTAGCGCTGGAACCGCGGGAAAGCGTCACGACCCGCGTAACGGGCGGCGTCGTCGAGGATTTCCTCGATGCGCAGCAGCTGGTTGTACTTGGCCACCCGGTCGGAGCGGGCCGGCGCGCCGGTCTTGATCTGGCCGCAGTTGACCGCCACGGCCAGGTCGGCGATCGTCGTGTCCTCGGTCTCGCCCGAGCGGTGGCTCATCATGCACTTGTAGCCGTTGCGGTGGGCCAGGTCGACGGCGTCGAGGGTCTCCGACAGGGTGCCGATCTGGTTGACCTTGACCAGGAGCGCGTTGGCGGTGCCGGCCTTGATGCCGCGCTCCAGCCGCTCCGGGTTGGTGACGAACAGGTCGTCGCCGACGAGCTGCACCCGGGAGCCGAGCGCCTCGGTGATCGCGCGCCAGCCCTCCCAGTCCTCCTCGTCGAGCGGGTCCTCGATGGAGACGAGCGGGTAGTTGTCGACCAGGTCCTGGTAGAAGGCGATGAGCTCCTGGGCGGACAGGCCCTTGCCGTCGATGGTGTAGACGCCGTCCTTGTGGAACTCGGAGGCGGCCACGTCGAGCGCGAGCGCGATGTCCTCGCCGGGCCGGTAGCCGGCCTTCTCGATCGCGACGAGGATCAGGTCGAGGGCGTCGCGGTTGGACGGCAGGCTGGGCGCGAACCCGCCCTCGTCGCCCAGGCCGGTGGCGTAGCCCTTCTCCTTCAGCACGGACTTGAGCGCGTGGTAGACCTCGGTGCCCATGCGGACGGCGTCGCGGAACGTCGGCGCGCCGATCGGCGCGATCATGAACTCCTGGATGTCCACGTTGGTGTCGGCGTGGGCGCCGCCGTTGAGGATGTTCATCATCGGCACGGGCAGCACGTGCGCGTTGGGGCCGCCCACGTAGCGGAACAGCGGCAGCTCGGCGCTGTCGGCGGCGGCCTTGGCCACGGCCAGCGAGACGCCCAGGATGGCGTTGGCGCCCAGCTTGGCCTTGTTGGGCGTGCGGTCCAGGTCGATCATGATCTGGTCGACGATGCGCTGGTCCTCGGCCTCGACGCCGTGGATCTCGTCGAAGATCTCGTCGGTGATGGCGAGGACGGCCTTCTGCACGCCCTTGCCGTTGTAGCGATCGTCGCCGTCGCGCAGCTCCACGGCCTCGAACTGGCCGGTGGACGCGCCGCTCGGCACCGCGGCGCGGCCGGTGCTGCCGTCGTCGAGGATCACCTCGACCTCGACCGTCGGGTTGCCCCGGGAGTCGAGGATCTCGCGCGCGTATACGACCTCGATGGTAGCCACGGGATGCGCTCCTAAATCGAAAGGCAATATGGGTCTAGAGCCTATCGGCCCTCTCGCGACTCCCAGGCGCGCACCCTGTCGCGGTAGGCGCGTGCGGCGGCACGCAGCTCGGCCTCGGCGTCGACCCCGGCCTCCTGGGCGCGTCGCACCAGGTCCCACAGCTCGCGGGCGACCCCCTGGCCGACGGCGGCGGCCAGGCTCCCGGGCGCCCCGCCGCGCTCGGCCCGCCGGACGAGCTGGGCCGCCAGCGAAAGCGCGGGCTGGCCCAAGGGCACCCCGTCGAGCAGCGACTCGCCGCCCTTGGAGGCCCGCTCGGCCGCCTTGATGGCCTCCCAGTTGTCGTTGACCTGGTCGGCGGTCTCGGCCCGGACCGAGCCGAACACGTGCGGGTGGCGCCGCACCAGCTTGTCGACGATGCCGGCGGCCACGTCGTCCATGTCGAACCCGTCGGCCACCCGCGCGTGGAACACCACCTGGAGCAGCAGGTCGCCGAGCTCCTCGCGGAGCGCCGGGTAGTCGGACTCCTCGATGGTCTCCAGCACCTCGTACGCCTCTTCGAGCAGGTACGGGACCAGCGACTCGTGGGTCTGCTTGCGGTCCCACGGGCACTCGACGCGCAGCCGGTCCATGACCGCGACCAGGTCGAGGACGCGGGCGCCCGGCAGGTCGTAGGAGCCGGGCACGACCTCGATCAGGGGCGGGTCGGCCAGCGCGACGGCGGCGTGGCCGAGCGCGCGCATGAAGTCCTCGTCGTCACCGGAGGCGAGCCACACGACGGTGTCGGTCACGGCCCGCCTGGCCAGCGAGGCCGGGTCCGGCGTCACCACGTCGACCTCGACCCCGGCCTCGGCCAGGTAGGGGAGCTGCGGGTGATCGGCGGAGCCGGTCAGCACCGGGCCGGAGCGCAGCGCCTGCCACGCCTGGTGGCTCAGCAGCCCCGGCGCGACGCGCGGCGAGGTGGTGACGACGACGAGTGGCATGCCTAGCCCTGCGGCTGCTGCTGCGGCTGGGCGGGCTGCAGCGGCTTGCCGAAGCGGCCCGGGTCGACGAAGCCCTGGTCCTGCTGGAAGGTGCCGTAGCGGGGGCTGAACTGCGTCTTGATGGAGTTGTACTCCTCGGCCCACATGGCCGCGGCCTGCTGGCTCTGGGTGCCGCCGAACTTCTCGATCAGCTTGGCCGCGCCCAGCTCGGCGCGCAGGTAGGGGCGCGCACCGGCCGGGGCGACGCCCTTGGACAGCAGGTTCATCTCGGGCGACTGCTGCTGGCCGGGCTGCTGGAGCGCGGCGTCGACCTCGGTCTCGGTGACCGTGATGCCGTGCTTGGCGGCGAGCTGCTGGTAGCGGGCCTGGTTGGTCATCCGGAACAGCACGAACTGGGTGACCGGCACGCCGAGCTGCTCGGGCGTGATGTTGGCCTTCTTCAGCGCGGCCTCGAACTCCTGGACGTTCCGGGTGAGATCGCTGGCCGAGATCCGCTGGTTGCCGACCACGGCCGCCGCGCCGGCCTCGACAGGGGTAGAGCAGGCGGTCAGCGCGAGGACGCTGGCTCCCGCCGCGGCAGCGACCAAAACCGCTCGTATCGACTTCACGTGCATCCCTTCGACAAAAATCGCCGCTAGCTTACCCGCGCCGGCTCGAGGAACATCGCCTCCACCAGGTCGCCACACCATTTGAGCAGGTCCAGGTCCCGCAGCAGCTGCCCGCCCAGCGGCTTGGTCTTGGGCACCGGCACCAGCAGCGTCTCGGCCGCCTGCTTGTAGACGGCCTTCTTGTAGAGCCGGTCGAGCCGGACCTGCTGCGACTCCTTCAGCACGGCCGGGCCGAACTTGATGTTCTGCCCCTGGAGCGTGACGTCGGTCAGCCCCGCCTGCCGCGCCTTGATCCGGAACCTGGCGACCTCCAGCAGGTTCTCCACCTCGACGGGCGGCTTGCCGTAGCGGTCGGTCAGCTCCGCGCGCACCTCGTCGATGTGGATGGGCGCGGAGATCGCCGCGATCCGCTTGTACGCCTCCAGCCGCAGCCGCTCGGAGGTCACGTAGTCGTGCGGGATGTGCGCGTTGATCGGCAGCTCGACCTTGACGTCGTGCACCTCCTCGGCCGGCTCGGCGCCCGACAGCTTGGCCTTCTGCTCCTGCACGGCCTCGGCCATCAGCCGCACGTACAGGTCGAAGCCGACACCCGCGATGAAGCCCGACTGCTCGGCGCCGAGCACGTTGCCGGCGCCGCGGATCTCCAGGTCCTTCATCGCCACGTACATGCCGGCGCCCATCTCGGTGTGCTGCGAGATCGTGGCCAGCCGCTCGTGCGCGGTCTCGGTCAGCGGCTTCTCCGGCGGGTAGAGGAAGTACGCGTAGCCGCGCTCGCGGCCTCGCCCGACCCGGCCGCGGAGCTGGTGGAGCTGCGACAGGCCGTAGTTGTCGGCCCGGTCGACGATGAGCGTGTTGGCGTTGGGCACGTCCAGCCCCGACTCCACGATCGTGGTCGAGACGAGCAGGTCGTACTCGCGCTCCCAGAAGCCCACCATGATCTTTTCGAGCTGGTGCTCGTTCATCTGGCCGTGCGCCACCGCGACGCGCGCCTCGGGCACCAGCTCGCGCAGCCGCGCGGCCACCCGGTTGATCGAGGCGACCCGGTTGTGCACGAAGAAGATCTGCCCGTCGCGCATCAGCTCGCGCCGGATCGCCGCCGCGATCTGCTTCTCGTCGTACGGGCCGACGAAGGTGAGGATCGGGTGGCGCTCCTCCGGCGGGGTGAGGATCGTGGACATCTCCCGGATGCCGGTCAGGCCCATCTCCAGCGTGCGCGGGATCGGCGTGGCCGACATCGCCAGCACGTCGACCTGGGTGCGCAGGTGCTTCATGGCCTCCTTGTGCTCGACGCCGAACCGCTGTTCCTCGTCGATGATGATCAGGCCCAGGTCCTTGAACCTGACCTCGGGGCTGAGCAGCCGGTGGGTGCCGATGACCACGTCGACGGCGCCGGTGCGCAGGCCGTCGAGCGTGCCCTTGATCTCGGCGTCGGTCTGGAAGCGGGAGACCGGCTTGAGCGTGACGGGGAAGCTGGAGAAGCGCTCGGTGAACGTCGACATGTGCTGCTGCACCAGCAGCGTGGTCGGCACCAGCACGGCCACCTGCTTGCCGTCCTGCACCGCCTTGAAGGCCGCGCGCACCGCGATCTCGGTCTTGCCGTAGCCCACGTCGCCGCAGATCAGCCGGTCCATCGGGACGCCGCGCTCCATGTCGCGCTTGACCTCGTCGATGGCTTCGAGCTGGTCACCGGTCTCGGCGTAGGGGAAGGCGTCCTCCATCTCGCGTTGCCACGGGGTGTCGGGGCCGAAGGGGTGGCCGGGCGAGGCCATGCGCGCCGAGTAGAGGCGGATGAGCTCGCCGGCGATCTCCTTGACCGCTTTCTTGGCCCGCGACTTGGCCTTGGCCCAGTCGGCGCCGCCCATCCGGTTGAGCGTGGGCGCCTCGCCGCCGACGTAGCGGGTGACCTCGTCGAGCTGGTCGGTGGGCACGTAGAGGCGGTCGCCCTTGGCGTACTCGATGACCAGGTATTCGCGGGTGGCGCCCTGGACGGTGCGCTGGACCATCTCCACGTAGCGGCCGACGCCGTGCTGCTCGTGCACGACGTGGTCGCCGACCTTGAGCTGGAGCGGGTCGACCATGTTGCGGCGGCGCGAGGGCAGGCGGCGCATGTCCTTGGTGGACGCCTTCTGGCCGACCAGGTCGAGGTGGGTGAGGACGGCCAGGCCGGGGGTGACGAAGCCGTGCTCCAGGAGGCCGGTGGTGACGTGGACGACCTTCGGCTCCGGCGCCTTGTCCAGATATTTCGTGAGACGGGCGGGGACGTCGACGCCCTTCAGCACCTCGACCATGCGCTCGGCCGGGCCGTGCCCCTCGCTGAGCAGCACGACCGCCTTGTCCTCGGCCAGCCAGCCCTTGACGTCCTCCAGCGCCTTGCGGGTGTCGCCCCGGTAGGCCTCGGAGTCGTGCGCGGCCAGCTCGACGCCGGTGCCGAACGGCGCCATCGACCACCACGGCTGCCCCAGGGAGCCGGCGTGGTCGCGGATCTCCTCCAGCGAGCGGAACGCGGCGGCCCCGAGGTCGATCGGCGCCTCGCCGCCGGCGGCCGCGTTGATCCAGGACGCCTCCAGGAACTCCTGCGAGGTGCGCACCAGCTCCTCGGCCCGGCTCCTGATCCGCTCGGGGTCGCAGACGAACACCGCGGCCCGGTCCGGCAGGTGGTCGATCAGCAGGTCCATCTCCCCGGCCAGCGCCGGGGCGAACGCCTCCATGCCCTCGACCGGGGTGCCCTCGGCGAGCTGGTCGAGCACCTCGGCGAGCGCCGGGTGCCGCTCGGCCAGCTCCCGCGCCCTGGCCCGGACCTCGCCGGTCAGCAGCAGCTCGCGGCAGGGCGGCGCGAACAGCCCGTCCTCGGCCGCCTCCAGCGAGCGCTGGTCGGCCACCTTGAACCAGCGGATCTCCTCGACCGTGTCGCCCCAGAACTCCAGCCGCAGCGGGTGCTCCTCGGTGGGCGGGAACACGTCGAGCAGCCCGCCGCGCACCGCGACCTCGCCGCGCTTCTCCACCATGTCGACCCGGTGGTAGCCGTTGCCCACCAGGTTGGCCACGACCTCGTCCAGATCGGCGTCGTCGCCGGCCCGCAGCCGGATCGGCTCCAAGTCGCCCAGGCCCTTCATGATCGGCTGCAACAGCGCCCGGATCGGCGCGACGATCACGTTGAGCGGCCCGGCGGCGATGTCGCCCTTGACCGGGTGCGCCAGCCTGCGCAGCACGGCCAGCCGCTGGCCGACCGTGTCGGAGCGGGGCGAGAGCCGCTCGTGCGGCAGCGTCTCCCAAGCCGGGAACACCGCGACCGTGCTGGGCTCGATGAGGCTGGTCAGCGCCGCCGCCAGGTCCTCGGCCTCGCGGCCCGTCGCGGTGACGGCCAGGACCGCGCGCTGGTCGTGCCCGGCCAGCGCGGCCACGCCGAAGGGCCGCAGCGCGGCGGGCGCGACGAGGGCCACGTCGCCGCCCTGTTCGAGGGCGGCGGCCAGGCTCGGGTCGGCGGAGACAAGGTCAAGCAGTCCGGAAAGACTCATCAGTCAGCCCCATGGCAACACGACTACCCCCGGCCGAACGGCAGCGGGGGTGTGGTCGTTCCAGACTACTGGCCGGGTGCCCCTCACCCGTCCGCCGCCAGCACGCGCGGAAACGCTCGCGAGGGACCGATGTCCCTTACTCTTCGACAGTTATTGATTACTGTGGGTCACATGTCTGACGTGCGGTCGGTCGCCCAAGGGGGCGATCTCTTTGTTCAGCGGATCCGCGAGCAGTGGACCGGTCAGCTCGGCCGGCGCCTCGACGTGCTGGTCGCCGGGTGCGCCCACGACGAGCCGCTGGCGCTGGGGCGCATCGACGTCCGCGTCACGGGGGTCGACGAGGACCTGCCCGCGATACGCAGAGTGGTCGAGGAGCGGGCCGACCTGGTCGCCTGGACGCTAGGCGACCTGCGCTCGGCGGCGCTGCCGCCCCGGGCCTACGACGTGATCCAGCTCTCCTTCCTGCTGGAGCGCATCGAGCACGCGGAGCTGGTCTTCGACCGGCTGCTGCAGTCACTGCGGCCGGGCGGCCTGGTGCTGCTGCGGATGCGCGACAGGAACTCGGCCTACGCGCTGCTGGAGCGGCTCACGCCGGCCTGGGTGCGGCGGCTGCTGTGGCGGCGGCTGGTCGTGCCGGGCACCCCGGGGCCGCTCCCGGTCGTGCACGGGCCGCTGGCCTCGGCCGACGGGATGCACGCGTTCTGCCTGACCCGGGGCCTGCTGATCACCGACGAGGAGACCGCGACCAGCGGGCCCGCGATGGGCCGGGTGGGCGGCGCGCTCGTCGGCCTGGCCTCCCGACTGACCCGCGGGCGATACCCTGCCACCCACGACGAGATCACGATGGTCATCAGGAAGCCCGAGTATCACTTCGCCCGTCTGATCTAGCGGCCACACCGAGTACAGTGGTATTTTTTCCTACCAATGTAATCGGGATAGTTGGGATGAACGATCGTGGAGTGGACCCCCGACGCGCGCGAGCTGGCCGATCTTGAGCTGCTGCTTTCGGGGGCGTTCCAGCCGCTGACGGGGTTTCTCGGCCACGACGACCTCCACACGGTGCACGAGCGCGGCACGCTGGCCGACGGCACCCCGTGGCCCGCGCCCGTCACGATCACCCTGCCCGACGAGGTGACCCCGGGCGAGGAGGTCACGCTGCTCGACCCCGAGGGCGTGCCGCTGGCCGTGCTGAGCGTGACCGAGCGGGGTCACGACGGGCTGGCGGCCGGCCCGGTGAAGGGCCTCGGCGCGCCCGAGCACGGCCCGTTCGCGCGGCTGCGCCGCACGCCCGACGAGGTCCGCGTCGACCTGGGCGGGCGCGACGCGCTGGCCGTCACGATGCGCGGGCCGCTCGACGACCTGGGCGAGATCGTCGCCACCGCCAAGGAGCTCGGCGCCGTCATCCTGCTGCTCCCCCTCGCGTACGGCGAGGCCGGGCCGGGCGTCGTCAGGGCCGCGCTGCGGGCCAGGGACCAGCTCCCCGAGGGCACGATGGTGGTGCCGGTGCCGCTGGCGCCGCGCGACGAGCCCGAGATCGACCTGGAGCTGCGCGAGCACGTCGCCTTCGCCTACGGCGCGAGCGAGCACCTGGCCGGGCCCGACCCGGTGCGCATCCCCGGGCCGCCGCACCGGCGCGGCCTGGTGGTGTTCTTCACCGGCCTGTCGGGGTCGGGCAAGTCCACGATCGCCCGCGGCCTGCGCGACGCGCTGCTGGAGCTGGGCACCCGCACGGTCACCTACCTCGACGGCGACGTGGTGCGCCACCTGCTGTCGAAGGGGCTGACGTTCTCCAAGGCCGACCGCGACCTCAACATCCGGCGGATCGGGTTCGTGGCCGCCGAGGCGGCCCGCCACGGCGGCCTGGCCATCTGCGCCCCCATCGCCCCCTACGCGGAGACGCGGGCCGAGGTGCGCGAGATGGCCGAGTCGGTCGGCGCCGACTTCCTGCTCGTGCACGTCGCCACGCCACTGGAGGAGTGCGAGCGCCGCGACCGCAAGGGCCTGTACGCCAAGGCGCGGGCCGGCCTCATCCCCGAGTTCACCGGCGTCTCCGATCCGTACGAGGAACCGGACGACGCCGACCTGACGATCGACACCACGCACCTGTCGGTCGAGGCGGCCGTCGGGCGGGTGCTCGACACGCTGCGCGGCGGCGGGTGGGTGCGATGATCGACCTCCCGCTCATCGCCGGGTCGTTCCTGGTGGCGATCGTCGTCGGATTGACCGGCATGGGCGGCGGCGCGCTGATGACGCCGATGATGATGCTGTTCTTCAACGTCCCGCCGCTGGCCGCGGTCTCCAGCGACCTGGTGGCCTCGGCGGTGATGAAGCCGGTGGGCAGCGTCGTCCACCTGCGCCGGGGCACGGTCAACCTCAAGCTGGTCGGCTGGCTCTGCGCGGGCTCGGTGCCGACGGCGTTCTGCGGGGTGTTCCTGGCGCGGGCGTTCGCGGTGGGCGACGGGGTCAAGTACGCGCTCGGCGTCGCCCTGCTGCTCGCGGTCGCCGGGCTGGCCGCCAAGGCGTGGCTGGGCGACCGGGGCGGAACGGCGGAGGCCCGGGAGATCGTCGTGCGCCCAATACCGACCCTACTGGTCGGTATGGTAGGCGGCCTGGTCGTCGGAGTGTCGTCCGTGGGCTCCGGGTCGCTCATCATCGTGGCGCTGATCGCGCTCTACCCGGCGCTCAAGGCCAACCAGCTCGTCGGCACGGACCTGGTCCAGGCGGTGCCGCTGGTCGTGTCGGCGGCGCTCGGCCACCTGCTGTTCGGCGACTTCCAGGCCGACCTGACGCTCTCGCTGCTCGTCGGCTCGATCCCCGGCGTCTACCTGGGCGCGCGGATCTCCTCGCGGGCGCCGGGCGGGCTGATCAGGGCGATGCTCGCGATCGTGCTGCTGGCCTCGGCGCTCAAGCTGCTCGACGTGCCCAACACGGTCACCGTGATCGCGCTGGTGGCGGCGACGGCGGTCGTCGTGGCGGGCTGGCGGTGGCGGGTCAGGGCCGCGGCACGCGAGTCGCGCGGAAGTGCGGATCTCTCGCGAGCTCGGTGAACGCCCGGTCGGCCGTCGGCTCGGTGTCGAAGCTGGTGTTGCCCCTCGGGGCGTGCGGCGAGTCGAAGTAGACCAGCGCCTTGATCTGCGGATAGCGGCGGATCTGCCGGCGCACCGACTCGTAGAAGGCCCGCTTGAACGCCGGGTCGTCGGCCCGCTCGAACACGCCCCACTCCGCGACCATGACCGGTTTGCCGGGGAAGCGCCACTGCATCCACCGGTAGAAGCCGGGCCACTCGTCGAAGTCCTCGCGTGTCTTGTTGACCAGCGTGCCGAAGTCCTGCACCCGGCCGTCGGCGTAGGGGTCCATGGCCACCCAGTCGACCACGTCGTCACCCGGGTAGAGCTCCTCGAACCACGGCTTGGACGCCCAGTTGGGCGCGCCCATGTAGGTCATCACGGTGACCGCGTTCTTCACCCCGCGCTCGCGCAGCCGGAGCACGACGTGGCGGAACATCTCGGCGTAGTCGCCGGCCCGCATGCCGGAGCCGGCCGCGGCGTCGACGTCGTTCTCCGGCTCGTGGTAGATGGTCAGGAAGAATCGCTCGGGGAACGTGCGCCGCAGGTAGCGGGCCAGCCGGTCGATCCGGGAGTCGATGGCCCCGTCGGCGATCTCCGCCCAGGTGTGGCCGAACGACGGCTTCCAGTTGACGAGCAGCAGCCGGGGCCTGGCCGGGTCGCGGGCGAGCCGGATCTCCTCGTCGGTCGGGAACAGCTCCCTGCCCCGGTGGTAGACGTGCAGGATGTCGGCCTTGGCGCCCATGCGGTGCTCGGCGTTCTCCAGGGCCCGGGTCACGCCCGCGCCGGTGAAGATCTCCGGCGCGATCCCCCACCAGGCGCCGCAGGACGGGATGAGCCTGCTGGTGACGGCGCACTCGGGCGGGGTCGCCACCACCGGCGGCAGGCTCGCCCGGGCCGCGACCGGCGTCTCGTCGGCCGCCGAGCAGGCGGACAGCACGACGACCAGCGCCGGCACCAGAGCCCACGCGATGATATGTGGCGAATTATGCGGCAAAATGACCCGCCCCCCTCATTCAAGCCCCCGCCCGTCAACCCTGAACCATGCCACGCCCATGCCGGATCGTCAGCCGAGACCGCAGATCAGGGGCGGTACGGCCGCCGTACATATCCCTTTATCGCCGGTTATTGAAGGACGAATTCCCGCCCGTACGGGAGAAAATCTTGGGTAATCGACCTGGGTAATATCCGGCCCGCCTATAGTGGGCGCACACCTCGGCACGTGACGCAGAGTCGCAGAAGCGCGACAATCCGCTACGCACTTCAGGGAGACGCGCCTCCATGAGCTCGACGCCGGACTGCCCGGCCCACCGCTCCGGCACCGAGCTGGGGGCGCACCTTTCGCTGCTCCGCAGGCGCTGGCTGCTGTTCCTGGGCTGCTTCCTGGCCGGCGGCACGATGGGGCTGGCGCTGATGCGGCTCACCCCGCCCGCCTACACCGCCACCACCCAGGTCCTCGTCACCCCGGTGGGCGTGCCCGAGCAGGGCAACCAGGTGACCGCCAGGCAGCGCGAGCAGCTCAACCTCGACACCGAGGCGCAGATCGCCCGCTCCGGCGTCGTCGCCGCTGCCGCCGCCCAGATCGCCGGCATCGCCGAGCCGGAGCCCGTCGAGGTCACGGTGCCGCCCAACTCGGCGGTCCTCCTCATGACCGTCACCGCGCCCGACCCCGTCGCCGCCGCCACCCAGTCGCGCGCCTACGCCGACGCCTACCTGGCCCACCGGGCCGACGGCGCGCAGGCCGCCATCACCTCCCAGCAGAAGCTCATCCTGGCCAAGCTCAAGCAGGTCAACGCCGCGCTCGCCAAGGCCGTCACGCAGCTCGGCGGGCTGCGCCGCGGCACCGCCGAGCACACGCTCGCGCTCCACCGGCAGGGCGTGCTCAACCGGCAGGCCAGCAGCCTCACGCTCAAGTACGACGCGCTCAAGACGGTCCCGGTGACGCCCGGCTCGGTCATCAGCCCGGCCGAGCCGCCGTCCGCGCCCAGCTCGCCCAGCCTGCCGCTCCACCTGGCCTCCGGGCTCGTCGCCGGGCTGCTGGCCGGGGCCGGCGCGGCGAGCCTGCGCGACCGGCTCGACACCCGGCTGCGCACCGCCGCCGACGTCGAACGGCTGACCGGGCTGCCCGTCCTGGCCGACCTGGCACGCCCGGCCGAGCTCGCCACCTCCGTCGTCTCCGCCTGCCCCGGCAAGTGGCTGCTGGTCAAGGCCGTGCCCGCCGAGCTCGGCACCGCGTCCGTGATCGCGCCGCTGGCCGCCAGCGCCCCGCTGTCGGTGCTCAACGGCGCCGAGGTGGGCGACCTCGGCCGGGCCGACGCGGCGGTGCTGCTCGTCGGGCTGGGCGAGGCCACCGCCGAGCAGGTCGCGGCCGCCGTACGACAGGTCGGCCGGCACCGCGTGCCCGTCATCGGCGTGGTGACGACGACGGACCTGACGCCCGCGCCCGTGCCCGAGCCGCGCCGGCCCAACACGCTCGGCAAGCTGGTCGCGAGCGGCGAGCTCGCCGAGAGCGGCGCCCTGACGACGCCGATGAGCACGCCTGTGCATACCCCCGCGCACAAGCCCGTGAACCGCCCGGTGGGCTCGCTGGGCAAGCCGACGTGAAAGGGCCCGCCTGGCCCATCGGCGCGCTGCTGCTCGGCTATCCGGTCTGGTGGGCGCTCGGCTTCGGCGGGCTGTCGGTGGTCGTGCTGGCCGTGCCCATGGCCGTCATCCTGTTCCGGCGGCGGCCGGTGCGGGTGCCGCGCGGGTTCGGGCTGTGGGCGCTGCTCATCGGCGGCTACCTGATCAGCGCGCTGATGCTGGGCGAGATGCCGCCCGGCACCTACGGCGAGCTCGGCGCGGGCCGGCTGGCCGGCTACGGGATGCGGCTGGCGCTCTACCTGTCGCTCATGATCATGGTGCTCTACCTGGGCAACCTCACCGAGCGGGAGCTGCCGCAGCTCCGGCTGGTGCGGATGCTCGGCGTGCTGTTCGTGACGACCGTGGCGGGCGGGCTGCTCGGGCTGCTCGCGCCCGGATTCTCCTTCACCTCGCCGGTGGAGATGCTGCTGCCCGACTGGCTGGCGGGCAACCCGTTCGTGCAGAACCTCATCCACCCGACCGCCTCCCAGACGCAGAAGGTGCTCGGCTACTCCATGCCGCGCCCGGAGGCCCCCTACGAATGGGCCAACGCGTGGGGCAGCAACGTGTCGGTGCTGCTGGTCTGGTTCGTGGTCGGCTGGTGGGTGTACGGGTCGCGCCGCCGCCGGGTGGTCGCCGTGGCGCTGGTCGCGCTGGCCGCCGTGCCGATCGTCTACTCGCTCAACCGCGGCCTGTGGATCGGGCTCGGGCTGGCCGTCGCGTACCTGATCGTCCGGGTGGGCGGCCGGACCAGGCTCATGCTGTGCGCCGGGGCGGTGGCGGCGGCGCTGGTGTTCGCGCTCAGCCCGCTGGCCGGGCTCGTCATGCAACGCCTGGACAAACCGCACTCCAACGACATCCGGGCGTTCACCGTGTCGGCCACGATCGAGGCCGCCACCCACTCCCCCGTCGCCGGCTACGGCAACACGCGCAACGCGCTCGGCAGCCATCGCACGATCACCACCGGCAAGACCGGCTGGTGCGCGGGCTGCGGCCATCCGCCGCTGGGCGCCGACGGGCAGCTCTGGCTGCTGATGATCACCCAGGGGTTCACCGGGGCCGTGCTCTACGTGGCGTTCTTCGCCGGGGCGATCCGCCGCCACTGGCCCGACCGGACGCCGGTCGGGCTGGCCGGGGTGCTCGTGATGTGCCTGGTGCTGCTCTACATGTTCGTCTACGACGGGCTGGTCACGCCGCTGAGCCTCTACTTCATCTCCTTCGCCCTCCTGTGGAGGAACACGCATGCACGACCATAGGATCCGGCTGCGCTATCTCGGCGACACGCTCGACCTGCTCTTTCCCGGCACCGGGTCACCGCGCCCCTACACGGTGCTGCCCCACCCCTACCTGCCCCGGCGACTGGCTCCGCGCCGCTGGTGGCATCCGGGGCCGAGGGTGATGCTGCCCGCCGAGGGATCGATCGGCGACCACCTCGGCGAGGTGTTCGGCACGCCGGTCGAGCTCGTCGTGCACGTGCGGCCCGCCCGCCGGGCCAACCGCAAACCGGTCCTGGAGGCATACTCGGCGAGGGCGCGGCTGGCGTACGTGAAGATCGGCGACAGCGAGCGGGCGCGCGCGCTGGTCGCCAACGAGGCCGCCGTGCTGTCCCGGCTTGCCGACCGGCCGCTCAAGAGCGTCGTCGCGCCCAGCGTGCTCTACCACGGCACCTGGCGCGGGCTCGGCGTGCTCGCGCTGTCGCCGCTGCCCGCGCGGCGCGGCCGGGTGCCCGAGCCGCTGCTCGTCCGCGCCGTCAAGGAGATCGCCGCCACCGGCGACGGCGCGTGGCACGGCGACCTGGCGCCGTGGAACATCGCACCCGCCGCCGACGGGCGGCTGCTCGTGTGGGACTGGGAGCGCTACGCGACCGGGGTGCCGCACGGGTTCGACGCGATGCACCACTTCTTCCAGCGGGCGCTGCGGCGCATGGACCCGCCCACCGCCGCGCGCGCCTGCCTCGCCCAGGCGTTGCGGGTGCTGGCGCCCTACGGGCTCTCGGCGGCCCAGGCCAGGCGGACGGCGCTGCTCTACCTCGTCGCGCTGGCCGACCGGCACGCCACCGACGGGCACGAGCCGCTGGGGCCGCCGCAACGCTGGCTGTCCCCGCTCGTCGACCACGAGGAGCCGATCCTGTGAAGCCGATGAAGCGGCCCGTGCTGTCGGTTTCGCGCGGGGCCGGGCGGTTCACCTCGGGGGCGCGCGTGCTGCCGTCGTTCCTCATCATCGGGGCGCAGCGGTGCGGCACCACCTCGCTCTACCGGGCGCTGGCACAGCACCCGCTGCTGCTCAAACCGGTGCTGCACAAGGGCGTCCACTACTTCGACACCGGCTACCGGCGTGGGCTGCCGTGGTACCGGGGGCACTTCCCGCTGCGCGTGGGGGCGGCACTGTTGGCTCGCCGCCACGGGGCCCCGGCGCAGGCGTTCGAGTCGTCGCCCTACTACCTGTTCCACCCGCTGGCCGGCGAGCGCATCGCCGCCGACCTGCCGGGGGTCAAGCTGATCGTGCTCGTGCGCGACCCCGTCGAGCGGGCGTGCTCGGCACACGCCCACGAGCTCGCCCGCGGGTACGAGACCGAGTCCAGCTTCGAGTACGCGCTCGAACTGGAGGAGCGGCGGCTGGCCGGGGCCGAGGAGAGCCTGCGGGCACGGCCGTACTCGGTGCACCATTCACACCGGCACCACGCCTACGTGGCGCGGGGCCGCTACGCCGCGCAGCTCGACCGGCTGGAGCCGCTGTTCGGGCGGGAGCGCATCCTGGTGCTCGACAGCCACCGGTTCTTCGCCGAGCCCGAGCCGGTCTACGACCGGGTGCTGGACTTCCTGGGCGTGCCCCGGCTCGGCTACCCGGCGTTCGAACGGCACAACGGGCGGGCGCTGCCGAGGCCGCTGCCCGCGTCGCTGCGGCGGGCGCTGCGCGAGCGGTTCGAGGCGGACGACGCGCGGCTGGTGCGCTGGCTGGGGGGTGCGCCGTCGTGGCGGTGACGGGTCTGGCCCGCAGCGGCGCGGCGGGGCTGGCCGGAGCCGCGGTGGGGGCGCTGGCGCAGTTCGCGCTCGTGGTCGTGGTGACCAGGGGGCTGCCTGCCGCCCAGGCGGGCGAGTTCTTCGCGGTGACCGCGCTGGCGTTGCTGGCCGCCGGGGTGGCCAAGCTGGACGCGGGGAACGGGCTGGTGTACTTCATCGCGCGGGCCGGGACGTACGGCTATCTCGGCGTTTCCGGATATGTCAGGGCAGCGGTGGTGCCCGTCGCCGTGGTCGCCACCGCGGCCGGGATCGCCCTCCACCCGCAGCTCGGGCCGCTGGCCTGGGCGCTGCCCGCGATCGCCGTGGCCGACGTGCTGCTCGCGGCCACCCGCGGGTTCGGGGCGATGCGGCCCACCGTGCTGCTCGACGGGATCGTGCTGCCCGTCGGCCAGCTCGCCCTCGTCGCCGCCGCCCTCGCCCACGCCTCCGCGCTGCCCCTCGCCTGGGCCGCCCCGTACCTGATCGTGGCCGTGCTGGCCGGGCTGGCGCTGCGCGGACGGGCGCCCCGCACGCCCTACCTGCCCGGCACCGGGCGCGACCTGTGGCGTCACACCGCGCCCCGGTCGGCGGCAGGCGCCGTCCAGGCCGTGTTCCAGCGGCTCGACATCGTGCTCGTCGCAGCGCTCGGCGGGCCCGTCCAGGCCGCCGTCTACACCGCCGCCACCCGGTTCAAGGTCGTCGGGCAGCTCGCCAACCAGGGGCTCTCCCGCGCCGCGCAACCCCGCCTGGTGAGCGCGCTCGCCGACGGCGACCTCGCCCGCGCCCGCGAGCTCTACCAGGTCACCACCATGTGGCTGGTGCTGCTCACCTGGCCCGTCTGGCTCGGCTACGCCGCGCTCGCGCCCTGGCTGCTCGACCTGTTCGGCGCCGGCTACGACGCCGCCGCGCCCGTCGCCCTGGTGCTCGCCGCCGCCATGATGGCGGCCACCGCGTGCGGCATGGTCGACGTCGTCCTCACCGCCGCCGGGCACACCACCGGCAGCCTGCTCAACCTGCTCGCCGCGCTCGGCGTCACCGTGCTGCTCGACCTCGCGCTCATCCCCGCCCACGGCGCGCTCGGCGCCGCGCTCGGCTGGGCCGGCGGGCTGCTCGTCAAGAACGCCCTGCCGCTCTGGCAGCTCCACCGCCGCTACGGGCTGCGCCCCTTCGGCCGCCACAGCCTCGGCGCCCTCCGCCTCCGCGCCTGGGCCGCCGCGTGAACCCGCCCGTGCTCGTCACCGGGCTGCCCAGAAGCGGTACGAGCTGGACCGGCAAGATGCTGGCCGCCGGCGGCGAACTCGTCTACGTCAACGAACCGCTCAACCCGCAACACCCGCCCGGCCGCTCCCCCGGCGTGCTGCGCGCCCACGTGACCCACCGGTTCCAGTACATCTGCGACGACAACGCCGGCGCCTGGCTGCCCGCCTTCCGCGACACCGTCGCCCTGCGCTACCGCTGGGCGGCCCAGCTACGGGCCAACCGCACCCCGTACGACCTGGCCCGCATGATCCGCTACGGCGCCGCGTTCGGGCTCGGGCGCCTGACCGGGCGGCGGGCGCTGCTCGACGACCCGTTCGCGGTGCTGTCGGCCGGCTGGTTCGCCACCCGGCTCGGCTGCCGCGTCATCGCGCTCGTCCGCGACCCCGTCGCCTTCGTGGCAAGCTGGCAGCGGCTCGGCTGGACCGTCTACTTCCACGAACTGCTCGAACAGCCCCTCCTCGTCCGCGACCACCCCGAGGTCGAGCTGCTGCGCCCCCTGATCGGCTCCCAGGACCGGCTCGCCAAGGCCGCCACGCTGTGGCGGGTGACGCGCACGATCCTCTCCCGCCTCCCCGGCATCCACGTGACCTCGTACGACGACCTCGCCGCCGACCCCCTGCCCGGCTTCCGCACCCTGTACGACCACGCCGGGCTCACCTGGACCCCCGCCGCCGAACGCCGCATCACCCACGCCTGCACCGCCCCCGCCGGGCCCGCCCGGAGCTTCGCCTGGACAGGGCTCTCCCGCACCGCCTACCGGCCGATGGACTCCCGCCAGGCCCTGCGCACCGCCGCCCGCGGCCTCACCCCGGCGGAGATCGCCCGCGTCCGCGCCCTCACCGCCGCATGACCCCGCGCCTGGCCTCCAGCAGCAGCCGCACCGCGAACGGCAGATCGTCCACCAGGTAGCGCCTGGCCAACCGGCCCGGCTCCGACCCCAGCCGGAACGCCCACTCCAGCCCGGCGCGCCGCATCCACCCCGGAGCGCGCGGCACCGTCCCGGCCGCGAACGCGATCGCCGCCCCGCAGCCCAGGAACCAGGCGCCGGGCAGCTCCTGGCGCAGGTCGCCGATCAGCAGCTCCTGCCGGGGGAAGCCCAGCCCCACGAACACCAGCCGGGGCCGCGCCCGCACCACGTCGCCCATCACCCGCTCGCGCTCCGCCGGGCGTGCGTCGAACCCGTACGGCGGCGACACCGCGCCCCGGACGTCAAGCCCCGGACAGCGGAGCGCCAGCTCCCCCGCCGCGCCCTCGGCGGCCCCGGGCGGCCCGCCGAGCAGGTAGACCGGCCAGCCGCGCCGCGCCGCCCGCGCGCTCAGCGACCAGATCAGGTCCGCGCCCGTGACCCGCTCCGGCAGCGGCGTCCCCGAGATCCGCGACGCCCACACCAGCGGCATCCCGTCGGCCACCACCACCTCGGCCCGCCGCACCAGCTCCCGCAACCCGGCATCCCGCGCCACGGCCCGGCAGATGTCCACGTTGGGCGTCACGATCTGCCCCCCGCGCCCCGCCTCCACCTCCCCGCTCACCCAATCCACCACCTCGGCCTCGGTGACGGCATCCACCCCCACCCCACCCACCACCACCCGCCGCCCAGCCGACAGCACCCCAGGTGAGCCCGCCCCCTCCAGGACGGCGGCACGCGGCCTGCCGGGCAGCGCCTCCTGGGTCGCCTGCGAGCGACGCCCACCCACAGCCGC
The DNA here is from genome assembly GCF_019396325.1 of Nonomuraea ceibae. Classification (GTDB taxonomy): domain Bacteria; phylum Actinomycetota; class Actinomycetes; order Streptosporangiales; family Streptosporangiaceae; genus Nonomuraea; species Nonomuraea ceibae. The sequence continues at coordinate 113,301 of NZ_JAHKRO010000016.1, forward strand.
GCCACGCCGCAGCGCCCCAGCGCCCGCCCCCTCCGGGACAGCGGCACGCGGCAGCGTCTCCGTTGGGGAGTCGGCCGCCGGGGTGGTGTCGCGTGGTCGGGTGAGCGTGGCCGGGGGGCGGTGGGGGGCTCCGGGGGGT
>NZ_JAHKRO010000160.1 GCF_019396325.1 Nonomuraea ceibae
CGGGTGGGGGGGCGGGGTGTTGGGGTGGGGTTAGTCGAGGTTGAGGCGGTAGCCCATGCCGGGTTCGGTGATTAGGTGTACGGGGTGGGCGGGGTCGCGTTCCAGCTTCTTGCGCAGTTGGGCCATGTACTGGCGCAGGTAGTGCGATTCCTTGACGGCGCTGCTGCCCCAGACCTCGGTGAGCAGTTGCCGCTGGCTGACAAGCTTGCCGGGGTTACGGGCCAGCAGTTCCAGCACGTGCCATTCGGTCGGGGTCAGCCGTACGCCGCCGGTGATGGTCTTGCCTGCGAGGTCCACCACGTGGTCGCCGATCCGCACCTGGGCCGGTTCCGTCCCGTGGGCGCCGGTGCGGCGGGTCACCGCGCGGATGCGGGCGAACAGCTCCTCCAGGTCGAACGGCTTGGTCACGTAGTCGTCGGCCCCGGCGTCCAGGGCTTCGATCTTGTCCAGGTTGTCGGCGCGGCCCGACAGCACCAGGATCGGCAGGCTCGTCCAGCCGCGCAGGCCGTGGATGACGTCCACGCCGTCGATGTCGGGCAGGCCCAGGTCAAGCAGCACCAGGTCGGGGTGCCAGTCGGCGGCCCGGCGCAACGCCGTGGCGCCGTCCGGGGCGGTGGCCACCTCGTAGTCGCGGGCGTGCAGGTTGATGCGCAGGGCCCGCAGGATCTGCGGTTCGTCATCGACGACCAGGACCTTCACGCCTGCTCCTCAGGGTGTACGTGCATCGTCACGGCCTCCTGACCGCGGGGTGGGACAGGGGTGGCGGGAGTGGCCTGTCCGGTCATACGGGGTGCACTTGCTGCTGTCCTGGGCTCCGGTGTCACTCCCTCATGTTCGCCGACGACCCGAATTTCCGGGGGAGGTGGGGGTGGGGCTGGTCCGGTGAGGGCGACCGAGTGAGGAGGGCTGGTCCAGTGGGAGTGGCTGGTCCAGCGTGGAAGGGCTGATCCCCGTGAGGGGGGTTGGGTCCCGGGTGTGAGGCCGGCTCCCGTGAGGAGGGTCACGTCCGTGAGGGGGGTCGGGGTTCCGTGAGGGGAGTGGGGTCCCGTAAGGAGGTCCCGTGAGGGGCTGGTCAAGAGAGGGTTGGCCGAGCGAGTGGCTGGTCCAGCGAGCGGCAGGGTCCAGCGAGGAGCAGGGTCCAGCGAGGAGCGGGCTGGTCCCGTGAGAGGGCTGTCCAGGTCCAGCGGTGGGTGGGCTGGCCGTAGCGGGCGGGATGGCGAGGAGAGGGTGAGGCAAGGGAGCGCAGGGGCTACGGCTTGTGAGGTGGGGGGTTGAGCCAGTGGGTGCGCCAGGTGGGGAGTTCGGCGGCGTCGCGGGTGGGGAAGCGGGCGAAGAGGTCGGCGGCTTCGCGCCAGGCGCGTTCGGCGCGGGTGTGGTCGCCGAGCAGGGCGTGGGCGGCGCCGACGTCGCGCAGGGTGCGGCCCCGCCAGAGCAGGTGGCGTAGTTCGTCCCAGGTTTCGAGGGCGCGGCCGAGCCAGGAGAGGGCTTCGTGGGGCCGGCGGGCGGCGAGGTTGAGTTCGCCGAGGGTGCGCAGGCCGAGGCCGGTGCCGACGCGGTCGTGGAAGCGGGCGGTGGAGGCGACGACGGCGCGGAGCGGCGGTTCGGCCTCGGCGAGGCGGTTCTGGCGGATCCAGACCTTGGCCAGCGCCTGGGAGGTGTAGTTGGTGAGGACTTCGTCGCCGGTGTCGAGGATGATCCGGTGGGCCTGGGAGCAGAGGCGTTCGGCGTCGTCGAGTTCGCCGCGGGCCCGGTGGACGAGGCCGATGCCGCGCAGGGCGAGGGCTTCGCCGCGGCGGTGGCCGAGGGCGCGGTAGCGGGTGAGGGCGTCGCGGAGGCTGGTGACGGCCTGGGAGTCGTGGCCGAGTTCGCGGTTGGAGAAGCCGATGCCGTAGAGGGCGTGGGCGAGGCCCTCCTCGTCGCCGAGCGCGGTGAGGGCGGCGAGTGCCTGCTGCATGAGGGGGAGGGCGGTGTGGTGTTCGCCGACCTCGCGGTGGACGGTGCCGAGGCCGTTGAGCGCGACGGCGATGCCGCGTTCGTCGGCTTCGGCGCGGAAGAGTCGGAGTGCGGCGCGGAAGTGGCGTTCGGCCTCGTCGAAGTCGTCGCCGTTGTAGGCGAGCTGGCCGAGGCCGCATTCGACGACGGCTTCGGCCCGGCGGTTGCCTTTGGCGCGGGCGGCGGCGAGGGCGGCGGTGTGGGTGCGGCTCCAGCCGGCGAAGCGGTTGGAGCCGCCGAAGGAGGTGAAGATGAGCGTGTCGGCGAGGGCGCAGGCGAGGGTGTCGAGGCCGAGTTCGGCGGCGCGTTCGACGGCGACGATGAGCGCCGATTCGGCGGTGGGGAACCAGTGGGCGGCGTCGTCGCAGGGAGGGGCGGGCGCGGTGTGGCCGAGGCGGGGCAGCGCGATGGGGAGCTGCTGGGTGAGCCCTTCGCAGAGGGCGAGCATCTTCTCCAGGGCCCGGGTGACGGCGGCGTGCAGGTCGGGTTCGGGCATGGTGGCGGCGGCCCGTTCCTTGGCGTACAGGCGGACGAGGTCGTGCATCCGGTAGCGGGTGCGGCCGTCGCCGGTGGGCAGGGGCTCGACGAGGCGCGCGTCGATGAGCTCTTCGACGATCTCCTCGGTCGCCTCCGGGCCGAGGTCGAGTAAGGAGGCGGCGATGAGGAGGTCGAAGTCGGGCGGGTCGAAGTAGCCGAGGAGGCAGAAGGCGCGCAGGGCGGGGGCGCCGACCTCGGCGCAGCTCGCGCTGATGCCGGCGCGTACGCCGAGGTCACCGATGGACAGCTCGTCGAGGCGGCGGCGTTCGTCGTCCAGCCGGTGCACGAGGCGGGCCAGCGACCAGTGCGGTTTGCGTTGCAGCCGGGCGCCGACGACGCGGATGGCGAGGGGGAGCCGGTCGCACTGGGCGACGAGGGTGCGGGCGGCGTCGGGTTCGGCGGCGACGCGTTCGGGGCCGACGATGGCGCGGAGCAGGTCGAGCGATTCGGGTTCGGTCATCTCGGCGAGTTCGACGACGGTGGCGCCGGGCAGCCCGTCGGGGCGGCGGCGGCTGGTCACGAGCACGGCGCAGGTGGCGCTGCCGGGCAGGAGGGGACGGATCTGCGCGGTGTCGGCGGCGTCGTCGAGGACGACGAGGACGCGCCGGGAGGCGAGCGCCAGCCGGTAGAGCTCGATCTTGTCGTCGAGGGGCAGGCTCTCGTCGTGGCCTTCGACGCGGAGCAGGCGCAGCAGCCGGTCGAGCGCTTCGGCGGGGGTGACGGGCCTGGCCTGGGCGCCGCGCAGGGCGATGTGGAGCTGGCCGTCGGGATAGCGTTCCTGCAGCAGATGGGCGGCGCGGACGGCGAGCGTGGACTTGCCGACGCCGCTGCGCCCGGAGATGAAGACGATCGGCAGCGCGGTGCCGGGCCGCTGGGCACCTTCGGCGGCGGCCAGGACGCGGGCGAGCCCGGCGGAGGCGCCGGTGAAGTCGGTGATGTCGGGCGGGAGCTGGGAGAGGCGGCCGGGCGGCGGGCCGCCTCGGGGCGCGGTGTCCTGGCGGAGCAGGCCGGCGTGCACCTCGCGCAGCCAGGGGCTGGGGTCGACGCCGAGCTTGTCGCGGATGCGCTCGCTCGCGGCGGCGTAGGCGGCGAGGGCTTCGGCGTGCCGGCCGCTGTGGTGGAGGGCGCGCAGGTGCTGGCCGATCAGGCGTTCGGCGAGCGGGTGCTCGACGAGGAGCGGCGTCAGCGTGGCGATGACCTCGCCGCTCCTGCCCAGGCGCAGCGCGCTCTCGGCCCAGTCGGCGGCGATCGCGATCCGCTGCTGTTCGAGGTTCTGGCGGTAGCGTTCGGCCCATTCGCCGGTGATGCCGGTCAGGGCGACGCCGCGCCACAGACTCAGGGCCTCGCCGAGGAGTTCGGCCCGTTCCTCGTCGCCGGCGCGGGCGGCCCGTTCGGCGAGGGCGCGGGCGTGGCCGGCGTCGATCTGGCCGGGCGGGACGTGCAGCGTGTAGCCGCCGGGGCTGCGGACGAGTGAGACGTCCTCGATGCCGGCGAGCAGGGCGCGCAGGCGGGTCACGTACGCGTAGAGAGAGCTGCGGACGGAGGTCGGCGGCGCCTCGCCCCACACCCGGTCGATGAGGGTTTCCACGGTGACGAGCCGTCCGGCGTCGGCGACGAGCGCGGCCAGCACCGTGCGCTGTTTGATCGCCCCGGCCTGGCGGGCGGCGTCGCCCGGCTCGATCGTGACGGGACCGAGGATGCGGAAAATCACCGGGTCATCTCATCCTGCGCGCCGGATGGGGGCAAATCGGCGCTGCACTTTGTCCGATGGGCCGCGAAAGTAGCGCGTTTGCCGGTAATTAGGCCCTCCCGGATCGGCATAACGCGGTTACATTCACGATATTTGCTCCCTCTTATCCCTCCACGTCGACCGAAGGGAGAGGCATGAGAGTGAGAACCGCGATCGCGGCCGTGTCTGCTGCGGCGATCCTCATGCCGGCCACCGTCGCCCAGGCCGTAGGAAGCACTCAGGCCGTAGGAAGCACTCAGGCCGCAGGAAGCGCCCAGGCGCCGCCCGATGACCAGTTCCAGAAGGTGACGCTCAACGACAGCCCCGGCGAGCCCGTCGACCTGGCGGTCTTACCGGACTCCAGGGTCCTGCACACCACCCGGACCGGCGAGGTCTGGCTGCACGACCCGAAGACCGGGCTGAACACGCTCGCCGCCCGGCTGGACGTCTACCAGCACGACGAGGAGGGGCTGCAGAGCATCGCGCTGAGCCCCGGCTTCGGCAAGGGCTCGAAGAAGGACGACTGGGTCTACCTGTACTACTCGCCGCCGCTCGACACGCCGGTGGACGACCCGGCGACGCCGGACGTGAACGAGGGCGACGCCCCGTTCACCGGGACGCCGGCGGACTTCGCGCCGTTCGAGGGGCTGATCCGGCTGTCGAGGTTCCGGTTCGGCCGCGCCAGCATCGACCTGTCCACCGAGCAGAAGATCCTGGACGTGCCGGTGGATCGGGGCATCTGCTGCCATGTCGGCGGCGACATCGTCTTCGACGCCGACGGCAACCTGTACCTGTCGACCGGCGACGACACGAACCCGTTCTTCTCCGACGGCTTCACCCCGATCGACGAGCGGGCCGACCGCAATCCGGCGTTCGACGCCCAGCGCAGCTCCGGCAACACGAACGACCTGCGCGGCAAGGTGCTGCGGATCAAGGTCGGGGAGGACGGCTCGTACGCGATCCCGGAGGGGAACCTGTTCGCGCCGGGGACGCCGGGCACCAGGCCGGAGATCTACGCGATGGGCCTGCGCAACCCGTTCCGCATCGAGCTGGACCGGGACAGCGGGGACCTGTACGTGGCCGACTACTCGCCGGACGCGAGGGAGGCCGACCCGGCGCGCGGCCCGTCGGGGACCGGCAAGTGGGCGATCATCCGCGAGCCGGGCAACTACGGCTGGCCCTACTGCGCGACGGCGCGGCTGCCGTACGTGGACTTCGACTTCGGGACGGGCACGTCCGGGGCGGCGTTCGACTGCGCGGCGCCGGTGAACGACTCGCCGCACAACACGGGGGCACGGGCGCTGCCGCCGGTGGTCCAGCCGCAGGTGTGGTACTCCTACGGCGCGTCGCGGGAGTTCCCGGAGCTGGGCACCGGCGGCATCGGCCCGATGGCGGGACCGGCGTACGACTTCGACCCGCGTGACACGCAGGGCCGCGCGCCGGTGGCGTGGCCCGAGTACTACGACGGCGTCCCGCTCTTCTACGAGTGGACCCGCGACTACGTCAAGGCGTTCCACGGCGACGGGCGGATCGAGGACGTGCTGCCGTCGCTGGTGTTCGACAACCCGATGGACCTGGAGTTCGGCCCTGACGGCGCGCTCTACGTGCTGGAGTACGGCGACGGCTACTTCCGGGAGAACCCGGACGCCCAGCTGTCGCGTTTCGACTACATCGGCCACCGGGGCAACCACTCGCCGATCCCGGTCGCGAAGGCGTCGGCGACCGACGGGCACGCGCCGCTCACGGTCACGTTCACCAGCGAGGGCACCACGGACCCGGACGGCGACCGGCTGCGTTACGCGTGGGACTTCGACGCCGACGGCCGGGTCGACTCCCGGCGGCCCGAGGCGACGTACACCTTCACCGAGAACGGCCTCTACAACGCGACGCTGAGGGTCAGCGACGGCGGCGGGATGTCGGCGGCCACGTCGGTGCGGATCGTGATCGGCAACGCCGCTCCGGTCGTCGAGCTGGTGCGCCCGGCGGCGGGGGACTCGTTCTCGTTCGGCGACGTGGTCGAGTTCGAGGTGCGGGTGACGGACGACCAGCCGGTCGACTGCGCGAACGTGACCGTGAACTACATCCTCGGCCACGACGACCACGGCCATCCGCAGACCACGGCCCGGGGCTGCACGGGCTCCATCCAGACGACGGAGCCGGGCGGGCACGACCCGGAGACCGACGAGCTCACCGGCGTCTTCGTCGCCAGTTACACCGACCCCGGCACCGGCGGGCTGCCGCCGCTGACCGGCAGCCACCAGGTCGTCCTCCAGCCGACCAGTTAGGAGATCCCATGTGTTACGGCTACGGCCCGAGCAGGCGCGCGCTGCTCGCCGCGGGCCTCGGCGCGGGGGCTGCGGCCTTCGCGGCAGGCCCGGCCGCCGCGTCGGCGGGCTCCCGGGGGCATCGCGTCCCGCCGGGGCTGATCAGCATCCAGCTCTGGACGGTCCGCGACGACCTGTCGCGTGACTACGACGCGACGCTGGCCTACCTGGCGGAGATCGGTTATCCGAAGGTGGAGCTGGCGCTGGGCTACTTCGGCCGGACGGCCGCGCAGTTGCGTCAGTTCCTCGACGGGCTGGGCATCCGCTCCACGTCCAGCCACGACGGCATCAGCGCCGACGACGCCGCGCTGCACACCAAGATCGAGAACGCGGTGACGCTCGGCCAGTCGTACCTGGTCGTGCCGTACCTGAGCTCGTCCAGCGAGGACCAGTGGAAGGCGTGGGCCGAGCGGATGAACGTGGAGGCCGAGGTCGCCCGGTCGGCGGGCATCCGGTACGGCTACCACAACCACGCCCACGAGTTCACCACGGACCTGGGCGGCGGGCGGACGCCGTGGGACGTGCTCACCGCCGAGCTCGACCCCCGGCTGGTCCACCTGGAGCTCGACCTCTACTGGGCGGTCACCGGCGGTGTCGGGCGCGGCGTCGCCGACCCGGTGCGGTTCACGCTCGACGTGATCAGGCGGGCGCCGCAGCGGGTGCTCCAGTTCCACGTCAAGGACCGGCACCTGGACGGCGACATGGCCGACCTGGGCACCGGGACGATCGACTTCCGGCGCATCCTCGACGCGCACCGGGTGAAGGAGTACATCGTCGAGAACGACACCCCGGACGTCACGCCCCGGCAGACGGCCGAGGTCGGATACCGCTATCTGCGGGAGATCCGCTACTAGCGGCGGCGGGCCCGGTCCGAGGGGGGCCGGGCCCAACTAGTTGAATTCTCACCAAATCTTCACCTTTCGCTGAGCGTCTTCTGAGGCTCAGCGGGGAGTCTTGTCCCGTGACCGACCCCTCGCACCAGACCCTGGACTCCGCGAAGACCGCCGCACCGCCCGCCAGGACCGGCCCGGGAGCGCTCCGCCTCGCCCTGCTCGGCCTGGTCGCGATCGGCATCGGCGGCGCCGCCTTCGAGCTCGCCGCCGAACGGCACTGGGGCAGCCCGGTCCAGCTCATCCCGTGGGCGGCGCTGCTGCTGCTCGGGACCGCGCTGGCGCTGCTGGCCGGGCGCGACTCGCCGCGCGTGCTGACCGTGGTGCGCGTGCTGGCGGCGGTCGTGCTGCTCGCCTCGCTCTACGGCGTCTTCACGCACGTCTCCGTCAACCGCGGCATGGGCGCGTTCGACCCCGCCTGGGGCTCGCTCTCGCCGCTCACCCAGTGGTGGTACGCGTTCACCAAGTCCGTCGGGAACGCCCCGCCGCTCGCCCCGGGCATGCTGGCCCAGAGCGCGCTGCTGCTCCTGATCATCTCGACGATCCGGCGGCACCGGGGTCAGCCAGCCCCGGAAGGCCGTCGCGCACGGTGAACGCGGCGGCCGTCACCGCCTCGGCCCCCGGCGCGCTCACGTACGGCAGGATCTTGAAGTCGGCGGTGAGCTCGGCGGGTGTGATCCGCACCGCGAGGTAGCCGCGCCGGCGCCGGTGGAAGCGCAGGTGCGGGTTGCCGTCGAGCAGCGGGTCGCCGCCCGGTTCCGGGTCGCGGCCGTCGCCGCCGCTGGACACCGACGTAACCGCGAACTCCACGCCGACCGGCTCGGCCCCGGGGTCGTCGTAGTCGAGCACCAGGTTGCCGGCCCAGTGCGCGTGCACGTCGCCGGTGAGCACGACCGCGTTGCGGACCCCGGCGCTCACCCAGCCGCCGGTGACGCGGGTGCGCGAGGCGGTGTAGCCGTCCCAGGCGTCGCGCCGCAGCACCTCGCCGGGGCCGGGGTCGCGGTCGCGGCGGCCGAAGAACACCTGCTGGGCGACCAGGTCCCAGCGGGCTCTGGAGGTACGGAAGCCGTCCAGCAGCCAGTTCTCCTGGTCCAGCCCGATCAGCGTGTGGCCGGGCGGCAGCGGCGTGGCGCAGGCGGTGAAGCCGTGGCCGCACGGGTGCGGGTCGCGGTGCTGGCGGGTGTCCAGCAGGTGGAAGGTGGCCAGCCGCCCCCAGCGCAGCCGCCGGTAGAGCTGCATCGCGGGCCCGCCGGGCCGGGCGCTCGCGCGCAGCGGCAGGTGCTCGTAGTAGGCGCGGAACGCGGCGGCGCGGCGCTCGGGCGGGATCAGGTTCGTCCAGTTGTTGTCCACCTCGTGGTCGTCCATGATCGCCACCCAGGGCGAGGCGGCGTGGGCGGCCCGCAGGTCGGGGTCGGTCTTGTAGAGCGCGTGCCGCCGCCGGTAGCCCGCCAGCGTGGTCGGCTCCGGCCCCTCGTGGTCACGCACGTACGCGCCGGGCTCGGCCTCATTCTCATACAGGTAGTCGCCCAGGTGCAGGATCAGGTCCGGGCTCTCGGCGGCCATGCGGGCGTACGCGGTGAAGTGGCCGTGCTGGTAGTTGGCGCACGAGGCGACGGCCAGGCGCAGCGCCCCGGGCAGCGTGCCGGGCGCGGGCGCGGTGCGGGCGCGGCCGATGGGCGACAGGTGCTGCCCCGCCTTGAACCGGTACCAGTACGGCCGCCCGGGCCGCAGCCCGGTCACCTCCACGTGCACGCTGTGCGCCCATTCGGGGACGGCACGCTGGACGCCGCGCCGGATCACCTTGGCGCACCGCGGATCGGCGGCCACCTCCCAGCGGACGTCGACCGGCGTGGCCGGCATGCCGCCGAGCCCGTCCTCGGCCAGCGGCTGCGGCGCCAGGCGCGTCCACAGCACGAACCCGTCGGGGGCCGGGTCCCCGCTGGCCACGCCCAGCGTGAACGGGTCGGCGGGGGCCCGGTACGGCGGCAGGACCGGCGACAGCCCCAGGGCGAGGAACGACCGTCTGTCCAACACACGACGATGATCGCGTGCGGGCGGCAATCTCTCGGTATGCCGAGAGTGCGGCCGAGGTCACTACTCCGGCGGCGGGTTAAGCTTACGTAACAGGAGATTCTGGCAAGGGGCGGAGGGCGGATGCCGGACGGGCTGGTGCAGATCGGCGAGGTCGCCGAGCGGCTCGGGCTGTCCCTGCGCACGATCCGCCACTACGAGGAGGTCGGCCTGGTGGTGCCCGAGCGCACGCCCGGCGGCTTCCGCCTCTACAGCGAGACCGACATCGGCCGGCTGGCCCTGGTCAAGCGGATGAAGCCGCTCGGGTTCAGCCTGGACGAGATGCGCGACCTGCTGGAGATCACCGACCGGCTGGCCGCCGGCGACGACGACCCCTCGCTGGTGGCGCGGCTGCAGATGTTCGAGCGCGCGGTCGCGGTCCGGGCCGACAAGCTGCGCGACCAGCTCGCCATGGCCAGGGAGTTCGGCGAGCAGCTGCGCCGCCAGCGGCTGGGCGCGTCCCGTATGACGCTTCTCACCCCGCCGCCCTGAGGGTCCAACCCTTACGTCAGGGTAGTTTGAAACGTTTGCTTACCTCTTTCCGGTTGGACGCTCCTTGCCTTCTCCCCTTCCGGCGCTGCGGCGCCTGACGCCCCGCGTGCTGCGGACCGAGCTGCTGTCCGGGCTGGTGGTGGCGCTGGCGCTGATCCCCGAGGCGATCTCGTTCTCGATCATCGCGGGCGTCGACCCGAGCATCGGGCTGTTCGCCTCGTTCACCATGGCCGTGGTGATCTCCGTCGTGGGCGGCCGGCCCGCCATGATCTCGGCCGCCACCGGGGCGATCGCGCTGGTCGTCGCGCCGCTGGCCCGCGAGCACGGGCTCGGCTACCTGGTGGCGACGGTCATCGTGGGCGGCGTCTTCCAGGTGGCGCTGGGCGCGCTCGGCGTGGCCAGGCTGATGCGGTTCGTGCCGCGCAGCGTGATGGTCGGCTTCGTCAACGCGCTGGCCATCCTGATCTTCATGGCCCAGGTGCCCGAGCTCACCGGCGTCCCGTGGGTGGTCTACCCGCTGGTCGCCGGCGGGCTGGCGCTCATGGTGCTCTTCCCGCGCATCACCAGGGCGGTGCCCGCGCCGCTGGTGTCGATCGCCATTCTGACCGCGATCACGCTGGGCGCCGGGCTGGCCGTGCCCACCGTGGGCGACAAGGGCGCGCTGCCGTCGTCGCTGCCCGTCCCCGGCCTGCCCGACGTGCCCTTCACGCTGGACACCCTGACCCTCATCGCCCCGTACGCGCTCGCGTTCGCCCTGGTCGGGCTGATGGAGTCGCTGATGACGGCCAAGCTCGTCGACGAGATCACCGACACGCGCTCCGGCAAGACCCGCGAGTCCATCGGCCAGGGCGTCGCCAACATCGTCACCGGGTTCTTCGGCGGCATGGGCGGCTGCGCGATGATCGGCCAGACGATGATCAACGTCAAGAACGGCGCCCGCACCCGGCTGTCCACCTTCTCCGCCGGCGTCTTCCTGATGGCGCTGTGCGTCGTCTTCGGGCCGTGGGTGTCGCAGATCCCGATGGCCGCCCTGGTCGCCGTCATGATCCTGGTCTCGGTCGGCACGTTCGACTGGCACTCGATCGCGCCCGGCACGCTCCGGCGCATGCCGTGGGGCGAGACCGGCGTCATGGTGATCACCGTCGCCGTCGTCGTGGCCACCCACAACCTGGCCGTCGGCGTGGTCGTCGGCAGCCTGGCCGCCCTCGTCGTCTTCGCCCGCCGCGTCGCCCGCCTGGCGGACGTCACCGCCTGCCTCGACCCCGACGGCCACCAGGTCGTCTACGCGGTCACCGGCGAGCTGTTCTTCGCCTCCAGCAACGACCTCGTCCACCGCTTCGCCTACGCCACCGACCCGGACGACGTGGTCATCGACCTCACCGACGCCCACATCTGGGACGCTTCGTCGGTGGCGGCGCTGGACGCGGTGCGGGCCAAGTACGCGGCACGCGGTAAGAAGGTCACCGTCGTCGGCCTCAACGAGCCGAGCGCCGAGCTCCACGACACGCTCACCGTCAGCCACTGACCATACTCTCACGTTAAGGTAGGGACCATGCGGGATGACGTCGCCCACGAGGCCGCGCGACGCCGGACGTTCGCCGTCATCAGCCATCCGGACGCCGGTAAGTCGACCATGACCGAGGCGCTGGCGCTCCACGCGTCGGCGATCACCCAGGCCGGGTCCGTGCACGGCAAGGCGGGACGGCGCGGCGTCACCTCCGACTGGATGGAGATCGAGCGCGCCCGGGGCATCTCCATCACCTCGGCCGCGCTGCGCTTCGACTACCGGGGCCACGTCTTCAACCTGGTCGACACCCCCGGCCACGCCGACTTCTCCGAGGACACCTACCGGGTGCTGGCCGCCGTCGACTGCGCGGTCATGCTGATCGACGCGGCCAAGGGCATGGAGCCGCAGACCATGAAGCTGTTCGAGGTCTGCCGCCACCGCCGCATCCCGGTCATCACCTTCGTCAACAAGTGGGACCGGCCCGGCCGCCAGGCGCTGGAGCTGCTCGACGAGATCGAGGAGCGCACCGGGCTGCGGCCCACGCCCGTCACCTGGCCCATCGGGCTGCCCGGCAACTTCCACGGGGTGATCGACAGGCTGCGCGGCAGCGCCGTCCGCTACGAGCGCACCCCCGGCGGCGCCACCAAGGCGCTGGAGACCGAGCTCACCCCCGACCAGGCGGACGCCGAGCTGGGCGGCGACTGGCAGCAGGCGAGCGAGGAGACCGCGCTGCTCGACGCGATCGGCGCCGACCACGACCAGAAGGCGTTCGAGGCGCACGAGTCCACGCCGGTGCTGTTCGGCGCCGCGCTGCCCAACTTCGGCATCGGCCGCCTGCTGGACGTGCTGGTCGAGCTGGCCCCCGCCCCCGCGCCCCGGCCCGACGTCGACGGCGTCGCGCGGGCGATCGACCAGCCGTTCTCCGGGCTGGTGTTCAAGGTGCAGGCCAACATGGACCGCGCCCACCGCGACCGGATCGCGTTCGTCCGCGTGTGCTCGGGCCGCTTCGAGCGCGGCATGGTGCTCACCCACGCCGCCACCGGCCGCCCGTTCGCCACCAAGTACGCCCAGAGCGTCTTCGGCCAGGACCGGACCACCATGGACGAGGCCTTCCCCGGCGACGTCGTCGGCCTGGTCAACGCCACCGCGCTGCGGCCCGGCGACACCCTCTACGAGGGCGCGCCGGTGACCTTCCCGCCGATCCCCAGCTTCGCGCCCGAGCACTTCGCCGTCGTACGGGCCCGCGACTCCAGCAAGGCCAAGCAGTTCCGGCGCGGCATCGACCAGCTCGACGGCGAGGGCGTCATCCAGGTGCTCCGCTCCGACCTGCGCGGCGACCAGGCGCCGGTGCTCGCGGCGGTCGGGCCGATGCAGTTCGAGGTCGTCCAGCACCGGCTGTCCGCCGAGTTCGGCGCGGAGATCAGCCTCGACCGGCTCGACTACACGCTGGCCCGCCGCACCGACGCCGAGTCGGCCGAGCTGCTGGCCCGTCAGCGCGGCGCCGAGGTGCTGGTCCGCAGCCACGACCAGGCGCTGCTCGCGCTGTTCTCCGACCGGTGGCGGATGCGCTCGATCAAGGCCGACCACCCCGGCATCACGTTGCACGCCCTGATCGCCGACACCGCCCACGAAGCCGGATTCTGACTTGACCTGGAGTTCGCTCCAGCACGCACACTCCTGACCGGGCCCAGTTCTGGCGGCCCGGACTGGAGAGAGATCATGAAGCACCGGACGATCGGCACCGACCCCGCGACCCGCCGTGACGTGAGCGTGCTGGCGCTCGGCGCGATGATGTTCGGGTCGGCGATCGACGAGAAGACCTCGTACGCGATCCTCGACCGCTACGTCGAGGCCGGCGGCACGTTCATCGACACCTCGAACAACTACGCGTTCTGGGCCGACGGCGGCCAGGGCGGGCAGAGCGAGGAGCTGCTGGGCCGCTGGCGGCGCAGCCGCGGCGTCGGCTCGGAGATCGTGATCGCCACCAAGCTCGGCGCGCGCCCGCTCGCGCCCGGCACCAGCTACGTCGGCAACGCCGAGGGCCTGTCCGCCAAGACGATCCGCGAGTCGGCGGAACGCAGCCGCGAACGGCTCGGCGTCGAGCGCATCGACCTGCTCTACGCCCACATCGAGGACCGGACGGTGCCGCTGCGGGAGACCGTCGAGGGCTTCGGCGAGCTGGTGGCCGAGGGCACGGTGGGGCTGCTCGGGGCCAGCAACCACGCGATCTGGCGGGTGGAGCGCGCCCGAGCCCTGGCCGCCTCGGCCGGGCTCGCCGGGTACGAGGTGCTGCAGTATCAGCACAGCCACCTGCGGCCCCGCTTCGACATGCCCGAGTCCATCTTCGAGGACGGCAGCCTCGGGCACGCCGGCGCCGAGCTGCTCAGCTACCTGCGCGCGGAGCCCGGCCTGACGCTCGTCGCCTACTCGCCGCTGCTCGGCGGCGCCTACACCCGGCAGGACAAGCCCGTCCCGCCGGACTACGACCACCCCGGCACCCCGGCCCGGCTCGCCGTGCTGCGCCAGGTGGCCGAGGAGACCGGGGCGAGCGTCAACCAGGTCGTGCTCGCCTGGCAGATCGGCCACCGCTTCCCGGTGATCCCGCTCGCCGGCGCCTCCTCGCTCGCCCAGCTGGAGGAGAACTTGGGCGCGGTGAATCTGGAACTGACCGCTGACCAGCGCGAGCGCCTCGATTCGGTCCACTGATCCGCCCGGCGCGAGTGATCGGCCCCATGACGGGGCATGGATCTCCGGATCGGATCACTTGAGCGGAGGGAGATCCAGATGGACCAGCGGGGCAGCCGGGCCACGCGTGACGCGCACGAGGAAACATCTGCTCACGTTCGCTGCACGCCCCCGCCCGCCAGGCAACTCTTCGAGATCGCCGTCCTCGACACGACCGCTGAGGACGGCCGCCCGTACTGGCACACGATCGGCTGGGGCATCGACCGGGTCGAAGCCGACAACATCGCCGAGACGTACGTGAACCGCCCGTCGTGTCCCTACGACGCGGCCCGGATCCGGCACAACGGTCACCTGGTCGGGCTGCACCGCCGGCAGGCGTAAGCCAGGCTCGCCACCGGGGAGGTCCCGGCCCTCCCCGGCGGTCCCTGGACGGTCATCGCCTGGTCGCCCGCGCGTAGGACCAGGCCGTGGCCGCCAGCAGCGCCGTCACGGCGAGCATGACGACGCCGTGATACCACTGCCAGCCCACGCCGAGGCCGATGAACCCGTCCGCCGCGACGATCGCCGCCCCGGCGCCGACGCCCAGGAGCGCGCAGCCGAGCACGGCCAGCATCAGCGGCCGTGGCACCCGGCGGCCCACCCGCGTCACGGTCAGCAGGACGAGCGCCGCCGCCAGCACCCCGGTCGCGACCGCGGCCCACTGGGCGGTGGTCACGTCCATGACCTCACTGGTGTAGCGCTCGTACTCGCCCGGAGGCACCGCCGGGCCGCCGGGGAACCCGAGCCGGCCCTGCGCGGCGTAGACGGCCTTGCCCGCGGCGTAGCCGAGGAACAGCACCGCCATCACCCAGGCGGGCCAGCGCACCTGATGTCGTTCCATGACGCCCAGCATGCGCCCGGGGCGGCCTGCGGGGACTCCCGCCCGCGAGTGAACGCGCTCCCCTGCACGGGGGAGTGCGGGGAAGTCACGCCGGGACGGCCCGCCGCCCGCGCCAGGCGAAGGTGAGGCTGCCGGCCAGGAGCACCACACCCGACAGCACGCCGCTGACCAGCGGCACCCACGTCACCGCCGCCGTCGCGGCCATCACGAGGCCGGCGACGCCGAGCAGCGTCAGGGCCACCCCCGGGGCCGCGATGCTCCAGTCCTTCCAGATCGGCGCCAGCGCGACGAAGTGCACGCCGACCACGAACGCGATCCAGGCCACGTTCGTCTCCACCGGGCGCTCCAGGGCGGCCAGCACCCGCAGCCCGCCGAAGAGCAGGATCGCCTCGGCGAGCACGACGACCAGGTAGCCCCGGCCGAACATGGGGCGCTGCCCGCCGCCGTCACGGCCCTCCCTCCGCGCGGTCGCGAGCCACAGCACGAGGACGGCCGCGGCGGCCAGGCAGGCGACGACCCGCAGGACGGTCACGGCCGGCGTGCTGAGCGGGCTCTGCGCGTTGACGACGACGAAGACCGCGCCGAACACCGCGCCCACCAGTAATCCAGTCATACGCTGCATGCCGCTCATCCAACTGGACGCCGGACGCCGCGCACACGGGGCCTGGGGCGAGAACGAGGTAGGCCTGGCCCTACCTGACCGCCCCGCGCAGATAGGCCAGCACGGCGAGCACCCGCCGGTTGTCGTCCTCGGAGGCGGGCAGCTCCAGCTTGGCGAACACACTGGCCACGTGCTTGCCCACGGCCGCCTCGGTGATCGACAGCGCGCGGGCCACGGCGCTGTTGGAGCGCCCCTCGGCGATCAGCGCCAGCACCTCGCGCTCGCGCGGGGTCAGCCGGTGCGACGGCTCGGTGACCTCCCTGGCCCGGGACCACGTCCGCTCGAACAGGTCGATCAGGGTGGCGATCAGGCCCTGCTGCCTGATCGCCAGCGCGCCGGGCGAGTAGGCGACGGGCGTGATCCGGACGAACGCCACCGAACGGTCGAAGATCAGCAACTGCTGCAGCGGCTCGTCGACCACCCGGTGCAGGTCGCCGGCCGCGTGCAGCTCCCGGATGCGGGCCGCCTTGCGCGGGTCGTCCAGCACGCTCGCGTGGACGATCGTGCGCATCGTCATGCCCTGCCGCAGCGCGTCGAGCACGCTGCGCCTGCTCAGGTGCTCCTGGCGGCCCTGGCTCCCGGTGCCCACCGGGTGCATCGCCCGCAGCTCCCCGGCCGTGCGGGCGACCTGCGCGATCTGCTGCCGGACGAGCTCGCTGTCGTCGAGCCGCTCGACCTCGACGGGGATGCCGCGCAGCTCGCCCACGACCTCCTGCAGCCGATCCGCGAGCTGGGCCAGGGACACGCTCTCTTCCACACGATCCTCCGCCGCCGAGAATATCGGCCGCGGCGCAGGAGTCAGCCGGCCCGGTGGGGGCGCGGTGTTCAGCGTCCGGCTGCCCGCTGATACGACATGTGGCGATAGGGCAGGCTGTACTCTCGACCGGTGATCTGACTCGTAGGCAGGAGCTGAGCGCGGATGCCGACCCACTCCACGGCCCGACCGTGGGGCGTGTTGACCCGGTCCCGTGCTGCCCTGGACGCGCTCGAACATCTCGTCGGCGGGCTCGGCACGGCGACGCTGGCGCTGCTCGCGCTGATGGGCCTGGCGGCGACCGCGGTGCTCTGTGCCGTGGGCGTGGGGCTGCTCCTGGCGCCCGTCGCGCTGCGCGGGCTGCACGGCGCCGCCGGCCGCGAACGCGCCAGGCTCTCCCGCCTGGGGCCCGAGTTCGTCGGCCCCGGCAGCCCGCCGGCCGGGCTGCGCGCCGAGCTGGCCAGCCCGGTCACCCGCAGGGAGCTCTGCTGGCTCGCCACCCACGCCTCGCTCGGGCTGCTCCTCGGCGTGGCCGGGCTGACGCTCCCGTTCAGCGCCGTCCGCGACCTCGCCTTTCCCCTGTACGGGCACCTGCTCCCGCCCGAGGAGATGGCCGGGGCGGCGATGGGGCTGTGGATCGCCGACGACCTGCCCGGCCGCCTGGCCGTGTCGGCACTGGGCGTCGGCTGGCTGGCGCTGTGCCTGCTCCTGCTGCCCGGCATGGCGCGGCTCCAGACCTGGCCGGGACGGCGGCTGCTGGCGGCCGACGCGGACACCGACCTCGCGCTGCGCGTCGCCCAGCTCACCGCCACCCGCGCGGCGGCGCTCGACGCCCACGCCGCCGAGCTGCGGCGCATCGAGCGGTCGCTGCACGACGGCACCCAGAACCGGATCGTCGCCGTCACCGTCATGCTCGGCGTCGCGCGCCGCGCCCTGGACCGCGACCCGGCCATCGCCGGTGAGGTGATCGACCGCGCCCAGGACGCCGCCGAGCAGGCGCTCGCCGACCTGCGCGCCGTGGTGCGCGGCATCCTGCCGCCGGTGCTGGAGGACCGCAGCCTGGCCGACGCGCTGACCGGGCTGGCCGCCGCCTGCCCGGTGCCGTGCCGGGTCGACGCCGACCTCCCGGCCAGGTGCGCGGCGTCCGTCGAGGCCACCGCGTACTTCATCGTGGCCGAGGCGCTCACCAACATCGCCAGGCACAGCGGCGCCCGCCAGGCCACCGTCACCGTCCGGCGGACGGCGGACCTGCTGCTCCTGCGGATCACCGACGACGGCCGGGGCGGCGCCGACGACCGCCACGGCACCGGGCTCGGCGGCATCCGCCGCCGGGCCGAAGCACACGACGGAACCTTCACGCTGACCAGCCCTCCGGGCGGTCCGACCACCCTGGACGTGAGCCTGCCATGCGGATTGTGATCGCCGAGGACGACCCCCTGCTGCGCGAGGGCATGGCGCTGCTGCTGCGCGCCGAGTCGCTCGACGTGGTGGCCACCGCGGAGGACCCCGCCGGGTTCCTGGCCGCCGTGGACGAGCACGGGCCGGACGTCGCCATCGTCGACGTGCGCATGCCGCCCACCCACACCGACGAGGGCATCGCCGCCGCCGTCGAGGCCCGGCGCCGCCGCCCCGGCCTGGCCGTGCTCGTGCTGTCGGCGTACGTGGAGCAGGCCTTCGCCACCGACCTGCTGGCCCAGGGCAGCGCCGGGCTCGGCTACCTGCTCAAGGAGCGGGTCGGGCGGGTGCAGGAGTTCCTGGTCGCGCTGCGCCGGGTGGCGGAGGGCGGCACCGCCATCGACCCGGAGGTCGTCGCGCAGCTCCTGTCGCGCAGCCGGCCGGACAACCGGCTCGAACGGCTCAGCCCGCGCGAGCGCGACGTGCTGGCCCTGATGGCCGAGGGGCTGGGCAACGCCGCCATCGCCGAGAAGCTCGTCGTCACCGACGGCGCCGTGCACAAGCACATCCGCAGCATCTTCGCCAAGCTCGACCTGGCCCCCACCGACCGCACCGACCGGCGCGTCGCCGCCGTCCTGCACTACCTGGAGAACGGCGAGCGGTAGGGCCTGCCGTACCCGGGGACTCCAGCGTGCGGGATCGACCACGCCCGGCCCCCGGCGGCAGGCTTGACGGTGTCACCACCACATGCCGTCAAGCAGGGAGCCCGTCCATGTTCCACCCCACCGTGCGCCGCCGGCTGGCCCTGGCGGCGGGCGCCGTCGTCGCGCTGTCC
>NZ_JAHKRO010000161.1 GCF_019396325.1 Nonomuraea ceibae
ACGCGGGCGGAGGCGGTGGCGGAGACGGTGGCCGCCGGGCCGGCGGGGCGGGGCTCGGCCGGGCCCCCGAGGCCGGCCGTCACTGCCACGCTCACCCCGGCGGCCACCACGACGACCGCCGCGGCGGCGAGCAGCGCCTGCGCGCGGGGCGCGCGCCGGGGAGAAGGCCCGGCCAGGCGGGCGGCGACCGCGGCGGGCAGCGCGGGCGCCCGATCGGCGGCGCGCTCCAGCGTCCTGCGCAGGGTCTCCTCCAGGACGGTGGCGCCGGCCTCGTCCCGATTGTGCTCGTTCGGTCCGGTCGTCGGTCCGGTCATCGTGCGCCTCCGGGGATCAGGTGGGCGGGGACGGTGGCGCGCAGCTTGGTGAGCGCGCGGTGCGCCTGGCTGCGCACGGTGACCCGGGACACGCCGAGCGTCTCGGCGATCTCCGCGTCGCTGAGCTGCTCGTAGTAGCGCAGCACGAGCACGGCCCGCTGCTTGCGGGGGAGCCCGGCCAGCGCCTGCCACATCGCCTGCTCGTCGCCGCCGGGCAGCGTGTCGTGGTGCTCGCGGTCGGGCGGCTGCCACATCACCTGCTCGCGCCGGCGCAGCCGCCAGGCGGCGATGTGCAGCCGGGCCATCGTGGTGCGCGCGTAGCTCTCCGGGTTGTCCTTCGACCGCAGCCCCGGCCAGGCCGCCCGCATCTTGAGCAGCGCCTCCTGCACCAGGTCCGCCGCGTCGTGCGGATTGCCGGTCAGCACGTATCCGTACCGCATCAGCGCGTCACCCCGCCGGGCGACGAACTCCGCGAACTTGGACTCCTCATCCACGCTGCCTCTGCCTCTCGTCGTTATCTGTCACCTCCGAGAGAGGGATCGCGGGGAATCTGTTGCACGAAAAAGTGGCCGCGCCAGGCCGGGGGGTGTCTGGCGCGGCCGTTTCGCCGGGGGAACCGTCCCATGCCCTGGAGGTGGCCGGCGAGTTCGGGACATCAGTGGGTGAACTGCTCCTCTTCGGTGGAGCCCTTGAGCGCGGTCGTCGAGGAGTCGGGCGCGACGGCCGTGCTGACCAGGTCGAAGTAGCCGGTGCCGACCTCGCGCTGGTGGCGGGTGGCGGTGTAGCCGCGCGCCTCGGCGGCGAACTCGGCCTCCTGGAGGTCCACGTACGCGGTCATGCCGTCGGTCGCGTATCCCTGGGCGAGGGCGAACATGGAGTGGTTCAGCGAGTGGAACCCGGCGAGCGTGATGAACTGGAACTTGTACCCCATGTGCCCGAGTTCCCGCTGGAACTTGGCGATGGTGGAGTCGTCGAGGTGCTTCTTCCAGTTGAAGGACGGCGAGCAGTTGTAGGCGAGCATCTGGTCGGGATACTCGGCCTTGATCGCCTCGGCGAACTCGCGGGCCACGTCCAGGTCGGGCGTGCCGGTCTCCATCCAGAGCAGGTCGGAGTGCGGCGCGTAGGCCAGGCCGCGCGCGATGCACGCCTCGATGCCGTTGCGGACCCGGTAGAAGCCTTCGGCGGTGCGCTCGCCGGTGGTGAAGCGCTGGTCGCGGGGGTCCACGTCGCTGGTCAGGAGCGTCGCGGCCTGGGCGTCGGTCCGCGCGATGATCAGGCTGGGGACTCCGCAGACGTCCGCGGCGAGGCGGGCGGCGTTGAGCGTCTTGATGTGCTGGCCGGTGGGGATGAGCACCTTGCCGCCGAGGTGGCCGCACTTCTTCTCGGAGGCGAGCTGGTCCTCCCAGTGCACTCCGGCGGCGCCCGCGGCGATCATGCCCTTCATGAGCTCGAAGGCGTTGAGCACGCCGCCGAACCCGGCCTCGGCGTCGGCCACGATGGGCGCGAGCCAGTACGGCGCGTTCTCGGCGCCTTCCGACCAGGTGATCTGGTCGGCGCGCAGCAGCGCGTTGTTGATGCGGCGCACGACGGCCGGCACCGAGTTGGCCGGGTAGAGGCTCTGGTCGGGGTACGTGTGCCCGCCGAGGTTCGCGTCGGCGGCCACCTGCCAGCCGGACAGGTAGATGGCCTTCAGCCCGGCCCGCACCTGCTGCACGGCCTGGTTGCCGGTCAGCGCCCCGAGGGAGTGGACGTAGTCCTCGGTGTGCAGCAGGTCCCACAGCCGCTGGGCGCCGAGGCGGGCCAGCGTGTGCTCCTCCTGGACGCTTCCACGCAACCGGACCACGTCCTCGGCGCTGTAGGTGCGCTCGATGCCGGCCCAGCGAGGGTCGTTGTCCCACTCTTCACGCAGCTGCTCGGCAGCTCCCTTGAGGCGATCGTTCATCGTTGTCTCCTTTGTCGTCCCCTGGGGCTCATGCCGAGTCTGTGCCCTGACCACCCCACCGCCATAGGGGCCGATTCAGAGAAGAACGACGAAATTTCGCATAAATCGCAACTCTTGCCGCCTGTTCGCTGCAGAAGAAATCGCAACTTTTCCTGTTGGCCTAGACCAATCACCCTCAACCTGCTGTGACTAGAAGATGGGCGGATTTTCCGTCTAAGATGCCTGCATGGCGTCCTTGCTAGGCGAAGAACCGCTGTCTTTGACGCAAGAGCTCGATCTCATCGCGTTCGGGCAGCGCCTGCGCCACCTGCGCAAACAGCGTGGCCTCACCCTGTCCGACCTGGGCTCGCGCGTCAGCCGCGCCCCCAGTCAGCTCTCCCTGCTGGAGAACGGCAAACGCGAGCCGAAGCTGTCGCTGCTCAAGTCGCTCGCCGCCGCGCTCGGCGTCCCGGTGGAGGAGCTGCTGCGCCGCCAGCCGCCCAACCGGCGCGCCCAGCTGGAGATCGCCCTGGAGGAGGCGCAGCGCGACCCCCTGTACGCGGGGCTCGGCCTGCCCAGGCTCAAGGTGTCCGCGCGGGTGCCCAACGACGTGCTGGAGCACCTGCTCGGCCTCTACGGCGAGTTGCGCGCGCGGCAGGCCAGGGGCACCGCCACCCCGGAGGAGGCCAGGGCCGCCAACGCCGAGCTCCGGCGCAGGCAGCGCGAGCTCGGCAACTACTTCCCCGACATCGAGAAGGCCGCCGCCGAGGCGCTGGCCGCGGTCGGCTACCGCACCGGGGCCCTGTCCCAGAGCATGATCCAGAGTCTGGTGACGCACTTCGGCTACACCGTGCACACCGCCCAGGACCTGCCCCGCTCGGTGCGTTCCATCACCGACCTGCGCAACCGCCGCATCTACGTCAAGCACGAGCAGCTCGGCATGCACACCCCGCGCACGATCCTGCTCCAGACGCTCGGCCACCTGGCGCTCGGCCACGACAAGCCGCGCGACTTCGCCGACTTCCTGCGCCAGCGCACCGAGGCCAACTACTTCGCCGCCGCGGTGCTCGTGCCGGAGAAGGCCGCGGCCGTCTACCTGCGCGAGGCCAAGGCCGACCGGGCGCTGTCGGTGGAGGACCTGCGCGACGTGTTCGCCGTCTCCTACGAGATGGCCGCCCACCGCTTCACCAACCTCGCCACCCACCACCTGGGCCTCGTCTGCCACTTCGTGCGCAACGACGCCGGGGGCATCATCTACAAGGCGTACGAGAACGACGGCATCGTCTTCCCGGCCGACGAGCAGGGCGCGATCGAGGGCCAGCGGATGTGCCTGCAGTGGTCGGGCCGCCAGGTCTTCACCTCGCCCGACCGCTTCTCCGTCTTCTACCAGTACTCCGACTCGCCGACCGGCACCTACTTCTGCGTCGCGCACGTCGACCCGTCACGCGAGCGCGACTTCGCCATCACGCTCGGCGTGCCGTTCCGGGAGTCGCGCTGGTTCCGGGGCCGGGAGACCACCAACCGGACCCGGTCGCTCTGCCCCAACGGCGACTGCTGCCGCCGCCCGCCGACCGATCTGGCCGAGCGCTGGGAGGGCTACGCCTGGCCGTCGGCCCGCGCCAACTCCCACGTGCTGGCCGCGCTGCCGCCGGGGTCGTTCCCGGGGGTCGACGAGGCCGATGTCTACACGTTCCTGGAGCGCCACGCGGGGGCCGGCTGACCTTCGCCTATCCTGGGGGCGGGGATGAACGGGGGTGGTTCGCATGCTGCCTGAAGTTCAGAGCTGGATGCGGCGCCGCAGCTCGCGGGCCGCGGACTGGCCGGTCGAGGCGCTGGCCGAGGCCAAGGGCGGCGCGACGGTCAGCGTGGTGCTCCCGGCGCGTGACGAGCGGGAGACCGTGGGGGAGATCGTCGCCGTCATCATGGGGGAGCTCGGCGCGGTCGTCGACGAGGTCGTGGTCATCGATTCGCGCTCCACCGACGACACGGCGGAGGTGGCGGCGCGGGCGGGCGCCGTCGTGCACGCCCAGGACACCATCCTGCCGGGCCTCGCGCCGCTCGACGGCAAGGGCGAGGCGCTGTGGAAGTCCCTGGCGGTCACCAGCGGCGACATCGTCGCCTTCGTCGACGCCGATATCCGGAAATTTCGCTCCACCTTGGTGAGCGGATTGCTCGGCCCGCTCCTCAGCGACTCCTCCGTCGCGTACGTCAAGGGCTGCTACGACCGCCCGCTCGACGGCGCGCCCACCGGCGGCGGCCGGGTCACCGAGCTCGTCGCCCGCCCGCTCATCAACCTGCACTGGCCCGAGCTGGCCGGTTTCGTCCAGCCGCTCGCCGGCGAGTACGCCGGCCGCCGCGCCGCGCTGGAACGGGTGCCGTTCCTGACCCGCTACGGGGTCGAGATCGGGCTGCTCATCGACCTGCTGGAGCTGGCCGGGCTCGACGCGTTCGCCCAGGTGGACCTCGGCACGCGCGAGCACGCCCCGCAGTCGACCGAGGCCCTGGGCGGCATGGCGGGGCAGATCATGCTCGCCGCCTGGTCCCGCCTGTGCCGCCAGGGCAAGATCCAGACCTGCCACGACCCGTCGTGCCGCCTCGACCAGTTCCGCCGCGTCAGCGCCGGGCACGAGGTCCTGACCAGCGACATCTCGGTCGCCGAACGCCCGCCGATGGTCACCGTGCCCGCGTCAGCCGCCTGACGGGCCCTCCCCGGGCAGGCCGTCGCGCAGCGCCGCGGCGGCGAAGGCCGCGGCGTGCTCGCGCATCGCCTCCTGGTCGCCCGCCGCCTCGCCCAGGAGGATGCGCGCGAGCTGCGGCATCATCGCCGGGAACAGCGCCAGCCCGGTCAGCAGGAACACCGTGCGCGCCGTCGCCTCCGTGGGCCGCTCGCTCATCGACGCGGTCTTGCGCGCGCACCGCTCGACCCGCGCCTCCTGGCCGGGCAGCAGCTCCTGGCCCCGGTAGTTGAGCGCCTCCCACATCAGCAGCCGCACCAGCTCCGGATGGGCCTGGTAGTAGGCCGACAGCTTGGCCACGTAGTCGACCGGGTCGCTGCCGGGCAGCGCGATCTGCGCGGTCAGGTCGTCGATCGCCTCGGTGATGACCGCGTCGAACAGCTTCTCCTTGCTGCCGAAATGGCCGTAGATGCGCTCCTTGTTGACTCCGGCGCGCTCGGCGATCCGGTCCACGCGCGCTCCCGCGACGCCGTACGCGGCGAACTCCTCGCGGGCGGCGGCGAGCAGGGCGGCCCTGGTGGCGGTGGTCGAGACCTTGGCTGGCATGCGGCCATCCTACCTCGACCAACTAGTTGGTTGACATCCAACTAGTTGGTTGGTGTAGCGTCCCGGCACATGACGACCACTTCCCTCCGCCCCGCGCCGCCCGCCACGGCGCCGTTCGGGTCCACGCTGCTGTCCTTCGTGCTCACCGCCGTGCTGGTCAGCGGCCAGCTCTACATCGTGATCCCGCTGCTGCCCGACATGGCCGCGACCTGGGGGACCGTCCCGGGCGAGCTGACCTGGCTGGTGACCGCGTTCGGCGCCGGATACGGGGTGGGATTCCTGATCTTCGGCCCGCTTTCCGACCGGTTCGGGCGCAGGCGGCTGGTGCTCGCCGGACTGCCTCTGGCCGCCCTCGCCACCGCACTGGTCGCCGCCGCGCCCTCGCCGGAGGCCGCCCTCGTGCTGCGTGCCGTCCAGGGGCTGGCCGTGGCCACGTTCCCGCCCGCCGGGCTGGCGTACCTGGCCGAGCGGATCGAGCCGCGCCGGCGCGCGGTCGCGATCTCCGCGGTGACCGGCGCGTTCCTCGCCTCCGCCGTGCTCCTTCAGGTGCTCGCCCAGCTCCTGGTGGACACCGCCGGGTGGCGCGGGCTGTTCCTGATCTCCGGCGCCGCCCTGGCCCTTTCCGGCCTCGGCCTGCGCGCCACCATGCTGCCCGGCACCCCGCAGGCGCCGACCGGCGGCGGGCTGCTCGCGGCCTACCGGCCGCTGCCGGAGCTGCTGCGCGACCGGCCGCTGCTGGCCCGGTACGCGGCCTCGGTCGTGGTGCTGACCGGGTTCGTGGCCGTCTACACCGGCCTGCAGCTCTACGGCGTCACCCCGTCGTCCGGCGAACTCCTCGCGCTGCGCGCCGCCGGGCTGCCCGCCATGATCGCGGTGCCGCTGCTCATGCCCTGGTTCGGCCGCGTCGCGCCCGTCACCCGGGCCG
Organism: Nonomuraea ceibae; assembly: GCF_019396325.1. GTDB lineage: Bacteria > Actinomycetota > Actinomycetes > Streptosporangiales > Streptosporangiaceae > Nonomuraea > Nonomuraea ceibae. The sequence goes on from NZ_JAHKRO010000161.1 coordinate 6,442, forward strand.
CCGTGATGCTGGCCGGCGGCGCGCTGGTGCTCGCCGCCGCCGCCCTGACCGGCGCCGCCGGGCCCGGCCTGGTGCTCCTGCTCGCCGCGTACGCCGTCGCCATCACCGCCGGCCTGCCCAGCCTGAACGAGTCCATCTCCGCCCGCGCCGGCCGCTCGCGCGGCACGGCGCTGGCGCTGTTCTCCTTCTCGCTCGCCGTCGGCGGCAGCGCCGGCCCGCAGGTCGCCGCCCTCTTCAGCGGCTTCACCCCGCTCCTGTACGCCCTCGCGGCGGCGATGGGCCTGTCCGCCCTGGCCGTCGCGCTGGTGAGCGGCCGGGGCGGTGTCCCGGTTTGATCTTTTCGCGGCGAATTCCGGGTATGGCTGCGTACGATCGCCCGCGTGGACCTGATCGCGTTCTTCGCCGTCGTGCTCGCCATCCCCCTGGGACTGGCGGGCGGCGCGGCGGTGCTGGCCGCCCGGTCGACACCGCGCGAACGCCACCGCCCGGTGAGCCGGCTCGCCCTCGCCCACGGGGCGGTCCTGGCGACGCTCGGCCTCGCCTTCCTCGCGGGAATCGCCTGGGCCACGCGCGAGGACGTCCACTACGACGACTTCGGCTCCGCCGTGCAGCTCTACGCGAGCATGCTCGGCGCCGCCCTGCTGTTCCTCGGCCTGGGGCCGTTCGTCGCGTGGGCGCTGAAACTTCCGGCCCGGCACGCCGCCCGCCTGCCCGTCACGGTCCGGCTGGCGGCGCGCGAGGCGGCCGGCGCCTCCCGTGGCACGGCGGCCTTGACGGCGGCGGTGATGCTCGCCACCGGCCTGGCGGTCACCCTGATGATCTCGGCCGCCGCCGTCACCACCCAGAACCGCGCCCAGTACCTCCCGCAGGCCCGGCCCGGCGCCCTCCAGGTGGACACGTTCTACACCGACGACCCCGACGCCGTGGGCGCCGCCGTCCGGGAGGAGCTCCCGCCCGGCGTCCCCGTGCTGCGGAGCGAGGAAACGGCCGGGAGCGGCCACGTGACCTACGCCGGCGACGGCTGGTCGGGGTTCGACGCCTTCGTCGGTGACGAGACGCTGCTCCGCTACCTGACCGGGGACCCGGCCACGCCCTACGACGAGGACACGGCCGTCCTCGTCACCGCGGAACCGGGCGCCGACCCCACGATCGACCTCCACTACAGCATGACCACGCCCCCCGGCGAGTACCTGACCAAGACCATTCCCGCGATCACGGTCGGACCGGCCGACCCGCGCATGAGCGCGCTCTTCGTCCCCGCGAAGGTCGTCCGCGGGCTGGGCTTCGACCTGGAGGCGGGCAGGTTCCTCGTCGACCCCGCCGCCCATCGCACCACCCGCGCCGAGCAGGAGCGGCTCACCGACCGGCTCAGCGACATCGCCGAGGTCCACGTCGAGCGGGGGTACGAACCGGCGACCGGCTGGATCCCGGTCGCCGGGGCGCTCATCCTGCTCGCCCTCGGCGGCGGGCTGGCCGCCACCGCCCTGGCGGCGCGCGGTTCCCGGCGGGCGCGCGTGCTGCGGCGCGCCGGCGGGTCCCCGCGACGGTACGCGGCCTGCCGCGCGGGGCTGGTCACGGCGTGCGGCGCGCTGCCGGGCGCGGCCGGCGGCGGCGTCGCCGGCCTGCTGCTGGCCTGGCCGCTGACCACCTCGATCGAATGGGACGTGCCGCCACGGGTGGCCTTCGACACCCCGTGGGAGCTGGTCGCCGCCCTGGCAGCCGGGCTCCCGGCGCTCGCGGCGGCCCTGGCGGCGCTCAGACCGGCGAGATGACCCGGCCCCGGCGGCGACCTGTCGGGGCGCCGGGGGTCACGCGATCCGTGAGGCCGCCTCGAGGAGGCGGCGCAGCCGGACCAGGTCCGGGGCGACGGCGCTCACCAGGAAGGCCGGCCCGGCGAGCGGGGTGAGCACGGCCTGCCCCTCCCCGGGATCGTCGCCGGCGAGCCGGACGGCCGGCGCCCGCTCGTCGAGGCCCGGGTCGGCGACGAGGATCTGCCCGGCGGTGCGATGACCGGCCAGGACCGCCGGGCCGTCCCACCCGGGCGCGTCCGGCCCGTACCGGCTCTCCAGGTCGAGAAGGGGACGCCCGCCGCGCCGGACGGTCAGCCGGGCCGACAGCCGGCCCGGCGGCTCGCCGACGCGGCCGAGGACGTGCTCCTCGCGCAGCACGAGCCGCGCCGTGGCCGCCAGGTCGACGACGCACGTCTGCCGCAGGTTGCTGCGCGCGGCGGAGATCAGCGGCTCGGGCAGCCACTGCAGGCTCGCCCCCGCCGCGACGCTCACCCGCACGTCGTAGGCGGCGTGCCCGGACGTGGGGCCGCGCAGCGCGACGGTGGCCCCGGCCGAGGTGACGCGCAGGTGGGCGTCCTCCTCGACGCCGACCTCGATGCGCAGCCGGTCGCCGCCCAGCGGCGCGCTCATGGCGCCGATGACGCACACCCGCGCCTGGCTCCCGTCGGAACGGCCGCGCCGCAGGTCGAACGGGCCGTCCCCGGCCAACACGGGCAGGGCCGTGACCGTCCCCGCGCGCACCGCCCTGATGCGCGCGGTGGCGTGCACGCCCGGCCCGGGACGACCGGCCCGGCTCGCGGTGGCCGCCGTGAGCGTCACGCGGCGCCCGCGCCCCAGGCGGCCAGCCGCCCGCGCACCCAGTCGGCCACCGGCGTGACGCCGCCCTCGGCCTTCAGCGCCGTGAACGCCACCGGCAGGTCGCCGCGCTGCGCCCTGGCGTCGCGGGCCATGCCCTCCAGGTCGGCGCCCACGTACGGGGCCAGGTCGGTCTTGTTGACGACCAGCAGGTCGGAGGCGGTCACGCCGGGGCCGCCCTTGCGCGGGATGTCGTCGCCGCCCGACACGTCGATGACGAAGATCTGCGCGTCGACGAGGCCCCTGGAGAAGGTGGCGGTCAGGTTGTCGCCGCCGGACTCCACGAGGATCAGGTCCAGCGCGCCGATCCGGTCCTCCAGGTCCTCGACGGCTTCGAGATTGGCGGAGATGTCGTCACGGATGGCGGTGTGCGGGCACGCGCCCGTCTCGACCGCGGCGATCCGCTCCGGCGGCAGGACGGCCTCGCGCAGCAGGAACTCGGCGTCCTCGCGGGTGTAGATGTCGTTGGTGACGACGGCGATCGACACCTCGTCGCGCAACGCCCGGCACAGGGCGGCCACCGTGGCGGTCTTGCCGGTGCCGACCGGGCCGCCCAGCCCGATGCGCAGGGCCCGCCGCCCGCCGCCCGGGCGCTGCGGGGGAGAGCCGCCGGGGCCGTGCGGGTGGCCGTCGGGGAAGGAGTCGCCGTGGTTCAGGTGCATGGGTGCTCCGGATGGTCTGGGGGTCAGGAGGCGAACAGGCGTACCGGCAGGGCGGCATGCCGTTCGGCGGAGATGTCGAGCAGCGGCGCCGAGACGGCGGGCAGCGCCTCGACGCCCTCGGCAGCGACCCGCCGCGCGGCCCCGGCCGCCCGCGCCGCGACCCGGTCGACGTCCTCGGCGAGGCGGGCGAGCACACCGGCGGCGTCGACCGGGTCCAGCCGCAGCAGCCGGACCGTCGCACCGGCCGGCCCGCTGACGCTCTCGTACGCGGCCGCGTACGCCGCGTCGAGCGCCGGCAGGCCCGCCGAGCGGGCGGCGAGCCCGAGGACGACGGGCTGGTGCGCGCCCCGCGGCCGCGCCGCCGCCAGCGCGTCGAGGTCGCCGCAGGGCCAGATCGCGCGGGCGGCCCGCAGGAGCTGCCGCCCGAGCCTGCGCGAGGCCCGCCGCAGGGCGGGGGAGGGAGTGCGGGCGTCGGCGGCCTCGTCGAGCGGCAGCGGGTCGCAGCCGGCGGCGGCCGCGGCGGCCAGGCCCGCCGCGACCAGCCCGGCGGTGTGCAACCGGCCGCGGCAGAACGCCTCCAGGCCCGCCGCGTCCCGGACGAGCCCCGCCGAGACGGCCGCCTCGGCCCCGCCGGAGTGGGCGTGCCCGCCGGCGGGGAAGCGCCCGTCGGCCAGCACGAGCAGCGCGGCGCGGTCCGTCATGTACGGGCTCCTTCGATGCGAGGCGGTCAGACAGGGCGAGGCGGTAAGACAGGGCGAGGCGGTCAGACAGGGCGAGGCGGTAAGACAGGGCGGGGTGGTCAGCCGGCGCGGCGGTCAGAAGAGGAAGTAGCGCTGCGCCATCGGCAGCTCGGTGGCGTACTGGTCGCCCTCGACGAGCTCGTCGTCGATCTCCGTCTTCACGTCCTTGGCGATCGCGCCGCCGATCTCCACCGTGAACGTGTCGGGGTCGACGCGGATGTCGGGCCGGGCGTCGTTCTCCCGCATGTCGGCCTTGAACACCTTGCGGGTGTCGCGGATGGCCGTGAACGGCTTGCCGACCTTGACCCGTTCGGCCAGGCCCGCGGCGATGGCGTGCTCGGTGACGAAGTTGACCGAGTTGGCGCCCGGGGCCCGCCCGGTCGCGCCCCACACGGGCCTGGGCAGGACCGGCTGCGGGGTGGTGATGGAGGCGTTGGCGTCGCCCACCTGGGCGTAGGCGAGCTGGCCGCCCTTGATCACCCGGTCGGCGCGGACGCCGAAGAACTTCGGCTCCCACAGCACCAGGTCGGCGAGCTTGCCCACCTCGACCGAGCCGACCACGTGGTCGATCCCGTGCGCGACGGCCGGGTTGATCGTGTACTTGGCGACGTAGCGGCGGGCGCGGTGGTTGTCGGCGTCGCCGTCGCCGTCGAGCGGGCCGCGCCGGGCCTTCATCACGTGCGCCGTCTGCCACGTCCTGATGATCATCTCGCCGATACGGCCCATCGCCTGCGCGTCCGACGACATGATCGAGATGGCGCCCAGGTCGTGCAGGACGTCCTCGGCCGCCATCGTCGAGGGCCGGATCCGCGACTCGGCGAACGCCAGGTCCTCCTTCACCAGCGGGTTGAGGTGGTGGCAGACCATCACCATGTCGATGTGCTCCTTGACCGTGTTGACGGTGAAGGGCCGGGTCGGGTTGGTGGAGGCCGGCAGCACGTTCGGCAGGGACACCATCGTGATCATGTCGGGCGCGTGGCCGCCGCCAGCGCCCTCGACGTGGAAGATGTGGATCGGGTGGTCGCCGATGGCCTCGATCGTGTCGGCGACCGCGCCCGCCTCGTTCAGCGAGTCGGCGTGCAGCGCGAGCTGCACCCCGGTGGCCTTGCAGACCTCCAGGCACCTGCGCAGGACGGCGGGCGTGGCCCCCCAGTCCTCGTGGATCTTGAACCCGAGCACGCCCCCCTTCACCTGGTTGAGCAGCGACTCGGTGGACATCGTGCTGCCCTTGCCGAGCAGCCCCACGTTGACCGGGAAGTGGTCCAGCGCCTCGAACGCCCGCGCCACGTGCCAGGAGCCCGGCGTGACGGTGGTGGCGGTGCTGCCCTCGGCCGGCCCGGTGCCGCCGCCGATCAGGGTGGTGACGCCCGCCGCCAGCGCCTCGTGGACCTGCTCCGGGCAGATGAAGTGCACGTGCGTGTCGACCCCGCCCGCGGTGAGGATCTTGCCGTTGCCGGCGATGACCTCGGTCTCCGGGCCGATGAGGAAGTCCGTCGCCCGCTCGTGCCCGTCGTGCAGCCGGTCCATGAGATCGTCGTTGTACGCCTTGCCGAGCGCGACGATGCGGCCGTCGCGGATGGCGACGTCGGCCTTGACCACGCCCCAGTGGTCCAGGATGACGGCGCCGGTGATGACGGTGTCGGGCGGCCGCGGCGCGCCGAACGCCGCCGGGTCGCGCGGCGCGTGCGACTGGCCCATCGACTCGCGGATCACCTTGCCGCCGCCGAAGAGGACCTCGTTGCCGCTGCGGCCAGGGCCGCCGGACCAGTCCTCGGTCACCTCGATCCGCAGGTTGGTGTCGGCCAGCCGGATCCGGTCGCCGGCCGTCGGGCCGTACCGGTCGGCGTAGTCGGCCCGGCTCAGCGGGGCGTCCACCGGGCGCTCGTCCGGCGGGGCGATCCGCTCCCTCGGGACCGCGTCCGCCAGCGGGATGGCCACCGGGTCCGTCACGGACTCATCCATCGAGGGCACCTCCCACCTCGCCGCGCAGCCCGGCGACGACCCGTTTGCCCTCGATGGGCACGAGCGTCACCTCGCGGGTGCAGCGGGGCTCGAACCGCACGGAGCTGCCGGCCGGGATGTTGAGGCGCTTGCCGTAGGCGGCCTCGCGCGGCTCGATGGCGAGCCGGGGGTTGGCCTCCCAGAAGTGGTAGTGGGAGCCGACCTGGATGGGCCGGTCGTCGGTGTTGGTCACCGTCACGGTCGTGACCTCACGGCCCTCGTTGAAGACGACGGGCCCGGCCCCGTCCGGATGGTCCACCTTGCCCGGATGGACCACAGCCTGCTTCGTGGCCTGCTCGGGGAAGGGCTCGCGGATGGTGACGAGCTTGGTGCCGTCGGGGAACGTCGCCTCGACCTGGATGTTGGAGATCATCTCCGGGACGCCCGGCATGACGTCGTCCCGGCTGAGCACCTCCGGGTCCGGCGGGAGCATGAGCTCGGCGACCGGCTTGCCGTCGCGGGCCCCCTCCAGCACGAGCGAGGTCAGCAGCGCCACGGTCTCCGGATAGTTCAGCTGCACCCCCCGCTCCTTACGTCTCCTGGCCACGTCCGCGGCCACGTGGATCATCAGACGTTCCTGCTCGTGGGGAGTCAGGTGCACCCCGGCCACCTCGCCTTCGCTCCGCCGCGCCCGGACGGCCCGGCGTCTCCGAACGTAACGTGACGACTACAGATCGTGACGTGCCGTGACGGTAAGGCATCCGTCACCCGGCCTCACCACGCGGGTCCGGTCACGCCTCCGAGGCGGGCTTGAGCAGCCCCGTCTCGTAGGCCGCCGCCACGGCCGCCGCCCGGTCGTTGACCCCGAGCTTGGCGTAGACGTGCAGCAGGTGCGTCTTGACCGTCGCCTCCGTGACGAACAGCCGCGCGGCGACGTCGCGGTTGGTCGCCCCCCGCGCGATCAGCGCCAGCACCTCCAGCTCGCGCCGGCTCAGCCGCCGCCGCTCCGGCTCGCGCGCCGCGCGGGTGAGCCGCCCGGCCACCGTGGGCGACAGCACCTGCTCGCCCCGGGCGGCGGCCCGCGCCGCGCGCAGCAGCTCGGCGCGCGGCGTGTCCTTGAGCAGGTAGCCGGTCGCGCCCTGCGCGATCGCGGGCAGCACGTCGGCGTCGTCGTCGAACGTCGTCAGGACCAGCACCCGGACGTCCGGCGCCTGCTCGCGCAGCCTGCGGATGAGCTCGGCGCCGCCCATCCCCGGCATCCGCAGGTCGGTGACCACGAGGCCGGGGGCGGTCTGCCGGGTCAGCGCCAGCGCCTCCGGCCCGTCGGCCGCCTCACCGACGACCTCGAACGCCTCGTCGGAGGCGAAGATCCCGCGCAGCCCGTCACGGACCACCGGATGGTCGTCCACGATGACGACCCGGATCGCCATCAGCGGTCCCCGGGAACGGCGGGCACCGTGGCCGAGATGCCCGTGCCCTGGCCGGGAGCCGACTCGACGGCGAACTCGCCGGCCAGCCGGGCGACACGCTGCCGCATCCCCATCAGCCCGAACCCGCCCGCCGCCGACGGCTCCACCGCCCCCGGGTCGAACCCGGCCCCGTCGTCACGCACGTCCAGCACCACCACGTCCTCCATGTACGACAGGGTGACGGCGACCCGCCCGGCGCGGGCGTGCCTGGCCACGTTCGCCAGCGCCTCCTGCGCCACCCGCAGCAGCGTCGCCTCCACCTCGGCGTGCAGCGGCCGCGCCTCGCCGGTCACCTCCACCGGCGCGGGCACCCCGCTCGCCCGCGACCACGCGGCCGCCACGTCCTCCACCGCCGCCGCCAGCCGGGCCTCCTCCAGCGGGGCCGGGCGCATCGCCCGCACCGACCTGCGCGCCTCGTCGAGACTGTCCCGCGCCAGAGCCCGTACGGTGGCGATCCTGGCACGGGCGGCGGGCACGCCGGCGACGAGGTCGTCGACCACCTCCAGCTGGGTGAGGATGGCGGTCAGCCCCTGGGCGATCGTGTCGTGGATCTCCCTGGCCATCCGCTGGCGCTCGCCGAGCACGCCCGCCTCGCGCGCCCGGGTCAGGAACCGGGCCTGGAGGCTCGCGTTCTCCTCCGCCAGCTCCCGCAGCCGCGCGATCATGGCCTGGCGCTGCCGGTTCTGCTCGGAGATCGTCTGGATGAACAGGCCGACCGTCGAGGCGACGAGGACGGCCAGCAGGAAGGAGAAGATCATCTCGCCCGCCGGTCTCGGCTCCGGCCGGGCGCCGACCAGCACCGCCGCCGTCGCCGCCACCCCCGCGTACGCCTTCCAACCCGGCAGGACGGTGAACGCCTGGACGAACGCCCCCAGCCCGGCCACCGTGAACGCCGAGTCGATCCTGACCAGCACCCCGACCGCGGCCAGCATGACGGCGAAGTAGAGCACCGCCACCGCCAGGCGCTCGATCCGGCTGAACCGCGACGACACCATGAACCAGTGCCACATCCCGAGGAACACCGCCAGCGCCGCCACCTCCGGCCGCCACTCCCGCAGCAGCGAGAACCCGGCCGGAAGCAGCACGAACAGGTACGGCAGCGCCGGCCACGCCCGGTCCCAGCGCGAGACGTCACGCCCGGCGCCGCTCACCAGCGGTACGCCTTCACCGCGGCCCCGCCCGCCACCAGGAAGATCGCCACCATGACGGCGACGGCGACCGGCGGCAGCCCCTGCCCCTCCCAGCCCGCGCGGACCGCCTGCACGACCGGCGCCATCGGCGTCCACTCGCCGATCGCGCGCATCTGCGCCGGCAGCGTCTCCCGCGCGGACATCGCGCCCGAGACGAACACCATCGGGAAGAAGACCGCCAGGCCCACGACCGTGGCGGCCCGGCCGCCCGGCGCCAGCGCGCCGACGAGCAGCCCGATCGAGCCGAGACAGAGCGCCCCCAGCAGCCAGGCCAGCACGACGGCGGCCGGATCGACCGGCCCGCTCATCCCGTACGCGACCAGGCCCAGGACCGCCAGCACCACGCTGCCGAGCACGGCCAGCAGCAGATGCGCCACCCACTGCGCGCCGAACACCATCGCGGGGGAGGCCGGGGTCGCGCTCAGCCGCTTGAGCACTCGCCGCTCGCGGTACTGCGCCAGCGTCGCCGGCAGCACCACCAGGGTGGCCAGGCCGATGACGAACACGCTGAGCATCGGCACGTACGCCTCGATCAGCGGCAGCCCGCCCGGCAGCGTGCCGCCGTTGCGCATCTTCATCCACAGGATGACGGCCGGGAAGGCGAGCGCGAAGAACGCGGACATCGGATCGCGCACGGCGAGCCTGAGCTCCACGGAGATGACGGTGCCTAGGCCCTTCATGAGGCGTTCCTCTCGATCAGTGCGAAATAGGCGTCCTCGAGGGTGCCGCCGGCCCCGCTCCTGGCGACGAGCTCGCCGGGGGTGCCCTCGTGCGCCACCCGGCCGCGATCGATCACGGCGATACGGTCGCACAGAGCTTCCGCCTCGTCCATGAAGTGGGTGACGAGGACGACGGTGACGCCCCGGTCCCGCATGTCGCGGATCAGGCCCCACGTCGTCCGCCGGGCCGACGGGTCCAGCCCGGTGGTCAGCTCGTCGAGGAACACCACCTCCGGGTCGCCGACCAGCGCCAGCGCGATGAACAGCCGCTGCTTCCAGCCGCCCGACAGCGCGCCGAACCGGGTCCGCCGCTTCCCGTCCAGCCCCCACTCCGCCATGAGCGCGCGCCAGTCGGCGGGCCTGTCGTAGAGGGACGCGTACATCCTCAGCGCCTCCCCGACCTTGAGCGCGTCGGGCAGCGCCGCCTCCTGCAACTGGACGCCGACGCGCTGGAGCAGCTCCCGCCGCCGCTCGCGCGGGTCGAGGCCGAGCACCCGCAGCGTGCCGCCGTCGGGCCTGCGCAGCCCGGACGCGCACTCCACCACCGTCGTCTTCCCGGCGCCGTTGGGGCCGAGGATGCCGAAGATCTCGCCCCGCCCCACCGAGAGCGTGACGCCCGCCAGCGCCTGGTGTGCCCGATAGCTCTTCGTCAGGCCGTTGAGCTCGATGACTGTCATGACCCGAGAATCCCCGCCCCGCCGCGATCGCGGCATCCACCGATCGGTTGACGAATGAGGCCCGCCCCGGCGGGCGGGGCGCGTACGATCGGGCCGTGCTGATCATGGCGACCCTCCTCGCGGGAGCCGTCGCGGTCGTGGCGGTCGTGGCCCGTGGGCCCCACCTGCGTGACCACCTGGTGCTGGGCGGGTTCCTGGTGGCGTTCTGCGCCGGGGCGCTGGCCTTCTTCGCGTGGAGCATGCGCGAGGACGGGCATGCGGAGGCGCCGATGGTGATCTCGCTGCTCGGCCTGGCGGCCGGTGGGCTGCTGCTCCTCGGGCTGGGCCCGTTCGTGCCGTGGGCGCTCGGGCGATCGGCCCGGCCGCTGCGGCTGCCGGACCGGCTCCCGGGCGGCGTGGCCGCGGGCGTCGCCGTGGCGCTCACCGCGACCGCCGTCGCCGTCACGGCGCTGATCCTCGACTCCGCACGGGAGTCCCAGCAGCGGGCCGCCTACCGGCCCGAGGCCAGGCCGGGCGCCCTGGTCGTCCAGGTCACCGCCGGGGCCGATGCCGTGCTGCGCCGGGAACTGCCCGGCGTCCCCGTCGTACGGGATCACGACGTGCCCGGCCTCAGGGTCGGCGAACCGGACTCGGAGCTGCCCCGCAGCCACATCGGCGACCGGGCGCTGCTCGGCTACCTCACGGGCGATCCGGCCACCCCGTACGACGAGAGCGCCGCCGTGCTGGTCACGGACGCCGTCACGGCCGCGACGGTGGAGATCAGGTACGGCGGCGCCGCCGTCCGGACCGTGCCCGCGACCACCGTCAGGCCCGCCCACCCCGGGATGTACGAGATCTTCATCCCCGCGAAGCTCCTGCGCGACCTGGGCCTGCGGCCGGAGCCCGAGGCGCTGGTCGTCGACCCGTCCGCGCACCGGGTCACGGCCGGCGAGCAGGAGCGGCTCGTCCGCGCCCTGGGCCCCGGCGCCGTCCACGTCGAGCGCGGCTACCAGGAACGGGGCAGCCGCTGGGCGGTCGCCGAGGCGCCGGCCCTCGTCGCGCTCGCCGGCGCGCTGGCCGCCGCCGCGCTCACGGCCGGGACCGGGCGGCCCCGGCCGGCGTCGGCGGGCC
>NZ_JAHKRO010000162.1 GCF_019396325.1 Nonomuraea ceibae
GGAGCTGAAGGGCATGGCCCTGATCCTGCTGTCGGCCGGGTTCGACACCACCGCCAACATGATCGCGCTCGGCGCCTTCGCGCTGCTGGAGAACCCGGAGCAGCTCGCCGCGCTGCGCGCCGACCCCACCCTCGTCGAGGGGGCCGTGGAGGAGCTGCTGCGCTACCTGAGCGTCGCCAAGACGTTCATGCGGGTCGCTCTGGAGGACGTCGAGCTCGGCGGCCACACGATCAAGGCAGGCTCGACGGTCATCGTGTCCATCAACACCGCCAACCGCGACCCCGAGCGCTTCCCCGACCCGCACAAGCTCGACCTGCGCCGCCAGGACGGCGGCCACCTGGCCTTCAGCCACGGCATCCACCAGTGCCTCGGCCAGCAGCTCGCCCGCGTCGAGCTGCGCGTCGCCCTGCCCGCGCTGCTCCAGCGCTTCCCCACGCTGCGCCTGGCCGTGCCCGCCGGCGAGATCCCCCTGCGCCCGGAGGCCGCCGACATCTACGGGGTCAAGAGCCTGCCCGTCACCTGGGACGCCTGACCGGCTCCACCCGCGTCTGCACCTGACCTTCGCTGACGTCCCAACCTTTCACCCCCTCCCGGGCGTCTTGTCTGTATGACGGACTCCGAGGCGTTCGAGGCCTTCGTCGCCGCGTGGTACCAGCGGCTGCTGCGGGCCGCCGTCCTCATCAGCGGTGATCCGCACCTGGCCGAGGACGTGCTCCAGGACGCCCTGATCAAGCTGGCCCGCCGGTGGCCGAAGGTGCACACCGACCCCGTCGGCTACGTGCGCACCACCCTGTACCGGGACGTCGCGTCCAAGTGGCGGCGGCAGCGGGAGTTCGCGTACGGGGAGCAGCCCGACCGGGCCGACGGCGACAGCGCATCGGCGACGGACCTGAAGGTGCTCTTCGCCCGCGCGCTGGCCAGGCTGCCGGTGAAGCAGCGCGCGGTGCTGGTGCTGCGCTTCTACGAGGACCTGCCCGTCACGGAGGTGGCCGCGATCCTCCGCGTCTCGCCCGGGACGGTCAAGAGCCAGACGCACGCGGCGCTGAAACGGCTGCGCGAGGTCGCTCCCGAGCTGGAAGAGGTGCTGGTATGACGGACCAGAGGCTGCGGGAGCTCTTCGGCGAGCTCGCCGAGACCCTGCCCGAGGGGTCGTCCAGGGCGGGGGAGCTGTGGCGGCAGGGCACGCGGAGCCGGGCCCGCCGCCGGTGGACTGTGCTCGCGGCGGCGACGGCCGTCACCGGGCTCGTCGTCGCGGCGAACGTGGTGACCGGCCCGGAGCAGGCCGAGCGCGGCGTCACGGGCCGGCCGACGCCTGCCGCCTCGCCCGGCCCCGTGCTGGACACCGCCCCGCCGGCCGGCGATGAGGCGGCGCTGCCCGCGGCGGCGACCGCGCTGCCGGAACGCTGGGCCGCCATCCCCGTCGTGCGCACGGTCCCCGGGCCCGTCCTGGCGCTGGCCGAGTTCGGCGACGGGCGCGTCCACGTGCTGAAGTCCGGCGGGCGCTTCCCCCTCGACGTGAAGCTGGGCCGGGCGGGCGATGGCGGGACGCCGCTGCGGCCCAACTCGCTCGCGCCCGACGGGACGATGGCCGCCTTCCCGCAGCAGGACGAGATCGTGGTCGTCGACCTCGTCATCGGCCAGACCAGGCGCTACCCGGTGCCGGGGCGCAACGCGGTGGTGCTGTGGCGCGGCGAGCGGCTGCTCGTCGAGCAGGAGAAGGCGGACTACCTGCTCGACCTGGCCACCGGGGAGGTGACGCGGCAGCCGAACCGGGGCTTCGGCGGGGTGGCGGGCTACCGCGACCTGCGGATCGTGCCGATCGGCGGCCGGACGTTCCTGCGGGAGGGCGCGGCGCAGGTGGAGCTGGCCGTCGACGGCGGACCGGCCACGGCGGTCCCGGGCCGTCACGGGTGGCAGCGCGACGGGCTGGTCGCGGTGCCCGGACGCGCCCCCGGCGAGCGTCCGGGGCGGGCCGACGCGGTCGTCGTGGCCGAGGCCGCCACCGGGCGGGTGGTCAGGACGCTGCTCCTGCCCGGCGCCCGGTGCGGCAAGGGCGGCTGCCCGGTGCGCGGCTGGGCCCGCCACGGCACCGTGCTCGTCGAGAGCGGTGACCGGCTGCTCGGCTGGGACCTCGCCACCGGCGCGCTGTCGCGCGTCGCCGACCTGCGCCCGGACGTGACCGCCTACTCGCTGCGCAGCGGATGAGCGCCGTCAGCCGGCCAGGGCGCGGCGCAGCGCCGCGAACAGCTCGCCGTTCTGCCGCTGCGACACCCCGGCCGACATGATCGCGTACGAGCCGTGGAACGTCCCCGGCCACTGGTGCAGCTCGACCTGGACACCGGCCTGCATGAGCCGCAGCGCGTAGTCGATGCCCTCGTCGCGCACCGGGTCGAACTCGGCGGTGGCCACGTAGGCGGGCGGCAGGCCGGACAGGTCCTCGGCCCGCGCCGGGGCGGCGTACGGGGTGGCGGGCGCGCCGCCGAGGTAGAGCCGCCAGGCGGCCGTCAGGCTGGCCGCGTTCGCCCTCGGGGTGCCGGTGAAGTTCCGCGCCGACCAGGTCCGCTGCCGGTCGTCGAGGCTGGGCTGGGTGAGGAGCTGGAAGCGGATCGGCGGCCCCTGCTCGTCGCGGGCCCGCAGCGCCACGCCGGCCGCGAGGCCGCCGCCGGCGCTCATGCCGCCGACCGCGATCCGGTCCGGGTCGACGCCCAGCTCGGCGGCGTTCGCGGCGACCCAGACCAGCGCGGCGTAGGCGTCGTCGAACGGGGCGGGGAACGGGTGTTCCGGGGCGAGCCGGTAGCCGACCGAGACCACCACGGCGCCGGACTCGGCGGCCAGCTTGGCCGCCCACCGGTGCTCGGTGTCGAGGTCGCCGACGATGCACCCGCCGCCGTGCATCCAGACGATGACGCCGCCCTGCGCCTCCTGCGGCCGGTAGATCCGTACGGGAACGTCCGGGTCCGCCGGGACCATGCGGTCGGTGATCTCCAGGGCCGAGACGTCGGGCTCCGGCAGCGAGGCGACCAGCTCGGCGAGGGCCTTGCGCTCGGTGACGGGGTCGGCGTACTCGGCCGCGGGCAGCAAGGGGACGAATGGTTCGAGTTCGGGATCCATGCCGACAATCCTCGGCGTCGGCCTGGGGCCCGATCATCCGCCAACCGTCGGGATTCGCGCCCCCGGGGCGCACCGTTCGGCGCGCCGCCTCAGGTCAGGACCACGAGCTGCCGCGTCGCCCGGGTCATCGCCACGTAGCGGTCCACCGCGCCCTCGACACCCTCGCCGAACTCCTCCGGCCGGACCAGCACGACCAGGTCGAACTCCAGCCCCTTCGACAGCTCCGGAGTCAGCGACCGGACGCGCGGCGTGCCCCGGAAGGCCGGATCGCCGATCACGCACGCCGTGCCCTCAGCATGCTCGGCCAGCCAGTCGTCCAGGATCGCGTCCAGCTCCGACACCTGCCCGTGGACCACCGGCAGGCCGTTGCTGCGGATCGACGTCGGCACGTTGGCGTCCGGGAGCGCGGCCCGGATGACCGGCTCCGCCTCCGTCATGATCTCCTCCGGCGTCCGGTAGTTGATGCTCAGGGAGGCCAGGGTGATCCGGTCGAGCCCGATCCGTTCGAGCCGCTCCTGCCACGACTCCGTGAACCCGTGCCTGGCCTGGGCGCGGTCGCCGACGATGGTGAAGCTCCTGGACGGGCAGCGGAGCAGCAGCATCTGCCATTCGGCGTCGGTCAGCTCCTGGGCCTCGTCCACGACCACGTGCGCGAACGGGCCCGCGAGCCGGTCCGGCTCGACCGACGGCACCGCGTTCTCGTCGACCAGCGCGTCCTTGAGATCCTGGCCGTGCAGCATCGTCACCGCGCCCTCCCCGTCGTCGTCGGCCTCGACCAGGGCGTCGACGACCGTGGACACGCGGGCGCGCTCGGCGGCGACGGCCGCCTCCCGGCGGCGCCTGTGCCGGGACGCCTCCGGGTCGCCCAGCCGCTGCCGCGCCGCGTCCAGCAGCGGCAGGTCCGACACCGTCCACGCCTGCGGCTCCGCGCGCTGCAGCTTCCTGATCTCCTCGACGCTGAGCGAAGGCGCGCACCTGCGCAGGTACGCGGGCACCGTCCACAGGTCGCCGACCAGGTCGGCCGCCTCGATCACCGGCCAGGCGCGGTTGAACGTCGTCAGCAGCTCCCGGTTGCGCAACAGCGACCTGCGGAGCAGATCCGGCGAGACCTCCTGCTCGTGCTTGTCCTGGACGATCGTGACCAGCTCCTCCCAGATGCGGTCACGCGCCTCGTTGTGCGGGGTGCCCGGCTCCGGCGCGTCGAACGCGTCCGCCCAGTCCTCCGCGCTCACCCACACGTCCGACCAGGGCGTCGTGATCGTCATGCCCGTCGTGGGCGGGTTCTCGTAGAACCTGACGGCCGGCTCGATCGCCCGCACCAGCTCCGCCGACGCCTTCAGCCGGGCCACCTCCGGGTCCGCCTCCACCCCGGCCTCGGCCCCCTCCGCGACCAGGTCGCGCAGCGTGCACGTCTGCACGCCCTCCTCCCCGAGACTGGGCAGCACGTCCGCGACGTACGCCAGGTACGGCTGGTGCGGGCCGACGAACAGCACGCCGCCCCGGCGGTGACCGAGACGCGGGTCCGAATAGAGCAGATAAGCCGAGCGGTGCAGCGCCACCACCGTCTTGCCCGTGCCCGGCCCGCCGTCGACCACCAGGGCGCCGCTCGAACCTGCGCGGATGATGGCGTCCTGGTCGGCCTGGATGGTGCCCAGCACGTCCCGCATCCGGGGCGACCGGTTGCTCCCCAGGCTGGCGATGAAGGCCGACTGGTCGTCGAGCGCGGCATGCCCGCCGAACCCGTCGGCGGTGAACACCTCGTCCCAGTAATCGCTGATCCGGCCCCGGGTCCACCGGTAGCGGCGGCGGCTCGCCAACCCCATCGGGTTGCCGTGCGTCGCCCCGAAGAACGGCTCCGCCGCCGCCGAACGCCAGTCCAGCAGCAGCCGGCGGCCCTCGCTGTCCGTCAGGCCGAGCCGCCCGATGTACACCGGCTCCGGATCGTCCTCGCTCACCATGTGCCCCAGGCACAGGTCCAGCCCGAACCGGCGCAGCGCCCGCAGCCTGGCCGCCAGCCGGTGCACCTCCAGGTCCCGGTCGAGGGCCTGCCGCCCCTTACCGCCCGGCGCCCTGCGCGCGGCGTCGAGCCGGGCGGACAGGTCGGCGATCGACCGGTCCAGGCTCTCCGCGATGGCCGCGAAGTGCCGCTCGTCCCCGGCGATCAGCTTCGGGTCGGCCTTGGCGGCGAGGCGGGCGGGAAGGTCGAACACGCTGGTGGTCAGCGGGGTCACAGGCAAACGCTCCGATCTGGGGCCTGGCTCGCGGACGCGCGTCGTCCGCCGTTTCCCCAGGCCGGCTGTGGCTTCGGCGTGCCATTGTGCGGCATGACCGGGGCCTTGCGGCAAGCCCCCCGCTCCGCTATACGTTAAGAGTGGAGAGGCGTGGCCATCCCCTCTCCCCTTCTCGCTTTTTATCTGTTTTTGTTGTCCCGATATGTCGTGCATGTGCATGAATACTTGGGCAGAATGATCGTGTGACGGCGATCGTGAAAACCGAGCAGATGCCCGGCCTCGTACGGGCTGCCAGGGTCATCCTGATCGTGCAAATGGCCTTCAGCCTTTTCGGCCTTGTGCTCATCTCACCGGTGATCACGGTGATGTTCAGCGAGCCGAGGGTGGCGGCGCTGCTGCTCGTTTCCTTCGCGACCGTGGTTCTCATGGGCGTGCTGATCTCTCGCTGGTCGTCCCGGCGGAAATGGGTGCGCTGGGGCGGCATCGCGTTCGAAACGGTCTTGCTCGCCAGCAATCTCATCCTGACCGCCATCGACGGAGAATTCAGCTGGCTGACCCCGATCCACCCGGGCACCATTCTGCCCCTGGCGATCGTCGTCGCGCTGTTGACGCCCCCGGCGGCCCACTGGTTCGACCGCTGACCTGAGGCGGGCGTCAGCTTGTGGCGCAGTGGGTGAGGGTGGAGCCGCGTTGCTCCCGGACGCACTGCTGGTTGACCACGGTGGCGACGCCGCGCAGGTCCCGTACCGTGTCGGCCATCGTGCGCCAGGACGCGCCCTCCCGCAGCTTCAGGCGGAACGATTCGGGCAGGTCGCCGGCGGTGAGGGCGGCGGCCAGGTCGGTGTTCCCGGCGTCGAGCAACTGGCTCCTGAGCTTCTCGTACGCCCGCTGACGGTCCTCGAAGCTGACCGATTCCACCTCGGGGATCGCGCGCAGGGTCTTCGCCAGTTCGGTGAGCCGGGTGGGGGTGACGGCGGCCCACCAGCGCGGCGCTCTCGGCCGACCAGACGGGCGGCTGGTACGGCAGTGCGCGCCGCAGTCTGACGGCCCGGCCCGCGTGGATGCGCGTGTAGGCGTCCTGGACGACGTCTTCGGCGCTCGCCTGGTCGCCCACCATGAGCAGGGCCAGCCGGACCAGCCCCACATGATGCGCGGCGAAGATCTCCGCGAGGTCCACGCGTTCCCGCGCCGTCGGCTCTCCGCTGGAGAGCAGCTCGACTTCCATACTCCAGAGACGCCCGGCGCCCCGGTTTGCTGCCTCTGCCACTACTTGACGCTTGAGCGCAAGTACTTGCTATCGTATGTCAAGTGAGTACGCGTGAGCACGTGGCGTTGGTGCGTGAGCTGGTCGAGCTGGTCGAAAGGCGGATCGTCGACCCGCTGGAGATCCTGTTCGGCTCCGGCGAGCAGGTGGAGCCCGTACGGGCACGGCTGCGGATCGAGGCGGAGGTGTGGGCCGCCCAGTTGCTCGGCCCCGACGACGCCCTCGCGGTCCGGGCGGCGGCGCGGCTGGTCGCGGCCGTCTTCCCCGGTGACGGCCCGTTCGACCCCGCCGACGCCTGGTGGGGCACGGCGTTCGGCCGGGCCGTGGCCAGGCGGGCGGGCCACCCCGGCAAGGAGGCGGTGCCGTACGCCACGGCGGGGGCGATGCTCGGCATCACCCGGCAGGGCGTGCACGACCTCGTCAAACGCGGCAAGCTCGACCGGCACCCCGACGGCGGCGTGACCACGCGCTCCATCCGCGCCCGGCTGAACCGATCTCTGGAGCGACATGGCGTACGACGTCACGATCACTGACCACGACATCCCCCTGGCCGTACGCGACCACGGCGGCCCCGGCGACCCCGTGCTCCTCCTGCACGGCCTCGGCGGCACGCTGGAGGCGTGGGACGCCGTCGCCCTGCCCGGCCACCGCGCCGTGGCGCTCGACCTGCGCGGCCACGGCCTGTCCGGCGACGGCCCGTGGGAGTGGGACCGGGTGCTCGACGACCTCGAAGCGGTGGTGAAACACCTGGACCTGGGCAACCCGGCGGTCGTCGGCCACTCGCTGGGCGGCATGCTGGCCGTGCTGTGGGCCAGGCGTCACCCCGAGTGCCCGGCCATCGTCAACCTCGACGGGCTGCGATCGGCCGAGAGCGCCCCGGACAACTACCCGGGCCTGGACGCCGCGACGCGGGACCGGGAGCTGGCGGCGCTCAAGGCCGCCTTCGACGCGCAGGCGGCGGCCCTGGCCGGGCCGCTGCCCGACGGGCTCGGGCCGCTGTTCCCGGCCAGGGCGCGCGTCGAACGCGACGGCGAGGTCTATGCCAGGCCCGGCGCCGAGCTCCTGGCGGCGGTGCGCTGTTCGCCGGAGTTCCGCGACACGATCCCGCTGCTGCGCCAGGTCACCTGCGACGCCCTGGTCGTGATCCCGACCCAGGACCCGCCGGGGATGCCGGGCGGCGAGCTGATGGCGGCGTTCCGGCGGGGTGTGCGCCGCGATCTCGCCGGCCTGCCGCCCCACCTCCAGGTCAGGGAGCTGGAGGCGAGCCACGACATGCTCGCCGAACAGCCCGCGGCCGTGGCCGCGCTGATCGGCGGCTTCCTCGCCTGACGCCGTTCGGGCTCACATCGGCGGCGGCTGTCTCGTCGGAGCCGGAAAGCCCGCCACCGAGAGGAAGACTCCTGATGACCGACGCCCTCCAGTCCCGGCTGCCCGATCCCTCCCGCTTCTTTCCCGAGGTGGGGCCGATCGCCGGAGGCATGACCAAGGCCGTGCGGAACGGCGCCGTCCCCGACGCGACCGTCCACCTGATGCAGCTGCGTGCCGGGCAGATCGTGGGCAGCACCTACCACGCGGTCCGGCAGAGTGGCCAGCTCCGCAAGGCGGGGGAGAGCGAGGAGCGCATCACCGCCGTGGCGACGTGGCGTGACGCCCCCTGTTTCACCGACGCGGAACGGGTCGCGCTGGAGCTGGTTGAGGCCGTGCTCACGCCGAGCCCGTCGGGGGAGCGGGTGCCCGACGAGCTGTACGCCAGGGTGGCGGCGCACTACGACGACAAGGCGTTGTGGACGTTGACCCTGGCGATCGGCCAGATCTGCTTCTTCATCCCCGTCGCGCTCATCGCCAGGCCGATCCCCGGCAGGCCGCTGGGCAAGAACTACACCGGCTGAAACGCGCCATCGGCGCGGCGGTCAGCGGCAGCCGGCGCGTCCCGGGTGGGCGTCAATCTTGCACCCATTTGGGGCCGGCGCACTGGGCGATCTCGCGGACGATCTCCTCCGGGCGGGCCCGATAGCCGCTGAGCGTGGTGAACAGGACCTCGCCGCGGCCCGGGTCGTACCGGGGGCTGAAGTCGCCGTTGCGCTGCGCCGACGGCAGCATGATCGTGGGCTTGAGGTCGATGCAGATGTAGCGGCGGAAGTTGCGCCGCCGCTCGGCGATCCGGGACACGTCCGCCCACCGGTAGTGCCATCGCTGGTCGCGCACCCGTACCTCGATCCCGGCGGTGTTCACGATGAGCAGCCGGGCCAGGCGGCGGCGCATGCGTTGGTTGCCCCGCTGGACCATGTTCACGAACAGCCCTAACGAGTAGGCGCAGCCGACGATGCCGATCACCGTCAGGATGGCCAGGAGGAGGCCGGGCGCCCTCAACGAGCCCGCGATCAGCCAGATGAAGGCGCCGGCCAGGGCGAGCGGCAGGAGCGAGGCCAGCCACCACATCCAGCCCAGCCCCCGGCTCGGCGCGAACGTCCGCCCCTGCCCGGCCTGGACGATCGGAAGATCGAGGGATGGCGGTGTACGGGCGCCGGTGCGGGCGGCGTTGCGCGTGAAGGGGAAGTCGTGGGCGTTGTCGGTGCCGCGCTGGTTGGGGTCGGGCAGCCCCCGGGCCCGCAACCGGTGGCGCAGGTGCCCGTACAGCACGCCGAGCGTGAGCGGGTCGGGCTCACCCGGGAGGCCGCCCCTGATCAGGCGCAGCAGCTCCCCGGTGAAGGACGTGCAGGCGTCGACCTGCTCCCCGAACGGCACGACGTGCGCCGCCAGGTCGCTGGCGGTCAGCGTGTAGACGCCGCGGACGTCGCTCTGGTCGGCGATCAGCCCGGCGGACAGCCCGGCGGACAGGGTCTCGGTCTGGATGACCGATCCGGCGTAGCAGCAGTCGAGCACGGCGATCTTCACCGCAGCCGGGCTGTCGCGCAGCGCGGTGCGGATGCGGGAGTACTCCAGGCCGGTCAGGTCAGGGTCGGCCGCGGTGGTGTCGGCCAGGGCCAGGCACAGCTCGCCCTCGGCGGTGAGCATGCCGTGCCCGACGAAGTACAGCAGCAGCACCCCGGTCGTCTCCCGGGCGACTTGCCGGATGCGCTGCGCCACGACGCGGCTGTCGCCCTCGTTGTGCAGGACGGTGACGTCCCCGGCGGGCCAGCCGCACAGGGCGGGGTCGGTCAGCGCCGCGCGCATCCCCAGGACGCTGTTGGCGGCGGCGGGCAGGTCGGGCAGGCCCTCGTCGCGGTGCACGGAGGTCCCGACGAGGACGGCATGGGAGACGCCGCTCCGGCGCCGGTCAGCCGGCATCGCCCGCGCTCGCCCGGTCGGCCTGGTCCAGCACCTCCTGGAGCAGGGGCAGCGCGTCGCCGACCCGCTTGGCCTCGACCGTCACGGTGCGTTCTGGGGTGGTGAGCGTGATGGACACGTCGGCGTGCCGGTTGGTCAGCCACGTCGTCAGCGCCCTGGCCAGCACCATGCCCGCGCCGCCCGACCCGACGGCGATGCTGAGCAGCTCGACGGCGCCGCCGAGCTCCTCTCGGCCCGGCGGGCGGCCGACCGGGTCGATCCGGCCCTGCAGCGGGCGCTGGCTGCGCAGCCAGCGCGTCAGCGAGACCAGCTCGCCTGTGGGGACCACCCGGACTTCCACCCGCATCTGGCCTCTCCTCTGCTCAGGGAGCTGATCCAGCTCCAGCATGAGGCATCGCCCGGCGGGGTGTCAGGAAACGCTTCCTACCACACGACCCACGGGCTCTCCACGCCGCCGCTGAACGCCCCCGTGCCCGACTTGCGCCACCGCTGGCGCACGTCGACCTTGGCTCCGGTACGGGACGCCGTGGCGGTGAACGGGCCGCAGGTCACCACGGCGCCGTCGCGGGCCGGGGCGACGCCCGCGCAGAGGAACGGCTGCGACAGGTTCGTCTCGGCGTCGGTGTTGTAGAGCTGCACGTGGATGTCGGAGCGCAGCGAGGCGGAGCCCCTGATCCGGCCCATCAGGCGGAACTCGTCCCCGACCTGCGCCATGCAGGGCGACATCTGCAGCCCGGGCGTGGGGGAGAACCAGTCGCGGCACCGCCAGTTCACGGCGGCGGCCGGGGGCGGGGTCTCGGGCTCGGCGGTCGTCGGGTCCTCCGGGTCGG
This sequence comes from Nonomuraea ceibae, assembly GCF_019396325.1. Classification (GTDB taxonomy): domain Bacteria; phylum Actinomycetota; class Actinomycetes; order Streptosporangiales; family Streptosporangiaceae; genus Nonomuraea; species Nonomuraea ceibae. The sequence goes on from NZ_JAHKRO010000162.1 coordinate 10,725, forward strand.
CGGAGGTGGGCGGCGAGGTCTTGGGCTTGGGCTTGGGGGAGCGGGTCGTGCGTTCCGGCGCGGGGCGCGTGGTGGCGGGCTCGGCGGTGGGGGTCTTCGGGGGGTGGCTGCGGATCGGCAGCACCTTCGACGTGGGGGTGTCCGGGACCTCGGGCTCCGTGGAGGCGGTGGCGGGGGCCGGGGCCTCGACGGGGGCCTCGACGGTGGCCTCGCTCACGGCGCCGACGGTCTGGGCCCGCCACGGCGCGACGACGACGAGCGCGCCCGCGCTCACGACCAGGGCCGCCGCGGTGGCCAGGCCGACCAGGACGCGCTGCCGCGACCGCCCCGCCCCCTTCCCGACCTCGCGCCGCCCGCCGTCCCCACGCCCGGGCGACGTCTCCACGGCGCCCGTCCCGGCGGCGCCCGGCGTCCCACCTGTGCCCGGCGTTCCGGTGGGCGCGGGCGGGCGGGTGCGCGCGTCCTGCGGCTCGGCTGTCACGGGCGGCTCGTACGGGCCGGGCAGGGGCTGGGAGGTGGCCAGCGGCGGGTGTTCCAGGCCGACCGGCGGCAGGGCGGGCAGGCCGGCCAGCGACGGTGCGGCAGAGGTCAGCGCCTCGGCCAGGCCGGCCGCCGTGGGGCGGGCGGCGGGGTCCTTGGCCGTGGCTGCGGTGATGAGCGTCCACAGGACGTCGGGCATGCCGGGCAGCCGCCGGGGCGCGGCGGTGGCGTGCTGCCTGAGCAGCGCCATCGGATGCTCGCCGACGAACGGAGGCCGTCCGGCGAGCAGCTCGTACAGGATCAGCCCGGCCGCGTACACGTCCACGGCGGGGGTGGGCGTGGTGCCGTCGGCCACCTCGGGCGACAGGTACGTGGGGGTGCCGATGATCGACGAGGTCTGGGTGAGGCCGGGCCCGTGGACGATGCGGGCGACGCCGAAGTCGGTGAGCCTGGGCTGCCCGGTGGCGGCGTCGATCAGGATGTTGCCGGGTTTGACGTCGCGGTGGATCACGCCCATGTCGTGCGCGGCGGCGAGCGCTCCGGCGATCCGGGCCACCATGCGGGCGGCCTCGGCGGCCGACAGCGTGCCGCGCTCGTGGAGGAGCGTGCGCAGGTCGCCGCCTTCGACGAAGTCCATCACCAGCGCCAGCCGGTCGCCCTCGACGACGAAGTCGCGCACGGTGGCGATGTTGGGGTGACGCAGGTTGAGCATCACATTGCGTTCCTGGACGAACCGGAGCACCAGGTCGCGGTCGGCGGCGAGCCCTTCACGCAGGAGCTTGGCGGCGACGATCTCCCCGGTGTCGCGGTGCCTGGCCCGCCAGACGGTCCCCATCCCGCCGGCGCCGATCTGCTCCACGAGGATGTAACGGCTGCCCAGGGCCCCGTCCGTCGCCATCCGCCCGCCCTCCCCCTGAAGATGCTTCGATCACAATAGTGACGTTCGGGCTGATTTGTTCGGAGGATTCAGGGTCAGGAGATGCGTGACTGCAGGGCCGTCGGCACGTCCGGGTCGACGGGGATGACGCTCGACACCCCCGTCACCTCGAGGAGCCGCCGCAGCACGCCCTGGACCCCGGCCAGCCTGAGCCAGCCGCCCGCCGCCCTGGCCCGGTTGGAGAATTCGAGGATCGTCCGCAGGCCCATCGAGTCGCAGAAGGACAGCTCGGTCACGTTGACGACGAGGTGGACGCAGCCTTCGGACATGCCGGCCGCGATCTTCTCCGTCACCTCGGGACACCGGGTGGTGTCGAACTCGCCGACCAGTGTGATGACCGCCGTGTCGCCGAAGTGTTCAATTGTGAGGGCGAACGGTGATTGCATCCAGCAGGCCTCCATCGGGGGTTGCTTGTGACGCTACACCGCCCGTGCGCTTCGTGGCGGCCGGAGCCGTGACGCGCTGTCCGAATGCCGCCAGCGTCCGCGCCGCCCGATCGGCCACAGTGTTGCGGTGAGCACAGTGATCGACAAGCACACCCGCATCGAGCCGGGCATCCTCTACTTCGGCACCCCTGTGGTCCTGGTCTCCTCCACGAACCCGGACGGCACCCCCAACCTGGCGCCCATGTCGTCGGCCTTCTGGCTGGGCTGGCGGGCCATGCTCGGCTGGGGCTCCCGCTCACGTACGGCCCAGAACCTGCTCAGGACCGGCGAGTGCGTGCTGAACCTGCCCTCGGACGCGCTCGCCGCCGCCGTCGACAGGCTGGCCCTGACCACGGGCAGCGACCCCGTCCCGCCGGGCAAGCACGCGCGCGGCTACCGCCACGTCGCCGACAAGTTCGCCAGGGCGGGGCTGACGCCGGTGCCGAGCGAGACGGTCGCGCCGCCCCGCGTGGCCGAGTGCCCGGTGAGCATGGAGGCCGTCGTGGAGCGGACGCACCCGGTGGGCCCCGACGACGGCGTGACCGCCTTCGAGGTACGCGTCCAGCGCGTCTGGGTGCACGACGACATCCGTACGGAAGGTACGGACGACCACATCGACCCCGACGCCTGGCGTCCGCTGATCATGAGCTTCCAGAAGCTGTACGGTCTCGGCCCGCAGGTGCACCGCTCGACGCTGGCGACCATCCCCGAGTCGATGTACCGGGGTCCGGACATCGAGCGCGCCCGCTAGCCGAGCAGCCTGCGGTGCAGGCTGAGCCAGGTGCGGCCGGCGCCGAGCCGTTCGACCTCCGCGCGCGGCAGCCACCGCGCCCGCGTGCTCTCCGACCCCGCCGGCGGCCGCGTCGGCCCGCCGAGCCCGGCCAGCCGGGCGGTGAACATCACCATGTACGTCAGCGCCGGGTAGGGGTGGCCGGGCGGCGGCGGGGCGAGCAGTTCGATGCGGTGCCAGGCGAAGACCGACAGCAGCCCGGACTCCAGCCGCAGGCCGGTCTCCTCGGCCAGCTCGCGGGCCGCCGCCTGGACGGGCGTCTCGCCGGGGTCGAGGTGGCCGCCGGGGATCTCCCAGCCGCGCCCTGGCCGGTCCACGTGCGTCAGCAGCGTACGGTCCGCCTCGTCCAGGACGAACGTGAACGCGGACGTGACCGTGCCGGGCGGCCCGGGCAGGTCGCCGGCGAGCACCACGTCCAGGCGGTGCGGGACGGCGATCCACGGCACCGTCCGGGTCTCCACGATGTGACTCATCCGGTCCAGCGTCTCAGACGCCCCGGCGCATCGCCCGGTTGCCCAGCACCAGCCCGGCCGCCGCGATCACCACAGCCGCCGCCGCGCCGTACAGGACCGACGGGTGGGCGAGGTCGCCCGCGAACAGGGCGCGCTGGGCGTCGACGACGTGCGTGACCGGGTTGACGTCGCCGAGCGCCCGCAGCCAGGCCGGGCCGGAGTCCATCGGCAGCAGCACGCCCGACAGCAGCAGCATCGGGAACAGCAGCGCCTGCGTGACCACGTAGAACAGGGTCCCGCTGGGCGCGGACTTCAGCGCGAGCACGAACGACAGCGCGCCCAGCCCGATCCCGAACACGATCAGCAGCGCCATCCCCGCCACCACGCCCGCCGGGTGGAGCTCGAAGCCCAGCGGCAGCGCCAGCACGATGATCAGCACCGCCTGCGCGGTCAGGATCGCCATCTCCTTGAGCGTGCGGCCGACGAGCATGGCGGTGCGGTTGAGCGGGGTGACCATCATGCGCTCCATCGAGCCGCCAATCAGCTCGACCAGCAGGTGGTAGCCGGACGCCATCGGCCCCGACAGGCACATCATGACCAGGATGCCCGGCACGAACCACTGCCAGGACGACCCCACGGCTCCGTCCAGCAGCGACCCGAACAGGAACAGGAACAGCAGCGGCTGCCCCATCTCGAACAGCAGCCCGACCGGCTCGCGCAGCACGGGCGCGAACTCGCGGCGGAAGACGGTGGCGGTGTCACGCAGGAAGGTCGTCATCGAGCTTTCTCCCGGTCAGGCTGAGGAACACGTCGTCGAGGGTGGGGCGGGCGGTCTCGGCGGTGGCGACCTCGATCCCGGCCGCCTCCAGGGCGCGCAGGTAACCGGGCAGCGCGGCGGCGGCGTTGGCGACGCGCACCCGCACGGTCAGCCCGTCGGCCTCGCCGCCGCCGATCCGGGCCGCCTCGGCGGCGTCGTGCCCGGTGCGGGTGGTGATCGTGAGCCGGTCGCCGGCCAGGTCGTTCTTGAGCCGTTCCGCGGTGCCGTCGGCGATGACGCGGCCGCCGTCGATGACGATCACCCGCTCGGCCATGCTGTCGGCCTCGTCGAGGTAGTGGGTGGTCAGGAAGATCGTGGTCCCGTACGTCTCCCGCAGGCGCAGGATGTGGGCCCAGATGTCGGCTCGGCTGCCGGGGTCGAGCCCGGTGGAGGGCTCGTCGAGGAACAGCAGGTCCGGCCGGTGGATGAGGCCGAGCGCGATGTCGAGGCGGCGGCGCTGGCCACCGGAGAGCGTGCCGGGCTTGCGGGTGGCGAGGGGCTCCAGGTCGAGCAGTTCCAGCAGTTCGGCGGCGCGGGCGCGGGCCTGGGCGGTGGTCAGGCCGTAGGAGCGGCCCTGGGTGACGAGCTCGTCGCGGACGCGGAAGTTCTCGCCGGCGCTGTTCCGCTGGCCGACGTAGCCGATCCTGGCGCGCACGCCGGCCGGGTCGCGGGCCACGTCGCGGCCGGCCACGACGGCGGTGCCGGACGTCGGGGGCAGCAGCGTGGTGAGCATGCGCAGGGTGGTGGACTTCCCGACTAACGGTTTGGGGCTCATAATCGAAGTAGAACCACCGAAATCGGGCACAGCGGAGGGACGGGGAACATGGGCAAGCGTCAGACCGCAGCAGAGCAGAGCGCCACCAGCATGGGCGCGCATGGCACCACCCCCGAGCAGGCCCGATGGATCGTTGACTACACCCGTAAGAGCCTGGACAAGACCAAGACTGGCGACGGCGTCAACAGCCAGCACGAGGAGAACCAGGAGCTTGCCGACGAGTTCGACTTGGGCGAGATCAGAGCCACCTACAGCGACAACGACGTATCGGCCTACCAGGACGTAGAGCGCCCGGAGTATCTGCGCATGCTCGCCGACATGCAGGCGGGGAAGATCGGGGCCGTCATCATCTGGCACGCCAAGCGACTGCACCGCAAGGTGGAGGAAGTCACCCAGTTCATCAAGATTGCTCGCGCGCACAAGGTCAGGTTGTTCAGCGTGGCGCGCGGGGGCGAGTACAACCTCAACAAGCCCCAGGGCCGCCGGGACCTGATCAACGACACCAACGAAGGCGAGTATGAATCGGGTGAGCGGGGCGAGCGTGTGGCGCTGGCTCGTAAGCGCCAGGCCCGCAACGGCGACTTCGGCGGCGGCGTGCGTCCCTTCGGTTGGGGTGTGGACACGGGCCGTGTCCGGTCGGTGTGCGTCAACCCCAAGGCCCCGACGATGGAGCGCGTCTATGAGGACCGCCCCGTCTTGGACAAGTCCCGGCACAACGAGGCCGAAGCCGCAGAGATCAGGCGATGGGCCAAGGACCTTCTTGCCGGGGTGCCGATGGATCAGGTCATCCGTGATCTGACCAAGCGAGGCGTCAAGACCGTCAGCCAGGCGGACGGGCGGACCGTCAAGCGCAACGGCAAGGTGGTGGAAACGCAGGGGTGGAGCGCCCGCTCCATCAAGCAGATCTTGACGCATCCGCGCACGTCGGGCCATTCCGTCTACAACGGCAAAATCATTCGCCGGGACGCCTATGACGCGATCCTCCCGGAGGACACCCGCCAGGCGTTGATCACCCTGTTTGCCGACCCGGCCCGCAAGACGAGCCCAGGCAACACACCCAAGTGGCTCGTGTCGCTGACCGCGTTGTGCGGCCAGTGCGACGACGGCACGGTGTGCACCGTGCGCAACAACAGCCAGGGAGAGCCCGTCTACCGGTGCCGCGCCAAGGGCCATTGCATGGCCAAGGCCGCAGACGTGGACGCCCGCGTAGAGCGTGTGGTGATCAAGCGCCTGTCGCGCGGCGACGTTCACGATCTGCTCCCCGCCAACGTGGAAGCCGACATTCCCGCGCTGCGCCAGGAGATCGTCACCCTGAACCAGGCCAAGAAGAACGCGGCCCGCAAACTGACGCTGGGGATGTGGGACGAGGAGACCGCCGACGAGGCCATCGCCACCGCTATCGGCCGGATCGCGGAGATTCGCGAGATCTTGAGGCAGGCCACATCCGACAGCCCGTTGGCCGAGTTCGCCGCATCCGACGACGCACAGCGCACATGGGATGGCCTGTCGCTGGGCCGCAAGCGCGAGATCATCAAGCTACTGGTCACCGTGACTCTCCTGCCGTTGCGCCGCCGCCGTAACGTGCCGATCAGCGAGTGTGTGAAGACCACCCCGAACAAGCCGCCCCAGCCGCGCACACGGGCCGCCTAGCCCCCGCCGAGCACTCCCGCAGGGGGGCCGCCACCGAGGCCCCCTCAGGGCAGCAGCAGCAGCGCAAGCCGCTCACGCTGGCTTTCGGTCAGCGGAGGCCAGGCCCGCACCATCGCCGTGATCTCCTCATCATCACTGGCAGGCCCGAGGGCATCCGCCGCCCGCTCCACAGGGTCCGCGTGCTGATCATCTCGTCTGTCTGTCGCGTCCATTCCTGTCCGCCTCACCCGACAGGGCAGCCCAGCCCCCGCCCCGGCCCCGCCCCGCTATCAGGGCATGCCGAGGGGAGCGGCCACGGCCGCCCGCATGATCGTTATGGGTGCTGCCTCTCGGCGGCCCGTGCGCCCACCCACCCACCCACGGCGCAGCTTCGCCGCCGTAGATCGGGCACAGGCGGGCAGCAGGG
>NZ_JAHKRO010000163.1 GCF_019396325.1 Nonomuraea ceibae
CGGCGCCCAGCGCGACGGCCAGCCGGTCGGCGACGCCGGCGGCGTCCGGGAGGGGGCCGAGCACCCGGGCGGCGGCCGCCGTGAGCTCGACGCGGGCCTGGCCGCGCGTGAGGTCGAGGGTCTCCAGCGGCGTCCGCGTGACGCCCGGGCCGTCGAGTGTGACGGCCGTCAGGACGGCGCCCCCGTCCGTCGTCGCGGGCACCAGCAGCACGTCCGCGTCCATGCCGGACAGCACCTGCGGCAGCGTGCCGGTGAGCTCGCCGTCGCGCAGCGGGATCGCGGCCCCGGGCAGGACGAGGGCGGCGGCGATCCGGCCTTCGGCGATGCCGGTCAGCAGCTCCTTGTCGGGCGTGCCGGCCAGCGCGATCGCGGCGAACGTCGTGGCCAGGAACGGGCCGGGCAGCAGCGCCGCGCCCGTCTCCTCCAGGGCGACGGCCAGGTCGGCGAACCCGGCGCCGGCGCCGCCGTACTCCTCGCCGACGATCAGGCCCGCCAGGCCGAGCTCGCCGTTGAGCCGCGCGTAGACGGCGGGGTCGTAGCCCTCGCGGGCCTTGGGCAGCGGCGAGGCGGCGGCCAGGAACGCGCGGACGGCGGCGCGCAGCTCCTGCTGCTCCTGGCTGAGTACGAGCTTCACGCCTGCGTCCCCACCTTCAGGTCCTTGAACGGCACGGTCTTGTCCACCCGGGGCTCCGGCGGCAGGCCGAGCACCCGGTCGCCGACGATGTTGCGCATGATCTCGTTGGTGCCGCCGCCGAGCGCCATGCCGGGGGCGGCGGCGAGCGTGAAGCCGAGCGGGTGGTCGCCGACGACCGACTCGGGGCCGGTCAGGCGGGTGGCCAGGTCGGCCTGGAACAGGTAGAGCTCGGCCAGCAGCAGCTTGGCGGCGCTGCCCCGGGCGCCGGGGAACTGCCCGGCGCTGGTCTCCTGGGCCAGCCGCTGGTTGAACAGCGCCAGCGCGCGGGTGCGGATGTGCAGCTCGACGAGCTCGTCGCGGACCAGCGGGTCGCCGGTGTCGAGGGTGCGGCGCAGCGCCTCCAGCGAGGCGGGGTTGTCACGCTGACCGCTCATGCCGACGCCGGCGGAGATCGACAGCCGCTCGTGCAGCAGGGTCGTGACGGCGACGCTCCAGCCGTCGTTCACCTCGCCGATGCGGTGCTCGTCGGGGATGTGCACGTCGTCGAAGAAGATCTCGTTGAAGTTGGCGCGGCCGCTCATGTCGCGCAGCGGGCGCACGGTGACGCCCGGGTGGCGCATGTCCACCACGAACATCGTCAGGCCCCGGTGCTTGGGCACGTCCACGTCGGTGCGGGCGAGCAGCAGCCCCCAGTCGGCGTGCTGGGCGACCGACGTCCACACCTTCTGCCCGTTGACCACCCAGCCGGCGCCGTCGCGCACGGCCCGCGTCTGGAGGGCGGCCACGTCGCTGCCGGCGCCCGGCTCGGAGAAGAGCTGGCACCAGATCTCCTCGCCGCGCAGCAGCGGGCGCAGGAAGCGCTCGCGCTGCTCGTCGGTGCCCCGGTCGACGATCGTCGGGCCGGTCATGCCCAGGCCGATCGAGAAGACGTAGGTGGGCAGCGTGTAGTCCTTGGCCTCGGCGGCGAACGCCCGCTCCTCCGCCTGGGTCAGGCCCTGGCCGCCCCACCGCTCCGGCCACGTGATGCCGGAGTAGCCGGCGTCGTGCAGCCGGGCCATGAAGTCCTTCGCCCGGGCGATCGGGTCGCCGCCGGGTTCGTCGTCCGATGGTGCGTTCTCCCGCAGCCAGTCCCTGGCCGCACGCCGGTAATCAGCGAGGTTCACAGCGAGATTCACATCGACTCCTCGGCAATCAGTGCTCACTTACTCTAACCAGCGCGCGGCGGGGCGTACAGAGCATTGATCTGGAGGTGTTTTAGGGGGATTTGTCGTTGAATCTCCGCTAATTAGCATTGCCGTGACCTAATGTGATCACCTGATTACCGGAGGGGGAGGTGTGATCACGCGGTTCGGCGGCTCCATGCGCAGGCGGCTGGCACTGTTCGCCAGCTTGGCCATGGCGCTGATCTGCGTCGTGGTCAACTCCTTCGTGCTGTACGCGCTCTACAACGCGACCGTCGAGTACAAGCGCGTCGAGGTCGTCGACTACGCGCTGCACGTCGTCCACATGATCAAGCGGAACCGGCTGCCCGACAGGATCAGCTCCGGGATGGACGGCGTCCAGGTCGTCGACGCCTCCGGCCGGGTGATCGCCGCCGGCGAGCACCTCACCGGGGCGCCGCGCATCAGCCACCTGTCGCCGCACGCCAACAGCGTCAACCACGTCGACGTCATCTGCGACGTGCCCGCGCTGCCCGACGGCTGCCAGATGCTGGCCGTCTTCCGCGTCTACCAGCCCGAGGGCGACTGGCTGGTGTACGTCAGCGACGCCACCGTCCCCTGGTACGTCACGCCGCAGGTGCCGCTCTTCCTGTTCGGGCTGTCGGCCGGGCTGGTGACCCTGACCTGGCTCGGCGTGTCCCGGGTGGTGGCCAGGACGCTCGCGCCGGTGGACCGGATCCGCGCCAAGCTCGCCGACGTCAGCGCCACGCGCAGCGGCATGCGGGTGCCGGTGCCGGAGACCGACGACGAGATCCGCGACCTGGCCCTGACCGCCAACCAGACGCTCGACCGGCTGGAGGAGGCCGCCGAGCAGCAGCGCCGCTTCGCCTCCGACGCCTCCCACGACCTGCGCAGCCCCATCACCGCCATGCGCGCCCAGGTGGAGGAGGCGATGCTGCACCCGCACGACGCCGACTGGCCGCAGACCGGCGAGGCGCTGCTGGCCAGCCTGGACCGGCTGCAGGCGATCGTCAGCGACCTGCTGACGCTGGCCAAGCTGGACGCGGGCGAGCCGCCCCGGCTGGAGCCGGTGGACCTGGGCGAGCTGGTCACCGCCGAGACCCGCAGGCCCCGCGCGCACCGGGTGGTCGTCACCGTCCAGCCCGGCGTGGTCGTCACCGGCGACCGGCTGCGCCTGGCCCGCCTGCTCACCAACCTGCTCGACAACGCCGACCGCCACGCCGAGTGCACGGTCATCGTCACCGTCAGGAAGGACGGCCAGGCGATGCTGGAGGTGCTGGACGACGGCGCCGGCATCGCGCCGGACAAGCGGGAGATGGTCTTCAACCGGTTCACCCGGCTGGACGCCTCGCGCAGCCGCGACGCGGGCGGCACCGGGCTGGGCCTGCCGATCGCGCGGGAGATCGCCGCCGCCCATCACGGAACGCTCACGATCGAGGATTCGGAGACCGGCGCTCGGTTCGTTCTGCGCCTTCCGCTCCGGGAAACGTAATGCTTGTCCTTTTTGTCCCTACGAATACCTCTGAGCGTTGATTAAAGTAACCGGCTGTGACTCCAGGTTTTAGCCGGTTACGGCGCGAAGATTTGCTGAAGACCGCCTGCGAAGTGATCGCCGCACAAGGATTCGGGCATACGAGGACAGTCGACATCGCCCGGGCCGCGGGGGTCAGCCAGGCGCTGCTCTTCTACCACTTCGAGACGAAGGACGGGCTGTTCGCCCAGGCCTTCGCCTACGCCGCCCGGCGGCACCTGGACGCCCTGGCCGGAGTGGAACGCTCCCCCCGGCCGCCGCTCGACCGGCTGCGCGCCCTGCTGCGGCTCTGCTCCCCCGGCGGCTCCCCCGAAGGCTGGCGGCTGTGGATCGACGCCTGGGCCGAGTCCATGCGGAGCAAGGACCTGGAGGAGACCTCCCGGCGCCTCGACGTGCAGGGCAGGCTCGTGATGCGCGGCATCATCGAGGCCGGCGTCGCCTCCGGCGACTTCACCTGCGACGACCCCGACGACGCCACCTGGCGCATCTTCGCGCTGAGCGACGGGCTGGCCATCCAGCTGAACGTGCACGGCAGGGTCCTGTCGCGCCGCCGCGCCAGCCGGCTCGTCCGCACCGCCGCCGCCCGCGAGCTGGGGCTGACCGCCGAGGACCTGTGACCTGTCAGTACCGCCTGGCGACCAGCACCGACGTGACGACCCGCTGCTCCCACACCCCCGACGGGCGCGCCTCCAGCAGCGCCTCACGCACGGCGGCGGCGAACCGCGTCACCCGGTCGCCGAGCCGCGCCGGCGAGCTGTAGGAGTAGGACAGCTGCAGGCCGACCACGGCGTCCACGTCCCGGAGCAGCGTCCAGGCGAACTGCGCCTCCTCCAGCCGGCAGAACGGCGAGCGCTTCAGCACGTCATCGTGGTGCTCGCCGGTCGCCTGGAACGAGTCGCGGGCCGTCATCTCCCCCAGCCCGAACCTCTCCCGCACCGCCCGCACCACCGGCTCCCACGGCTCGTCCGGATGATCCCTCGACGGGCCCACCAGCATCACCGTGCCGCCCGGCGGCAGCAGCACGTCCAGCTCCGCCAGCACCGCCCGCCGGTCCATCCAGTGGAACGAGCGGCCCATCACCACGTGGTCGAACGGGGGCAGCGCCGCCAGCGTCGTGGAGTCGCCGCGCAGCCAGCGGACGTTGCCCGCCCCCTCCGCCAGCTGCTCGCCCGCCGCCAGCATCGCCGGGTCCGGGTCCACCGCGATCACCTCGCGCACCCGCGCCGCCAGCGGGATCGCCACCGTGCCCGGCCCGCAGCCCAGGTCCAGCACGCACGCGCCCGAGCCGGCCACCCGCGCCAGGTAGGCGATCGCCTCGTCGCCGTGCGGGGCTCGATAACGGGCGTAGTAGGAAGCCGCACCGCCGAACAGGTCACTCATGGATGGCACCATAGACGGGATTTGAACACGCTCGATGGAAGGTTGTTCGTTGAGGCGGCTACTCACGGTCCTGCTGCTGGCGGCCTGCGCGGCGGCGGGCCTGGCGTCCCCCGCGTGGGCGCACAACGTGCTGGTCGGCAGCGACCCGGCCGACGGGGCGACGCTGGCCGCGCCGCCGTCGCGGATCACGCTGACCTTCGACCAGCCCGCGCGCCAGGGCTACGCCCAGATCGGCGTCACCGGCGGCGACGGCTCCGCGTGGGCCGACGGGGCCGCCGTGGTGTCGGCCGAGAAGGTGTCCGTCGCGGTCAGGCCGATGCCGGCCGGGAGCTACGTGGTCGGCTACCGCATCCTGTCGTCCGACGGGCACCCGGTGACCGGCAAGCTCACCTTCACCGTCGCCGGGACCGGCGCCGCCGCCCCGTCCGGTGACGCCGCCACCGCCCCCGCCGCCGCCCCCGACGCGGGCGCCGCCGCCGCCGAGGCCGCGGCCAACGGGGGCGCGGGGATGGCCGTGGTGTGGATCGTCGCCGCCCTCTTCATCCTGGCCGCCGGCACCGCCCTGGCCCTCCGCCGCGCCGCCCCGCCTCCCACCGGCCCTTCCAGCACCGCCGAGGGCGGAGCTTCGGAGGGCGTAGAGTCCGGTGGTTCCGGCGGGCGTGACGGGAAGGGGGCGCGGGCGTGACGGCCACGCAGGTCGCCGCCGGGAGGGCGGTCCGGGGGCAGCTCGCGGGCGGCGTGTTCGCCGTGAGCGCGGTGGTCGCCGCCGTCGTCGCGAGCACGCTGACCGCGCAGGAGGCCGTGCCCGGCATCCCGATGCCGGGGCCGCTGGTCACCGTGGGCCTGCCGGTGGTGCGGGTGCTGCTCGACGTGGCCGCCGTGGCCGTCGTCGGGCTGAGCCTGGTGCCGAAGCTGCTCGGGTTCGACGCCCCCGAGCGCAGCGAGCCGGTGCTGCGCCGGGTCCGGCCGCTCGCCGTCACCGCCGCCTGGGCGTGGGCGGTGTGCGCGCTGCTGACGATCGTGTTCCAGACCGCCGAGCTGAACCCCGGCCGCGTCCCCACGCTCGGCATGATCGCCTCGTACGTCGACACCGTCGGCACCGGCCAGGGCCTGCTGTTCAGCGCGGCGTGCGCGCTGGCGGCGGCGGGGATCGGCCTGATGGCGGTGCGGTTCGGCGAGAAGGTTCCGGCCGAGCTGCGCATCGTGGTCGCGCTGTTCGGGCTGCTGCCGATCCCCGTGACCGGTCACGCGGTGGACTCGGTGTGGCACGACCCCATCATGATCATGATGGAGGTGCACGTGATCGGCGCCGCCGCGTGGACGGGCGGGCTGATCGCGCTGGCGGTGTTCGTGGCGCCGCGCGCGGAGCTGCTGGCCGTGGCGCTGCCGCGCTTCTCCAGGCTGGCGACCGTGTGCCTGCTCATGGTGGGCCTGTCGGGCCTGGTCAGCGGCCTCGGCACGATGGCGCTGACGCCCGGCGTGGAGCTGCCCGGGGCGATCGTGACCAGCCAGTACGGGCTGCTCGTCGTGGTCAAGGTGACCCTGACGGCGCTGCTGGTGCCGCTGGCCGCGCACATCAGGTTCCGGCTGCTGCCGGCCATCCGCGCGGGCCGGGCCACGGCCGTCGCCGGCTGGGCGACGGCCGAGGTCGCGGTGATGGGCCTGGCCTACGGGGTGGCGGTGGCGATCACCCGGGCCTCGATCGGCTGACGGCGGCCGGCCCACCATTCGCAGGCCAGCCAGACGACCAGCAGGCCGAGCCCCGCCCACACGGCCGACGCCGTGGCCAGGGGCGGCGAACCGTGCAGCCCCTCCTGTCCCTTGAGGAACCCGTACACCGGGCCCATGACCGCGTCCTGCGCGATGAGCGCGCCGTAGACGCCGGCGGTCGCGCCGGCGGCGCCGACGACGGCGCGCACGGCCGGATGGCGCAGCGCGAACGCCAGGTCGACCAGCAGGCCGCCGGCCACCAGGAAGAACGGCACCGCCGACGGCGGGAAGCCGGCCACGGTGAGCAGGGGCCAGATCGCCACCCGGAACACCACGTACGCGGCGGCCACCAGCGTCGCCGCGCCGAACCTGCCGATCATCATCCGGGCCGCGACCAGCACGCCCAGCCCGGCGACGACCGCGTACACGGGGTAGAGCGTGTCGGGGACGGGCAGCGTGAAGTTGGTGATCATGATGCGGTCGACCGGGCGGCCCATCTGCTCGGCGGCGAAGTCGAGCAGGATCTTCTCGGCGTAGACCACCTTGTTGTCCCAGGCGCCGAGCGACAGGATGCCGTACTCCTGGTGCTGCTCGGGGAAGTGCACGTTCTCCAGGAAGAACGCCAGGAACGCGCCCAGCACCACCGTGCGCTCGCGGCCGGGCGGCGCGCCCATGAACCAGCCCCGGACCACGCCGGCGATCATGAAGAACGTGCCGACGTACAGCATGATGTGGGACGGGCTCCACGACGTGATGTCGAGGCCGTTGATGCGGTGGTTGATCAGGTCGAGCGGCACCGCGACGAGGAACACGCCGGTGCCCCACTGGATCAGCCGGAGCGCGGCCCGGTCGACGCCGTAGCCGGTGTAGCCGTGGATGATCGTCAGGGCGACCACGATGGCGGTGCCGGCCGAGTTGAGCAGGTGCGGCGGGGCCAGGTCGTCGCGCAGCCACATGAAGTGCCACGAGACGTCCCACGCCGAGCCGAGGACCTTCAGGGCAAACGCCACCAGCCACCCGAAATACAGCACACGGAACAGATCATGCGGCGTCTCGCGTCCCGCGGGGCCCCTCGTCCAGTAGGGCAGGGCCCAGTTCTTAAGCGTCGCTGGTGACATCACGGCGCAAATCTTACGGTCATGCCGGTGGGCGGCTCACGGCCCGGCGGCGGCGCAGCCGTACCGGTAGGTGTTTGAGACCGTTCTGGAAGTTGGAGGTGAGGCGGCGCGGGGCGCCCGTCAGCGTGACGTCCCAGGAGAGCAGTTCGCCGAAGACGGCGCGCATCTGGGCGCGGGCGAGGTGCGCGCCCAGGCAGAGGTGCGGGCCGGCGCCGAAGCTGACGTGGTCGTTCGGGGCGCGGCCGACGTCGAAGCGGTCGGGGTCGGGGAAGACCGACGGGTCGCGGTTGGCGGAGGCGTGGTAGACGACGACCTTGTCCCCCCTGCGGATCCACTGCCCGCCGAGCGTGAGGTCGCGGGTGGCGGTGCGCCGGAAGTCCATCACCGGCGGCCAGAAGCGCAGCATCTCCTCCACGGCCGGGCCGAGCAGCGACGGGTCCTCGCGCAGCCGGGCCAGCTCCCCCGGGTGGCCGAGGAGCGTGAGCAGGCCGCCGGGGATGCCGTTGCGCAGGGTCTCGTTCCCGGCGACGGCGAACAGGAAGAACATGTTCTCGAACTCGGCCTCCGTCAGGCCGCCGCGCAGCATGGCGGACATCACCGAGTCGCCCGGCGGGCTCACGGCCAGCGCGTGCGCGTAGGCGAACATGTCGGCGAGCGCCGCCCGGGAGCGCGGGTTCACGCCGGGACGCGGCTCCGGGCGCCGGGCGACCGCCTGGCGGCCCATCGGGGTGAGCGCGTCCGTCTCGGCCGTGGACAGGCCCGCGTAGTCGGCGTCCTGGTAGCCGATCACCCGCGACGCCCAGTCGTACAGCAGCCTCCGGTCGCGGTCCGGCACGCCCATGACGTGCGCGAGCGTCCACACGGGCAGGTCGGCGGCCACCTCGACGAAGTCGCACTCGCCCTCGGCGAACAGGCCGCGCGCACGCTCGGCGATCTCCCGCTCCAGGGCCCGCACGGCGCGCGGGGTGAACGCGGCGGCGACGATCCGGCGCAGCCTGGAGTGCGCGGGCGGGTCGGTGTTGAGCATCATCGCCCGGACGAACTCCAGGTCGGCCGGGGTGTCGGGGTCGCGGATCTGGGTGGCGCCGAGATGGGAGGAGAAGTCCTCAGGGGTGCGCAGGACGTGCTTGACGTCGGCGTGCCGGAACACCGCCCAGTAGCCGGGCCCCTCCTTCCACGGGCCGACCGCCGGTTCGGGGATCCGGCAGACGGGCGCTTCCCTGCGCAGCCGGGCGAACAGCTCGTACGGGACGGCCCGCTCGTACGTGGACGGCAGGAAGACGTCTTCCCGCAGGTCACCTTGGGTGTGGCCGGTGTCGTCCACAGGGGAGGCCGTTCCGGGCGTGCCGTCCACAGGAGGTCGCGGCGTCTCCTCGCTCATGACGTCCAGGGTGCAGGATGGGCGCGTGACTCCAGAAGAGGGACAGGCGATCCTCGCCGAATACTTCGCGCCCTGGGTGCGGCGGCTCGGCCTGCTGGTCGAGGAGGTGGGCGACCGGCACGCCGTGCTGCGCCTGCCGTGGTCGGCCGAGCTGGCCCGGGAGGGCGGCGGGCTGAGCGGCCAGGCGATGATGGCCGCCGCCGACACCGCCACCGTCGTCGCGATCTCCGCCGCCCGGGGCGGGTTCGTGCCGATGACGACCGTGCAGCAGTCCACGACGTTCCAGCGGCCGGTCGTGGACAAGGACGTGCTGGTCGAGGTCCGCATCTCCAAGCTGGGGCGCACGCTGGCCTTCAGCGAGGTCACGCTCACCGCCGCGGGCGAGAGCGACCCGGCCGCCCGCGCCTCGACGGTCTACGCCCTCCTCGCATGATCGCGTCTCAGAAATCTCTCAGGTGGGGAAAGTAGGATTCCACCTCATGAAACGTACGGCCGCGCTGGTCGCGGTGCTCGCCCTGCTGGGGGTGACGACGTGGCTGGTGTGGCCGTCAGCGCCCGACGCGCGCGGCCAGGACCAGATGATCACCGTCGTCGACGGCCCCGCCGACGACCAGCGGGTCCAGATCGACACCACGTTCTACCCGCCGGCCGGTGCTGACAAGGCGCCCGCGGTGCTGCTCGCGCACGGGTTCGGCGGCAGCAAGCGCAGCGTGAGCGAGCAGGCCGAGCGCCTGGCCGGGTCGGGCTACGCGGTGCTGACCTGGTCGGCGCGCGGCTTCGGCCGCTCCGGCGGCGAGATCGCGCTCAACTCCGCCGACTACGAGGTCAAGGACGTCAAGCAGCTCATCGACTGGCTGGCCAAGCGGCCGGAGGTCGCGCTCGACGGGTCGGGCGACCCACGCGTCGGCATCGCGGGCGGCTCCTACGGCGGCGCGATCGCGCTCATGACGGCCGCCCATGACGCCCGCGTCGACGCGATCGTGCCCCAGATCACCTGGTCCGACCTGGCCGACGCGCTCTTCCCCGACGCCACCGGCCAGGGGCCCGCGAACGGCGTGTTCAAGCGCATGTGGGCGGGCATCTTCTTCGGCCGGGGCGGCGCGGGCGTGCCGCAGGGCCTGGAGGCGCTCACCGAGCGGCCCGAGCCGCTCACCGCCGAGCAGGCGCGCTGCGGCCGGTTCCTGCCCGCGATCTGCGAGATCTACCAGGAGGTCGCCAAGACCGGCAAGGCCACGCCGGAGGCGATCGAGCTGCTGCGCAAGTCGAGCCCCGTCTCCGTCGCGGGCCGGATCAAGGCGCCGACGCTGCTCATCCAGGGGCAGCGCGACTCGCTGTTCCCGCTCGACCACGCCGACGCCAACGCCAAGGCGATCGCCGCCGCGGGCACCCCGGTCAGCCTGGCCTGGTTCGACGGCGGCCACGACGGCGGCGACGGCGAGGCCGAATGGCTGTACGAGCAGACGGCGGCCTGGTTCGACCACTACCTGAAGAACGCCGGCGCCACCGCCCCGCAGGCCGCCACCACTCCCGCCGGCACCGGCACCACCGCCGAAACCGCCGCCGGGACGCCTGTCAGCGCCTTCACCGTGACCCGCGACGGCGGCCGCGACCCGGGCACCCGGCAGCGCATCCGCCTGCACCCCGAGGCCACCGCCTATCCCGGCCTGGGCGGCACCGACGTCACCGACGTCCCGCTCGCCGGACCCGAGCAGCACGTCGTCAACCCGCCCGGCGGCTCACCCGCCTCGATCTCCACGGTCCCGGGCGTCGGCAGCCTGCTCGGCGGCGGCAGCGGTCAGAGCGGCATGAGCGTCTCGCTCGACATGCCCGGCCAGAGCGCCGCGTTCGAGTCCGCGCCGCTCACCGAGCCGCTCCAGCTCACGGGCTCGCCCACGGCCAGGATCAAGGTGTCGGGCTCGGGCGAGGTGACCCTGTTCGCCAAGCTGTTCGACGTCCCCGACTCGATGCAGCCGCCGACCCTGCCCGCCGGTCTGGTCGCGCCCCTGCGCGTGACGATCCCCGAGGACGCGGGCAGCGCCGAGGTCACCGTCACGCTCCCGGCCGTCGACCACCGCTTCGAGATCGGCCACCGGCTGCGGCTGGTCGTCGCCACGACCGACATGGGCTACGCGACCCCGGCCGAGCCGGCCTCCTACCGCGTCGCCCTCGCCTCCCCCACGGTGTCCGTCCCGACGGTCGCCACCCTCGCCGCCCCGCCCGCCGGGATCGCCTGGTGGGTGTGGGCGATGCCGCTGGCGGCCCTCCTCGTCGCCGCCGCCGTCCTCGCCACCGGCCGCCGCCGCCCGGCCCCGGCCTCCGTCGAAGCTGGCACGTCACCGGACGCCGTGGCTTCCTCCGCCGCCGAAGCGGGGGCGCCGGTGCCCGCCGGGGCGGCCGAGGTGCCGCTGGACATCCGGGGGCTGAGCAAGGCCTACCGCAACGGGGAGCCCGCCGTGGACGGCCTGTCGTTCCGGGTGGAGCAGGGCCAGGTGCTGGGCCTGCTCGGCCCCAACGGCGCCGGCAAGACGACCACGATGCGCATGATGATGGGCCTCATCCACCCCGACGGCGGCGAGATCCGGATCTTCGGCGAGCCCGTCACCCCCGGGGCGCCGGTCCTGTCCCGATTGGGCTCGTTCGTCGAGGGCCCCGGGTTCCTGCCGCACCTGTCCGGGCGCGACAACCTGGAGCTCTACTGGGCCGCCACCGGCCGCCCCGCCGCCGACGCCCGGTTCGACGAGGCGCTGGAGATCGCCGGTCTCGGCACCGCGCTGGAGCGGGCCGTGCGCACCTACTCGCAGGGCATGCGCCAGCGCCTGGCCATCGCCCAGGCCATGCTCGGCCTGCCGGACCTGCTCGTGCTCGACGAGCCCACCAACGGCCTCGACCCGCCCCAGATCCGGGAGATGCGCGAGGTGCTCAAGCGCTACGCGCGCGACGGCCGTACGGTGATCGTCTCCAGTCACCTGCTGGCCGAGGTGGAGCAGACCTGCACCCACGTGGTCGTCATGCAGCGCGGCAGGCTCGTGTCGGCCGGGCCGGTGTCGGCGCTGCTCAGCTCGGCCGCGACCGGCAACGGGCACGGGCCGCGCCTGGAAGACGTGTTCCTGGACCTCATCGGGGAGAAGGCATGACCGCCGCCACGGGCTATTCGCCCCGCCGGACCCTCCCGCTGAGGGTCGAGATCGTCAGGCAGTTCAAGCGGCGGCGCACGCTGGGCATGTTCGGGCTGCTGCTGGCGCTGCCGTGGATCCTGGTGATCGCGTTCCAGCTCGGCCCCGACGGCTTCGGCGACCAGTCGTCGCTGCGCATCTCCGACCTGGCCACGGCCAGCGGGCTCAACTTCGCGGCGTTCGCGCTGTCGGTGTCGGCGAGCTTCCTGCTGGTGGTCGCGGTGGCGCTGTTCTGCGGCGACACGGTGGCCAGCGAGGCCAACTGGTCGTCGCTGCGCTACCTGCTGGCGGCGCCGGTGCCGCGTGACCGGCTGCTGCGGCAGAAGCTCGTCGTGGCGCTCGGCTACTCGGCCGCCGCCGTGATCAGCCTGCCGCTGATGGCGCTCCTGGCGGGGACCCTGGCGTTCGGCTGGGCCGACATCCAGGTCCCCGGCACCGGCGAGACCATCCCGGCGCTCGACGTGCTGCCGCGCTTCGGCATCGTGATCGGTTACGCCATGGTCAGCCAGCTCGTCGTGGCGGCTCTGGCGTTCCTGATCTCCACGATGACCGATTCGCCGCTGGGCGCCGTGGGCGGGGCGGTCGGCCTGTGGATCGTCTGCACCATCCTCCAGGCGGTGGAGGCGCTGGGCGCGCTGCGCGAGTTCCTGCCCACGTTCTGGAACAACGCCTGGATCGACGCGCTCGCCCCGGAGCTGGACTGGAGCGGCATGGCCAAGGGCGCCTCGGTGTCGATCACGTACGCGGCCATCCTCATCGCCATCGCCTTCCGCCGCTTCCGCAGCAAGGACGTGGTGAGCTGACCGCGCCCTGGCGGGGGTGACGGTGGTGGTCCGGAGGCGCGCCGTCATGCGCCACCGGACCACGCCCGCTGATCCGCGCGACACGGGACACAGCAGCCCGCTGGTCCGTTGGACGTAGCGGTGCGGGACGGGTGGGCGGCGGTGGGGGCTGGGGCGGGTAAGGAGGTCTCATGACTCGTCGCGTACTCGTGTCCGGTGCCAGCATCGCCGGTCCTGCCGTGGCCTACTGGCTCGACCGCTACGGCTTCGACGTCACGGTCGTGGAGCGGGCTCCCGCGGTCCGGGGCGGTGGTTACGCCATCGACATCCGTGGCACCGCGCTCGGCGTGGTCGAGCGGATGGGGCTGCTTCCCCGGCTCCGGGACGCCCACGTCGACTCGCAGAAGGTCTCGTTCGTCGATCCGGGGGGCGAGGTGATCGCCGCCATCCCGGCCCAGGACGTGGTGGGCGGCACGGAGGGCGTCGACCTGGAGGTGCGGCGCGGCGACCTGGCCGACGCGCTCGTCGACGTGATCCGTGACCGGGTCGAGTTCCTGTTCGGCGACTCCGTCGCCGTCCTGCACGACGACGGCGACCGGGTGGAGGTCGCGTTCGACAGCGGCCGGACGCGGACGTACGACCTGGTGATCGGCGCCGACGGCCTGCATTCCAGCACCCGCGCCCACGTCTTCGGCCCCGAGAAGCCGTTCCACCGCTATCTGGGCTGCTGCTTCGCCGGGTTCACGCTGCCCGGCGACCTCGGCCTGGCGCACGAAGCGTTCATCTGGAACGTCCCGGGCAAGGCCGCCGTCCTCAACGCGCACGAGCCCGGCACTCCGGTGCACGGTTTCCTGGTGTTCGTCCGGGACGAACCGCCCTTCTACGTCCTGCGCGACCCCGCCGCCCTGCGTGACCTGGTCGCCGCCGAGTTCGCGGGCGCCGGTTGGGAGGTGCCCCGGCTGGTGGCCGCCATGCGCGAGGCCGACGACCTGTTCTTCGACCTCGTCAGCCAGATCCATCTGCCCGCCTGGTCGCGGGGCCGTGTCGCGCTGGTCGGCGACGCCGCGTACGCGCCCTCGTTCATGTCGGGGCAGGGGTCGAGCATCGCCCTCGTCGGCGCGTACGTCCTGGCGGGCGAGCTGGCCGTGCGGGACGGGCACGCGGCCGCGTTCGACGCCTACGAGAAGACGGCGCGGGAGTTCGTCGAGACGAACCAGGCCCTGGTCATGGGAGGCGGCTCCGCCCTCCTGCCCCGTACGCGGGAGGAGCTCGACGCGCGCAACGCGGCGCTGCGCGACCCGGAGCTGCTGCCCGGGAAGCAGGTGTCCGCCGCCAGCCTCAGCCTCGCCCTTCCCGACTACGGCCTCGCGGAGTGAGCCGCGCCCTGGTCCACGGGGGTGCGGTGATCGGGACGCGGCGGGCGTGTTGCCGGGATCGGGCAGAATCGGCGCATGCGGTTCGGTGTCCTGGGGGGCTTGGAGGTGCGCGGGGCCTCCGGTGAGGTGGTGTCCGTCGGCGGGCCCCGGCCGCGGGCGCTGCTGGTGATGCTGCTGCTGAACGCCGGCCGGGTGGTGACCGTCGAGGAGCTGATCGACGGGCAGTACGGGGAGGAGCCGCCGGTCGGGGCGGCCAACGCGGTGCAGGCACAGGTGTCGCGGTTGCGGCGGGGGCTCGGGGCCGGGCTGGTCGAGTTCCACGGGAACGGGTACCGGCTGGCGGTCGATCCGGACGAGGTGGACGCGCACAGGTTCGAGCGGCTGGCCCGGGAGGGGCGGCGGCTGGTGGCGGCCGGGCACCACGCGCGGGGGGCGGCGCTGCTGCGGGAGGGCCTGGCGTTGTGGCGCGGGCCGGCGCTGAGCGACCTGCCGTCGGGCGGGGCGCAGGCGGCTCGGCTGGAGGAGCTGCGGCTCGGGGCGCTGGAGGATCTGGCGGAGGCCGAGCTGGGGTTGCCCGAGGGGGCTTCGGTGGCGGAGCTGCGGGGGCTGGTGGACGCGCATCCGTTGCGGGAGCGGCTGCGGGCGCAGCTGATGCGGGCGCTGCACGCGGCGGGGCGGCAGGCCGAGGCGCTGGAGGTGTTCGAGGAGGGGCGGCGGCTGCTGGCGGACGAGCTGGGGGTCGATCCCGGCGCCGAGCTGGCGGGCGCTCACCTGGACGTGCTGCGGGGGGCCGAGCCGGTGCCCGTGGCGCGACGGGGTCTGCCCGCGCAGCTGACCAGCTTCGTGGGCCGGGAGGAGGAGCTGGCGCTGATCGGGCGGCTGCGGGATGCCCGGTTGGTCACCGTCGTGGGGCCTGGCGGCACCGGCAAGACCCGGCTGGCGGTCGAAGCGGCCGCGCGGGAGACGGCCGGTCCTGTTGCGGGGGGCGGGGCCGGGGCGGGTGGGGTGTGTTTCGTGGATCTCACTCCGCTGGCCGAGCTGACCGGCGAGGGGGTGGGGGGTGAGGAGGTCGCTCGCGTGGTGCTGGGGGCGCTCGGCGTGCGGGAGGGCGGGCTGCGGGCGCCGTACCCGGTGGACCCGGTGCGGCGGCTGGCGGCGGCGCTGGGCGGCGGGCGGGAGACGCTGCTCGTCCTCGACAACTGCGAGCACGTGGTGGGAGCGGCGGCCGGGCTGGTGCGGGAGCTGCTCGGGGAGTGCCCGGGGCTGCGGGTGCTGGCCACGAGCCGCGAACCGCTCGGGATCACCGGCGAGGCGCTGGTGACGCTGACGCCGCTGGCGACGCCGCCCGCCGGACGGACGGCAGTGGGTGAGGCGATGGCGTACCCGGCCGTGCGGCTGTTCGCGGACCGGGCGGGGGCCGTGCGGCAGGGGTTCGAGGTGGGGCCCCGCAACGTGGAGGCGGTCGTGCGGATCTGCGCGGCGCTGGAGGGGGTGCCGCTGGCGATCGAGCTGGCGGCGGCGCGGCTGCGGTCGTTCGGGGTGGAGGAGATCGCGGCGCGGCTGGCGGCGGACGGCCGGTTCCGGCTGCTGTCGCGCGGGGATCGTACGGCGGCGGCGCGGCACCGGACGTTGCGCGCGGCCGTCGAGTGGAGCTGGGACCTGCTGACGGCCGGTGAGCAGGCGCTGGCGCGGCGGTTCTCGGTGTTCGCGGGCGGCGCGACGGTGGCGGCGGTGGAGGAGGTGTGCGGGCTGGACGACGCGGCGGGGCTGCTGGGCGACCTGGTGGACAAGTCGCTCGTCGAGCACGCCGGCGGCCGGTACCGGATGCTGGAGACGATCCGGCTGTTCTGCGCGGAACGGCTGGCCGAGTCCGGCGAGCTCGAACCGACGCGGGAGCGGCACGGGCGCTGCTTCGAGGCGCTGGCGCAGCGGGCCGACCCGCACCTGCGGCGCGGCGAACAGCTGGAGTGGCTGCGGCGGCTGTCCGCCGACCACGGCAACCTCATGGGGGCGCTGCGCTGGGCCGTGCGCCACGACCGCGACAGGGCGCTGCGCATGGTGGCGGTGCTGGCGTCCTACTGGTGGCTGAGCGGGCGGCAGAGCCAGGCCGGGGAGCCCGCCGCCGAGCTGCTGGAGGCCGTCGGGCGGCCCGTCGAAGGGCTGGAGGAGGGGTACGTGATGTGCGTGGTGCACGCCTCTCCCCCGGCCGCGGCGGAGCACTGGGAGCGGGCGGCGGCGTTCGTCGCCGGGCTGGACCGGCCGTTGCGGCATCCGATCACCGCCGCGCTGTGGGGGATGACGGTGGGGCCGCCCGCGCGGCCGGTCGGGCCGGAGACCGACTGGGTGCTCGGCTCCGACCCGTGGAGCGAGGCGCTGGGGCGGCTCGGGCGGGCGCTGCTGCGGGTGATCGACGGCGATCCTGCCGGGGGTGAGCGGGATCTGGAGGACGTGCTCGGGCGGTTCCGCGCGGTGGGCGAGCGGTGGGGCATCGCGCAGGGGCTCGACTGGCTGGCCATGCTCGCCGGGTGGCGTGGCGACTGGCGGCGGGCCGGGGAGATGTGGCGGGAGGCGCTGGACCTGCTCGGCGAGCTGGGGGCGCTGGAGGAGATGGCGGACGTGCTCGGGCGGCAGGCCGAGGCGCTGGTGCGCGAAGGCGACCTGGCGGGCGGGGCCGCCGCCTACCGGCAGGCCGAGGAGGCCGCGCTGCGTGCCGGGCGGGGCGGGGCGCCGGTGATGGTGGAGGTGGGGCTGGGCGAGCTGGCCCAGGCGGCGGGTGACACGGGTGAGGCGCGGCGGCGGTTCGAGCGGGCGCTGGCCGCGTCGGAGAGCGGCGGGTTCGGGGCGCGGCAGGCGCGGGGGCGCGTGCTCGTCGCGCTGGCCCGCCTCACGGCGGCCGAGCGGCGGGCCGAGCGGCGGGCCGAGCGGCGGGCCGGTGTACGGGGGTCCGGTGTACGGGGGTCCGGGGGCGGCGG
>NZ_JAHKRO010000164.1 GCF_019396325.1 Nonomuraea ceibae
GGGGGCGTTCGCCCCCGCCGAGGCCGCCGACGTGTGCGTGCTCGCCGTCGGCGACCGGGCCGGGCTGTTCGGGCGCGGCACCTCAGGCGAGGGCTGCGACGCCGCCGACCTCCGCCTGCCCGGCGTGCAGCCCGAGCTGGTGCGCGCGGTGCTCGCCACCGGCACCCCCGTGGTCCTGGTGCTGCTCGCCGGCCGCCCGTACGCGCTCGGCCCCGGGACGGACGCCGCCGCGGCCGTCGTCTGCGGCTTCTTCCCCGGCCAGCTCGGCGGCCAGGCGCTGGCCGAGGTGCTCACCGGCGCGGTGAACCCGTCCGGCCGGCTGCCGGTCAGCGTCCCGCGCGACGACGGCGGGCTGCCCGCCACGTACCTGTCGCCGCCGCTCGGCCGCCGCAGCGAGGTGTCGTCGGTCGACCCGACGCCGGCGTTCCCGTTCGGGCACGGGCTCGGCTACAGCGCGTTCGAGTGGAGCGGGGCGCGGGTGGTCGGGCCGGACGTGTGGCCCGTGGACGGCGAGGCGACGGTCGAGATCACCGTGCGCAACACGGGGGAGCGGCCGGGCGCCGAGGTCGTCCAGCTCTACCTGCACGACCCCGTCGCCCAGACGACCAGGCCGGTGGTCCGCCTGCTCGGCTTCGCCCGGGTGCCGCTGGAACCGGGTGACGGCGCGGTGGTGACGTTCACCGTCCCGGCGGACCTCACCGCGTTCACCGGCGTGCGCGGCCGCCGCGTCGTCGAGCCCGGCGACGTCGAGCTGCGGTTCGGGCGCTCGGCGGGCGACCTGGTGGCGGCGCTGCCGCTGCGCCTCGACGGCCGGGAACGCGAGGTGGGGCACGACCGGAAGCTGCGGCCGGTGACGCGGATCGCGCCCGAGGAGCGGTCGTGAAACCCCAGGACCGCACCTGGCGCCGGGCGCTCCGCCGCGACTGGCAGCTCTACACGCTGGCGATCCTGCCGCTGCTGTTCTTCCTGATCTTCCGCTACGCGCCGATGCTCGGCAACGTCATCGCCTTCCGCAAGTTCCAGCCCGGCGGCAACCTCTTCGGCGAGGAGTGGGTCGGCCTCCGCTACGTCAACATGTTCCTGTCCGACCCGACGTTCTGGACGGTGTTCACCAACACGCTCGTGCTCGGCGGGCTGACGCTGCTGTTCTGCTTCCCGCTGCCGATCGTGCTGGCGCTGCTGCTGAACGAGATCCGCACCCGCAGGCTCAAGCGGTTCCTGCAGTCGGTGTCCTACCTGCCGCACTTCCTGTCGGTCGTCATCGTGGCCGCGCTCGTCATGCAGATGACGGCCGTCGACGGCCCGATCAACCAGGTGCTCAAGTCGCTCGGCGAGGAGCCCGTCACGTTCCTGCAGCAGCCCGAGTGGTTCCGGACGATCTACGTCTCGTCCGAGGTGTGGCAGACCGTCGGCTGGGGGACCATCCTCTACCTCGCCGCCCTGACCACCATCGACGAGCAGCTGTACGAGGCCGCCCGGATGGACGGCGCCGGCCGGTGGCGGCAGATCTGGCACGTGACGCTGCCGGGCATCCGGCCCACGGCGGTCACCCTGATGATCCTCAACCTCGGCACGTTCCTGGCCGTGGGCTTCGAGAAGATCCTGCTGCTCTACAACCCGCTGACGTACCCCACCGCCGACGTGATCTCCACGTACCTGTTCCGGATGGGCGTGCTGTCCAGCAACTTCAGCTACGCGGCCGCCATCGGCCTGTTCGAGGCGCTCATCGGCCTGGTGCTGGTCGTGTCGGCGAACGTGATCTCCCGCCGCACAGTAGGGACGAGCCTGTGGTGACAGTCGGCACGAGCCGGGGCTACCGGGTCTTCCAGGCGGTCAACGCCGTCGTCCTCACCGGCGTCGTGGCCGTCACGCTCTACCCGTTCTTCAACATCCTGGCCCGCTCGTTCAGCGAGGAGACGTACATCCGCGCGGGCGAGGTGAACCTGATCCCGCGCGGCTTCAACCTGACCACGTACGAGATCGTCGCCTCCGACCCGATGTTCTGGCGCAACTACGGCAACACCGTGTACTACACGGTCGTCGCCACGCTGGTCGCGATCGTGCTGACCACCTGTTACGCCTACGTGCTGTCGAAGAAGCACCTCAAGGGCCGCACGGCGCTCATCTGGATCGCCGTCTTCACCATGATCTTCTCCGGCGGCCTGATCCCGAACTACGTCCTGGTCACCAGCCTCGGCCTGCGCAACTCCGTGTGGGCCATCGCGCTGCCCAACGCGATCAGCGTCTTCAACCTGCTGGTGATGAAGGCGTTCTTCGAGAGCCTGCCGAACGACCTGGAGGAGGCGGCCGCCATCGACGGGCTCAACACCTACGGCATCCTGTGGCGGATCACGCTGCCGCTGTCGAAGGCGGTGGTGGCCACGATGGTGCTCTTCTACGCGGTCTCGTTCTGGAACTCGTGGTTCGCGGCGTTCCTCTACATGAACGAGTCGGAGCTGTTCCCCGTGACGGTCTACCTGCGCAACCTCATCGCCGGAGCCACGGGCGTGGAGAACGCCGGCGCCGTGGCCGGGGAGCTGACGCAGGCCGCCGCCAACATCCAGTCGGTGACCATCGTGCTCACCGTCCTCCCCATCCTGGCCGTCTATCCCTTCGTGCAGCGCTACTTCGTCTCGGGCGTCATGCTCGGAGCCGTCAAGGGATAGGGGCCGCCGTCTCCCCACGGGAAAGGCAACCCCCCATGCACAGAGTCACCCGCCGCCAGGCGCTCCTCACGTTCGGCGCGCTCGCCCTGGCCGCCACCGCCTGCAGCGGCGAGGCCCCGGCCGCGCCCGCCGCCGGGAAGCCGGGCCTGGGCAACAAGGCGGGCGCGATGCCCAAGTACGCCGTCGGCGACCAGTTCAAGGCCACCGTGCCGCTGACCTTCTCCGTCCTGTACAACAACCACCCGAACTACGCGCTCAAGAAGGACTGGCTGTTCTGGTCGGAGCTGGAGAAGCGCACCAGCGTGACGTTCGACCCGGTCACGGTGCCGCTCAGCGACTACGAGAAGAAGCGCAGCCTGCTCATCGGCGCGGGAGACGCCCCCCTCATCATCCCCAAGACCTACCCGCACCAGGAGGAGCCGTTCGTCGCCTCCGGCGCGATCCTGCCGGTCAGCGACTACGTCGACCTGATGCCGCACTTCCAGGACAAGGTCGCCAAGTGGAACATGAAGGCCGACCTGGACACCCTCCGCCAGGCCGACGGCCGCGTCTACCTGCTGCCCGGCCTGCACGAGAACATCTGGCTCGACTACTCGCTGGCCGTCAGGGCCGACATCCTCGACAAGCACGGCCTCCAGGTCCCGAAGACCTGGGACGAGCTCCACACGCTGCTCAAGGCCATCAAGCAGGAGTATCCGGACCTCTACCCGATGACCGACCGGTGGGGCGTCCCGACGCCGGGCGGCAACCTGCTCAACATCGTCGGCGCCGCCCACGGCGCGCCCGGCGGCTGGGGCTACCAGCACGCCACCTGGGACGCCGCCGCGGGGAAGTTCGCCTTCACCGGCAGCATGCCGCAGTACAAGGCCGTGCTGGAGTACCTGAACAAGCTGGTGGCCGAGAAGCTGCTCGACCCCGAGTCGTTCACCCAGTCGGACGACGCCGCCATCCAGAAGATCGTCGGCGGCAAGTCGTTCGTCATCAGCACGAACGCGCAGACGCTGGTCAACGACTACCGGCCGCCGCTGAAGAAGTTCGACCCGGACGCGAAGCTCGTCAAGATCCCGACGCCCACGGGCCCGCTCGGCGACGTCAAGGCCGGCAACCGCCTGGAGAACGGCATCATGATCTCCAAGAAGGCGCTGGACAGCGAGAACTTCGTCGCCATGATGCAGTTCATCGACTGGCTCTGGTACTCCGACGCCGGCCAGGAGTTCGCCAAGTGGGGCGTCGAGGGCGTCACCTACACCAAGGCCGGCGAGGGCGAGTACGAGCTGAACGAGGACGTCGACTTCATCGGGCTCAACCCCGACGGCTCCAAGCACCTGCAGAAGGACTTCGGCTTCAGCAACGGCGTGTTCGCCTACGGCGGCCGGACGTCGCTGCTCCAGTCCACCTTCTCCGACGAGGAGAAGGAGTTCCAGGCCGTGATCAACGCCCGTCAGGCGCTCCCGGTGCCGCCGCCGCGCCCGTTCACCGACGAGGAGCGCGAGCAGGCGGCGCTGTGGGAGACCGCGCTGCGCGACCACGTCGATCAGAACACGCTCAAGTTCATCCTGGGCGACCGGCCGCTGTCGGAGTGGGACGCCTACGTCAAGGAGCTGGAGGCCAAGAGCTCCACCAGCTACATCAACCTGGTCAATACCGCCTACGAGCGGTTCAAGAAGGAACACGGCTGAGCGTGATGAGGATCCCGGCGGCGGGCGGGCGGTTCGGCGAGGGGGTGCTCTCCCGGGCCGCCGCGCTCGTCTACACCCTGCTGACGATCGAGCTGCTGTTCCTGGCCGGGGTCGTGCCCGGCCTGGCGGGGCTGACCCTGCTCGAGCGCGACCCCGGCAACGTCCCGCTGGCCGTCGCCTGCCTGCTGCCCGTGGGCCCGGCGCTGTCCGCCGCCGTCTACGCGCTGCGCCGCCGCTCCCGCGACCTCGCCGACCTGCGGCCCGCCGTCGCGTTCTGGCGGGGCTACCGGGCCAACGCGGGCGGCGTGCTGAAGATCTGGACGCCGTGGCTGGCCTGGCTGGCCGTCGCGGGCCTCACCCTGGCCAACTTCGGCGCCTCCGGCCTGCCCGGCTGGTGGGCGGCGCTCCTCGTCGTGGTCGCCGTCGCGGCCACCCTGTGGGTCGCCAACGCCCTGGTGATCACCTCCCTGTACGCGTTCCGCACCGCCGACGTGGCGCGGCTGGCGGCGTACTTCCTGGTGCGCGCGCCCGGCGCCACGCTCGGCAACCTGTGCCTGCTGGTGCTGGCGGGCGGCGTCACGCTGGTCGCCTCGGAGGCGGCGCTGGCGCTGCTCGCCTTCGCGGTGGCGGCGGCGCTGCTGCGCAACAGCCGGCCGATGATCGCCGAGATCGAGGAGAGGTTCACCCGCTGAAGCCGCAGGACGCCCGGCGGCGTCCTGGTCCTGCGCGAGGACCGAGCCTCAGGGGATGCGCCGGCCGTGCGCGTCCGGCACCCCCGACTTGCGGAAGAAATAGGCGTTGACCTGGTCGCGCCACTCCTCGGCGCAGCGGACCTGCTCGTCGAGGAGCTCCCGCACCCGGGCGTGCAGCGCCGGGTCCACCAGCCCGGCCGCCTCCGCCCACCGCTCCCGGTAACCGGCCGCCTCCCGCGCCCCGGCGAAGTGCGTGTCGTAGATGTGCTGGATCACCGTCGACCCGCTGCGCAGCACGTGCCCGTACGGGACGTGGTGGAAGAACAGCAGCAGCTCATCGGGGCACCGGTCGAGCGACTCGTACGTCCCCGCCCACGGTTCCGGGTACTGCCCGGCGAAGCCGGTGCCGGTGGCGCGGGTCCGGTCCACGCCCACGCCGTCACGGTCGGCGAAGTGGTACGTGCCCCACGGCGAGTACTCGTAGCCGTCGACCGACGGGCCGTAGTGGTCGCCCGGGTTGACCATGAACCCGACGCCGAGCGGGGCGGTGTAACGCTCGTACGTCCGCCACGAGCCGTCCATGATCGCGTGCAGCGTCTCCCGCAGCGCGGCCGGGGCCTGCGGGAACGTGAGCCCGATCCACTCGTCCAGGATCGCGGCCGGGTCCGCGCGGGGCGCCCACGCCAGCCTGCCGAACGCGTACAGGTTCGCCTGGGCGAGCGGGTGGCCGGTCCAGTACGGGTCGTCGCCCACGTTGGAGACCGCGACCAGCCCGCCCCCGGCGGCCACGTCCGCGACGTCGGCGAAGGCCAGCACCTCGCTCCACATCGGCGCGAGATAGCACACGTGCCGCTGCTGGCCGGTGTACTCCTGCGTGACCTGGAGCTCCACCGCCAGGCGGGTGCGCGGCATGGCGGTGATCACGGGGGAGACCGGCTCGCGCGGCTGGAAGTCCATCGGCCCGTGCTTGACCTGCACGATCGCGTTGTCCCTGAACTGCCCGTCGAGCGGCGCGAAGTGGTCGTGGGCGGCGCGGGCCCGGTCGGTGGAGCGGTCGCGCCAGTCCTGGCGGTGGTTGTAGACGAACGCGCGCCAGTGCACCACGCCGCCGAACGGCGCCAGCGCGTCGGCCAGCATGTTCGCGCCGTCCGCGTGGGTGCGCCCGTAGGCGAACGGGCCCGGCTGCCCCTCGGAGTCGGCCTTGACCACGTAACCGCCGAAGTCCGGGATCGCCTCGTACACGCGTGCGGTCGTGCCCGCCCACCAGGCGCGCACGTCCTCGTCCAAGGGGTCGGCGACCGGCAGCCCGCCCAGCGTGACCGGCGCGGCGAAGTTCACCGACAGGTGCACGCGGATGCCGTACGGGCGCAGCTCGCCGGCGATCGCGGCGACGTCGCCGAGCCGGTCGGTCAGCAGCCGGGCCTCGGCGGCGTGCACGTTCACGTTGTTGACGGCGATGGCGTTGACGCCGATCGCGGCCAGCAGCCGCCCGTAGGCGCGCACCCGGGCCAGGTCGCCGCGCGGGCCGCCGTCCCGCCAGAAGATCGAACCGCCCGCGTAGCCGCGCTCGACCTGGCCCATCACCGGGTGCACGGCGACGTTGTCCCAGTGGTCGAGCATCCTGCGGCGCAGCGCGGGCCGGTGGTGCTCGACCGGCCGGTCCGCGCCGAACGCCGCCTCGCCCAGCCGCACCACGTGGAACAGCCCGTACAGCAGCCCGGCCGGGTCGCCGGCGAGCACGGTGGTGACGCCGTCGCGGCGGCCGAGCGCGTACCCCTCCGGGCCGATGCTGTCGGAGGCGGGAGCCCGTTGCGCCGACGTCAGCGCGAGCACGAGCTCGGCGTCGCTCGCGCCGTCGCCGACGCTGCCGCCGAACCGGGCGCAGGCCGCCGCCACCTCGTCGTGCACGGTGGCGACGCCGTCGCCGCCCAGCACGCGGGTGCGGCGCGAGCCGATCGCCCGGAACGCCTCCGGAGGCAGCCACGCGGCGTGGACGTCGGCCAGGTCGGAAATGCTCACGGGGGTCCTCCGGCGGGAAAGCGCTTCCTCGCGCCAACCTACCGGAGACCGGCTTCTCCCGGCATTACCGCCCCAGGGTCAGCGGCAGCGTGCGCGGCCCCCGCACCTGGCCGGCCGCCCACGTCACCGCCTCCGGATCGGCCAGGCCGAACACCGGGATGCGCTCCAGCCACACCTCCAGCGCCACCCGCAGCTCCATCCGGGCCAGATGCGAGCCCACGCAGCGGTGGATGCCCAGCCCGAACGCGGCGTGCCGGTTCACCTGACGGTCGATGACGACCTCGCCCGCCCGCTCGAACTGCGCCGGGTCCCGGTTCGCCGCCGGGAACGACAGCAGGACCCAGTCGTCGGCCTTCATGTCGACGCCGTGCCAGTGCATGTCCTCCTTGACCAGCCGCGCCATCGTCACCGGCGCGTAGACGCGCAGCAGCTCCTCCATCGCCGTCGGCAGCAGCCCCGGCTCGGCCACCAGGCGCTCCCGGTCGGCCGGCGTCTTGGCCAGATGCCACAGCGAGGCGCCGATCGCGCTCCACGTCGTGTCGATCCCCGCGATGAGCAGCAGCGCCATCGTGCCCGCCACGTGCGAGGGGTCCAGCTTCTGGCCGTAGAGCTCGGCGTTGATCAGGTAGGTCGTCAGGTCGTCACGCGGCCTGTCGACGTGATCGCGGATCTGCTCCAGCAGGTAGTCGAAGAGCTGCTGCATCCGCTCGATCCGCTCCTCCGGCGGATGGTTGACGCCTTCGAGCACGTTCTCGATGAACTCGCGGAACCTCGGCCCGTCCTCGGCCGGGAAGCCGAGCATGGCGGCGATCACCCGCATCGGGATGTGCTGGGCGTAGTCGCGGGCGGCGTCGACCACGTCGCGGCCCTCGAACTCGTCGATGAGCGCGTGGCACAGCGCCCGCGTCGAGTCCACCTGCTTGGCGACCGCCGTCTTGGTGAACGCCGGCAGCAGCAGCTTGCGCGCGTCGTGGTGGAAGGGCGGGTCGGAGGAGATGGGCGGCGAGCCGCCCATCGGCGCCAGCTCGCGCGGCGGCCGGAAGTTGCTCATGATGATCGACCGCGACGAGAACCGCTCGGTGTCGTACGCCACCGCCGCCACGTCCTCGTACCGCGTCGGCAGCCAGCCGCCGCCGAACCGCTCGGTGTGCGCGATCGGGCAGCGCTGCCGCAGGTCGTCCTGGATCGGGTACGGGTCGGCCGCCCACTCCGGTTCCAAGTGGGAGAAGTCGGTCGCCCAGTCGGAGACCGGGCCGGTGATGATCTCGTTCCGGGTGCCCAGGGGTTCCTCCCCGTCGGTCTCCCGGAAATCACGGGTGAAGCGGTCGTCAACGGTCATCTCATGCCTCCTCGACGGCCTTCTCGGGACAGTTGGCCATCGCCAGCCGCGCCTCCTGCTCCCGGCCCGGTGGCACCAGGCCGTCGCCGAGCACCGTCCCGTAGCCTTCGCCGTCCTCGCCGAACAGGGCGGGCGCCAGGTCGTAGCACCGGCCGTGGCCCTGGCACCGTTCGGGGTTGATCTGGACTTTCACGGTGTCGCCTCCGTGGCTGAGGTGGATCCGGTACGGGTGATCGCGGCGACGAGACGGGTGAGCAGCGCGACCCACTCCTCGTCGTCCACCGCGTGCTGGTCGGGGGTGACCAGCGCGCTGCCCATCGCGAGCAGGAAGCAGAAGTGCGCGAGCGCGTCGGGGGAGACCGCGGGGTCGAGCTCGCCCGCGTCCTGCCCGGCGCGCACCAGCCGGGTGATCCAGTCGGCGCGCTCGCGCACGTAGTCGCGCATCGGCCCGGCCACGTCCTCGTCGCGCCGGGCGGCCACCAGCGCCTCGACGATCAGGTAGCCGAGCGCGTCCCGCCGCCGGGGCAGCCGCCGCCCGCTCGCCACCAGCAGGTCCGTGATCGGCTCGTCCGGGTGGGCGGCGAACAGGTCCGCCATCAGCGTCGGCCCGTGCGCCCGCAACGCGGCCACCAGCAGCTCCGCCTTCGACCCGAAGTGCGCGTACAGCGCGCCGTTGCTCACGCCCGCGGCGGCGGCGATGTCGGCCACGCGCGTGCCGTCGTAGCCGCGCTCGGCGAACGCGTCGGCCGCCGCGCGCAGCAGCCGCTTCCGCGTCTCCGCGGCGGTGACGCCTGCGATACGCCCCATAGGAGAATTGAAAGAACATTCATTTGATTCGTCAAGGGTTGCGGGCCGGGCAACTGGAATGTCTGACGCGGCGCTTGGGGGCCTGGTCGTCAGTGGGCGCGGGGTGGGTCGAGGATTTCGGCGGTTCCCGCCCGTTCGTACCGGTGACCGGTCGGCATGGGACTCGCGTCGCCGGCGAGCAGCGTCTCGGCGACGGCCGTACGGGCATAGAGCACATATCTCCCCGTGCGGTGCGCGCTGGCCAACCCGGCCCTGCGGAGAGCGGTGAGGTGCTGGTTCGCGCCTGGTTCCGACAGGTCGAGGCGGGCGGCCAGTTCTCTGGTCGAGGCGGGCTGGTCGAGTTCGGCCAGCAGCCGGGTGCGGGTCCGGCCGAGCACGGCGGCCAGCGCCTGTGGCGGGTCGCTCTCGCGGTGCTCCCAGAGCGTCGCGACGCCGCGCGGGGGGTAGCGGATCGTGGGCTGCCAGGGCGGGGTCGTGATGGAGAAGACCCGCGGCCAGGTGAACACCGACGGCACGAGCAACAGTCCCAGGCCGCCCAGCGGGCGCACGCCTTCGCAGACCGTCTTGGGCAGGCGCAGCGTCTCTCCCTCCCACGTCACGGCGGGGTCGAGGTCGCTGAGCATGCGCCGCAGGCCGCCCTCGGCCAGCAACCTGGCGCGGTAGAGCACATCGCCTTCGAGCAGGGCCCGTACGCGCGGCCAGTAGGG
Source organism: Nonomuraea ceibae (assembly GCF_019396325.1). GTDB lineage: Bacteria > Actinomycetota > Actinomycetes > Streptosporangiales > Streptosporangiaceae > Nonomuraea > Nonomuraea ceibae. Next base: position 9,910 of record NZ_JAHKRO010000164.1, read on the forward strand.
CGCGATGGCCGCTTCCCAGTAGCCGCGGATCTCCTCGGCCAGCCGTTCGAGGCCACCCACGGGGTCGGCGTAGAGCTCTTGGAGTGCTCGGGTGCGTGGACCGTCCCAGACGTCGAGGCCCTCCTGAACCAGGGGTGCCATCGCCGCCATCCCGGCCAGCTCGACCTCCAGGTCGGGCACGGCGGTCGAGGGCGGCGGGCAGACGAAGCCGACGATCGAGACCGTCGGCACCGGCACCAGGTCGGACAGCAGCCGCCAGTCGACATCGGCGAGCCGCCGCCGTACCCGTTCGGCCCAGGGCTTGAGCACGGCATGCGCGGCCGGGTTCTTCGCCACCCGCACGCTGGCGACGACCTCCCACAGAGGAGAAACCGCGAAACGGACATTGGCCGCATCCTGTGCGGTGAACGTCAGCTCAAGGCCCATCCGATTCGTCCTCTGCTTAATCAATAGCGCTCGGACGGACGATTCCATCATCTAGGTGCTATGACAACTGTCGCCGGGCCTCCGCTCCTGCATGACCCCTCCTTCAGGAATTTCTACCTGGCGTCGGCGGTCAGCCAGTTCGGCACCCAGGTCGGCTACGTGGCGATGCCCCTGCTCGCGGTGATCGCCCTCGACGCGGGGCCCGGTGAAGTGGGACTGCTCAGCGCCCTCACCACCATCACCGTGCTCGTGCTCGGCCTGCCCGCCGGAGCATGGGTGGACCGGGTCAGGCGCCGCCCGGTGATGATCGCGACGGACCTGGTCCGCGCCGTGCTTCTGCTGTCGGTAACGGTCACGTGGTGGCTGGACGCTCTCACGATGACCCAGCTGTACGGCGTCGCCGTCGCGACGGGAATCGGCACGCTCTTCTTCGACGTCGCCTCGCAGAGCACGGTCCCGCACCTGGTCGGCCGCGACCGGCTCACCGCCGCGAACTCGGTGCTCGTCGGCACGAACGCGGCGATGGACGTGGGGGGCAGAAGCTCCGCCGGAGTGTTGGTGGCTCTCGCGGGCGCGCCGGTGGCGATCGTGCTCGACGCGCTCACCTACCTGTGGTCGGCCGTGTGGCTACGCCGGATCAGCAAGCCCGAACCCGCGCCCGCCCCCGTACCCGGCGAGCGACTCGGACGGCAGATCGGCGAGGGGGTGCGATTCCTCTTCGGCAACCGGGTCCTCATCGCCATCGCGGCGCAAGGCGGCATGACGAACCTCGCCTTCCCGCTCTGCTCGACGCTGCTGCCCGTGCTGCTCGTCGACGAGCTCGGGCAGCCCGCCTGGGTGCTCGGGGCTTACCTTGCCGTCGGCGGGCTCGGTGTGCTGGCCGGTTCCTCGACGGCTCACCTGATCGGCCGGCGGCTCGGCCGCGGGCGTGCCGTGTGGATCGTCGGCATGACCACTGCGCCGTTCGCGCTTCTGGTGCCGTTCGTCGGCTGGAGCGTCTGGATCTCGGCGGCCGCATGGAGCATCCTGTGCTTCCGGACAGGGGTGAACAACGTGCTGCTCGTCAGCTTCCGGCAGGAAGTCACACCCGACCCGATGCTCGGCCGGATGAACGCCACCATGCGCCTGATCCTTATCGGTGCGGTCGGCGTCGGTGGTCTGCTGGCGGGCCTTCTCGGCGAGGTCTGGGGCATTGGGACGGCAATGTGGACGGGCGCAGCGATCATGGCGCTCAGCTGGATACCGATCTGGTTCAGCCCACTCCGCCACGAGGTCTGACGCAGGCCGCCATCGTCATGACCACCTGGAGTGTCTTCGCCGCGCCGCCCATCCCTCCGGCCCCATCCTGCAGTTGGTATGCACTCAGGGCCGGATCCGGCGCCGGTTCGCTTCGTATACTTCTGACCCCTGCCACCGCGACGTCGTCGGCCCTCGTTCGCGCACCAGCCCCCGTTCACGTCATCGGTGGCGCGGGCCGCCATTCCGACGCGAAGGGATGCTGATGTCCGGTAAGGATGGGAAAGCCTGGCAGGACCCGGACGAGATCGCTCGCCGGGTGCGGGACGGAAGCCTCACCAGACGCCATCTGCTCGCGATGTTCGGTGTGTCCGCGGCGTCGGCGGCCTTCGCCTCGGCCGCGGGGACGGCAGCCGCGGCCACGCGCCGCTACGACTACGTGATCGTGGGAGCCGGCTCGGCCGGGTGCACGCTGGCCGCGCGCCTGTTATCGGACTCGCGGGCGAGCGTGCTGCTGATCGAGGCCGGCGGCACGAACGACCTGCCGGTGGTGCGGGACTTCACCAAGTCGGCCCTGGCGGCGGCGCCGAACTCGGGGCTCGTCTGGCCGTACCAGTCGGTTCCGCAGCGGGAGCTGCTGCACGCGCGGCAGTCGTTCGTGTGCGGGAAGCTCGAAGGCGGCAGCAGCTCGGTGAACGGGATGGTGTGGGTCCTCGGCAACCCGGCCGACTACGACAGCTGGGCCGCCCAGGGCGCCACCGGCTGGGACTACGCGAGCGTGCGGCCCTCGCTGGAGGCGCTGTCCGGGCCCATCGAGCCGTCGGACGAGCTGACGCGGCGCAACCTGCTCTCCCAGGCCACGGTGGCAGCGGCCGTCGACCTCGGCTACACCTTCAACCCCGACTACAACGGCGCGACCCAGTTCGGCGTCTCCTACACGCGGCTCAACGTGGTGGACAAGATCCGCCAGGACGCGTTCACCTCGTTCCTGGTCCCGTACCTCACGGACCCGCGCCTGACGATCATGACGGACGCGGAGGTCGCGCGGCTGACGTTCGACCGCCGCGACGCGATCGACGGGGTCGTCATCCACGCCGGTCGCCGCCGGTTCACCGTCCGGGCCGAGCGGGAGGTGATCCTCAGCACGGGCACGGTCAACACGCCTCGCCTGCTCCAGCTGTCCGGCATCGGCGCGGCGCGGGACCTGCGACGGCTCGGCATCCCGGTCGTCGCCGACCTGCCCGGCGTCGGCGCCAACCTGCACGACCACCTGATCTCGGTGGCGTTGAAGAGACTCCGCACCCCCGAGCCCGCGACGCACCTCACTTCGATGGACGTCAGCCTCTTCACCGGCAGCGGCCGGGTGCCCGGGACGCCGGCGTACCAGGGGCAGGTCTACTACATCGGCGAGGGCGGGTATCCGCCCTTCTCCGCGTTCTCGCAGGCGGTCGGCATGATCAACCTGCACCCCACCAGCCGGGGGTACGTCAGGCTGCGGTCGGCCGATCCCGCCGTGCCGCCGATCATCCAGCCGAACTTCCTGCGGACCGGAGAGGATCTCGAGGCGCAGCTCGACGGTTACCGGCTGGCCATCGAGCTGGTCAACGCGAAGGGACTGCGCGACTGGGTCATCGACGACGACGCCATCCCCGGCCCTGACGTCAACACCCGCAAGGAGCTGATCCGAGCGGTGCGCGCCTATTCGCAGGCCGACTTCCACGCGGTCGGCACCTGCCGGATGGGCACGGACGCGCACGCCGTCGTGGACCCCCACCTGCGCGTACGCGGCGTCAGGGGACTGCGGCTGGCCAGCGCCGCGATCATGCCCAGCATCACCTCCGGCAACACCAACGCCCCGTCGATGATGATCGGCGACCGGTGCGGACGGCTGATCCTGGGCGGCGCCTGACCACGCGGGTCACACCGGGCAGTCGCGGGGGCCGACGCTCTGCCCGGCGCCGATGATGGTGACCTGGGCGGGGTTGTCCCGTTCCGGGGCGGTGACCGTGCACACGATCTGGTCGACCGCCAGCGGCGACAGCTCACCGGCCGGAGCCGACAGGGTCACCACCAGGTGGCCGGCCTTCACGGGGGTGACCGAGAACGGGCCGGCCCCGGCCGGGATGTCGGTGGTGAAGCCGTTCGCCCGTTCCCCGGCGGTGGGGCCGACGGCCAGCAGCGCCAGGATGTCCGCCCGGAACCACGGGCGGCTGTCGTCGGACCGCTTCACCGGGCTGGGCCGGCCGTCCTTGACCAGGTAGAGGGTGAGCGTCGTGTGCGTGGCGACGCCACCGCTCGGCGGGGCGCCGACGGAGATGGGGTCGCTGGGCCGCACGCCGCAGCCGGCGACGGCGACGAGCGCCGCCACGCCCAGGGCGAGCCCGAGACGGCCGGGTCCGGCTCTCACGCGGGACCTCCAGAGTCGAGGTGCCCGTCCGGATCGTCCATCCGGCGCGGCAGGCGGAGCGTGAACACGGCGCCTCCGGCCGGGGCGTTGGCGACGGTGAGATCGCCCCGGTGCAGCCGCGCGTTCTCCCGCGCGATGGCCAGGCCGAGACCGCTGCCCTCGGACCTGGCCCGGGCCGCGCTGGCCTTGTAGAACCGGTCGAACACGTGCGGCAGCACCGCCTCGTCCAGCCCCGGCCCGTGATCGCGTACCTCCAGGACGATCTCCTCCGCGCCGGCGGACAGCCGTACCGACACGGGCGGCTCGCCGTGTCGCAGGGCGTTGCCGACCAGGTTGGCGAGGACGACGTCCACCCGGCGCGGATCCAGCCGCGCGGTCACCCCGGCGGGCAGCTCGGTGCGTACGGACTCCGACCAGCCACGGGCGTGCAGGGTCGCGCGCACCAGCTCGGCCACGTCGACCTCGTTCAGCGCGAGCGCCGCGACGCCGGAGTCGAACCTGCTGATCTCGATGAGGTCATTCACCAGCCCGGTCAGGCTGAGCGTCTCCTGGCTGACCAGCCGCGCGGCGCGCCCGGCGGTCTCGGGCAGCTCGGCCGCCTCCTCGTCGAGGACGTCGGCGACCGCCGCGAGCGCGGCCAGCGGGGTGCGCAGCTCGTGGGACACGTCCGCCACGAACCGGCGGGCGTCGGCCTCCATCTCGCGCAGCTGCTCGACGTGCCGCTCCAGCTCCGCGGCCGTCTCGTTGAACGTACGCGCCACGTCCGCCAGCTCGTCGGAGCCGCGGACCGCGATCCTGGTCCGCAGATCGCCCTCGCCGAGCAGGCGGGCCGCCCGGCCCAGCTCGCGCACCGGGCGCAGCACGCCACGGGTGGCCAGCGACGCCAGGACGACCGAGAGCACCAGCGCCGCCCCGCCGGCGAGCCACGCCCGCGCGGCGAGGCTGTCGATGCTGAGCTGTTCGGGAGCCAGGCTGCGCGCGGTGTAGACCTCGATGCCCGACACCTGCGCCGTCCGGCCCGGCTCGGCGATCAGCAACGGCGCGCCGATGAGCAGGAGAGGGTGGCCCCTCCACACCACGCGCTGCCACGCCATCTCGCCGCGCGCCACCGTCCCCCGCAGCCCCGCCGGAATCAGCTCCGGGTCCAGGATCGGGGTGTCCTCGCGCCGCAGCCGGGGGCCCGGCGCCGCGAGCAGCGTCGAGTGCGCGTCGCGGTAGACGGCGACCGCGAAGCCGCCCCCGTCGGCCATGACGCGGGCGATCTCGTCGAGATCGGCCTGGCCCGGCGTCGCGGTCCGCAACGGGAAGAGGGCCGCCAGGCGTCCCCGCGTCGCCTCCACCGCGGCATCCTGGGCCCGCTGGAGGATCGCGGTGCGGGCCTCGACGTACATCGCACCGGCCACTGCCGCCGCCGTGACCACGCACAACAGGGCGAACGCGTACAGCAGCCGGTTCCGCAGCCCCAGACTCGGCCGGGACTCCACCAACCGGCTCACACCGGCCCGAACCGGTACCCGAACCCACGCACCGTCTGCACGTAGACCGGCGCCGCCGAGTCGTCCTCGATCTTCGCGCGCAACCGCTGCACACACGCGTCCACCAGCCGCGAATCGCCGAAGTAGCCGTGCTCCCACACCGACTCCAGCAACTGCTGGCGGCTGTGCACCCGGCCCGGCGTGCCCGAGAGCTCCAGCAGCAGGCGCAGCTCGGTCGGCGCGAGGCTGACCGGCTCGCCGCGCCTGGTGACCACCAGCCCGGCCCGGTCGATGACCAGGTCCCCGTGCCGCTCCAGCTCCGCCTGGTCCCGGCCGATCCGCCGCAGCACCGCGCGCATGCGGGCCTCCAGCACCCTCGGCTGCACCGGCTTGACCACGTAGTCGTCGGCGCCCGCCTCCAGCCCCGCCACCACGTCCATGTCGTCACCGCGCGCCGTCAGCATGATGATCGGCGTCTCACCGGCCACCCGGATACGACGGCACACCTCGAAGCCATCCATGCCGGGCAGCATCAGGTCGAGCACCACCACGTCCGGGACGTCCGTACGCAGCCGCTCCAGCCCCTGCTCCCCGGACTCCACCGCGCGCACCCGGTGGCCGTGCCGGGTCAGGGCCAGCTCCAGCCCCTCCCGCACAGCCGGGTCATCCTCGATCAACAACACTCGCGACACGCTGCCGAGCATCTCAGCACGCTCCGTAACTCACCCGCCGGCCGACCCCGTCCACTGTCGACCGGCCGTGTCCGCGCCCTGTGCGCGCCGTGTCATCGTTGTGTCACGATCCCGCCCTCGGGCGCCACGGGTGCGCCGCCGTCGACGAACCATGACATACGGCTGACGACGCGCGCACATCCCCCGCCAATCGTAGTTCGTCATGAGCGAACCACACATCCTCCCGCCCCGGCCCCGCGACCGGCTGTACGCCGTGGTCACGCTGGTGCTCGCCGCGCTCCTGCTGCCCGTGGCCTTCGCCCGCCACCCCGGCCGCGCCCGCGAGCTCGCCTGCGGCTGGGCGCTGCGGCTGCGCTTCCCCGCCGAGGACCTCACCGGCCTCACCGACGGCGCCAAGGCCGCCTTCACCGCGGCGCGCACCGACGCCCTCTGGCGCCACGGCCAGCTCATCGGCCTCACCTCCGGCTACCGCGACCCCGCCGCCCAGCAACGGCTGTTCGACGAGGAGGTACGCCGCTCCGGCTCCCCGGCCTCCGCCCGGATGCTCGTCCTGCCGCCGGCCGAATCGCGCCACGTCAAGGGCACCGCCCTGGATGTACGCCCCTACGAAGGCGCCCGCTGGCTGGAGGACCACGGCCCCCGCTACGCCCTCTACCGCATGTACGACAACGAGTGGTGGCACTTCGAACACCACCCGGCCGGCCCCCCACCCCGCCGCCCCCACCCCAACTGGCACCCCCTC
>NZ_JAHKRO010000165.1 GCF_019396325.1 Nonomuraea ceibae
GGGGGCGGTGGGGTGGTGTCGAGGGCCGGGGCCGGGGGGTGGGGGATGGGGGTGAGGAGGGCTTCGGGGAGGACGACCATGGCGGTGAGCCCGCCGGTGTCCTGGCGGCGGAGCTGGACCTTGATGTTGTGGCGCAGCGCCAGCCGTCCGACGACGAACAGCCCCATGCGGCGCGACACCGACACGTCGACGACCGGCGGGTTGGCCAGGCGCCAGTTGGCCTGGGCGAGCTCGTCGGGGGTCATGGCGATGCCGCTGTCGGAGACGGACACCATGAGGCCGCCGCCGTCGATGCGGTTGCTGGAGATGACGACCTTGGTGTCGCGCGCGGAGAACGACACGGCGTTCTCGATCAGTTCGGCGAGCAGGTGGACGACGTCGTTGACGGCCTGGCCGAGGACGGCGGACTGGGACTGGATCTGGACGCTGACCCGGTCGTAGTTCTCGACCTCGCCGAGCGAGGCGCGGACGATGTCCATGAGCTCGACGGGTTCGCTCCAGCGGCGGGCGGCTTCCTGGCCGGCGAGGACGAGGAGGTTCTCGCTGTTGCGGCGCATGCGGGTGGCGAGGTGGTCGAGTTTGAACAGGTCGCCGAGCCGGGTGTCGTCTCGTTCGCCGCGTTCGAGCCGTTCGATGAGCGTGAGCTGCCGTTCGACGAGGGTCTGGCTGCGGCGGGACAGGTTGACGAACATGGCGTTGACGTTGGCGCGCAGCCGGGCCTCGTCGCCGGCGAGCCGTACGGCCTCGCGGTGGACCTCGTCGAAGGCGCGGGCGACCTCGCCGACCTCGTCGCGGGTGAAGACGTGGATGGGCGGCACTTCGGCGTCGATGTCGCCGTCGCGTGATTCGCGCAGGTGCTGGACGAAGTCGGGCAGGCGGCGGCCGGCGATCTCCAGGGCTTCGGAGCGCAGGCGGCGCAGGGGGCGGACGAGGGAGCGGGCGACGCCGGTGGTGATCAGCAGGACGGCGAGGAGCAGCGCGATGACGGCTCCGGCGATCACGTACGCGCGCTGCCGCTCGTCGGCGCTGAGCGCGTGGGAGCGGGCCAGGATGCCGCCGGCCTGGCGCTGTTCGACGGTGCGCAGGGAGTCGACGACGGTGGTGGACGCCTTGAACCACAGTCCGGCGTCGTCGGCGGTGTTCTGGTCGAGGCCGCGCAGGGGCTGGCCGGCGGTGGCTCGGATGAGGACGAGTTCGCGCAGGAAGAGCATGGCGTCGGCACTGCGGCCGTTGACGGTCTCGTCGAAGAAGCGCCGTTCGGCGGCGGTGGCCTCGTCGGCGAAGGCGGCCCGTTCGTTCTCCTCGCGGGACAGCTCGCCGAGCAGTCCTTTGAGCTGTTCCTGGCTGATGGCGCCGTCGGTGAGCGCGATGGTGAGCACGGCCTGCTGGAGGGAGAGGCTCTCCTTCGCGCCGGCGAGGGCGTGCAGCATGCGTGACTGGCGGATGAGCTCGTCGTCCTGGCTGCCCTTGATGAGCTCGTCGTGCACGGACAGCAGGTCGTCGATGACGACGGTGTAGAGGTCGACGGCGGGGGCGGCGAGCAGGTCGCCCTTGAGGGCCTGCTGGCGGAGCGTGAGCAGGTCGTCGAGCCGGTTGAGCATGTTCTCGATCTGGTCGGCGGTGCGGCCGGACACGGCGGGCAGGATGGCGGTGGCGCTGCCGCGTACCCGCTGGATGGCTTCGTCGGCGCGGTCGATCCGCTCGTGGACGTCGGCGAGCCGGGACTGGGGGCGGCCGCGGGCGATGTGCCAGGCCATGCGGGCGCGTTCGGCGGCGACCTCGTGGGTGAGGGCGCCGACCTGTCCGGAGAGCTGGGCGAGGCGGCTGGTGCGTTCGTAGTCGGCGGCGGCTCCGGTGGAGGTGAACACCTGGAAGCCGCCGAGGAGCACGGCGGCGGCGGTGGGCACGAGGATGAGCGCGACGAGGCGGGCGCGGACGCGCCAGTTGCGCAGTCGCCAGTTGCCTTCCTCTGGCGGCCGCCGCCCTAACTCTGTACTCACCGAACGCAACCTCTCGCCCGAATCGGCGCTATATGCGACTCGCGGGGAAATCCTGGTAATTGGAACACATGCCGACCAGCTCGGCCAAGAGAACATAACGCGACATAAGTCAACCAGTGTGACTCATGAGCATAGAAGCTGGAGCTCCACATATAGCGCACCTTCAGCGCGAAATACCACTCCAAATTGGCGAATGTCCGTTGATGGGCGTTTGTCGCGTTCCACGTTCATAACAGGGCACATCCGTCACCGCCTCCCCCGAGTCACAGCATTGAGATTGTCGTGAATCCCGACATATGTTTGCCCCCTCAAACCGAGGAGGCGAGAGGTGCGGGTTTCTCCCGACAGCGCGGCCATCGGCGTCGAGGGACTGTGGAAGATCTTCGGCCCCAAGGCGGCGAAGGTGCTGGCGTGCGATGACAGGTTTCTGGACCCCGCCGCACTCAGGGAGAAAACCGGCTGCACGGCCGCCGTGCGGGACGTGAGCTTCGACGTACGGCCCGGCGAGGTGTTCGTCGTCATGGGCCTGTCGGGCAGCGGCAAGTCCACGCTCGTCCGCTGCCTGACCCGGCTCGTCGAGCCGACCGCGGGCCGGGTCACGATCGGCGGCGAGGACGTGGGCGCGGCCGGCCCGGCCCGGCTGCGCGAGCTGCGCCGCCACCACGTCAGCATGGTCTTCCAGCACTTCGGCCTGCTGCCGCACCGCCGGGTGATCGACAACGTGGCGTACGGGCTGGAGGTCCAGGGCGTGGCCCGGGCCGAGCGGCACGCGCGGGCGGCGGAGATCCTGTCGCTCGTCGGCCTCGACGGGCACGCCGGCGCCTACCCCGACCAGCTCTCCGGCGGCATGCAGCAGCGGGTCGGGCTGGCCAGGGCGCTGGCCGTCGATCCGCAGGTGATGCTGTTCGACGAGCCGTTCAGCGCGCTGGACCCGCTGATCCGCCGCGACATGCAGGCCGAGGTGATGCGCCTGCACCGCGAGGTGGGCAAGACCATGGTGTTCATCACCCACGACCTGGCCGAGGCGCTCAAGCTGGGCGAGCGCATCGCGATCATGCGGGCCGGCTCGATCGTGCAGCTCGGCACGCCGGAAGAGCTGGTGGGCGCGCCCGCCGACGACTACGTGGCCGACTTCGTCAGCGACGTGCCGCGCGGCCACGTCCTGTCGCTGCGCTGGATCGCCCGCCCGCCCGAGCCGGGAGAGCCGCTCGACGGCCCGGCGCTCCCGGCCACCACCGTGATCAAGGACGCCGTCGCCGCCGCCTCGGAGTCGTCCCGCCCGATCCGGGTGGTCGACGGCGACGAGCTGGTCGGCCTGGTGGACCGGGTCGACCTGCTCACCTTCCTGTCCGGTCAGGAGACGGGCGGCGCCGGAGTGACGGCGGCATGAGCAGCACGGCGGTCAGCACGCCCCGGGGCCTGCGGGTGCCCCGGTGGGTGGCGCCCGCCGGGATCGCCGCCGGGTTCGCGGCGGCGTACCTGGTCTTCCGCGGCACCGGCACGCTGCCGCACGACAGCGAGGCCCCGCAGTTCGCGGCCGTCACCGAGCTGCGCGAGTGGATCGACGACCACCGCAACGACAACCCGGTGTTCCTGTACTTCCTCAACTACGTCCGGCTGTTCGTGGGCGGGGTCTACGGCGCGTTCCACGCGGCGCTGACCGCGCTGGGGTGGCCGGGGCTGATCGGGGTGACGGGGGCGCTGGCGTGGCTGGCGGGCGGCCGGCGGATCGCGGCAGCGGCGGTGGCGGGGTTCTGCTCGTTCGGCGTGCTGGGGCTGTGGGAGTCGAGCGTCGAGACGCTGGCCCTGGTCGCGGCGGCGGTGCTGCTGTCGCTGGCGATCGGGGTGCCGCTCGGCGTGTGGGCGGGGCTGTCGCGGCGCGTGCACCGGACGGTCACGCCGGTGCTGGACGTCATGCAGATCATGCCCACGTTCGCCTATCTGGCGCCGCTGGCGCTGTTCTTCCACATCGGGGCGCCCGCGGGCACGATCGCGACGATGATCTACGCGATCCCGCCCGCGATCCGCATCACCGCGCTGGCGATCCAGCAGGTCTCCCCCACGGCCGTGGAGGCGTCGGCCTCGCTCGGCGCGACCCGGGCGCAGACGCTGGTCAAGGTGCACCTGCCGCTGGCCCGCTCGACGATGGCGCTGGCGGTGAACCAGACGATCATGATGGCGCTGTCGATGGTGGTCATCGCCAATTTGATCAACGCACCGGGCCTGGGCTCGGACATCATCCTCGGGCTGTCGCGCGCCCAGGTCGGCATCATGCTCCCGGCGGGCGTGGCGATCGTGGTCATGGCGATGCTGCTGGACCGGATGACGGTCGCGGTGGCCCGGCGCGGCCCGCACAGCCGGATCGGCCGCGCCCGCCTGGCCGGCGCGGGCGCGCTGGCGGTGGCGGGGGTGGCGCTCGGGTTCGCGCTGCCGCGCGAGTGGCCGCGGGCGCTGACGGTCGACCTGGCCGCCGAGATCAACGACGCCGTCCTGTGGGCCGAGACGAGCTGGTACGGCGTCACCACGTTCGTCAAGGACACCACCTCCTACCTGCTGCTGAACCCGCTGGAGGGCCTGTTCACGTCGGCGCCGTGGTGGCTGGTCGCCGCCGCGGTGCTGCTCGTCGCCTGGCGGGTGAGCGGGGTGCGTCCCGCGCTCACGGCGCTCGGCTGCCTGCTCGCGATCGCGCTGCTGGGCACCTGGGAGCACGCCATGCGGACGATGACCACGGTCGCCGTCGCGGTGAGCGTGACGCTGGTCGTCGGCCTGGCGCTGGGCGTGGCGGCGGCGCGTTCGGCGCGCTGGTCGGCGGTGCAGCGGCCGGTGCTGGACGCGGCCCAGACGATGCCCGCGTTCGTCTACCTGCTGCCCGCGCTCGCGCTGTTCGGCACCACCCGGTTCACCGCTATCTTCGCCTCGATCGTCTACGCCGTCCCGCCGGTCGTCCGGCTGGTCGAGGAGGGCATCAGGAACGTGCCGGGCCCGGTCGTCGAGGCGGCCGTCTCCGCCGGTTCGACGCCCGGCCAGCTCCTGTGGAAGGTCCAGCTCCCGATGGCCAGGCGCGCCATCCTGCTGGCCGCCAACCAGGGCATCGTCATGACCCTGGCCATGGTGGTGGTCGGCGGGCTGGTGGGCGCCGGGGCGCTCGGCTACGACGTGGTGCTGGGCTTCTCCCAGCGCACGGACTTCGGCATGGGATTCATCGCGGGCGTGGCGACCGTGCTGCTCGGCGTCATGCTCGACCGCATCACGCAGGGCGCCGACAGGCGCACCTCCCCCCACCAAAGGACAGTCACATGAGGATTCGCCTGCTCGCAGGCCTGCTAGCGCTGGGGCTCGCCACGGCCTGCGGCGGTGCCACCGTGGAGACCGCGCCCAGTGCGACCGCCGCGGAGGGCTCCGCGAGCGCGCCGGCGCCCGCCGGGACCGTGAAGATCGCGATCAACCCGTGGGTGGGTTACGAGGCCAGCGCCAACGTGGTCGCCTACCTGCTGCGCAACGAGCTCGGCTACACGGTGGAGCTGCCGGAGATCAAGGAGCAGCTTGCCTGGGAGGGCTTCGAGACCGGCGACGTGGACGTCATCATCGAGAACTGGGGCCACCCCGACCTGAAGAAGCAGTTCATCGAGGAGAAGAGGACGGCGGTCGAGGCCGGGTCCACCGGCAACAAGGGCGTCATCGGCTGGTACATCCCCAAGTGGATGGCCGACGAGTATCCGGACATCACCGACTGGCGCAACCTGAACAAGTACGCCGGCCTGTTCAAGACGTCGGAGTCGGGCGGCAAGGGCCAGCTCCTGTTCGGCGACCCGTCGTACGTCTCGAACGAGGCGGCGCTGATCAAGAACCTCAAGCTCGACTTCAAGATCGTCACAGGGGGCAGCGAGGCGGCGCTGATCAAGGGCGCCCAGCAGGCGCAGGCGCAGAAGAAGCCGCTGCTGTTCTACTTCTGGGACCCGCACTGGCTGTTCAGCAAGACGGAGCTGGTCCGGGTCAAGCTGCCGGAGTGGACCGAGGGCTGTGACGCCGACCCGAAGAAGGTGGCCTGCGACTACCCGGAGATGGACCTCGACAAGATCGTGAGCACGAAGTTCGCGCAGACCGGCGGCAAGGCGTACGAGCTGGTCAAGAACTTCAGCTGGACCAACGAGGACCAGAACGCCGTGGCCGACGACATGACGAACGGCGGCATGACCGGCGAGGAGGCCGCCAAGAAGTGGGTGGAGGCCAACCCGGCCAAGTGGCAGGCCTGGATCCCCCGGTAGCCATGCGGATCACGACGATGCTCGCGGGCCCGCTGGCGCTGGTCCTGCTGCTGGCGGCCTGCACCGGCTCCCGGCCCGCCGTCCCGGTGGCCACCGGGGACCGCACGGTCAGGATCGACGTCCACGCGTGGGACGGGTACGAGGCCCAGGCCGCCGTGCTGGCCCACCTGCTCCAGCACGAGCTGGGGTACCGGGTGGAGCGGCGGCCGATGAAGGAGGAGGACTCCTGGGCGGGGTTCGAGTCCGGCGAGGTCGACGTGATCGTGGAGAACTGGGGTCACAACCAGCTGAAGGAGGAGTACGTCGAGCGCAGGAAGGTGGCGCTCTCCGCCGGGCTCACGGGGAACAAAGGGGTGATCGGCTGGTATGTCCCGGAGTGGATGGTCAAGAAATATCCAGACATCACCGACTGGCGGAACCTGAACAAGTACGCGAATCTATTCAAAACTTCAAGATCCGGAAATGCCGGGCAAGTCCTGGACGGCGATCCGACGTTCGTCACTCACGACGAGGCGATCGTCAAGAACCTCGACCTGAATTACCGCGTCGTCTACTCCGGCAGCGAAGCCGCGCTCATCAAGGCGGCCCAAGCGGCGACGAAGAATCGGACGCCCTTGTTGATGTATTTCTACGAACCGCAATGGCTCTTCAGCAAGGTGAAACTGGTCAAGGTCAATCTTCCGCCGCACGCCATCGGCTGCGACACCGTGCCGGCCGAGGTCGCCTGCGACTATCCCCCGTACCTGCTCGACAAGATCGTCAGCAAGCGGTTCGCCGAGCGCGGTGGCCGGGCCTACGAGCTGGTGCGCAACTTCACCTGGACCAACGCCGACCAGAACGCCGTGGCCGCCGACATGGTCAACCGGAAGATCACCGCCGACGAGGCCGCCAGGCGGTGGGTCGAGGAGAACGCGATCGTGTGGAAGGACTGGATGCCCCGGTGAGCGCCGGCTACGACTACGTCATCGTCGGCGGCGGGTCGGCGGGCTGCGCGCTGGCCAACCGGCTCAGCGCCGACCCGTCGGTGTCCGTGCTCGTGCTGGAGGCCGGGCGGCCCGACTACCTGTGGGACGTGTTCATCCACATGCCGGCGGCGCTCATGTTCCCCATCGGCAACCGGTTCTACGACTGGCGCTACGAGTCGGAGCCCGAGCCGTTCATGGACGGCCGCCGCGTCTACCACGCCAGGGGCAAGGTGCTGGGCGGCTCCAGCAGCATCAACGGCATGATCTTCCAGCGGGGCAACCCGCTCGACTACGAACGCTGGGCCGCCGATCCCGGCATGGCGAGCTGGGACTACGCGCACTGCCTGCCGTACTTCAAGCGCATGGAGAACTGCCTGGCCGACCCGGAGTCGCGGTTCCGGGGCGGCGACGGGCCGCTCAAGCTGGAGCGCGGGGCGGCGCGCGGGCCGCTGTTCGAGGCGTTCTTCGAGGCCGTGCAGCAGGCCGGGCACCGGCTCACCGACGACGTGAACGGGTTCCGCCAGGAGGGGTTCGCCGCATTCGACCGCACCCTGCACCGCGGGCGCAGGCTGAGCGCGGCGCGCGCGTACCTGCATCCGGTGCGGCGGCGGCGCAACCTCACGGTGCGGACGCGCGCGTTCGTCGAGCGGATCACGTTCGACGGCACGCGCGCCACCGGCGTGGTGTGCGACGGGGAGCGCATCACGGCGGGCGAGGTGATCCTGTGCGGCGGCGCGATCAACACGCCGCAGCTCCTCCAGGTCTCCGGCGTCGGCCCGGCCGCCGTGCTGGCGTCCGCCGGGGTGAAGGCGCGCCACGACCTGCCGGGCGTCGGCGCCAACCTTCAGGACCACCTGGAGGTGTACGTCCAGCACGCCTGCACGCGGCCGGTGTCGCAGCAGCCGTCGCTGTCGCTGTGGCGCAGGCCGCTCATCGGCGCGCAGTGGCTGTTCCTGCGCGACGGGCCGGGCGCCACCAACCACTTCGAGGCGGGCGGCTTCATCCGCTCCAACGACGACGTGGCGTACCCGAACCTGATGTTCCACTTCCTGCCGATCGCCGTGCGCTACGACGGCTCGGCCCCCGCCGGCGGCCACGGCTACCAGGTGCACATCGGGCCCATGTACTCCGACGCGCGCGGCTCGGTGCGCATCACCTCCGCCGACCCGCGGGTCAAGCCGGCGCTGCGCTTCAACTACCTGTCCACCGAGCAGGACCGGCGCGAGTGGGTGGAGGCCGTCCGGCACGCCCGCGCGATCCTCTCCCAGCCCGCCTGGGCCGGGCTCGACGGCGGCGAGCTCAGCCCCGGCCCGACGGTGCGCACCGACGAGGAGATCCTCGCCTGGGTGGCCAGGGACGGCGAGACGGCGCTGCACCCGTCGTGCACCTGCCGCATGGGCGTGGACCCGATGGCGGTCGTCGACCCCGCCACGATGCGCGTGCACGGCCTCGACGGGCTGCGCGTGGTCGACGCCTCGGTCATGCCGTACGTGACCAACGGCAACATCTACGCGCCGGTCATGATGATCGCCGAGAAGGCGGCCGACCTCGTCCTCGGCAACACGCCGCTCCCCCCGGAACCTGTGCCCTTCTACCGCGCATGATTGACCGTACGGTGTACCGTACGAGGGTGACTGTGGAGTACAGCGGCAAGGGCGACCCCGCCCGCAGCCTCGCGCTGCTCTGGCGCACCAGCGAGCGTGTCAGCCGCAAGGGCAAGCCCGACCTGAGCGTCGACCGGATCGCCCGCGCCGCGATCGACGTCGCCGACGCCGAAGGGCTGCAGGCGCTGTCCATGCGCCGGGTGGCCGAGCGGCTGGGCGTGGGCACGATGTCGCTCTACACGTACGTGCCGGGCAAGCCGGAGCTGCTGGACGTCATGCTCGACACCGTCTACGGCGAGGTTCCGCTGGAGGACGCCGAGGGCGGCTGGCGCGACCGGCTGCAGCGCATCGCGCGCGACAACTGGGACCTCTACCTGCGCCACCCGTGGCTGCTCCAGGTGGCGGCGAGCCGGCCGGTGCTGGGCCCCAACGCCACCGCCAAGTACGACCACGAGCTGCGCGCCGTCGACGGCATCGGCCTGACGGACGTGGAGATGGACTCGGTGATCACGCTGGTGTCCGGGTTCGTGCACGGCACGGCGCGGGGCGCGGTGGAGGCGGCGCAGGCCGAGAGCCACACCGGGGTGACCGACGAGCAGTGGTGGGCGGCGCACGCGCCGTTCTTCAACCGGATCGCCGACGCCAGCCGGTTCCCCACGGCCACCCGGGTGGGCCAGGCCGCGGCCGAGGCCATGGGGGCCGCCTACAGCGCCGGGCACGCCTTCGAGTTCGGCCTGCAGCGGCTGCTCGACGGGGTGGAGGCGCTGGTCGAGCGGCGCACCCGGGGCTGAGGGGGTCAGCTCGCGGTGCGGCGCTCGCCGGCTGGCAGCACGGCGGTGCGGTGCCGCTCCGACGGCGGCCTGGTCCAGGTCACGCCGGGCCCGTCCTCGGCGATGAGCCCGAACACCACGTCGCGCAGCACGGCGACGGCGGGCATCCCGGGCCGTTCCGCGCGCGCCGCGCGATGGCGCTCGCGCAGCCGGCCCAGGTCCAGCAGCAGCGTGGTGGCGTAGTCGCCGGGCACGACGACCTCCAGGCAGCCGCCGGCCTCGTCGAGGAACCAGGAGCCGCCGGGCGCGGCGTCCGGCCGGACGAGCTCGCGCACGGCGGCGCCGAACGCCGCCCGGTCCATCCCGCCGGCGTCATCGGAGGCGTGATCGGAGGCGTCGTCGCCCGGCAGGCCCTCGGTCAGGTGGAGCACGCCGGGCTGCTCGGCGGCGGCGCACTTCTCGACCAGCTCGCGCACCACGCCCTCGGGGTCGTGCAGTCCCTCCTGGCCGCGCGCGGCGAAGCGGTCGGCCAGCAGGGACAGCGAGATCGCGCACGGCGGTCCGAAGAGCCGGAGCACGCCGCGCTCCTCGCTCACGGCCGCCTGGTCGTGGCAGGCCCGCAGGCCCTCCATGAACGCCACCCGGGCGTTCTCCTCCAGCCGGGACTCCCACTCCCAGGCCGGGTCCGGCGCCTCGTCAGCGCCGGTGGCCCCGCGCCGGAACGACCAGACGATCACCCCGGCGACGGCCAGGGCCACGACGACCGCGATCCACACGATTCACACTCCTGTGCACGCCTTTTCCGTGCCTCTTTCAGGGATCCGAAGAAGACCTAGCAGCGTAGTGTGATCATGCCCGATAAATCCGACAATTCCAGCCATCACCGCACGGGGGCGGCCCGCAGCCGCACCACGTGCTCGACCAGCGAGATCAGCGTCGCCTTGACCGACTCCCGGTTGCGCGCGTCCGTGCGCACGATCGGGACGTGCGGCGACAGCGCCAGCGCCTCGCGCACCTCGTCGTCGGTGTGGAGGAACTGCCCGTCCCACCCGTTGATCCCGATGACGAACGGCAGCTTCGCCTCTTCGAAGTAGTCGATGGCCGGGAAGCTGTCGGCCAGCCGCCGCGTGTCGAGCAGCACGACCGCGCCGATCGCGCCCTTCACCAGGTCGTCCCACATGAACCAGAACCGGTGCTGTCCGGGCGTGCCGAACAGGTAGAGGATCAAGTCACGGTCGAGCGAGAGCCGCCCGAAGTCCATGGCGACGGTCGTCGTCCGCTTGGTCGGCGTCAGGCCGAGGTCGTCGATGCCCGCGGACGCGTCCGTCATCACCGCCTCCGTGGTGAGCGGCAGGATCTCGGACACCGCCCCCACGAACGTCGTCTTGCCGACGCCGAACCCGCCCGCGACGACGATTTTCGTCGACGTCAGCCCGGGGCTAGAGCCTGCGAAGTCCACTGAGCACCCTTTCGAGCATATTGAGGTCTGGCTGTCCCTGGCTGAGGCGTGGCGCGTGCAGCCGGACGAGCCCTTCGTCCGACATGTCTGCGACGAGCACGCGAGCCACGCCCAGCGGGACGCGGAGCAGGGCCGAGATCTCTGCGACCGACCGGAACGACCTGCAGAGCTGCATGATCGCCTCCTGCTCCGGGGTGAGCAGGGCCATCTCGTCGTCCGGGATGGACATGGACGAGATCAGCGTCTCCATCGCGAGGTGGTAACGCGGCTCCGAACGGCCGCCGGTCACCGCGTAGGGACGGAACAGGGGCTCGTCGTCCCCTGCGCCGTCACTGCCGTACACGACCCACTCCCGTCATCTGCATCACCGCGTCCTGGCCGCCTGCAGCTCCGCCCGCAGGGCGGGGGTCAGTGCCTGGCCCGCCCGGTCGACGAGCAGCGTCATCTGGTACGCCACCAGCCCCATGTCACAGTCGGGCCCGGCCAGCACGGTCAGCACCGAGCCGTCGCTGATCGCCATGACGATCAGCAGTCCACGCTGCATCTCGACGACGGTCTGCGAGACCGATCCGCCTTCGAACACCCGGGAAGCGCCCACGGTGAGGCTCAGCAGGCCCGCGGAGACCGCGGCCAGCTGGTCGGCCCGGTCCGGAGGGAAGCCCTCCGAGGCGGCCAGGCAGAGCCCGTCCGCCGAGACGACGACCGCGTGCGCGACTCCGGGCGTGTTACGCACGAAGTCGGTGATCAGCCAGTCGAACCGGTGCGCCTCATGGCTGAGGGTCGTCACTCGCCCTCCCTAGCAGGACGCTCACTCACTCTCGTTCCTCCTGTTCACGTACTTCCGCCCGACCCCGGCGCACTCCCTGCTGGTAGCTGGCCATCCTGCTGCGTATCCGGTCCGGTGACAACGGCTGGGCCGGGGCCTGCCGCTGTTGCGGCTGGGCCGCCGGTGCGGCGGCCGTGCCCGGGACCAGGTTGGCCTTGGGGGTGCGCTTGGGAAGCCCGGCGGCGGTGGTGCCGCCGAGGCTGGGGTCGCTCGCGGCGGCCGCCGCCTGCCAACCGGCATCGGCAGCGGTTCGCCACGCTTCCTCCCCAGAGGGTACGGGTTGCGCGGGCGATTGCTCATCCCGGTTCGATTCCGGTGCTGTATCGCCTGTCGGTCTGCGGAACCAGGCGGACTCCACCGAGGCGAAGATCGGCAGGAACTCCTCCTGCCCGGGCTCCATCGGCGAGACGTCCACGGAGGGCGGCGGCTCGGGCCTGCGCACGTCGTTCGTGCTGTAGGCGGGCGCGGACGGGAATCCCCCGTCCGAGCTGGGATACGACGGGAACGTCCCGATCCGCTCGGGGCCGGGCTGCGACGGGTACGACGGGTACGACGGCGGCGCGGGAGCCGCAGGTGGCGGCGTCGGCGCCGGGCTCGGGTAGGACGGGAACGCCCCGGAGTCGAACGGCCGCTGCCCGAAGGCGCCGCCGTCGGTGTCGGCGGTGAAGGGCCCGACAGGCTGGCCGCCCCGGCCCGCGGCGGTGTCGAAGGAGTCGAAGCTGGCGAACGAGCCGTGGCCGTTGCGCGCGGGCGGCACCGGCCGCTGCTGGAGCGGCGGCTGCGCGGGAGCGCCCTGGTTGTAGGCCGAGCGCTGCGGCAGCGGCGGCTGGCCGCCGTCCTGCACCAGCGCGGGCGGCAGCAGCACCATGGCGATGAGCCCCTCGCCCTCGCCCTTGCGGAGCTGGACCCGGATGCCGTGGCGCAGGGCCAGCCGGCCGACCACGAACAGGCCCATCCGGCGCGACACCGACACGTCCACGACGGGCGGCTCGGCCAGCCGGCGGTTGGCCTCGGCCAGCTCCTCGTCGGTCATGCTGATGCCGGTGTCGCTCACCGACAGCAGCGCGCCGCCGCCCTCGATGAGGCTGCTGGAGACGATGACCTGGGAGTTGCTGGGCGAGAACTGGATGGCGTTCTCGACCAGCTCGGCCACCAGGTGGACGAGGTCGTTGGCGGCGCTGCCGAGCACCGAGGTGGCCCGGTGCACCTTGACCTGGACGCGCTCGTACCCCTCGACCTCCGACAGCGCGGCGCGGACCACGTCGACGAGCTTGGCGGGCTGGCTGCGGCGGCGGGTGGGCTCGTGCCCGGCCAGGACCAGCAGGTTCTCGGAGTTGCGGCGCATGCGGGTGGCCAGGTGGTCCAGCTTGAACAGGTCCGCCAGCCGGCCGCCGTCCTGCTCGCCCTTCTCCAGGCCGTCGATGAGCGAGATCTGCCGCTCGACCAGCGTCTGGGTGCGCCGGGAGAGGTTGACGAACATGGCGCTGATGTTGCCGCGCAGCTCCGCCTCCTCGCCGGCGAGGCGCACGGCCTGGCGGTGGACCTGGTCGAAGGCCTTGGCGACCTCGCCGATCTCGTCGTCGCCCTCGACCTCGATCGGGCGCACGTCGGGCGGCGCGCTGTCGCCGGACACGCGCAGCGCGCGCACCACGTCGGGCAGCCGGAAGCCGGCGATCTCGAGGGCCTCGGTGCGCAGGCGGCGCAGCGGCGAGACCATCGAGCGGGCGATGGCGACGGTCAGCAGCAGCACGAGCAGCAGCAGGCCGAGGATGAGCGCGCCGGCGATGATCGCGTTGCGGATCTCGGCGTCACGCAGCTCCTGGCCGCGCAGCGCGACGCGCTCGCTGAGCTTGTCCTCGATGGACGACAGCGCGTTGATGATCGTGGTGTTGTCGTCGAACCACTGGTCGGGCGCGGACTTGTCCGGCACGGTGGCGGCGAGCAGGTTCTGGCGCAGCCGGACGCCCGGCTGCTTGCCGCTGGCCAGCGTGATCGCCCGCGACTTGGTCAGCTCGGTGTTGACGTACTCGGGGATGGTCAGCGCCTTCTGGAGCTCCATCCCCATGGCGGCGCCGGCCTCCTGGGTGACGTTGTCGATCTCGCTGTGCTGCACGGAGTTGGAGGCGATGAACCGCTCCACCTCCTGGGCGTCGACGCTGGCGGAGTTGTAGTAGCCGCGCAGGAGCTGGTCGCGCTGGCGGGAGACCTGCTCCTTGGCCCGGGTCAGCGCGCTCAGCGCGCGGAAGTGGCCGATGATCTGCGGGTCCTCGCTCAGCAGGCTCAGCTCGTCGTGCAGCCGGAGCAGCGTGTCGAGCATCGTGTCGTAGCGGGTGGTGTCGCGCTGGGCTTCTTCCCTGATGCGCGGCAGCGCGTTGAGGTCGATGTGGGTCCGCTTGACGACGGCCATGACGCGGTCGCCGTAGGACTCGTCCATCGCGCCGAGGTCGGCCCGCACGGCCTTGACCAGCCGGTCGACGTCGGCCTTGCGGTCGTTGTAGGGCTTGCTCAGCTTCTTGCGCAGGCTCCGCGCGACCTCGCCCCTGGCGGCGTTGCTCCAGCCGCCGGTGTCACGCTCCAGTCCCACGGCCTCCACGAGGTCGCGGATGCGGGATGCCTGCTCCGCCGCGATAGTTGTGCGATCATAGTCACCGATGCTCTGAACCGAGCCCACCACGCGCGCTCCCCCGAGCACGACGCCTGCGATGGTGGGGACCAGGACGAGTGCGGTGAGCCGCCACCTCACGCGCCAATTGCGCAGCCCCAGCCGGGGCATCGGCCGCTTCAGGCGACCCTTCCCGGCGGCGCCGCTGTCTGCACTCCCCGTTGTCACTGCTCCCGCTACCCCTCAATCATCCCGTTCCCGGCACGGGCCGTAGGCCGTCCACAAGGTATCCGCAGCATCTGACGTATCAGGCAAAACGGACACAATCGTTACAAATGTGACCGTGTGTCGTGTGCTGTTGGTTACCGCAGTGCCGCAAGCACCGCGTCGCGGACCTGGTTGCGCTGCGCCTCGTCGCTGAGGGGGCGTCCGGCGCGGTCAACCACGTAGAAGACGTCCACCGCCTCCGCGCCGAGAGTCTCTACGCGAGCGGCCCTTACGTCAAGACCGCAGGCCCCGAATGCCCGTCCGATGCGCCACAGGAGTCCTGGCTTGTCATGGGCCCTGACTTCCACCACGGTGGCCGTCGCGGAGGCGTCGTCCACCAACGTCACACGGGGTGGAGCGACCGGCACCCGGGCGGGCCGCATCGACCTGGTCCGGCGGGCCAGCCGCTGCTCGATGTCAAGGCGCCCAGCAAGGACCAGACGCAGATCCGCCTCCAGCGTGGCGGGGTCGGGCGGGGTGCCGTACTCGGGGATGACGGAGAACTCGATCACGGCCGTGGAGCCCGCCGACGCGGCCGAGGCCGACCGCACGACGAGGCGGTGCGCAGCGAGCACCCCGGCGGCGCTCCACAGCAGCCCGGCCCGGTCGGGCGCGACCACCGTGACCGCCCCGCCGATGACGCGCACCGCGCCGCCGCCGTGCCGGGCCAGCGCCGCCTGCTCGGGCGAGAGCGTGGGCGGCTGCGGCGGCGGCGAGCCCGCCAGCACCGAGCGCACCCGGCGCACGAGGTCGGCGACGAGCCCGGCCTTCCAGGCGTTCCAGGCGGCGGGGCCCGTCGCGGCGCCGTCGGCGACGGCCAGCGCGGCCAGCAGGTCCAGCACGTCGCGCGAGCCCACGGTGGCGGCGACCTTCTCGATCGTGACCGGGTCGTCCAGGTCGCGGCGGGTGGCCGTCTCGGGCAGCAGCAGGTGGTGGCGCACCACGGTGGCCAGCACGTCCACGTCGGCCGGGGGCAGGCCGATGCGCGCGCCGAGGTCGCGCACCACGACCTCGCCCGTGACCGAGTGGTCGCCCGGCCAGCCCTTGCCGATGTCGTGGAAGAGCGCGGAGATCAGCAACAGGTCGGGGCGCGAGACCTCGCGGGTGTGGCCGGCCGCGTTCGCGGCGGCCTCGATCAGGTGCCGGTCGACGGTGAAACGGTGGATCGGATGGCGCTGCGGCCGGTGCCGTACGCGCTCCCAGTCAGGAAGCAGTCTGACAAGGATGCCCGCCTGGTCGAGCTCCTCCCACACGGGCACGGCGGCGCGCCCGGCGCCGAGGATCGACACCAGCGCGTCCCGCGCCTCCTCCGGCCACGGCACCGGCATCGGAGGCGACTGAGCTGCGAGAACGGACACCGTGGCGGGCGCCAGCGGCAGCCCCGCCCCGGCCGCCGCGGCGGCGGCCCGCAGCACCAGCACCGGGTCCTTGCGCGGCGACACCCCCCGGGCGAGCACCACCTCCCCACCGTGCTCCACCACCCCGTCGGCCAGCGGACGCCGCCCGCGCGGCACCGGGCCTGACAGCAGCCTGTCAACGGAACGCCAGGTGCCGTCGAAGGCGTGCGAGATCGTCCGGCCCGCCTC
This sequence comes from Nonomuraea ceibae, assembly GCF_019396325.1. Classification (GTDB taxonomy): domain Bacteria; phylum Actinomycetota; class Actinomycetes; order Streptosporangiales; family Streptosporangiaceae; genus Nonomuraea; species Nonomuraea ceibae. Next base: position 16,345 of record NZ_JAHKRO010000165.1, read on the forward strand.
CGCGAGCCTGCGCATGAGCGCCTCCGCGTCGAGCAGGCCCAGCAGCCCCGCCACCGCGTCCTGCTCCTGCAGCACCAGCCGGTCCGCGCCGCGCGCGGTGACCACGTGCAGCGCGTGCCTGACGTCCAGGATGAACTCGTACGCCTCCCGCGCCCGCGGGCCGGGGGCCGAGGCCACCCACGCCGCCGCCACCGCCTGCATCGCCTGCACGTCGCGGAGCCCGCCCCGGCCGTCCTTGAGATCGGGTTCGAGGAGGAAGGCCAGCTCGCCGCTGACCTTGGCCCGCTGGTCGGCCGACTCGCGCAGCTCGGCGAGCCGCCGCCGCGAGTCGGCCCGCCACTCGGCCAGCACGCCCTCCC
>NZ_JAHKRO010000166.1 GCF_019396325.1 Nonomuraea ceibae
ATGGCCGCCGCCCCGGTCGCGGCGACGGGCGCGGCGGTCATCGGGAGCTCCGCGGCGACGTCCAGGCGGCGGCGTCCGCGAAGTGCACGTCGTAGCGCTCCTGCTCCGGCAGCAGAGTGTCGAAGGACGCCGAGCCGTGCTGGATCCTGGCGAGCTGACGGAAGTACCCGAACCGCTCGACGCCCGGCGTCAGGACGGACAGCAGCTCGGCGCCCGTCCCCGGGGCCGCGCCGAACGCGTGGACCAGCCCCGGCGGCACGACGACCAGCCCGCCTGCCGCGACGGTCACCGCCTCCTCGCCGAGCAGGAACTCCAGCGCCCCGTCCAGGACGTAGAACAACTCGGTGGAGAGCGCGTGGTGATGCGGCCTGGCGCCGTCGCGGCCCGGCCCCAGCGTGAGCCGGTTGGCGCCGAGCGCGCCCCCGGTGGCGCTCGCGTCGGTGAGCAACGTGAACGCCCCGCCCCCGGGGAGGCCGACGACCTCCGCCGCCCCGGCGTGCACGACATGAGCCTGCGATGTGGTCATATCCGTTTCCCTTCAGGTTCGGGGTTCATTCGATCCCGGGAACAAGCCGTGAACCAGAAGCGGTTATGACCTGCAGTCATCACCGATCGAGATGAATCGAGGGGCGCCGGTGGAGCTGCGGCAGCTCGCGTACTTCGCAGCGGTCGCCGAGGAGGGCGGGTTCGGCCGCGCGGCCGAGCGGCTGAGCATCGTGCAGTCGGCGGTGAGCCAGCAGATCCGCCGCCTCGAACGCGAGCTGGGCGTGCCGCTGTTCGACCGGTCGACCCGGCACGTGCGGCTGACCGGCGCGGGCGAGCGGCTGCTGCCCGAGGCGCGGGCCGTGCTGGCCGCCGCGGACCGCACCCGGCAGGTGGCCGCCGACATCCGCGCGGGCGCCGACGGCGTCCTGCGCCTGGGGATCGTGCAGGGGCCCGGCGACCGGATCTTCCGGACGCTGAACGAGCTGGCCGCCCGCGCGCCGCGTCTCCAGGTCCGCCCGCGCCGCCTGCCGCTGCCCGCCCGGCTGGCGGCCGTGCGGTCGGGCGAGCTCGACGCGGCCCTGGTCCGCGCGCTCGGCGACGCGCCGGGCTTGGAGCTGCTCCCGATCTGGACGGACCCGCTCTACGTGGCGCTGCCCGCCGGGCACCGGATGGCGGGCGCGGCGGAGCTCCGGCTGGAGGACCTCGCGGACCTCCCGCTCCGGCTCGCCCCCCGCGAGGACAACCCGCCCTTCCACGACCTGGTCACCGACGCCTGCCGCGAGGCGGGGGTCGCGCCGCCTCCCGGGCCGCCGTTCACGACGTTCCAGGAGACGCTCGCCGGCATCGGCGCGGGCGCCCCGTCGTGGACGGTCTTCTACGAGGTCACCACCCTGCCGGAGATCCCCCGGGTGGTCATCCGCCCGCTCGCCGGGCTCACGCTGACCACCTCGCTGGCCGTCGCCCCCGGCCCGCCGGCCCCCGCCGTCCGCCACCTGCTGGACGCGCTGGCCGCCGTCACCTGACGGCCCCGGGTCAGGCGCCCTTGGCGCCGTCGATCAGCTCGCGCAGGATGTCCAGGTGGCCGTTGTGGCGGGCGGTCTCCTCCGTCATGTGGCCGATGATCCAGCGCAGCGTGAGGTGGTCGCCCCGGCTGTCGGTACGCGCCGACGTGGCGTCCAGGCCGACGTCCGCGACGAGCTCGTCGACGAGCGCGCACTGCGCCTCGTACTCGGCCAGCACCCGCTCCAGCGGCAGCTCCAGCGCGGCGGTGAACTCGGCGTCGGGGTCCGCCTCGGTCCACGGGCCCCGGTCCTCGCGGCCCAGGAACATCACCTCGAACCACCAGTGCTCGTTCCAGCGCAGGTGGTTGACCACGCCGGCGACGGTCATGAGAGGCGAGGCCGGCAGGGGCGCCTTCCTGGCGTCGGCGTCGGAGAGCCCTTCGCACTTGTGGCGGGCGGTGTCGCGCGCGTAGCGGTGAAACGCGGTCAGCGTGGCTCGCTCGTCCCACGTCGCGGGAGTGTCGGTCCTCTGCATCGCCCAAGCATGCCCGATCATCGCCGGGGTAGCAGTGGCTCATGAGAATCGTTCCCGGGGTGCTGGCGCTGGCGCTGGTCACCGGCTGCGCCATCGACACCGCCGGGCCGGCCCGCGCGGCCGAGCGGTTCCGCGCCGCGCTCGCCGCCCAGCAGGCGGAGGCGGCCTGCGCGATGCTGGCCAGGAAAACGGCCGAGAACCTGCCCGATCGCGGCCAGAGCTGCCCGGAGGCGCTGCGCGAGCTGAACCTGGGCGATCCCGGCGGGGTGACCGAGGTGACCGTCTGGGGTGACACCGCGCTGGTCAGGCTCGCGGGCGACACGCTCTTCCTCCAGCGCTACACCGACGGGTGGCGGGTCAAGGCGGCCGGCTGCGAGCCGGTGCCCGATCTCCCCTACGACTGTGAGGTGGAGAACTGATGCGGGTGATGTTCACGCTGACCCTGATCATCATCGTGTCGGGGCTGATCTTCTTCTTCGGGATGGGGCTTTCGCACCTATGAGACGCATCAGGGACAACGCACTGTCGATCGCGTTCATGACGCTGTTCCTGCTGTGCCTGGCCGGGCAGGGGCTCGCGGGCATGCTCGGCCACAACGAGCAGCAGCTCGTCGAGGGCGGCCAGCCGGTGGGCTACCTGGACTACGTCACGTCCTCGGCCTTCGCGGTCAACGTGGCGGAGAACTGGCAGTCGGAGTATCTGCAGTTCCTGCTGTTCATCCTGTTCACCATCTGGATGGTGCAGCGCGGATCGCCCGAGTCGAAGGAGCCCGGCAAGGAGGGCGCCGAGTCGGACGAGGAGCAGCAGATCGGCCCCTACGCGGACCCCGACTCGCCGGCCTGGGCGCGGGCCAGGGGGTTGCGGCTGTGGCTGTTCAGCAACTCGCTGGGGCTCACGATGGGGACGATCTTCGTGCTGTCGTGGCTGGCCCAGTCGGTGGCGGGGCTGGCCTCGTACAACGCCGAACGGCTCAGCGCCCTGCGCGATCCCGTCACCTGGGGCGGCTACGTGACCTCGCCCGACTTCTGGGACCGCAGCCTGCAGAACTGGCAGTCGGAGCTGCTGGCCGTGCTGTCGATGGTGGTGCTCTCCATCTACCTGCGCCAGCGCGGCTCGCCCGAGTCCAAGCCGGTCGGCGCGGCGCACACGGCGACGGGCGTGGAGGGCTGAGGCGGCCAAGGCTCGCCGGTGATGACGGCGACGATCCGGGTGCCCGCCGGGAAGTGGCCGCGCCGTACGAGGTCGAGCACGCCGTAGAGCATCTTGGCGACGTACACGCTCTCGACCCGGTGCTCGGCGGCGAACCGGTCGAGCTCGGGGGTGGTGCGGGCGTAGCCGCCGAAGTGGTAGTCGAGGTTGACCGACCAGTTGGGCCGGACGCGCCCGTACGCCTCGCGTTGCAGCCTGGCCACCTCGCCCGCCAGGAACCCGGCCCCCTTGAGCACCGCGAACCCGAGCGCCCGGCGGCCCTCCGGCAGCCCGGCCGCGATGCCCGCCAGCGTGCCGCCGGTGCCCACCGGGCAGCAGATCACGTCGTACGGGCCGGTGATCTCCGCGGGGAGCTCGGCGCAGCCGCGGACGGCGGCGGCGTTGCTGCCTCCCTCGGGCAGGATCGTCACCTCGCCCCACCGCTCCCGCAGCATCGCCTCGATCTCGGGCGTGTGCTTGCGCCGGTAGGCGGCGCGGTCGAGGTAGTCGAGCCGCATCCCGCAGGAGACGGCGTAGGCGAGCGACGGGTTGAGCGGCAGGTGCTCCTCGCCGCGGATCACGCCGATCGTCTCGAACCCGTGGCGCCGCCCGGCCGCCGCGACCGCCCGGATGTGGCCGGAGTAGGCGCCGCCGAAGGTGAGCACGCGGGCGTGGCCGAGGTTGTGGCGGAGCTTGCGCGCCTTGTTGTCGTCGCGCTTGAGGAAGACGCGCACGGGACCGGGTGCCGGAAGCTCCTGCATGCCTCTCCTTCGCCCCGTGGTGCCCGTGGCGCTAGTCTACGGTCGGGCCAATGTTGAGGAGTGTTGGATTATGCGGGTTGTTGAAGCTTTCCGTGCCGCGTACGGCTCGGACCCCGAGACGGTCTGGCACGCGCCCGGCCGCGTCAACCTGATCGGCGAGCACACCGACTACAACGACGGCTTCGTGCTGCCGTTCGCGGTGCCGTGGGGCGTCACCGCAGCCGTCACGCCGCGCGCGGACCGCACGATCCGCCTGCTCTCGCTGCAGTCCGGCTCCCCCGAGCCCGTCACGATCGCCGCCCATGAGGAGTCGCGCGGCTGGACCCGCTACGTCGTCGGCGTCCTGGCCATGCTGGGCGACCGGGTGCCCGGCGCCGACATCGCGGTCGACGGCGACGTGCCGCAGGGCGCCGGGCTGAGCTCCAGCGCCGCCCTGGAGGTGTCGGTCGCCTCCGCGCTCGACGACCTGCACGGCCTCGGCCTGACTCCCATGGAGATCGCGCTGCTCTCCCAGCGCGCCGAGAACGACTTCGTCGGCATGCCCTGCGGCATCATGGACCAGGCCGCCTCCGCGCTGTGCAAGGAGGGCCAGGCGCTGTTCCTCGACTGCCGCTCGCTCGGCTCCCGGGGCATCCCGCTCGACCTGGCGGCCGAGGGGCTGAGCACGCTGATCATCGACACCGGCGTGCACCACGAGCACGCGGGCGGCGAGTACGCCAAGCGGCGCGCCGAGTGCGAGTCGGCGGCCCGCAAGCTGGGCGTCGAGGCGCTGCGCGACGTGGACGACCTGGCCGGGGCGCTGGAGCTGCTGCAGGGCGACGAGCGCAAGCGCGTCATGCACGTGGTGACCGAGAACCACCGGGTGGAGGCGCTGGTCGGGATGCTGCGCGCGGGCAAGCCCGCCGAGATCGGCGCGCTGCTCAACGCCTCACACCTGTCGCTGCGCGACCAGTACGAGGTGTCCTCGCCGGAGCTGGACGTGGCCGTGGAGGCCGCGATCCGGGGCGGCGCCCGGGGCGCCCGCATGACCGGCGGCGGCTTCGGCGGCTCGGCGATCGCGCTGGTCGCCGAGGACCGCCTCGACAGCGTCAAGGCGTCGGTCTCGGCCGCCTACGCTGAGCGCTCCTGGGCCGCGCCCCGCTTCCTGCCGGCCACCCCGGCCCGGGGCGCCCACCGCGTCTCCTGACCGAGCGGCCCCCTGGCTCACAGCGGGGGGAAGTTCGGCGGGCGGCGCTCCAGGAAGCTCGCCACGCCCTCGGCGAAGTCGGGCCGCCCGAACGAGGCGGCCATCTCCCGGGCGGCCGCCCGCGCCGCCTCCTCCAGCGACGCCGTCCAGTCGCCCCACACCTGCCGCTTGATCACCGCCATCGAGGCGGGCGACACGTTCGCGGCCAGGTCGGCCGCGTACCGCTGGGCGTGCTCCAGCAGCTCGCCGCCCGGCAGCGCGCGGTTGGCCAGGCCCAGCTCGTACGCCTCCCGCCCGGTGAAGGTGCGGCCGGACAGGAGCACGTCCATCGCCCGCTGCTGGCCCATGACGCGGGGCAGCACCCACGACAGCCCGTACTCGGCGATGAGGCCGCGCCGCGAGAAGGCGGTGGTCCACTTGGCGTCCTCGGCGGTGAAGACCAGGTCGCAGACCAGGGCGTGCACCATGCCGAGCCCGGCGCAGGCGCCGTTGACGGCCGCGACGACCGGCTTGGCGACGGTCGTGGGGAAGGTGACGGGCCGGGGGTCGGGCTCCTCGTCGTAGCTGCCGGTCTGGATGGACGCCAGCGTCTGGAAGTCGGCGCCCGAGCAGAACCCCCGGCCCGCCCCGGTCACCACGATCGCCCGCACGTCCGGGTCCTTCTCCGCCTGCTCCAGCAGGTCGAAGTAGCGGCGGCCCAGGTCGCCGGTCCAGGCGTTGAGCCGGTCGGGACGGTTGAAGGTGAGGGTGAGCACGCCCCGGTCGAGGGCGGAGAGCACGAGTTCGGCCATGCTTAACAGAAGCATGTTCTAGGCCGGGGGTGCAAGGCGGCTCAGTGCCGGGGCACGAAGTTCGGCGTGAGCGTCGGGTTGTCGTAGTAGCGGTGGAAGACCGGGGTGACGCCGCCGGAGATGGGCGGCACGATCCACGACCAGTCGGCGGGGCAGGTGCGCCCGGCCTTCTCCTCGCGCGCCAGGTGGGTCAGGAAGCGGCTCGACTCCGTGTGGTGGTCGGTCATCGTCACCCCCGCCGCCGCGAACGAGTGCAGCACCGCCACGTTCAGCTCCACCAGCGCGTGGTCGCGCCAGAGCGAGCGCTCGGTGGAGGTGTCCAGGCCGAGCCGGGCGGCGACCGCCGGGAGCTGGTCGTAGCGGTCGGCGTCGGCCAGGTTGCGCGCCCCGATCTCCGCGCCCATGTACCAGCCGTTGAACGGCGCGCACGGGTAGCAGACGCCGCCGATCTCCAGGCACAGATTGGAGATCGCCGGGACCGCGTGCCAGCGCAGCCCCAGCTCGGCGAACCAGGCGAACTCCGGATGCGTGATCGGCACCTCCAGCACCGCGTCCCCCGGCAGGTTCGCCAGCAGCGGCCTGCCGCCTGTGCCGGGGTCGACGACCAGCGGCAGCACGTCGAACCTGCCTCCGCCGCCGCCCCGCCACCCCAGCTCACGGGCCAGCGCCGTGAACGCCACGTAGCGCGGATCCCCGGCGACCGAGCCGTCCGGCCGCCGGTATCCCGCGTAGCGGACAAGCTGCTCGTTCAGCACCCTCGGCGCGGGACGGCCGGGCGCGTCGGGCGGGAACACCGTGATCGTCGGCCTGATCCGGCCGTCGCCGGTGGCCTCGCGCAGGTGCGCCACGCACTCCACGGCCACCCCCTCGGCCCCGGTGACGTGCCGCCGGTCACGCACCCTCAGCGACTTCCAGTAGAGGCGGCCGATGCAACGATTGCTGTTGCGCCAGGCCACCCGGGCGCCGAACCGCAGCTCCTCACCGGTGTGGGTGTAGGTGCCCCGGCGGGCGATCTCCCGGGCGACGTCACGTAACCGGGCGTTCAGGCCGCCGCCCGGGTTCTCGGCATGGAAGAGCCTGATGAACCGCTCGGCTTCCCGGGCGTCGGTACGGGGCTCTGTGGGGCGCAGGGACTTGATCCAGGTACGCACGCAGTAACCAGCACATTTCCGTTCACGGAGCGCCCCGCCGATTCCGGGTCGGCGGCGTCTCCTGCCGGCGGCGTCCTCTCCACGCCACCGTCCCGGGCTTGTCCGCGGCAGCCGCCCCGAGGCGGACCCCGGCGCGACGGTCCCATCCTTACCCGCCGATCCCTCCCGTGTCCGGCAAAACACGAAACCGCGTAACCTGCCGACTACACCGGGCAACCTGTGCCTCAACGTCCGGGAACGACTCAGGCCCCCTTCCGGTGTCGGAAGGGGGCCTGAGGTGGGCAAGCTCCCGCGATAGGACTCGAACCTATAACCTGCCGGTTAACAGCCGGCTGCTCTGCCGTTGAGCTACGCGGGATCGCGCTTGTGCGCCTGCCGGTGGGGCTTGGCCCCTCCGTCGTGCGCAGGAATAGATTAGCGCACTCCGGGAGTGCGTGTCGCATCGTCATCGGGGTAGGGCGGTGGGAGCGGAGGTGCGAAACATGCGATATCGAATGTCATTCGTCGCCGGTCTGGCGCTGGGCTACGTGCTGGGCAGCCGGGCGGGGCGCGAGCGTTACGAGCAGATCAAGCGCACGGCCCAGCGTGTGGCCGACAGCCCCCGGGTGCAGGAGGCCGCGGGGGTGTTCAACGCGCAGATGTCGAAGGTCGGCGGGATGGCCAAGGAGAAGATCAGCAACCGCCAGATGCCGTTCATGCACAAGCATGACCATGACGGCGATCGGGGCACCGGCTGGCCGGACGAGACGGTCGACCAGACGAAGACCGGAGCCGGACAGACCGGCATGCCCTACTAGCCGCCGCGTGGGCGTGTGGCGGCCGGATCGTCCGGGGTCACACGCCCATGCTGCGCCGCAGTCCTTCGAGGGCCTGCTCCGCCTGGGCGCGCAGCCCGGGGTCGTCGGGGTCCAGGCCGTCGTCGAACACGAGCGTCCAGCCCGTCACCTCCCCGCCCGGCCTGCGTCTGGCCACCAGCCGGACGCCGCCGCGGCCGGGCAGGTCGACGTGCTTGTTGACCACGATGGTGGCGTTGACGCGCTCGCGCACGGTCTCGGGCAGCAGCCCGGGCTCGGTGGTGCTCACCCGGTGGCGCTCGCCGCCGGTGGTGATCAGGTTGAGGCCGTTCTCGTCCCATGAGGCCCGGTCGACGTCCTCGTACGGGATCCGTCCCCCGCCGGGCAGGTGGAGCGCCAGCGTGGTGGCCACCAGGTAGCCGTCGCCGGACGGCGCGAACGTGAGCACCCGCTCCCCCGGCTCGGTCTCCAGGGACCGGCGGGCGTCGGCGGGCAGGCGGCGGAAGACTTTCATCCTTCCAAGGTATCGGCCAGGGCGTCGGCCAGCAGGTCGAGGGTGAGCGCCGCGCTCCAGGAGAAGTCGCGGCAGCCGCGCCCGCTGCCGTCGAACGGGTCGAAGCACTCACGGAAGCCCGCCTGGCGGACCAGGCGCAGGGTGCCGTTGGTGAGCTGGCGGCCGAGCGCGTCGAGCGCGTGCACGCCGGCGGCGTGGCGCAGCAGCCAGTTGGTGTTCACCCAGGACGGCCCCCGCCAGTAGCGGGTGCGGTCGAACTGGGCGGCGCGGATCTCGCAGCTCGGCACCGGGTAGCCGGTGGCGCCCATGAAGCGGACCGATTCGAGGATCTCGACGCAGGTGCGGAGCTGTTCGCCGGGCAGGCCGGGGTCGAGCAGCGGCCCGAACGCGCCGACGGTGCAGACCCGGATCAGCCTGTCGGCCCGCAGGTCGCGGGCGTAGAAGCAGCCGTCCCACAGGCGGTCGAGGAGCGCGTGCCTGATGCGGTCGGCGCGTTCGGCGTGCGGGGCGGGGTCGGCGCCGGCCACCCGCGCGAGCTCGGTCATGGCGTGGCAGGAGGCGAGCCAGATGCCGTTGAACATCGGGTCCTCGATGGCGAACGGGTGCTCGTCGCGCAGGTATTCGGGCCGGTAGCCGCTGTCGCGGTAGCGCAGCGCCAGCCACACGTAGCGGTCGTGGTCGCTGTCGGGGTGCCGCTCGTCCAGGTCGAGGTTGCGGTAGCCGTAGCGGATCTCGGGGAGCGCGGCCAGCGGCTCGTCCCAGGCCGGGCTGTCGTCCATGCCCGACTCCCACGGGTGGACGATCGCGGCCAGGCCGGCGCCGCCCAGGTCGCGCGCCTCGGCGAGGTAGGCGTGCTGGGCGGCGAGCGCCGGGAAGGCCAGCCGGACGAGCGCGGCGTCGCCGGTGTGCCGGTAGAGCCACTGCAGGGCGAGCCCGTGCAGCGGCGGCGCGGTGAGCCCGGAGGTGAGCACGCGGGGCGCGGCCTCGTGGTCGTGGGAGCGCCACACCGCCGGGCCGGGGAAGTACGCCTCGGGCGTGTGGAAGACGATGTGCGGCAGCATGCCCGTCGACCACTGGCCCTGTAACAGGCTGAGGAGCTCGGCGCGGGCCCGTCCGGGGTGGTGGCGGGCCAGGCCGATCACCACGAACGCGGAGTCCCAGCTCCATTGGTGCGGGTAGAGGCCGGGCGCGGGCACGGTGGCGCTGCCCGTCCAGTTCGCCTCGAGCACGGACAGTGCCTCGCGCCCGAGGGCGGCGTCGTCGACCGCCGGCCGCGCCTCCATCAACCCACTATGCGCCGGAAGGCCCGCCGAAGCTACGCCCGGCTGAACCACTTCGAGGCGAGCATCACGGCAACGGCCACACCGCCGATGATGAGAACCCACTTGAGCACCCCGAACGCGAAGCCGAGCAGGGGGCCGACGAGGAAGAGTGCGGCGATGACCGCCAGAATGACCAGAAGAATTCGTCCCATGTCCATGACGGTACGAGATCATTTAAGCGAATTGCAGGCGTCAGGGGGTTCAATCAGGGACAAGTCAGGGACCACCCTTACTTCTGGAACCAATACTTCTGGAACCAACCGGTCAGACCCCCCGTTGTGCCGGTAGACGGCGGGGACCTGCTGCCACGGGAGCGTGATGAGCCTGGGACCACCGATGAGCAGGGAAGGCGCCGAGCACGCGCTGCGAACCCGGGCCGCCGAACGCGACCGCATCTCGGGTGACCTGCTCGACCTGGAGTCGCACACCACCTACCAGCTCCTCAAGGGAGCCTCCTTACGCGGCGCCACGCAGGCGCGCTGGTCGGCGGCGCTGGACGCGCTGGGCACGCTGTGGTCGCTGAACGACGCCTACCGGGCCGTGCTGCGGACCGCCGAGCAGGTCCGGGGCGAGCGCTCCCGGCTGGGCGGCGACCAGCTCGAACGGCTGACGGAGCTGCTGTCGGGGCCGTCGGTGGTGCTGAAGGCTCCGGCCAGGCCCGTCGAGCAGCGCTCGCTGTTACCCCAGGCGGACGAGCGGCTGACGCTGGACGAGACCGTGCTGCGGATGGACGCCGCCTTCCGGACCGCCACGGACGCGCTGACCGAGATCGACGCGGCGTGGACCGCGCTGCTGCCCCGCCTGGACGAGGCCGACCGCACGCTGCGCGACGTGCGCGAGCTGCACGGCCGCCTGGGCGAACCCGCCGACCTGACCTCCGCCGAGTCCGGCCTGGCCCGGCTGCGCGCCGCCGTGCTGGCGGACCCGCTGGACGCCGGGCCGGTCAAGCGGGAGCTGGACCCCCTCCTCCGCCGCCTGGCCGAGACCCGCGCCGGCCTGGAGCGGGCGGTGGCCGTCAAGGACGAGTACGCGACGCGCCGGGAGAACCTCGTGGCCGCCCTGGACGACGTACGCGCCGCCGAGAGCGAGGCCCGGCTGGCGCACGGCCGGGTGGTGGTGAAGATCGCGCTGCCCCCGCAGGCGCAGCCGCGCACCCGGGTGCCGGAGCTGGTGGCCGAGCTGGACGCGCTGGACGTGGCGGCGGGCGCCTGGGTGGAGCGGGCCGAGCGGCTGACCGGGCTGGAGGAGCGCGTCCGGCAGGCCGCCGCGCAGGCCAGGGCCACGGCGGCGGCGCTGGCCGGGCTGATCGGCCGGCGGGACGAGCTGCGCGGGCTGCTCGGCGCCAGCCAGGCGAAGGCGGCGCGCCAGGGCACGGTGGAGGACCCCGAGGCCCTGCGGCTGTACGAACGGGCGCGGCTGCTGCTGTGGACGGCGCCCTGTGACCTGACCGAGGCGGCCCAGGCCGTCGAGCTGTACAAGCGTGCGATCCACGGAGGTGGCCGATGACGTCCTGCGCTCAGCCCGGGTGCACGGGCACGATCGACGACGGGTACTGCGACCTGTGCGGTCACCCGGCGGCGGTCGCCACGGCGGCGGGGCCTGTCGTGTTCCCGGCGTCGCCCGCCACGGGCTCCGCCGCGCCGGCCGCCCTGTCCCAGCCCCTGACCGGCCCGCCGGGAGCCGTCAGCAGCCCCATGAGCGGGCCGGTGAGCGGCCCGATGAGCGGCGCCGTGACCTCTCCGGCGAGCAGCGGAAGGTCGCGGGCGGGCGTGGTGGCCGGGATCGCCGACCTGCCCTCGGCGCCCTACCGTGACCCGGCCAGCGCCGTCATGGCCGACCCGATGGTGCCCGAGAAGAACCGCTTCTGCGCCAACCCCGACTGCGGCCAGCCCGTCGGCCGCTCGCGCGACGGCAGGCCGGGCGTGGCCGACGGCTTCTGCCCCAACTGCGGCACCCGGTTCTCCTTCACCCCCAAGCTGGCCAAGGGCGACCTGGTGGCGGGGCAGTACCGGGTGCTGGGCTGCCTGGCGCACGGCGGGCTCGGCTGGATCTACCTGGCCGCCGACGAGAACCTGGACGGCCTGTGGGTGGTGCTCAAGGGCCTGCTCAACACCGCCGACGCCGAGGCGCTGGAGTCGGCCGAGGCCGAGAAGAAGTTCCTCACGATGGTCGACCACCCGAACATCGTCAACGTCTTCAACTTCCAGCGCTCCGGCGGCCTCGGCTACATCATCATGGAGTACGTCGGCGGCCAGTCCCTGCTGGACCTGCGCCGGCAGGGGCCGCTGCCGCTGCGCGAGACGCTGATCTACGGCCGGGAGATCCTGCGCGCGTTCGCCTACCTGCACGAGCAGGGCCTGGTCTACTGCGACCTCAAGCCGGCCAACGTGATCCGGGTCGGCAAGCGGCTCAAGCTCATCGACCTCGGCGCCGTACAGCGGCTGGGGTCGCCGGCGGGCACCTCGTGGGTGACGGTCGGCTACCACGCGCCCGAGCTGGGGACGCAGCCGTCGTCGGTCTCCTCCGACCTCTACACGGTGGCCCGGACGCTGGCGGTGCTGGCCGTGCCCGGGTTCAGCCCGGCCAAGAACGGCGTGGCGATGCCGCTGCCCGACGACTGCGGGCACGAGTCGTTCACCAGGCTGCTGCGCCGGGCCACGGCGCCGGACCCGGCGGACCGGTTCCAGAGCGCCGAGGAGATGGAGGAGCAGCTCGTCGGCGTGCTGCGGGAGATCAGCGCCGCCGAGGAGGGCGTGCCGTACCCGGCTTCGTCCACGCTGTTCGGGCCGGAACGGCAGGCGGTGGGGGCGGGCCCGGCGGAGTCCGGCCGGCAGGTGTTCGACCCGCTGGACCCGGAGGAGGTCGCGGCGGCGCTGCCGGTGCCGCTGCTGGACCCGGCCGACCCGGCGGCGGGCGCGCTCGCGGGCCTGGCCGGGCGGCTGCCGGACGAGCTGCTGGCCCAGGTGTCGGCGATGGCGCCGACGCCCGAGACGCGGCTCACGCTTGCCAGGCTGCACGCCGAGAGCGGCTCGCCGCAGGCGTTCGCCGTGCTGGACGAGCTGGCCGGCGACCTGCCCGGCGACTGGCGCGTCACCTGGTACCGGGCGGTGGCGGGGCTCAGCACCGGCGACCTGCCGAGGGCGGTGGCGATGTTCGACGCGTGCGTGTCGCTGATGCCCGGCGAGATCGCGCCCCGGCTGGGGCTGGCCTACGCGCTGGAGCTGTCCGGCCGCCCGGAGGCGACCCGCTGGTACGAGAGCGTGTGGCGGACCGACCACTCCTATGTCGGCGCCGCGTTCGGGCTGGCCAGGACGGCGCGGGTGGACGTGCTCGACGAGGTGCCCGCCACTTCCAGCCACCACGTGCCGGCCCAGCTCGCGCTGGTCGCCGCCGCCGCCAGGACCGCCTCGTCCGGCCCGGACGAGGCGCGTGCCCTGGCCGGCGCCGCCGCCCGCCTGGACCGGCTGCCCGGCCTGGATCCACGCCGCCGCGACCTCTTGGCGGCCGAGGTGCTGCGCGCCGCCCTGACGTGGCTGGGCACCGGCACGCCCGACCCCGCCCTGCGGCTGGCGGGCGCGCCCCTCACCGAACGGGACGTCCGGCGGCGGCTGGAGGCGATCTACCGCGGCCTGGCCGGCGGGGCCGCCTCCCGCCAGGAGCGGCACGCCCTCGTGGACCTGGCCAACGCCGTGCGCCCCCGGACGTGGGTATGAGCTGCCCGCTCTGCGAGGCGCCCGTGGTCGCCGGCGACGCGTTCTGCGAGACCTGCGGCCACCCGCTGACCTCCCCCGCCTGTACGTCCTGCGGCGCGGCGGCCGTGGACGCCGAGGGCTACTGCGAGCGCTGCGGCCTGCGCCAGCCCAGCGGGCGCGACCACGCCGAGCTCGAACTGCCCGGCGGCGCCGCCGGGATCACCGACCGCGGCCTGCGCCGCTCCCGCAACGAGGACGCCTTCGCCCTGGCCGTCATGAGCGGGCCGGTCCCCGTACCGGACTCGGCGCGGACCGTCCCGGTGCCGGCGGAGCCGCACGACGGCGGCCCTCCCGCGGTGGTCGCGGTCGTCTGCGACGGCGTCGGCAGCTCGCCGCGGGCCGACGAGGCGTCGGCCGCCGCCTGCGAGGCCGCCGCCGACGCCCTGACCAGGGGGCTGACCCACGAGGAGGCGTTCGCGCTGGCCGGCCGGGCGGTCGGCAAGCTCGCCACCTCCCCCGACGACGCCCCCGCCTGCACGTACGTGGCGGCGGTCGCCAGGCCCGACCGGGTGAGCATCTGCTGGGCGGGCGACTCGCGCGCCTACTGGCTGCCCGACGGCGTCATGCTGACCGAGGACGACGTCGCCCGCGGCGGCGAGATCACCGCCTGGCTCGGCGCCGACTACCCCGACGTGACGCCCAGGACCCGCGTCTTCACCCCGCCCGGCCCCGGCCTGCTGCTCGTGTGCAGCGACGGCCTGTGGCGCTACCTGAACGGCTACGACTTCCCCGCCGCCGGGACCCCGCTGGCCAGGGCCCGCCGGATGCTGCGCCACGCGCTCGACTCCGGCGGCCAGGACAACGTGACCATCTGCCTGATCCCCCTAGGAGGCTCGCATGGGTGACCAGCCCACTTTCACGCTCCATGTCGACCAGAACAAGTACCTGCCGACCGACGGCCGCGAGGTGCACGCGGTGCTCACCGTGACGTCGTCGGGCGGCGCCCCGGCGGACGTGTCGGCCACCGAGGCCGCCGAAGTGATCATCGTGGACACGTCGGGCTCGATGAGCGGCAGCAAGATCCGTGACGCCAGGCAGGCCGCCGCCACCGCCGTGGAGACGTTGCGCGAGGGCGCGTACTTCGCGGTGATCTCGGGCACCGGCACCGCCAAGGTCGTGTACCCGGGCGGCGGCCGGCTCGTCCAGGCCAATCAGGCCACCCGGGCGGAGGCGATCCGGGCGATCGGCAAGCTGAGCGCCAGCGGCGGCACCGCGATCGGCGAATGGCTCAAGCTGGCCGGGAACCTGCTGTCGGCCCACCCGAACGCGGTGCGGCACGCCATCCTGATGACCGACGGCCAGAACAACGAGCGCGACTCGGTGTTCGAGTCGGTGCTGCAGGCGTGGAGCGGCAGGTTCACCTGCGACTGCCTGGGCATCGGCACCGACTGGAAGACCGGCGAGCTGCGCAAGGTCGCCGAGGCGCTGCTCGGCACCGTGGAGTTCGTCAGGAACCAGCACGAGCTGGAGGACTTCTTCCGCCGCATCATCCAGACCTCGATGAGCAAGACGGTGCCCGACCTGGCGTTGCGCCTGTGGGCGCCGCAGGGGGCGCGGCTCGTCTTCGTCAAGCAGGTCGTCCCCGAGCTGTTCGACCTGACGGCCAAGCGGGTCGAGGTCAACCCGCTGACCGGCGACTACCCGATCGGGGCGTGGGGCGCCGAGGAGCGCGAGTACCACGTCTGCATCGAGGTGCCGCCGGGACAGCCGGGCCAGGAGATCCGGGCCGGTTGGGTGAAGCTGGTGCGCCCCGACACCCAGGAGGAGTACGCCCGGGGCAACGTGCTCGCCCAGTGGACCGACGACCTGGCGCTGTCGACGCGGATCAACAACCGGGTCGCCCACTACACCGGCCAGGCGGAGCTCAACGACCTCATCCAGGACGGGCTCAGCGCCCGCGCCGCGGGCGACGTCGACGGGGCCACGGCCCGGCTGGGCCGGGCGATGAAGCTCGCCACCGAGTCCGGCCGCGAGGACACCGCCCGCCTGCTCAACAGGCTGGTCGAGGTCGACCCCGGCAGCGGTACGGCCAGGCTGCGCCGGAACGTGGACAAGGCGGACGAGATCGAGCTCGACACCGTGTCGGTCCGCACCAGCAGGCTGCGCAAGAGCGAGGAGGGCAGCTGATGGTGACCTGCCCGCAGGGCCACCAGTCGGACAGCGACGACTACTGCGACACCTGCGGCCTGCAGATCCAGGCCGCGGGCACCACCCCCGCCGCCGGCCGGCGCCCGTCCGAGCCTGCCTCCCCGTCCGCTCCCCCGTCCGCTTCTCCGGCCGCTTCTTCCGGTGCCGCCGGCGGGGCCGTGCCCGCCGAGCCCTGCCCGGTCTGCCAGACGCCGCGCGCCGGGCAGTTCTGCGAGCTGTGCGGCCACTCCTTCGCCGGCGGCGCCGCGCCCGCGCGCGGGCCGGTGACCGGCGGCGGGACCCGCTGGGAGGCCGTCACGGCGGCCGACCGGGCCTACTACGAGCAGGTGATCGCCCAGGGCGGCCCGGACGCCGGCTCCATCGCGTTCCCGCCGTACTGCCCGGAACGGTCCTTCCGGATGGCCGGCGAGCAGGTGCGCATCGGCCGCGAGAGCAAGGCCCGCGGCATCCGGCCGGAGATCGACCTGACCGGCCCGCCGTCCGACCCGGGCGTGTCGCACCTGCACGCGGTGCTGCTCGCCCAGCCGGACGGCTCCTGGACGCTCGTCGATCCCGGCTCCGCCAACGGCACCTACGTCAACGGCAAGCCCGTCACCGTGAACGTGCCCGTACCCGTGGGCCTGGGCGACCGCATCCACCTCGGCGCGTGGACGGTCATCACGATCAGGGAGGGCACGCCTTGACGATGACGCCCACCGCGCCCCCCGCCCCGCCCGCGCCGCCGCCGGTCGCGCCCGCCGCGCCCGCCCGGCAGGCCGCGCCCGCG
>NZ_JAHKRO010000167.1 GCF_019396325.1 Nonomuraea ceibae
TGGGGGTGGGGGGTGAGGGGCCCGCCGGCTGCGCGGCCGGCGGGCCTGCGATTCGCTCAGGGGCCGTCGGGGTAGACGAGGTGGACCCGGATGTTGGTCCAGTTCTGCGGGCAGTTGGCCGCCTGGCAGTTGCTGGGGTCGTACACGCCGGTGAACTCGGGGCTCAGCTGCCACGTCTTGCCGTGGTCGTAGGAGACCTCGAAGTAGGTGGACTCGCCGAGGTCGGCCGGGTCGAACGTGGTCCGGGCGTACATGCCGAACACCGGCGCGATCGCCTCCCAGCCGGGGGAGAACGAGGTCTTGCCGTCGACGATGTACCGCTTGTCGAACAGCCGCTTCGCATCGGCGCCGATCGGGCCGACGATGAGCCACTGGGGCCGGCCCATGAACGAGTTCTGGCCGAGCTCGTTGCTGAGGAACTTCACGTGGTTCGCGGGGACGATCTGGAAGCCGCCGCGGACGTTCTCGTTCCAGCTGAAGCCGACGTACGGCGAGGTCGAGAAGGTCAGTGCGCCCGGGTGGTTGGTGTCCATCTGGCCGATGTGGGCGAACTCCGTGCCGCCGAAGCGCCC
Organism: Nonomuraea ceibae; assembly: GCF_019396325.1. GTDB lineage: Bacteria > Actinomycetota > Actinomycetes > Streptosporangiales > Streptosporangiaceae > Nonomuraea > Nonomuraea ceibae. The sequence goes on from NZ_JAHKRO010000167.1 coordinate 573, forward strand.
GGTGCCCTGAACCCGCTGGACGACGTCGGCGACCCGGCGTTTGCTGCCGTGCGCGTAGCCGACGTAGATTCCGCCGTTCCTCCTGTGGGTCCTGCCTGCGACCGTGTCGCCCGCGGCCCAGTTCTCGAACTCCAGGTAGGTCGGCGAGCCGTTGCGCACCAGGGGCCGGTAGGCGGTGAAGCGCAGCTTGCGCGGGGGCGCCGCGCCGGGGTCGGCGCGGAAGTGCTCGGCGATGGGGCGCCAGGCCTGCTTCGCCTCGTCGAAATAGGACAGCGGCGCGCCGGTGGGCAGCGAGCTCTTGCCGCCGAAGATGGCGGAGCCGCCCGGGATGTCGGTGTAGATGGTGTCGGCCAGCCACTTGCCCCAGTCCGCGCCGAGGTACCGGTCGGGCCGGATGTTGAGCAGGCTGGTGGTCCAGTCGCGCTCGCCGGTGGCTGGGTCGAAGTTCTCGTAGCGCAGCGGGTCGTAGCTCTCCTCCGGCCAGACCTTGGAGCGCAGCACGTAGACCGAGGTGGCGAGCAGGTGTCCCGCGGTGCCGTCCACGGCTCGCGAGTACTTCGACGCCCAGAAGCCGTCGTTGGCCTTGACGGTGGCGGTCGCCGGCCGTTGCACGCGCCCGAGCACCGTACGCGTGCCGTCCAGCGCGACGTGCTCGATGGCGCCGTCGGTGGCGTTGTCGATCTCGACGTGGAACTGCGCGACGAGGCGCGGGTTGTTCTCCGGGGTCGCCTGCGGGGGGATCGGCGTTCCCGCCATGTTGCTGATGCCCGAGGGAGGGCCGCCTCGGTCGTCGCCGGCGGCTGAGGCGCCGGCCGCGGTGGCGGGGGCGAGCAGCGCCGCCGTCGCGAGGCTCACGCCCCACAGCAGGATGCCGCGGCGTCGGCGGGTCGGGGGGATGTGGGGGGTGGCGTGCATGTTGCCCGAGCGGGCCGCTCGGTGATCGGGAACCACGGGATGGTCCCTCCTCTTCTGGTGTTGCGCATTATCACGGCAGGCAAGTGTCGGCCAGTGTTCCGACCCAATCACTGCCTGTCAAGGTCCAGGCTTGACCGATAATGCGTATCACCGCCATGATGATGCGCATTATCGAGCCGGAGGCACCCCCTCAGGAGGTACAGATGGTCACAAAATCGCGCGGCGCTTCGCGTCTGGCGGCCGGTCTCATCGCGGTGATGGCGCTGACCGGATGCGGCGCCGGAGGCACCGCCGGCAGCGGCGGCTCCGGCGACGGCGCGAGCCCCCTGAGGGTCTGGTTCCCCGGCAATCTCGCCGAGGAGGTCTCCTGGGTGAACGAGAAACTGGTCCCCGCCTTCGAGGCGGAGCACAAGGTCGACGTCCAGGTCGAATTCGTCGACTGGGGCAACCTCGCCACGCGCCTGTCGACCGCCTTCGCCGGCGGCACCGCCCCCGACGTCTTCGGGCACGGCAACGCCGCGGCGGCCGGATACGCGGCCAACAACCGGGCGATCGCGCTGGACGACTACCTCGCCAAGATGCCCGCCTCCGACGTGAAGGACCTGACGTTCCTCGACCAGGGCAAGGTGGACGGCAAGCAGGTCATCATGCCGCTGCGCGGCTTCGGCCACCTGCTCGCCTACCGCACCGACCTGTTCCAGGAGGCGGGGCTCGACCCGGCGGCTCCGCCCGCGACCTGGCAGGACCTGCGCGCGGCGGCGGACAAGCTCGTCGTCCGCGACGGCGGCAAGATCACCCGCTCCGGCGTCATCTTCCCCGCAGACGACCCGACGAGCATGTCGCAGGCGTTCGGCAGCTTCCTGTTCCAGGCCGGCGGCGACTTCGCCGACGAGAGCGGCACGATCACCTGGAACTCCGACGCAGGCCAGCGCGCGCTCGCGTTCCTCGCCGAGTTCTACAACGGGCCGCAGGCGGTCTCCACCGGCCTGGGCGAGGCGACCAGCGGGGCCGGAGCCCAGCACCCGCTGGTCACCGGCCGCGCGGCCATGGCCGTGATCGACGAGGCGACCTTCAAAACCATCCACGAGCAGGCGCCCGACGTCGCCGCGAAGATCAAGCTGGCCCCGCCGCTGAAGGACACCACCGCGGCATCGTTCGGCGGGGCCGGCAACGGCCTGTTCATCAGCGCCGACTCCAGCCGCAAGGACCAGGCGTGGAAGTTCGTCGAGTTCCTGCTCAGGCCGGCGAATGCCAAGGCCTACGTCCAAGCCGTCGGCGGCATCCCGGCGCGCGCCTCCCTGGCCACCGACCCCGAGCTGGCCGCCCAGCCGTACATCAAGCCCTACATGGACGCCGCCGCACAGTTCCGCGGCAACCCCAACGTCGCGACCTGGACGCAGCAGCGCGAGGCGCTGGCCAAGGAGATCGAGGCCGTGCTGCGCGGCAAGACGCCCGCCGGCCAGGCGCTCGATCGTGCGGCGGCCGAGGCCGAGGCCCTGGCGAAGAACTGACCGGCGACCGGAACGGATCTCCCGAACGGATGAAGCTCCATCATGGTGACTAAGACCAGGCCGCCGGGCACGTCCCCCAGGCCCCATCCGGTGACGCCACGCCGGCCGGGGCGCAGCCCGCTGCGCTCGGCCCAGCGCAGAGCGGGCTGGATCCTGGTCCTGCCCGCCGTCCTCGCGCTGGCGCTGGTCACGATCGTGCCGATCGGGTACGGCTTCTACCTGAGCCTGACCTCCTACAATCCCGTCGAACGCGGCGGGCCCACGTTTCACGGCCTGAACGGCTACCTGGCCGTGCTCCGGTCCGGCGAGTTCTGGCACGCGATCTGGATCACCGTCCAGTACGCGTCCGGCACGCTGATCCTGGCCGTCCCGGGGGCTCTCGCGCTGGCGCTCCTGGTCAACGGCCGGTTCCCCGGCGTGGCCCTGTTCCGCGCGGTGCTCTACCTGCCGCGCGTGGTGCCGCTGGTGGCCGTGAGCATGATCTGGCTGTGGCTGTACTCCCACGACGGGCTGTTCAACTACCTGCTGGACCTGGTCGGGCTGCCACCGGTCGGCTTTCTCACCGACGAGGACACCGCCCTGCTGTCGCTCATCGCGATGCGGGCCTGGAAGGCGCTCGGCGGCAGCATGATCATCTTCCTGGCGGGGCTGCAGGCGGTCCCGGCCTCGCTGCTGGAGGCCGCGTCCGTGGACGGCTGCGGGCGCTGGCGGACACTGCGGCACGTGATCCTGCCGCTGCTCGTGCCGATCACCACCTATGTGGTCGTGGTCGACCTCATCTACCTCGCCCAGTCCTTCTCCGAGATCTACGTCCTGACCTCAGGAGGCCCGCTGTCCTCCACGACCGTCCTGAACATGCTGATCTACAACGAGGCCTTCGAGCACTACCGGCTCGGCAACGCGAGCGCCATGGCATTCCTGCTGTTCTGCCTGATCTTCGGCCTGGCCTACCTGAGCATCCGCACGATGGCGAGAGGAGGCCGGCGATGAGCGCCCTGATCGCCCGCCCCGCCGCCGGCCGGCGCAGGGCACTCCTCGCCGGAGTGGTCACCCTGCTGGTGGCGATGCCGTTCGTGTGGATGGTGTCGCTGGCTTTCAAGCCGAAGACCGAGGTGTTCAGCTACCCGCCGAAGCTGCTGCCCGACCAGCCGACGCTGGACAACTTCGCCTACGTGTGGAACTCCACGAACATCCCCGGGGCGATGGCCAACAGCCTGATCGTGGCGACGCTCACGGTCGCGGGCAACTGCGTCGCGGCGACGGCGGCGGGCTACGCCCTGGCGCGGATCGACTTCCGCGGCTCGCGCCTGCTGTTCACCACGGTGCTGGGCAGCGCCATGGTGCCGGCCATCGTGCAGCTGATCCCGCTGTTCCTCATCGTCAAGGGCTTCCCGCTGGCCGGCGGCAACGACCTGCTCGGCCACGGAGGCAACGGGCTGCTGGACTCCTACGCCGGGCTCGTGCTGCCGATGCTCGTGCAGCCGCTGAACATCTACCTCGCCCGCCAGTACTTCCTCGACATGCCGGGCGAGCTGGCGGAGGCCGGCCGGCTGGACGGCGCCGGTGAGCTGCGCATCTTCTGGCAGATCTACCTGCCGCTGGCCCGGCCGATCGTCGCCACCATCGCGATCCTCTCCTTCACCGGCGCCTGGGAGGACTTCCTGTGGCCGCTGGTGGCGGTGTCGTCGCCGGAGATGCAGACGCTGCCGCTGGCGCTCAGCTCGTTCGCGGGCAGCGGCGTGCCCCAGTACGGCGCGCTGATGGCCGGGACGTTCATCGCGATCGTGCCCGTACTGGTGATCTTCGTCGCGGGCCAGCGGCACTTCGTGCAAGGGCTGGGCGCAGGAGGAGTAAAGGGATGAACCACAGCAGACCAGTCGTGACGCTGCTCCCGCTCGACGACCGGCCGGTGAACACCGGCCACGTCGCCGGGCTGGCCGGCACCGCCGGGACCCGGCTGCGGCTCCCACCGACCGCGCTCCTGCCTGCGCGTGGCGTACCCGCCGACCTCGACGGCACGTCCCGGTGGCTGCAGGACGCCGCCGCCGGCAGCGACGCCGTCGTGGTCAGCGTCAACCAGCTCGTCTACGGCGGATTCGTCGCCTCGCGGCGCACCACCGAGCCGCTGGCCCAGACGCTGGCCCGCCTCGACGTGCTGCGCCGCATCCGCGCAGCCCGGTCGGACGTTCCCGTCCACGCCTTCGTCACGCTGATGCGCACCAAGAAGAACGACGGCGCCGGGGCCGAGCCGGCGTACTGGGACCGGCACGGCCGGCGGTTCTTCGTCCTGTCCGAGGAGCTCCACCGCGCCGAGCACGGACGCCCCCACGCGGTGCCGCAAGCCAGGGCGGACATCCCCGAGCCGTTCGTCGCGGACTACTTCTCCCGGCGGATGCGCCTGCACGCCATGCACCTGGCCTGCGTCGAACTGGTCGTGGAGGGAGTCGTCGACACGCTGTCGATCCTGGTGGAGGACAGCACGGTCGAGAGCGTGTCCACGAGCGAGCGGGAGTGGCTGGAGTCCTGGATCGGCCGGCTGGGCCTCGCCGACCGGATCAGCTGCTACCCAGGCGCCGACGAGGCCGGGGCCGTGCTGACCACCAGGGCCGCACTCGAGCACGCCGGCCTGCGCCCGCAGGTGGCGCTCGAATGCCTCGACCCCGGCGCGCTCGAGCGGATCGCCGCCTACGAGGACGTGCCGGTGCGCGACACGATCGCCGACCAGGTCGCCGCCATCGGCGGGGTTCTCGTCAAGGACCCGGCCCAGGCCGACCTGGTGCTCGCGGTGCACCCGCCCGGCCTGCCCCCGCGCGACTGGTGCTCCGGGCCGGACCAGCCGGAGCGTCCCTCCGGCGATGCGACGCGGCTCGCCCGACGGACGCGCGAGCTGCAGGCGGCGAGACGCCCGGTCGCGGTGGCGGACGTCGCCGACGCCAACGGCGCCGACCCCGCGCTGGTCATGGCGTTGCGCGAGGCCGGCGTGCTCCCGCGCCTGGCCGGCTACGCGGCGTGGAACACTGCGGGCAACACGATCGGCAGCGCGCTGGCCCAGGGGTGCAGCCGGCTGCTGGCCGCTGACGACCGGCAGCTGGCCGAGCACGCCCGCACGCTCACCCATCGCCTCCTCGACGACTGGGGATACCAGACCTCCGCCCGGCGCGGGCTTCTCGCCGAGGGTACGGCCCTCCGGCCCGATCGGGTGGAGCGGGAACTGAGCGATCTTCTCGCGGAACTCGGCCCGCCGGCTGACAAGTTCGGGATTGTGCCCGGCAGCGTGTGCTTCCCGTGGGATCGTCCGTTCGAGATTTCCTTTGAGCTGGAGCACCTCGAGGAAGGGAACGATCACCGGTGAATGACGCACCGCGTCGCAGGCCGCGCCAGTCCGACATCGCCAAGCTGGCCGGCGTCTCGCAGACCACGGTCTCCATCGTGATCAACGGCAGGCATTCGGACACCATCCGGATCCCTCCCGAGACCAGGCGGCACGTCTTCGAGGTGGCCCGATCCCTCGGCTACGCCGTCGACCCGGTGGCGCGCAGCCTGGCCGGCGGGATGAACCACCTGATCGGCGTCTACACGTTCGAGTCGCTGTTCCCGATGGACCATCATGACTTCTACTACCCGTTCCTGGTGGGGATCGAGGGCGCGGCCGAGGCGCTCGGTTACGACCTGCTGATGTTCACCAGCGCCACCGGCTCGGACGGCGGCAGGTCGATCTACCGCGATGGCGTCAACCGGCTGGGGCTCGCCGACGGGTGCGTGCTGCTCGGCAAGGAGACCAACCGCGACGACCTGGTCCGGCTGCGGAACGAGGGGTTCAGGTTCGTCCTGATCGGCCGTCGTGACGTGCCCGGTCCCCTCACCTATGTCACCGCGGACTACGCGCACGCGACCGGTGAGGTCGTCGACCACTTGGTCGGCCTCGGACATGAGCGCATCGCCTACCTGACAGCGGCGGATCCCGGCGAACCGTCCGCCGACCGTGACGCCGGCTTCCTGGCGGCCCAGCGTCGGCACGGCTTCGACACCGGCGGGCTCGTCCTGTCGGTGCGCAAGGAGGAGGGGCCGTCGGCCGCAGAGGTACGGCGGCTGCTGGAGGCCGGGGCCACCGCGTTCATCGCCCACGAGTCGGTGGTCGCGCTCAGGCTGATCGACATCCTCGCCGAGATGGGCGTCGACGTGCCGGGCGCCTGCTCGGTGGCCGCGCTCAGCGACCCGCCGGACGCCGTGCCGGCTCCGGAGCTCACCTGCTTCCGGATACCACGGCGGGAGATGGGGATGCGCGCTGTCGAGCTGCTGGTCCAGCAGCTCGAGTCGGAGGAAGAGGCTGAGCCTCAGGCCGTCGCGCTGCCCTGCACTTTCGTCGCTGGACGTACCAGCGGCCCCAATCGAAAGGAAACCTGAGTGACCGAGTTCCGCGCGGACGTACTGGTGGTCGGCGGGGGGTTGGGCGGCGTGGCAGCCGCCCTGGCCGCGGCCAGCAACGGTGCGCAGGTGGTGCTCACCGAGGAGACGGCCTGGCTGGGCGGACAGCTCACCACGCAGCTCGTCCCGCCCGACGAACACCCCTGGATCGAGGCTTTCGGCAGCACCGCGACTTACCGGCGGCTGCGTGAGGGCATCCGTGACTACTACCGGAGGGCGTACCCGCTGCGATCCGCGTCGCGGTCGCTGGCTCACCTGAACCCCGGCGCCGGCCGGGTCGGCCCGCTGTGCCACGAGCCGCAGGTGGCCCTGGCGGTGATCGAGGCCATGCTCGCGCCGTGGCAGGCGGCCGGGAAGATCACCGTGCTGCGCCGGCACGTCCCGGTGACCGCGCAGGTCGACGGCGACCAGGTGACGGCGCTGGGCTTCCGCGACCCGGAGGGCGGCGACGTCACCGTCACGGCGAGGTTCGTCCTGGACGCCACGGAGGCCGGGGACGTGCTGCCGATCACGGGCACCGAGTTCGTGACCGGCGCCGAGGCGCAGGCCGACACGGGCGAGCCGCACGCGGCGGCGACCGCGCGGCCGGACAACATGCAGGCGGTGTCGGTGTGCTTCGCGCTCTCTCACCACGCGGGGCAGGACCACACGATCGACAAGCCGGACGACTACGCCGTATGGCGGGCGGTGGCTCCCGAGTGGTGGCACGGGCCCCAGTTCGGCTGGGTCGCCCCGCATCCGCACACGCTGGAGCCTCGCCGTCACGTCTTCACCCCGAACCCGGACGACGACCCGACGCGGATCCTCGCCGACCAGAGCAAGGACCCGGGGTCGGACGAGCTGTGGACGTTCCGGCGGATCCTGGCCCGCAACCATTTCCAGCCGGGGGCGTTCGACAGCGACCTCGTCATCGTGAATTGGCCGATGATCGACTACCTGGGTGGTCCGGTCATCGGCGGCACCGACGAGCAGAACGCCGCCCACATCGCCGCGGCCCGGGCCCAGAGCCGGAGCTTCCTGTACTGGCTGCAGGCCGAGGCGCCCCGGCCGGACGGCGGCGCCGGCTGGCCCGGCCTCAGGTTGCGGCCCGACGTCACCGGCACCGCCGACGGCCTGGCGATGCGCCCGTACATCAGGGAGTCGCGGCGGATCCTCGGCCAGTACCGGGTCGTGGAGCAGGACCTCGCGGTGGCCGTGCGCCCCGAAGGCGCCGTCTCCTACCACGACAGCGTCGGCATCGGCTCCTACCGGATCGACCTGCACCCCTCGACCGGCGGAGACAACTACATCGACGTGCCGGCCTGGCCGTTCCAGATCCCGATGCGCGCGCTGGTTCCCCAGCGCGTACGCAACCTGATCGCCGCTGGCAAGAACATCAGCACCACGCACATCACCAACGGGTGCTACCGGGTCCACCCGGTCGAGTGGACCGTGGGCGAGGCGGCCGGTCATCTGGCGTCGTTCTGCGTGACCAGGAACACCGAGCCGCACCAGGTCACGGCGACGCCGGGATTGCTGAACGAGGTCCAGGACTCCATGGCCGCTCAAGGCATGGAACTGGCCTGGCCGAACGTCACCTACTACTGAGCCGGGGGATTCTCGAATGCGTTTGCCCGAATCGCGGCTTGCCGTCCTGGTCAGTCTGCCGCGCAACGAGGCCGCTCTCGCCCAGGCCGCCGTGCGCGCCGGTGCCGACGGTCTGAAAGTGCACACGAACGTACGGCACCGGGCCTCGGGGACGACCTTCGGGCCGCTGGACGCCGAACGTGAGGCGCTGCGCGACATCCTTGCGCTCGGCGTCCCGGCGGGCCTCGTGGTGGGTGCCGCCGGATCGGTGTCGATCGCGGAGATGACCGCCGCGCGGGAGATGGGGTTCGACTACTTCGACGTCTACGCCGCCGACGCGCCCTCGACCTACGTCGAGGCGTGCGGACCGGTGACGCCCATGGTGGCCCTGGGGCCGGGCGACGGCCCGTCCCAGGCGCAGGCTCTGGTACGGCGGGGATGCGGGGCGCTCGAGCTGTCCACGCTCGAACCCGACAGGTACGGCACGCCGCTCACCCTGGCGACCCTGGCGAGGCTGGAGGCGGTGGCGTCGGCGGTGGACGTCCCTGTCATCGTGCCGAGCCAGCACGCCCTCGTCCCGGACGACCTCGCGCTCCTGCGGGCGGCTGGGGCCGCTGCGGTGCTGCTGGGGGCCGTGGTGACGGGCACCGACGTGGCGGCGTTCGGTGCGCGGATCGCGCCGTACGCCGCCGCCCTCTAGTCACGGCGGTCATCCCCGGTCGTCCGGGGAGCCGTGCTGTGTGGCGGTTCGTAGGGAGCGCCACACAGCGACCACCGACCGGCAGGACCTGGCCGCCGTCGCCGTCGATGAACTGATGATCAAAATGGGCCAGCCAGACACCCCTCGCCCGCGTCAGGAGTTGCTGCGCGAGCAGGTGCCGACACAGCACCGGAAAGCGACTTCGAAAAGGGCTTTCCTGCGACCTTGCCCTTCGTATGGCGATGCTGAAACCGTGACCACGGATGGCGTCCGGCTGGCTCGATCCGGAGCGGGCGAGGTCGGCCACTCGTCGTTTCTTTCTCCCGTAACTGATCCCGGCAGCACTCGTCACACGGTGTATCTTGAGGCTGCCGCTGAACCTTGTTGCCGCTTCAAAAATCACGCACAGGGCTTGAGCTGGGCGTCCTCCGGATCGACTATGCGGCTTGACAGTACTCATTGGTCAACCCGTCGAGCACTTTCCGGCGTTCGATCCGGCCGCCCAGCGGTACGACGGTCCGCTCATCATGATCGGGTGGCCGCTGCGCACGGGACTGGTGCGGCCGACGGCCGTTGTCGTGATCCGGCGTACTCGGCCAGCACTGAGCGCAGGTGCCGTTCGCCGTAGGTCGGCATGCGGTCAGTGCACTCGGCGCGTACGGTGCGCACCCACCGCTCGGCATAGCAGTTGGCCCGCGGTGTGCGCGGCGGGCTCTTCAGCACCGCCACGCCACACCGGTGAAGACCGCGTCGAAAACAGCGGCGAATCAGGTATCCCGGTCGCAGATGAGGAAGCGGAAGGATCTGACCCGGTCGCCCGAAGTCCTTGAGTAGGTTGCGGGCCCGCTGGGCCGTACAGGCGCCGGTCGGATCGGCGGTCACGCCGAGGATGTGCACGCGCCGGGTGGCGATTTCTATCACGAACAGCACGTACAGAGGCCGCAGAGAAATCGTGTCGATCTGGAAGAAGTCGACGGCTAACAGTGCTTGTGCCTAGCCTAGGGGACGCTACCCGCGCTCAAAGGCCCGCACGGCTGCCCGACGGCATCCAGGGCGGGCGCCACGACGGTGAAGGCCCGGTCGGTCAGGGCGGCGGGGTCCGCCGTGCCGTTGCTGCCGCTCCACTGGTGCAGGACGGTGTCGAAGGCGGCCAGGGCCACCCCGGCGGCCAGATGCGGATACGGATCCGTCACGGGGTCGAGGCGCAGCCGGTGGGCCAGCGCCGCCGCTAGCTCGTCGCGCCAGTGCGCCCGCCGCTCCAGGAACCGGGCGAGCAGCGCCGGCGTGCCCAGGATCAGCCGCACCACCCGCAGCGACCGGTCGTCATGGCCGGCGCAGGCGTCGATGGAGACCGACACCGCGTGGCGCAACGCCACCGAGGGAGGCTCGTGCGCTGGCCGGATCGCCAGCTCAGCGCACATCCCAGTGCCCATGTCACCCAGGAACTGGACGACCACGTCTTCCTTGGAGGCGAAATACCGGAAGAACGTCCGCCTCGACACCCCCGCGGCGGTCACGATCTCGTCGACGGTGACCGCCTCGAACCCCTTGCCCGCCAGCAGGCCGAGCGCGGCTCTCGTCAGCTCGTCCTGGACGAGCTGACGCTTGCGCTGAGCCAGAGGAGTCGCCACCCGCTCAGTGTATACCCCGTGACTTGGGCAACACTGAGGGCCATATTGACACTCAGTGCCATCTCCGGCAAATTGTGCCACATGAGTAAGCAGTCGTGGACAGTGCCCAACCAAAGCGACAGGGTGTTCGTCATCACCGGCGCCAACAGCGGCCTGGGGCTGGCGACCACCCTGGAGCTCGCCCGCAAGGGGGCCCGCGTGATCCTCGCCGTGCGCGACGAGGCCAAGGGACGCCGGGCGGTTGCGCGGATCACCGCCGATCAGCCGGCCGCCCGCCTCGAAGTACGCCGGCTCGACCTGGCCGACCTGGACATGGTCCGCGCCTTCGCCGTCCGGCTGCGGGCCGACGGCGTGCGCCCGGACGTGCTCGTCAACAACGCCGGGGTGATGGCGCCCCCGAGAACGCTCAGCGCCCAGGGCCACGAGCTGCAGTTCGCCGTCAACCACCTCGGCCATTTCGCGCTCACCGGCCTGCTGTTCGACCTGCTGGCGCAGGGGAACGATCCCCGCGTGGTCACGGTGACGTCGACCAACCACCGGCAGGGGCGGATCTTCTTCGACGACCTCGCGGGCGAACACGGATACTCGCCCATGCGCTTCTACAACCAGTCGAAGTTCGCCAACGCCGCCTTCGGCTGGGAGCTGCACCGGCGGCTCACCGCGGCGGGCAGCCCCGTCCGCAGCGTCCTGGCCCACCCCGGCTACACCGCCACCAACCTGCAGACGAGCGCACCGATCGGACTCGTCAAGCTGGTATTCGGCCGGATACTCTCCCCGCTCGCGCAATCCCCGGACCGGGGTGCCCTGCCCCAGCTGTACGCGGCGGCGGCCGCGGAGGTGGACAGCGGCCACTTCCTGGGCCCCGGCGGCCCGGCCGAGTTGCGCGGCGCGCCCAAGCGCGTGCCGCTCGCCCCGGCGGCCGCGGACGCCCAAACCGGCCGCCGGCTATGGGACCTGTCCGAACGGCTCACCGGGGTACGGTTCGCGATCCCGGACGCCGGCTGACCTTGACGGATCCCTTCCGGCACGTGAGGCATGTCGACGCTGATCCATCCATTGCGGTGTATTTGGGAGCGCGGTGCGGTAATTCTTGGTGATGTGGCCAGTGTCGAGGGATTGCCCGCTTTCGGGGTGCTCGGCTCGTTGCGGGTGTGGGTGGACGGCCGCGAGCGTGTGGTGTCGCGGCCAGCCGTGCGCCGACTGTTGGGCGCTCTGCTGCTCACACCGGGCCGGCTGGTGAATCGGGCACGGTTGGTCGCGTTCGTGTGGGGGCCTGCGGGGTGTGAGCCGGCGGCGCTGCACAGCGCGGTGTACCGGCTGCGGGAATGGCTGAGACCGACCGGCATTGAGATAGTGCGCGAAGGCGACGGCTACCGCATCGAGGTGCAGCCAGAGCAGGCCGACGCCTCCCGTTTCCGGACCGCCGTCGCCGTCGCCCGGGAGGAGCCGGACCCGAGCCGCCGCACGGATCTGCTGCTGGCGGCGTTGGATCTGTGGCGCGGGCCGGTGCTGGCCGAGGACGCGGAGTGGCCCCACGCGCTGCCCGCCGTCGCGGAACTGCAGCAGGCCAGGATCGACAGTGCGCGGGAGCTGGCGGATGCCGCTGTCCGTTGCGGGCGCGCCGCCGAAGCCGTCGAACCGCTGCGGCGTCTTGCCGAGGCGCTGCCGTACGACGAGGCGGTCCACACCCAGTTGATCACGCTGCTCGGGCACGCTGACCAGCGTGCAGAAGGGCTGCGCCGTTATGAGCTGATCCGGCGCCACTTGGCCGACGACCTCGGGGTGGATCCGGGCCCGGGGCTGCGTCGGGCGCACCTGGCCCTGCTCGGCGACGATCCTCCGGCGGCCGGCCCGCCACCGTCGCCGGTCTGCCTGCTACCGGGCGACCTGCCCGACTTCACCGGCCGCCAGGCGGAGCTGGAGCGCGTCACCACAGTGTTGTCGGCCGAGCCCGGCACCCTGTCCACCCCGGCCATGGTGGCGATCTGCGGCATGCCGGGAGTCGGCAAAACCGCCCTGGCCCTGCGGGCCGGCCACCGGCTCCGTGGCCGGTTCCCAGACGGGCAACTGTTCGCCGATCTAAAGGGGCCCGACGGCCGCCCGGTCGACGTGGCCCAGGTACTGGGACGCTGGCTGCGAGTGCTGGGCGAGCAGCCGCACGCCATCCCCGACGGGCAGGCCGAGCGGGCCGAGCTGCTGCGTGCGCGGCTGGCCGGCCGGCGGGTGCTGGTCGTGCTGGACAACGTCACCGATGCCGGGCAGATTCAGCCGTTGCTGCCCACCGGGCCCTCCTGCGCGGCCCTGCTGACCAGCCGGTCCGATCTGGCGGCGCTGTACGGCATGACCCGCGTCAAGTTGCCCGTGATGCCGCCACTCGAGGCTGCCGCGCTGCTGAGGCGTCTGATCGGTGGCGCGCGTATGGAGGCCGAGCCCGATCCGGCGCGGCGGCTCGTCGAGGGGTGCGGCCGGCTGCCGTTGGCGCTGCGGATCGCCGGGGCGCGGCTGGCGGCCCGCCCGCACTGGACCGTGGCGCGGCTGGCCGACCAGCTTGAGCAGGCCCATCGTCCACTCGATCACCTGGCATTGGGCGCGATGGAGGTGCGCGCGGTCCTGGCCGTCGGCTACCGCGCGCTCGATGCGCCACAGCGCCGCCTGTTGCGGCTGCTCGGCCTGCTGGACGCGCCTGACGTCGCGGCCTGGGTCGCCGCGGCGCTCTTGGACGGACCGCTGGCCGAGGCCGAGGAATCACTGGAACGCCTGGCGGACGCGCAGTTACTGGAGGCCGTACGGTCCCCGGGGAGTGAGCAGATCCGCTATCGCCTGCATGATCTGGTGCGCGCGTTCGCCCGGGAACGCGCCGAGGCCGAAGAGGCGCCGATGAGCCGAGAAGCCGCGCTGCTGCGCGCCCTGGGCGGCTGGCTGGCGCTGACCGAGGCCGCCTACGACGCGCTGTGGGGCGGCGACTACATCTCGCTGCACGGGCAGGCCGCCCGGTGGTTGGCGCGGGAAGGCGTTGAGCCCCTGGTGGCAGACCCGCTGAGCTGGTACGACAGCGAGCGTGCCAACATCGTTGCGGCGGTCGGGCAGGCAGCCCGCATCGGGGCCGTCGAGCTGTGCTGGGATCTGGCCGGTTCGGCTGTGCCCTTGTTCGAGGCCCGTTCGCATCACGATGAGTGGCGGCAGACGCACACCGTCGCGCTGGCGGCGGCGCTGCACGCGGGTGATGACCGGGGCGCGGCGCTGATGAGCGCGAATGAGGCGCTGCTGGACAGCTACCGGGGCGACTATGAGCGTGCCCGCGCGAAGCTGGCCACGGCCATGAAACTGTGCGAGCGGACCGGGAACCGCGGCGGCTGGGCTCTGGCGAACTCGATGGACGCCCGGATCGACGTGATGCGGGGCCGTTTCGATGGCGTTCTGGCCCGGTATGAGCAGACCCTGGCCCACATGCGGGAGACGGAGGACCGCGGAGGCCAGTTTCTGTCCCTGGGTGACATCGGCGAGCTCCACATCGTCCAGGGTCGCCCGGATCTGGCCCTGACCATCCTGGAGCAGGCCTTCGAACTGGCCCATACCGCCCCCGTGTTCGGCCCGCTCCTGCGTGCCAGGTCGCTGTGGCTCGTCGGGGAGGCCCGGCTGGCGGCGGGTGACCTCGACCGTGCCGAGGACGCCCTGACCGAGGCCCGCCTACACGCCGAACATGCGCGGACTCCCCATCTGCTGGTGTCCGTGCTGCATGGCCTCGGGCTGATCCGGCTGCTTCGCGACCGCCTGCTGGAGGCGGAGCCACTGCTGAGCCGCGCCCTCGCCTTGTCGGTGGACATCGGCGAGCGGGTGCCCCAGGTGCGCGTGCTGCGGGCTCTGGGCAAGCTGCATCGGCGACGCGGCGACGTCGACCGGGCCGCCCACTGCTTCACCGAGGCCCTGGCAGTGAGCCGGAGCATGCGGGCACTGCTGTGGGAGATGCGTTTGCTCAACGACTTCGCGGACCTGCACGAGGAGATGGGCGATGTCGAGGCCGCAGCGGCCGAACGGCTCCGGGCCCAGTCTCTGCCGCAGCGGAGCGACCGCTCCACCGCCTGGTGAGAGCCCGGTCAGTTCTTGGTGAGACCGCCTTGCCAGCATCGTTCATGCACACCGCGACGAGCGAGCGCCGGATCGGCCGCTTGCCATTCCGGCCGTGACGACCATCCAGGAGGCCACCATGGATCCAGACTTATACCTGTGGGTCGAACGCGTACGAGCCCGTGAGCTGCGGGAGGATGCCGACCGGCAGCGCAGAGCGCGCGAGGTCGGCCACGGGCCGGTCATCAGCGTCTTCGCCGAGCGGCTCGGCTGGGCGCTGATGAGGACGGGCCTTCGGCTCGTGGGCCGTCGCATCGGCAGGGCCGCAGCTCCGCCTCATCCAACAGCAGCGCGCGGGCGACTGCGTCCAGGACGTCCTCGGACACGCCGCTGATGTGGCCCTTCTCCAGCCGCGTGTACCAGTCGGTGCTCACCCCGGTGAGCACCGCGACCTTCTCGCGGCGCAATCCGGGCATCCGGCGCCGCACGCCGGGGGCGGGCCGGGCCTGCTGTGGAGTGATCCTGGCGCGCCGGGTGGCGAGAAGGTCACGGATCTCGTCTCGGTTGTCCACCCTCCCCACCGTAAGGAGCCGCCGCCCGGCGAAGGGGTCGAAGTTGCCCCCGATAGGCACGCCCTCCCACTCGCGCGGACAAGCCGGTTAGCTGGAGATACGCGGATTGCGCCAATCGCCCGCCCCTGCCTGGCCCGCTTCACCGACGAGGCCGGGCGCAACCTGCGCCTCAGCGGAATCGACATGCTGCGCGTCGAGGACGGCCTCATCACCGAGGTCTGGTCCGTCTCCGGCGGGAGGGCATGACGCGCCATCGGAACAGGTTGACGGCGCGATGGCGAAGCGGGCGCTGACAGCGAGTCGCATCAGTTCGGCGGGCGTGGCCTCGATGGCGCCGGGCGTGGTTGCGTGCTGCTGCGGTCCGGTGGCTCCGCCGG
>NZ_JAHKRO010000168.1 GCF_019396325.1 Nonomuraea ceibae
GCACACGCCGGCGACGTCGAGGGCGTCGGCCCAGCGGCGGTTGACGTCGCGGCTGGTCATCCACGCGACGGCGGCCGCCGGGCCGGTGATGAGGCCGACGCCGGCCAGCAGCAGCGCCCCGGCCAGCCGGTCGAGCATGTCACCGACCTCCCAGGAGATCATCTCCTCGAGGTCGCCGGAATGGCGGGCGCGCAGCCGTTCGGTGCGGGCGGCGCGCAGTTCCTTGACCAGACCGGGCAGCCGCCCGGCCGGCTCGACGCGCTCCTCCTCGGTGAGCGCGGCCAGCCGGTCGGCCAGGCGGGTGACGTCGTTGCGCGTGATCAGGTCACGGATCTCCGTCCAGACGGTCATCGGGAGCCGCCCGGGGTGCGTCCCTGGTGGAAGCGGGGGGAGGGCGCGGCGTTGGGGTACGCCCGCGTCGCTGCAGTCATGGCCGGGACGGTAGATCATCGCACCGACAAACCCGCGCGGCCTCGTTAAGATCATCCGCATTCGGGCGTACGGGAAGGAGCTGTGCGCGGTGGCGGGCCCGTCGGCGTGGCAGGCGCTGCTGCGGCGGTCGGGCGGATCGGCGAGTGCCGCCGAGCTCGGCGACGCCCTGGAGCCGCTGTGCCCGGAGGTCGTCGCCCGGCAGCGGGAGGACGAGGCCCGCGACCGGGTCGCGCTGGCGCGTGGGCAGACCGCCTGGATGGCCGGGCGCAACGCCCGGTGCGCCGACCCCTGGCCGGGGCTGCGGGCCGCGCGGCAGGGCACGGCCGCGTACTCACTCTTCGAGGGCGGCGGCTACTACGTCCATGACGACCGGGACACCACCGAGGAGGCGGGCGGCGACGTCCTCAAGGCCGTCGGCGACGGCCTCGTCCACGCGGCCGGCAGCAGCGCCGCCATCGTGACCTACGGCGAGAACGGGCCGATGTGCCTCACGGTCAAGGCGTTGCGCACCGCCCCGCCGTCGCGGCCCGAGGGCTGGGACCGGGTGGCAGAGGTGGGGCTCGTCAGCCGCAGCGGCCGCCTGGTGGTGCCGCCGTATCCGGAGGCGGGCGACAGCGGGGCGCTCGGGCCGCTGCCCAACCTGGCCGTCGGCGGTCCCGGGCGCTATCGGCTGCGCGTCCACGCGGGAACGGGACGAGGACGATCCCGGCGCTCCGGTCGAGGATCACCTGCTCGTCGCCTTCCCGGACCGGTCACCGGGGAAGCTCGTCCGCTGACCGGTCAGGCGACGACGGCGCGGGCCAGAAGGCGTTGCAGGGCGTCCTGCTCCTCGGCGGACAGCGGCGCCAGCGGGGACTCCTCGGCGAGCAGGCCCAGCAGGCGCTCGCGCAGCTCGGCGCCCGAGGGCGTCAGGACGAGCTGCTTGGCGCGGCGGTTGCCGGGGTGCGGATGGCGTTCGAGGTAGCCCTGTTCTTCGAGGCGGTCGGCGACGAACGTGGCGTTGGAGGGCTCGCAGCTCATGCGTTCGGCGAGCTCGCGCAGGGTCATGGGGCCGGTGAGCTCGCGCAGCGCGACGCCCTGCGAGGCGGTCAGTCCGAGGGTGGCCGCGCGGACCCGGACGTGCGCCTCGATCTGCTTGGCCAGGCCGCTGATCAGGCCGCACAGCTCGCGGTCGGCCTGGGCCTGCGTCTCGGGGTCGCCGGTCATGGCGCAACTCTACTACAACTCGAATGATTGCAATTAGAACCGTTCTAGTTGTAACTTTCTGTCGGCGCCGCCGTCCAGGGCGGCGTTCCCCCTGAGCACCGAGGCAGGAATCATG
Organism: Nonomuraea ceibae; assembly: GCF_019396325.1. Classification (GTDB taxonomy): domain Bacteria; phylum Actinomycetota; class Actinomycetes; order Streptosporangiales; family Streptosporangiaceae; genus Nonomuraea; species Nonomuraea ceibae. The sequence continues at coordinate 1,754 of NZ_JAHKRO010000168.1, forward strand.
GTGACGACGACCGCTTTCGACCGCGCACGGCTGACCCGCGCGCCCCGCGTCCGCTCGCTCGACCTGGGCGGCCTGACGGTCACGTACGTGCCGGACGGGCTGGTCCGGCTCAAGCCGGGCGGCTGGCTGCCCGCCGCCACCGGCGCGGACTGGGCCCGCCACCGCGACCACCTCGACGGCGACGGCCTCCTCGTCGCGGGCATCGGCGCCCTGCTCGTCGAGCGCGGCGACCGCGCGATGCTCGTCGACGCCGGGTTCGGGCCCGAGTCCCGCCCCGACGACCCGGACAACCCGCTGCTGGGCAAACTGTACGGCGGCGGCCTGCTGGACAGCCTGCGCGGCCTGGGCCGCGACCCGGAGCGGATCGAGGCCGTCGCCATCACCCACCTGCACAGCGACCATCTGGGCTGGGCCTGGAGCAACGCCCCCGGCCGGGACGCGCCTCCGTTCGCGCACGCCGCCCACCTGGTCGCGGCGCCGGAATGGGCGCGGCGCGACCTCGCCGGCGACCCCAGGCTCGCCGTCCTGGAACCCCGGGTGCGCCCGGTCGAGGACGGCGAGGAGATCTTCCCCGGCGTCCGCGCCTCGTTCGCCCCCGGGCACACCGTCGGGCACACCGCCTACACGATCACCGGGAGCGACCGGCGGCTCATCGCGTTCGGCGACGCCCTGCACGCGCCCGTCCAGGTCACCCACCCCGAATGGTCGTGCGGGATCGACCACGACCCCGTCGAGTCCGCCCGGCACCGCCGCCGCCTCGTCGAGGAGCTGAGCCGCCCCGGCACAATCGGCTACGGCGGCCACTTCGCCGACGTGGTCTTCGGCCGGGCCGAGCCGGGCCCCGGCGGCCGGTTCGGCTGGGTCCCCGTCGCCTGACCCGCCGCCCGGGCGGGTCAGCCTCCGACGAGCGGGACGAGCTTGATGAACGACACCACCGGGTCGGCGGTGAGGTCGACGACCTCGGCCAGGTCCTCGATCTGGCGGTCCCCCACCAGCAGCACGAACCCGTTGCGCAGGAAGGCCCGCTCGGCGGCGTCCGCCTGCTTCTCCCAGTCGAGCCGGCGCGGCCCGTTCAGCTCCGCCTCGGCCGCCGACGGGCGGACCAGGCCGGTGAAGCGGGCCTCCGGGCGGGCGTTGTGCCGGGCGACCTCCTCCCTGACGCGCAGCCGAAGCAGCTCCCGGGCCGGAATGCTCTCCGGCAGGCCGGGCAGCTCGAACTCGGCCAGCGGTCTCCCGGCTGCCGTCTCGTCGCGAAAGGTGACCGTCGCCATCCCGCAGCTCCATGCGTCGAGGGAACCTTGCGAGATCATCGATATCAGCCGGGGCCGACAGGAACGGGCCCGCTCACGTCCCGGGGTCCCGTGGCGGTGACGGGTTGCGCCACGGCCAGTGGCCCTCCAGCTCGACCTGGAGGGAGAGGCTGAGGAAGGTCCGTACGAGGACGACGGCGGCCAGGACGCCCACCGACTGGAACGTGGGCGCGATGGCCACGGTCTTGATGATGTCGGCGGCGACCAGCAGCTCCAGGCCGAGCAGGATGGTCCGCCCGACGGCACGGCGGTAGGCGGGGTAGGCGGTGGCGGCCCGCTGGCGCGCCGCGCGCCGCCAGAAGGAGACGCTGGCGATGACCGTCCCGGCCACGATGACGAGCACGCCGAGCAGGTCGAGCAGCGTGCCGGACGCCTCGATGAACTGCTTGACCGGCTGCAGCTCCACGATCTCCCCCGTCGTTCACGCGCCATCGTACGGACGAGGAGGCGGCGGATCCGGGTGCCGTCGCGCCTTGGGGCGCAAATTCGCGGTCAAGCCGCGGCACCCCGGCTGACCTGCGACGATGCGGGCTAGAGTGGTGACGCATGAGCATCTGGTTGCCGCTGGGGGCCGTGCGCCGGCTCGCGGGCGCGGTGGTCATCGGGGTGGCGGCGGGCGTCGCCGTCGGGGTGCCGGCCGACGCCCCGCTGGGGATCCTGGCCGGCATCGCCGTGACGGAGCTGCTCTTCGTGCTGGCGGGCTGGGCGGTGATGTGGCCGATGGACGCGGCGGCCACCCACCGCAACGCGCGGCGCGAGGACTTCCTGCCCATCGTGGAGGAGATCGTCGTGGTCACGGTGGCGCTGTGCGGGCTGGTCGCGATCGTGCTGCTGCTCGTGCGCGGGGAGCCCGACGCCGGCCACGCCGCCGCCGCGACCGCGCTGTTCGGCGTCTTCCTGGCGTGGGCGGCGCTGCATCTGATGTACGCGGCCCGCTACGCGTACGTGTACTACACGGCGGCGGGCGGGATCGACTTCAACTCGGAGCAGCCGCCGGCCTACCGGGACTTCTTCTACTTCAGCTACAACCTCGGCATGACCTATCAGGTGTCGGACACCGACGTGTCGAGCTCGGCCATCCGCTCGATCGTGCTGCGGCACACGCTGCTGTCGTACGTGTTCGGCACCAGCATCCTGGCCACCGCGATCAACCTCGTCATGGGCATGGTGACAAGCTGAGAGTCAGGGTCAGGGGCGCAGGCCGTCGAGGACGAGCGCCAGGTAGCGGCGCCAGGGCTGCGTGCCGCCGGTGGACGGCAGGTCCATGACGGAGTCGATCATCGTCACGATGGGCGCGATGTCGTCCACCGTGAGGTCGGCGCGGATCGTGCCCTGCTCCCGGGCGCGGGCGATGAGCAGGCCGCAGGACTCCGCGATGCCCTCGCGGGCGCGGGCGATCTGCTCGCTGTCGCCGGCGCCCTGCCGCATCAGCTCACGCAGCCCCCGGTCGGTCGCGGCCAGCTCCAGCGCGTGTTCGAGGAACGCGGTGAGCGCCCGGCCGGCGTCCTGGCCGGTCAGGGCGTCGTGCGCCGTGGCGCGCAGCTCGTCGAGCTTGCCCGCGTAGACGGCCTCGGCCAGGACCTCCTTGTTGGGGAAGCGCCGGTAGACGGTGCCGACGCCGAGCCCCGCGTGGTGGGCGACGTCGTTGAGCGTGGCCTGCAGCCCGCGCGCGGCGAACACCTCCCGTGCCGCCGCCAGCGTGCGCCGCCGGTTGTGCTCGGCGTCGCGGCGCAGTGGCGGTGTCTCTTCGCTCATGGCATCCCGTCCGTCGGCTAACTGGATACATCATATCCGCTTCGTGTTAGGCTGCCGAACATAAGCGGATATGTCGTATCCACTTCCGAGCGGAAGCAGGTGAAGCATGCAGACCGTGGTCATCACCGGAGGCACCGACGGGCTCGGCAAGGGGCTGGCCCTCCACTACCTCCGGCAGGGCGCCCACGTGATCGCCGTCGGCAGCACCCCGGAGAAGGGCCGGGCCCTGCTCGCCGAGGCCGCGGCCCTGCCGGCCGGGCGGGCCGCCTTCGTACGCGCCGACCTGACCTCGGTGGCCGCCACCCGGGACCTGGTGAACCGGCTGACCGGCGAGCACCCGGTCGTGGACAAGCTCGTCCTCTGCGCCCAGCGCTACCGGCTCTTCGGCGGCCGGGCGGTCACCCCGGAGGGCTTCGAGCACAGCTTCGCGCTCGCCTACCTCAGCCGTTACGTGCTGAGCCACGGCCTGCACGACGCGCTGCGGGCCGCCCCGCGTCCGGTGATCATGAACGTGGGCACGCCCGGGGTGCCGCTGGGCCGGATCCACTGGGACGACCTGCAGCTCGCGCGCCGCTACAGCGGGGCCAGGGCGACCCTGCAGTCCTTCCGGGCCAACGACCTGCTCGGGGTCGCGTTCGGCGTCCGTCATGCCGGGGGCGGCGTCCCGTACGTCGGCTACAACCCCGGCGTGGTCTCCACCGGCATGCCGGCGAGCCTGCCGCAGCCGCTGCGGGCGGTGGCGAAGGCGTTCTTCACGCTGTTCGCCACCTCGGTGCCGAAGGCGATCGCGCCCATGACGGCGCTGCTGGACGACCCTCCGGGCGAGCCCTTCACCGCGCACTGGCAGAGGCGCCGGCTGTCGCTGGGCGGCCGCGCCTTCGACCGGCAGGACGCGCTGCGCCTGCACGACCTCACCCACGACCTGATCCCGGCCTGACGCCGCCCTGCCAAGGAGGACACCGATGGCACCGAACGACCTGACGGGGAAGACCGCGCTGATCACCGGCAGCACCGGCGGGATCGGCCTGGAGACGGCACGCGGCCTGGCCGCGCGGGGGGCGTCCGTCATCCTGGCCGGGCTCGACGAGGGCCGCGCCCGGCGGGCCGAGCGCGAGGTGCGCGCCGGGGCCGGGCACGACCGGGTGACCGCGCTCACCGCCGACGTCACGACCCTCGACGGGCTGGTCCGGCTCGCGGCCGGGGTCGCCGAGCGCTGCGACTCACTGGACGTGCTGGTCAACAACGTCGGCGTGAACACGCCGCGCCGGGAGCTGACCGCCGACGGCGTGGAGAAGATGTTCGCCGCGCACGTCCTGGCCCCCTTCACCCTCACCCACCTGCTGCTGCCCCGGCTGCGGCGGGCCGGCCGGGCCCGGGTCGTCAACCTGACGGGCGGCATCCCCGGCGGCCCCGTCGACCACGGCAACCTCCAGGGCGAACGCCGTCTCCTCGGGTGGACGTTCAGCCACTACAACCACACCAAGACGATGACGATGGCGCTGACGGCCCGGCTCGCCCGGGAGCTGGACGGGACGGGGGTGACGGCCAACGTGGTCTATCCGGGGCACGGCTACACGCCGATGAACCGGTCGACGCCGATCGCCGCCTTCCCGGTGCTCTACCGGCCGATCGCGCCGCTGGTGCTGAAGGTGATCGCGCCGCTGTTCCTGTCGGACCTGACCCGCTCGGCCCGCTCCAGCGTCCACGCCGCGGCGAGCCGGGAGGTCGAGGGCGTCACCGGCGCGTACTTCGACGACCGGTGCCGCCGCAAGCCGCTGCCGGCGAGCGCGCTCGACGAGCGCAACCAGCGCGCGGTGTGGGACCTGTGCGTCCGGCTGAGCGCGGACGCGCTCGCCCAGCCCTGACCGGGCCCGGTCCCGGCCCCCGTCGCCGCCGTCGCCGCCGTCACGGGCGGGGCGGCTGGTCGGCCTCCAGGCTGTCGAGGACCTTGGCGGCCAGGGCGGCGAACCGGTCGAGCTCCTCCGGCGTGAGACGGTCGACGAACAGGCGGCGGACCTCCTCGGCGTGCCCCGGCGCGGCCTTCCGGAGCGCGGCGAGCCCGTCCTCGGTGAGCACGGCCTCGATGCCGCGCGAGCCGCACGGCTCCCGGACGACCAGGCCCCGCCCGCTCATCCGGGTGAGCTGGTGGTGCATGCGGCTCTTCTCCCAGCCGGCCACGCGGGCGAGCTCGTAGGAGCGCATGCGCCTGCCGGGCGCCTCCGAGAGCAGCGCGAGCACGGTGTAGTCGGCGTTGGACAGGCCGCCGACGGCCTGGAGCTGCTGCTCGATGCGGGCCCGCAGCAGCTCCACCATCCGGAACGAGGTCCGCCACGCGCGGAGTTCGCGTTCGGTCAATCCCAGCTGCGCCATGACGTCCACCCTACCAGTGAGTTGACATGTCCACTCGATGACGTACGCTCCGGTTGATACATCAACTCACTGTTGGAGCAGCCTTATGACGAGCCGGAAGAACCACGTCGGGCGGCGCGCCTTCCTGAAGACCTCGGCCGCGGTGGCGGGCACGGGCCTGCTGGCCGCGTCCCCCGCCTCCGCCGCCGAGCCGCCGCCGCCGAAGGACAGCGGCCGCCGGGGGCGCCGCTATGTCGTCCGGGGCGGGGCCGTGATGTCGATGGACCCGGCGGTGGGCGACTTCGAGACCGCCGACGTCCTGGTCGAAGGCGAGAGGATCGCCGCGGTCGCGCGCCGCGTCGACGCGCCCGGCGCGGACGTGATCGACGCGCGCGGGCGCATCGTCATGCCGGGGTTCGTCGACACGCACCACCATCTGTTCGAGACAGCCGAGCGCGCGTTCCTGGCCAACGGCCTGCTGCTGGACGACGGCTCGGGCTCGCCGAGCGCCCGGCCCAACTACGGCGAGCACATCCTGCAAGGGTTCGCGCGGGTCTACCGGCCGCAGGACGTGTACGTCAACGCGCTGTTCGGCGGGCTCTCGCAGCTCGACGCGGGGGTCACCACCGTCCTCGACGTCTCGCAGATCCACCACTCCCCCGAGCACTCCGACGCGGCGGTCCAGGCGCTGATCGACACCGGGCGGCGGGCCGCGTTCGGCTACTTCGAGGGCGACGGCCGCCCCGGCGCCCGCTACCCGGAGGACGCCCGCCGCATCCGGGAGCGCTGGTTCCCCTCCGACGACCAGCTCGTGACCCTGGTCATGGGCGGCGAGCTGCACCTCGGCCGGGAGACGTACACCCGGTCCTGGGCGATCGCCCGCGAGCTCGGCGTGCGGATCGCCGCTCATTCGGTGGGCTCGTGGGGGATGCGGCCGGTCTTCGACGAGATCGCCGCGGGCACCGCCGGGGTGCGGGTCGGGCCGGACAACCTTTTCATCCACATGACCGGCATGTCCGACCGGACGTGGAAGACGTTCCGGGACGCGGGCGCGCAGGTCTCGCTCGCCTTCCCGATCGAGATGGTGATGCGGCACGGCACCCCGCCGATCCTCAAGATGCAGGAGCTCGGCATGGAGCCCTCGCTGAGCTCCGACGTCGAGACGACGATGGCCGCCGACCCGTTCACGCTCATGCGCTCGGCCATGATCATGCAGCGGATGGTCGTCAACCAGCTCGTCCTGGACCAGGGCGACCTCGTGCCGCCCGGCAACTGGCCGACCCCGGCCGAGGGCACGCCGGAGCTGCTCACGGTCCGCGACGTGCTGCGTTACGCCACCGTCAACGGCGCGGCGCACCTCGGGCTCGGCGCGCGCACGGGCACGCTCACGCCCGGCAAGCAGGCCGACCTCGTGCTGCTCGACGCCACGGCGCTCAACGTCGCCCCGCTCAACAGCGTGCCCGGCGCGGTCGTGTCGCTGATGGACCGCACCAACGTGGAGACCGTGATCGTCGCCGGCCGGGTCCGCAAGTGGCGGGGGCGGCTGCTCGGCGCGGACCTGGGCCGGCTGCGCCGCGAGCTCGAAGCGTCACGCGACCACCTCTTCCGGGCGGCCGGCGTACCGCAGGACCTGTTCGCATACAGCTGAGCCCGGCACGGGCGGCCCGGAAGGCGGCGGTCGGACACCAGGTGATCGAGGCTGATGTCAGGGCAGGGGAGGTCGCGGAGCCGGAAGGCCGCTCCCCTGTCGACATATGATCCTTTCGTTTGGTATTTGGCCCGATTGTCGGAAGGCGCCCATGTCCCACCCCCTCAGCCGGCGGGCCGCCCTGCTGGGCGCCGCGGCCGTGGCCGGAGTCGCCCTCTGGGACGAACCGGCCAGTGGGGCGGCACGGCGGGCCGCGTTCGACGCCGCGCGCGAGCGGTGGGTGAGCCTGCTGGCCGGCGGGCGGTTCGACGCCGACTACGCCGCCGAGACGCGGGCCGTCGAGGGTTCGGCCAACGCGGTGCTGCGCAAGCTGAAGCCGTCGGGCGGCCGCCGCCCCAGCCTCTGGCCCGACCTGCCGCTGGACGACCCCCGCACGGGCAACTTCAACCGCGCCTACAACCGCATGCGCACGCTGGCGCTGGGCTGGGCCACGCCGGGCACCGCCATGCACCGGGACGAGCGGGTCGCCGAGACCGCGGTCAGGGCGCTGGACTTCCTGTACGAGCACGCCTACCACGAGGGGCTCGACCGGCGGGGCAGCAACTGGTTCTGGTGGGAGATCGGCGTGCCGCGCTCGCTGACCGACACCTGCGCCCTGCTGTACGACGGCCTGCCCGGCGACCGGCTGAGGCGCTGGCTGCGGCCGGTGCGGCGGTGGTGCCCCGACCCGGAGCGGCGCGTCAGCCATCCCGGCGTCGTGGAGACCGGCGCCAACCGGGCGGGCAAGGCGATGGCGGTGGCGATGCGCGGTCTGCTCACCCACGACGCGCGCCTGGTCAGGCGGGCCAAGGACGCGGTCTCCGACCTGTTGCGGACGACCCGGGGCCCGGGTGACGGCTTCTACCGTGACGGGTCGTTCATCCAGCACGACGTGTACCCGTACAACGGCAGCTACGGCGTGGACTACCTGGAGAGCGTGGCCAAGCTGATCGCCATGCTGGCCCGGTCCCCGTGGGAGATCCCCGACATCGGGAACGTCTACGACATCGTGGACCGCTCCTTCCTGCCGTTCGTCGTCGACGGGCTGATGATGGACTGCGTGCGCGGCCGGGCGATCTCGCGGCAGGGCCACCGCGACTACCACGCGGGCCAGAAGACCGTCGAGGCCGTCCTCACCCTGCTGGAGGCGGCCCCCGAACGCCACGCCCGGCGCTGGAAGCCGCTGGTGAAGGGCTGGCTGACGCGCAACCGGGCGATCCCGTACGAGTCGCTCGCGCCGCTGGCGAGCATCGCCAAGGCCCGCGCCCTGCTGGAGGACCCGTCGGTGCCGGTCGGCCCGCGCCTGACGGGCACGTACGTGTTCGCCGACATGGACCGGGTCGTGCACCACCGCCCCACCTGGGCGTTCGCGATCGCGATGAGCTCGGAGCGGATCGGCGCGGCCGAGGCCATGAACCGGGAGAACCTGCGCGGCTGGTACACCGGCGACGGCATGACGTACCTCTACACCGACGACCTCACGCACTGGAACGACGAGCTGTGGCCGACGATCGACCCGTACCGGCTGCCGGGCACGACGGTCGACAGGCGCAGACGCGGCGAGCTGCGGCACGGCGAGCGCCGCCTGCCGCCGACGCCGTGGGCGGGCGGGGTGGCGCTCGACGGCGAGTACGGCGCGGCGGCGATGAAGCTGGTCGCCAAGGGCTCCTCGCTGCGGGCCAAGAAGGCGTGGTTCCTGCTGGACGACGCGGTCGTCGCGCTCGGCACGGGCATCGCCGCCTCCGACGGCCGCCGCGTCGAGACCGTCGTGGAGAACCGCAATACCCACGACCGCCATCCGCCGCTGACCCGGGGCGACGGCTGGGTGCACCTGGCCGGTGTGGCCGGTTACGCGCTGCTCGACGGCGCGAAGCCGAAGGTGGTCCGGGAGAAGCGCACCGGCCGCTGGCGCGACATCGACAGGGGCGCCACCACGGGCGGCGACGGCACCCCGCTCACCCGGCACTACACGACGATCGTGATCGACCACGGCGAGGACCCGGACAGGGCGCGGTACGCCTACGCCGTGCTGCCCGGCGCCCGCGTCACGCAGACCGCGGCCTACCGGGGCCGGGTGGAGGTCCTGGCCAACTCCGGGTCGGTGCAGGCGATCGCCCGCGACGACCTGCTCGCCGCCGTCTTCTGGCGGGCGGCGACGGTCGAGACCCCGTACGGGCCGCTGAAGGCCGACGGTCCCTGCGCGCTGGTGCTCCGCCGCGACCACGACCGGCTGCGGCTCGCGGTCTCGGACCCGTCGCGGAGCGCCGACGAGGTGCGGATCACGCTGCCGTGGGAGGTGCGTTCAGTCGCGGAGGCCGACCGGGGCGTGCGCAGGGCCGGGAGGTCGGTCAAGGTCGAGCTGCGCGGCGCCCGAGGCCACACCCGTACGGCGGCGCTGCGGCTGCACGTCGCCGGGCAGCACTTCCCGCCTGACAAGTCCTGACAAATCACACATAACCAGGACGTACGCGGCGGCCCCTGTGCCATCCTTGATCGACAGTCGCGTCCCGGCCGGGAGCCACCATGACCACCGTGTCCCTGATCGTGCCCTGCTACAACGCCGCCAAGACCCTGCGCCTGTGCCTGGAGGCCGTGCTCGCGCAGACCCGGCTGCCCGACGAGATCGTCGTCGTCGACGACGCCAGCACCGACGGCTCGGCCGAGCTGGCCGAGAAGCTCGGCTGCCGGGTCGTGCGGATGCCCGTCAACCGCGGCGTGTCGGCCGCCCGCAACACCGGCGCCGACGCCACCACCGGCGACGTGATCTTCTACCTGGACTCCGACGTGGCGCTGCGGCCCGACGCCGTCGCCAACGCGCTGGCGATCCTCGACGGCGACCCGGACGTGGGTTGCGTGCACGGCGTGTACGACACCGAGCCGCTCATCGACGACGGCCCCGCCGAGTGGTACCGCATCCTGCACGCCGTCCACTGGCGGCGCCGCCACCTGGGCGAGGTCAACAGCGTCGTGTTCGCGCTGGCCGCCATCCGCCGCGACGTCCTGCTCGGCGCCGGCCGCTTCGACGAGAGCCTGCGCGACTGCGAGGACGTCGAGTACAGCAGCCGCCTGGCCGTCCGCAGCCGGATCGTGCTCACCGACACCGTGGTCGGCCGGCACGACGACGGCAGCGACCTGCTGCCGATCCTCGGCGAGCAGTGGCGGCGCGCGCTGCCGCTGATCCCGCTCGCGCTGGCCACCAGCCGGCGCGGCGCCGCCAAGCCCGAGCACGCCAACCGGCCCACGGGCATCCTGGCCTGCGCGCTCGCGCTGGCGTGCCTGCCGCTCGGCCTGCTGTCGCCCGCGCTGCTCGCCGTGCCCGCCGCGCTGGTGGCCGGGTTCGTGCTGGCCGACGTGGAGCTGGTCCGGTTCGTGCACGGCAGGCGCGGCCCGGCGTTCACCGCGTACTTCATGGGCGTGCACCTGGCCGTGCACGTGGTGCTCGTGACCGGGCTGGCCGTCGGGTCGCTGCGGGTGCTGCCGGGGCTCAGGAAGAGGTACGCGTGAGCCGCCCGAGCGCGGCCTCGTAGCACGCCACGGTCTCGCGGGCGGCCCGCTCCCAGCTCAGGCCCTCGCTCACCAGCCGCCTGCCGCGCTCGGCCAGCTCCCCGGCGAGCCGCGCGTCGGTCATGACCTCCAGCACGCCGCGCGCGATGTCGGCCGGATCACCGGCGCGGACGAACCGGCACGCCGGCCGGTCCGGGTCGCCGAGGAAGATCCGCGAGAACCCGTCGCCCAGCACCACCGGCCTGCCCAGCGCCATCGCCTCGGTCGCCACCAGCCCGAACGGCTCGAACAGCGACGGGAACACGCACGCGTCGGCCATCGCGTAGAACTCCAGCAGCTCCCGCCCGCCGACGAACCGGCCCGGGGCCAGCACGCTCAGCCCCGACGCGGCGGCGATCCGCTCGACGCCCGCCACGTCTCCCTCGCCCACCAGCACCAGCCGCACGCCCGGCAGCCCGGCGGCGATCTCCGGCAGCGCCTCCAGGAGCTGGTAGACGCCCTTCTGCCGTTCGATCCGGCCGACGAACAGCAGCACCGGATCGCCCGCCGCGATCCCCAGCCGCACCCGCAGGCCCGCCGCCGCCTCGTCCAGGCCGGCCCGGTCGAAGCCCGGATCGGCGACCAGGTGCTCGAACGTGCCGCCCAGCGGCACCACGTCGATCGGCGTGCGATCCCACCCGGCCGCCACGAGCTGGTCGCGCACCTCCGGCGTGGCCACCACCACCCGGCGCGAGATCCGCGCCAGCCACCGCTCCAGCGCCGCGAACAGGCCCACCGGGTCCGGGATGCTGCGCTGCTCGGCGACCCCGTACTCGGTCGTGTGGACGTGCAGCACGACCGGCAGCCGCAGCGCGTAGTGGCACAGCAGCGCAGCCAGGAAGTTCGTCGAGTCGTGCACCGCGACCAGGTCGGGGCGCGCCGAGCGGCGCAGCCGCAGGAAGTAGCGCCAGTTGCTCGCCACCACGGTCAGCGCCAGCAGCAGGAACTCCACGCCCTTGGTGCGGTTGAGCCGCCTGCGCCGGCCGATCGCGCCGAGGAGGCGGCCCAGCGGCCGGTGCACGGTGATGCCCGGCAGCCGCTCCTCGACCGTCTGGCGGCCGTCGTTCAGCGTGAAGACGGCCAGCCGGTGCCCGCGCGCCAGGTACGGGGTGATCAGCTCGGCGTAGCGGCCCAGCCCGGCGGTGATGTTGGGCGGGAACTGGTTGACGATGTAGGCGATCCTCATCGTTCGGCCTCCGGGCGACGGTAGAGCCGCGCGGCCACGACGCCGACGACGGCCACGAGGATGACATTGGACAGCGCGAACGCCAGCAGCCCGCCGGTCAGCCCCCACCAGGCGATGCACGCCACCTGGACGGCCAGCGCCGCCGGCGACCCGGCCAGCAGGCAGCCGACGAGCACCCGGGCGCCGCGCACCCCGTCCATCTGCAGGGCGACGGCGTAGAGGTTGAACACCATGTGGGCGCCGATCCCGGCCGCCGACAGCGCCATGAGGCCGACGGCGTACGGGTACTCGGCCCCCATCAGCAGGAAGAACACCGTGCTCGCCGCGAACGCGAACACCGCCGTGGCGGCGCCGACCAGCGGGGCGATCCGGGCGATGCGCCGCATGACGGCGGGTTTGTCGCTGGTGGCGAGCGCGGGCAGCAGCACCAGTCCGATCCCGTCGGTGAACACCACGCCGAGCAGCCGCTTGGGGAAGCCGTTGTAGACGGAGTACACGCCGACGTCGGCCGGGGCCGACCAGTGGTTGAGGAAGATCACGTCCACGCCGAACAGCACCGAGGTGAGCGCGGCGATGGCCGTCACGTACGCGCCGTGCCGGTAGAGCGCCCTGGCCAGCGGCGCCGACCAGGCACGCGGCCGCACCCCGGCGGCGGCCACGGCGACGGCGGCCAGGAGCAGGTTGGTGGCGATCAGCGCCACCAGGTACGGCTCGGCGTCGCGCACGCCGAGCACGAGCAGGCAGAAGCCGGCCGCCGCCAGGTAGGCGAGCGCCACACCGAGCTTGAGCCAGGCCACGAACGCGTAGCGGGCCAGCCCGCGCAGCAGGCTCTCGGTGAGCTGGTTGAGCGTCATCGACAGCGCCAGCGCCAGCGCGAACCCGAGCGTGCGGACGTCGACCCCGAGCAGGCCCGTCAGCAGCGGCGCGGCCAGCAGGCCCGCCGCCGCCAGCGCGACGCTCAGCGCCAGCGTGGCCAGCACCGCGGTGGTGACCAGCGCGGGCCGGTCGGCCGGGTCGGCGCGCGGCAGCTCCTGCAGCATGACGTAGTGCAGGCTGGTGAGCATGGCGACGGTGACGATCAGCGCGATCGTCAGCACGACGGTGAAGTGGCCGAACGCGGCGGCCCCGGCGCCCCGGGCGATGACGAGCGTGGTGGTGGCGGCGGCGCCGCTGGCCACCGTGCTCACCAGCGTGGGGCCCGCCGCCCACCGGTGCCGGTCGAGCAGTCCGGCCAGGCGGGCGCGCGGCGCGGTCAGGTCGCCCACCGCGCGTGGGCCCGGCGGGCGAACTCCAGGTCGGCGGGCGTGTTGATGCCCCGCGCCTCGTCCGGGTCGGCCACCGGCACCACCCGCACCGGCCAGGCCAGATCCTGCGCCAGGTGCGGCAGGAACGGCAGGAAGTTCACCTCGCCGGTCGCCGCGCCGCGCCTGGCCCCCGCCGCGTAGCGGGCCCACGCCTCCTCCAGCCCGGCGGTGGCCAGGCAGAACACGCCGATGTCGCTGAGCCCGCCCGGACGGCACCGGTCACCCTCGCGTGACATCAGCACCCGGGTCAGCCCGGCGGGCCCGAACTCGTACTCCACGTACGGGTCGGCCATCGCCACCAGCGGGAGCGTCACCCCCGGCCCGGTGTGGGCGGCGGCCACGGCGCGGACGGTGACGGGCGACAGGTTCGCCTGGTCGCCCCAGACGACGAGGATCGCGTCGTGGCCGCGCCATTGCGGGGCCGCGCCGAAGATCGCGTCGCCCATGCCGGTCGGCTCGGGCTGCACGCTCACCGACACCGCGCCGGTGGCGAGCTCGGCGGCGGCCAGCTCCCGGAACGCCCCCACCCCGTCCGGGGAGAGCACGACGTGGACGTGCGCCACGGACGGCCGCAGCCGCCGGTGGAGCAGGTGCCAGACGGTGACGCCGTCAGCGACCTCGATCATGATCTTGGGGATGGCCTGGCCCAGCCTGGTCCCCCGGCCGGCCGCCGGGATCACCGCGCAGATCCGGTCACTCACCGGCACTCACCTCCTGTTCGACGGCCTGTTCCACGACGGTCACGAGCTCGCGCAGATCGCGTACGGCCACCGCTCCCGGGGCCGGCGCGGCCGTGTGGACGTGCAGCGTGACCAGCCCCGCGCCGGTCGCGGACGCCACCCCGTGCGCCGAGTCCTCCACCGCCACCGCCTCGGCCGCCTCGACTCCCCACAGGCGGCAGGCGTGGACGTAGAACTCCGGGTCGGGCTTGGCCGAAGCGACGTCGTCGGCGGTGAGCACGCCGGCGAAGTGGCGGCCCAGCCCGCTCGCCGCGAGGACGCGCTCGACGGAGCCCCGGCTGCCGCTGGTCACCAGGTAGGCGGCCAGGCCCGCGCGGGCGAGCGCGCCGAGGAGCCGGTGCGCGCCGGGGAAGACCGCGACCCGGCCCGCCGCCACCTGCTCGCGGTAGCGGAGCTGCTTGCGCCGGGCCAGCTCGGCGGCCACGTCCGGGTCGGCGACCAGCCGGGCGGCCACCTCGGCGGTGCTCGCCCCGGCGTGCGCGGCGTAGCGGAAGGAGGCCAGCGCGGCGGGCGCGAGCTCGGCGATCGCCTGCCGGAACGCGGCCTCGTGGGCGGGGCCGGAGTCCACCAGCGTCCCGTCGAGGTCGCACAGCCAGACCCGCCGTCCGGTCACGGCGGCGCGCACGGCGGTGTTCATCG
>NZ_JAHKRO010000169.1 GCF_019396325.1 Nonomuraea ceibae
GGGCCGGACTCCACCACGCGGTCCAAGCCGTCGCACACATGCACAACCTCGCCCTCACGGCATGAGCACCACTGCCGCAGAACGCACTGACCAGCTCATACACGCACTTCTGCAACAACTTTTAGGCCGTGTCTCAAAGGATCGTGAGCCAGTCGTTGATGGCAGCGATGTGGACGGCGGCTTCGTAACGGACGGCGAGTTTGTCGTACCGGGTGGCGATGCTGCGATGGCGTTTGAGCCGATTGATGCCGCACTCGACAGCTGAGCGGGCGCGGTAGTCGGCCGCATCGAAGGACGGAGGACGCCCACCGCGGCTGCCGCGCCGCTGTCGGGCGGCGATGCGGTCGGCCGGCTCGGGAATGGTGCATCGGATCTTGCGGGCGCGCAGCTGCTGCCGGATCGCGCGGGAGTACGCCTTGTCAGCGCGGACGATCTCGGGTCGGGTGCGCGGGCGGCCGGGCCCGAGCCGGGGCACCTTGATGGCAGCCATGACCGTGGGGAACTGTGGCGCGTCGCCGCGCTGCCCAGCTGTCACCACCAGGGCAAGCAGACGCTGACCGTGTTCACAGGTCAGGTGCAGCTTGGTCGACAGGCCGCCCCGGGAGCGGCCTAGGGCGTGATCGGCGGGCTCAGACTGCAGTCCGCCGGGCGGCTCAGCCTGCTGGTGGCCGTGCCGGGCTGCGCCGGCCGCATGCTGATGGGCCCGGCAGACGGTGGAATCCACGCCGACCTGCCAGCCGATCAAGCCAGCGGCATCGGCCAGGGTCTGCAGATGGGTGAGGATCTGCTGCCAGGCGCCGGCGCGCTGCCAGCGGCGGAACAGGTTGTAGACCGCCTGCCAGGAGCCGTAGCAGTCGGGCACGTCCCGCCACGGTGCGCCCACTCGTACGCGCCAGCGGATCCCGTCGATCAGTTGGCGCTTGCTCCACCGCGATGGCCGGCCTGGTCTTTTGCCCGTGGGCAGCAGCGGTTCGAGCCGCGCCCACTGCGCATCGGTGAGGTCGAACCGCCGCGTCACCGCTAAGGTGGCCACGAGGTCTCCGGAGTTCAGGTTCTTCTTGGTCGTTGAACCCTTTACCGGAGACCTCTCTGTATGTCCGGCTACGACACGCCGTTGATCAACACTTCGAGACAGGCTCTAGCCCCACCCCGCCCGACACCCTTCCTCTCTCAGCCGGCCAGGCCCTCGAGGGCCTGGCCCGCCAACGAGGGGGCACAGCCGCGCAAACCATCACGGCCTCGAGCGGAGGGCCTATCCCGCTGCAGATCGATGTTCTCGGCCGCTACGACGCCTCCCACACGCGCGAGCTCGCGCTGTCTCTGTCCTCGCTCGCCGTCGACCTGGCTGACGCCGGGGAACCCGACGAAGTGGCGGGCGCCGCGCATCGGATGCTCGACCTATCGGCCGACATGCCCCAGCGAGCGCACCACCGCGGACCAGGGCTGTGGTCGCGCGGCTGGCCGTGCATCGCGCAGTGTCCGAGGTGGCCGTCCTGCTCGACCGCCACCGCGCATGGGGTTAGCGGCAGCCGCGCGCCTTGACCGAGAACATCGGCATGTCCAGCTGCGCACCGCCGGCGGCCCCGCCAACGACTGCCACGCGCCCGCTTTCGAGACGCAGTTCGTACTCGCCGTTCGCCCGGCACGCGTAATGGTCTGTCACGGTGTTAGTGGTGCCGCCGCGGGCGATGTCCACGATGTTTTGCCGGGCCTCGGTCCAGGCCAGGACGCCGTCCTTCAGCAGAGACAGCTTCGAATTCATCACGCAGTTGGCATTGTTCCAGAGGAACCCGCGATACCAGCACTTCAGGGTGACGGTGTCCGTTGGCTCCAGGGTGTCCGGGCCGAAGACGTGCCTCTTTGTCGCCTCGGTCAGGCAGAGCGTGACCCTGGCAGAGTAGTTGCCCGAGGTGTACGTCTTCTCGGCGCAGCCTCTGGGCGGATTCTGCGAGGACGGGGCGGCGGCCGCTGCGTGCGGAACAGCGATGAGGGTGGCGGTGGTGAGGAACGTGATCAGACCACGCGATGGGGAGTTCATGCCCGCAAATATTACACAGAGTAGTTATTGCATGCTGTGAGTAATCACCGGTGGTTCGGCAGCGGTCGAGGGCCTGGCCCGCCAACCCCAGCACCGGCCGCACGTCCGCTTCTCCCCTTCGAAGTGATGACGTCACGCAGACCGATCCGCAGGAGCCGGTGATTCGCCCGTGGCCGACGCGCCAGGCTACCGAACCGGTGACCGACGGCAAGGTCGGCACCTCCTGGACCGAGAACGGCGTGATCGTCGTGCAGATTCACACTGAGGACTGCCCGTACCACATGGCGCACTGAGGACGGCTCACCGAAGGCGCCGAACGGATGCGCCGCAGAGACGAGAGGGCCCAGCAACTCTTTCCGGATGCGCACGCCCGCTTTCAAGCCCCCGGGCCCTGCCCGCCGACCAGGCCGGAACCCCCTTCGGTGCCGCGCTCATCGACCTGGTCGCCCTGCAGGCCGGCCGCCTGCACGGCGGCGGGTTCGTCACCCTGCCGGAACGGGCCGACGTCCTAGACCGGCACCTCCCACCGACACACCAGTAAGTCGTCCCCCCGCGTTCGTGGGCCGGCCTGTCAGGATGCGGAGTTTGAGCCTGAGGGCGTCGGTGTGGGCGACTGTGTGGAGCTCGGTGCCGGCGAGGGCGTGGATGGCGCTGTGCTCGGGTCGGGAAGGTCACCGGGGACGGGCTTGGGTTTGCCGGAGAGGCAGGAGTCGACAAAGAACTCCTTGACCTGAGCCCGCCACTGGGCCGTGTAGTTGCTGGCGCTGACGGACGGCATGTCGTTGCCCGCGCCGCTGCCCTCGAAAGCGCGCTCGCAGACGCCGCTCGGGAGCGAGCAGATGCAACTGTCACCTGTGCCGAGCGATATCCCGCAGATTATGGAGAATCTGTTCAGCGGTATCGGCATAGAGGTGACAAGGGCCTTCTCCCGGGAACCTGGCCGGAGCCTTCTGCGTTACCGGGTTGTGACACCACGGAGGGGGTTAGACCGGCGGCGGGGAGAGCCGGACCTGATGGGGCTGCTGGGCCAGGCGTGGCGGTCAGCGAGCCGGCGGGTACGGTGGGGGTTCATCACCATGTGGGCCGCCGGCGCGGCCCTGACAGGCGCGGGTGTCTACGGCGACCTGGACCATATCTGGGAGTCGATGCCGTTCACCACCAACCTGGCATCGGGCCTTGCCGCCTTCCTGCTGGGCGCCCCCACCGCAGTGTTGGTCCTGCAAGGCGTCTCCCGCCATATCGCCTCCCGGGTGGAACGGGAGCATCTGCGCGGGCTGCTGTCCAGAGACCTGGAGGCTCTGCGGATCCCCATCACCGAGTTGCAGGTGGCGGCCGGGATACGTCCGCGATGGGGAAAACCGGATGCGGTGGAGCCCCGTCCGTCCACGTTCACGCTGTTCTCCGAGATCGGGCGGCTGTCCGCTAACGCTCGCTCCATCGACGACGTTCGGCTCATGAAAGAGGTCCGCCAGTTCGTCGAACGATGGAACCATGATCGGGTGATCGCTAGCATCTGCCGCATCGCGCCGGACGTTCACCGGCGGGCGCTGGGCCTGCGAGACGACCTGCGGCCCCGCTTCATCCAAGCGGACATGGAGTGGCCGCTGGAGACGGTATTGCCCGACCTGATCGAGGCCAGCCGGTCGGTGCCCATGCTGTCCCTGGAACCGACCACCAACCCGAGTGCACTCCCGGCGTCGGCTCATATCCGCCGCGTCCCGGTCGGCAATCTGGACCCTGACACGATGATGCGTCGGCTTGAGGCCACGCTGCTGCAGATGCGCCAGTTCATCGCAGCGTTGAGGCAGGTGACCGGGTACGGCGCCTCGTACCTGCGAGAGCCCTCGATGTGGATCGAGATTGAGGCCCCCGACCAGGAGTTTGTCATCCCGCCACCCAGGCCCATTTTCGGGTAGCGCTCGGGTGAGCAACCGGCGCACCTTCGCCTCGGCCTGCTCTCCGACGCGCAGTCACGGGTCTGGCGGAGAACGTCGGCGCCGAGCTTCTCAAACAGCACCCGGAAGACGACCTCAGCGGCCCGGACGCGGGCCGCGGGTCACTGGGCACTGTGCGCAAGCCCTTGATCTGGGCGTAGGACTCACCGTGAGCAGGCGGAGCGTCGGCGATGCGGATATGCGGACGGCAGAGGCGTCGGCGGGGAGACGATGGGGCGGCCTTGTGGCATGGTCATGCTTGGTGCGGCGCTGTGTCGCGGCAGCGGACGGCCGATGAAAGGCACGCGTGGCTGGACAGCCCACCGCGTAGCGCCTCGGCGCTGTCGGCCAGGTTGAGTCCGCCGCCGGTGATGACGGCATCCGCTCCGCGCCAGGCCCGCTGTTCGCGCTGGTAGTCGTAAGTGAGGGCGATGTCGAGGTATGCCTAGGCGGCACCGTTGAGCAGTGTGGGTCGATCACCTGATCGCTCGCTGCGTTTGACGCAGCAGGCGTGATCGAAAGCGAAGGGCATGCCAGCGGCCAGCACCGTGCCTTCGACACAGAACAGGTCGGCGTGCTCGTCGGCCATACGGCTGGCCGGGCCAGGCGTCGGCTGGCCGACATGGGCGTCGCGCCACAGTCCGGCGATGGCCTTGACTTGATCGGGTAGCTTTCGTTCCGCCACGCGCTTCATGCAGTGAAGCCTTGGACGAGCGTGGTGAGAGCCCGTTCCCGCTCGAGGTCATGTTGCTCCTGCACGCTATAGGGGATGTGAGACCGCAGTCGTCAGCACCTTCCTATGCAGAGCTACCACGCGGCCCCGGGGGCTCTGGCCGTGGGGTGATGAGGATGCCGATCGCGGCGCCGAGGATCAGGATGGCGATGTCCGCGATCCGGTCCATCCAGAAGGTGACGGTGTTGTCGACGGCCAGGAACTGTACTGAGATGCCGCCGTTGTCGCGGGCCCATTGCATCGAGCGTAAAGACGCGAGCTCAACGTCTGGCGCGGGCGCGGAGAGCGTGATGCTGCCGTTGGATTCGTGGTATCGGACCTCACTGGCGACAGGAGTGGCGCTTTTCCGCGTGTCGACGAAATCCAGGTCCGGATACTCCTGCCTGAAGCCGTACAGCGAATCCTCGATTTCCAGGAAGATCTTGTTCTCGCCCCAGTGCTGGTGATAGCGGACGGTCTTCACCGGGAAGTCGAACGCGATGCTTAGCATGTACTCGCCGGCCGGCCGGTGGACCGGCACGACGACCACTGAGAAATCGTCGACGCCGTTGGATCGGCCGGTCTCCGTCCAGGCGGCGAGCTTGCGCCCGCCGCCGGGTTTCGGCGCGGTAGAGGAGACGGGCAGGAACACCGACTCGCTTCTGCCTTCGCGTGACGGCTTGCCGAGGCTGAAGCGGGTCGGCCTCAACCGCTCGTCCAGCGCGAACCGGAAGGTTTGCCGGATGGTCTGGGCGCTGTTGAAAGAGACGGTGAAGTAGCCGGAAGCCGGTTCGTCGTCGAAGAAGGGCTGGGTCTGGCCGGTGCGGGTGTGCTGCTGGACGAGGAGAGTGCGGCTGGTCAGCATGGCTGAGGTGCCGACAGTCGGTTGCTCGACCGCAACTTGAAACGGCATCAGATCGTCATCGGACGGCGACCGGGGATACTCGCCCCACCAGTAGATCGCGTATACCAGGCCCGACAACAGCAAGACAGGAATCGGGGCCACAAATGCTGCCCGGATGCGTTGCCATCGTGAAGACAAATCAACGCCCCCTGTACCCCTGCGGAACGGCGATGGGAACCAGAACCAGCCTATTCGGCCTTGCCTTCAGGGTTCTTGCGAAAACTAGGACAGCTGGGCTCAATGTGCATTTCGCCACAGGCTCTTCCCGCGACTGACCGCAGGGTGGAGGGTGCGTCAGCGGATGCCCACGGGCGGATCAACGGGCCGGGCTACGCACCTGAGACAAGCAGGCGCGCCGCCACCATTATGAGAAACGGCAGGGTTACCTCATGGATCACGAAGATGCCGCCCTGGCGACGGGTGCCGCCCTGGCCCACCGCTTGGGTCGGCCCGACCCGGACGCAATGTAGCGCTGAGTGACAGCGATTACTTTCGGTGTTCGCGGCTGACCGAGGCGGGCCACTACGAGGCCGCTCACCAGCTGGCCAACCTGCCCGCCGAGCAGGGTCAGACCGCAGAGCACCGTGCCCTGGTCACGACGTCTCTCAACGCCGCCGGGAATCTGCTCAGTCTGCTCGCGCGGCAAGGCAAGGACGACGAGGCGGACATGATCGAACGATACGGACTACCGTTCCAAGGCGATACCTGAGGGCAGCATGTCAACGAACAGGACGGCAAGCCGGGCTCGTCATGCAGCACGGAGCCACCTGGGGAGCCGACGGGCGTGGCGGCTACCCGTCGCAGATATGTCTGGCCAGGAGTTGTTCCAGTCATTGGCCCCGGCAGCACCCGGCGCAGGTGGAGGCGATGACGTCACGGCTCCAGCCGCGCCCATTGCGCATCGGTGAGGTCGAACCGCTGCGTACCGCTATGGTGGCCACGAGGTCTCCGGTTACAGCTTCTTCTTGGCCGTTGAACCCTTCGCCGGGGGCATCATCGGTTGTCCGGCTCCGATACGCCGTTGATCAACACTGCGAGACGGCGAACCGGGCGATCAAGGCACCGACGGACAACTGCCGCGTCGGTCGGATAGCGAAAGCGTTGTTCGGGATGGATCTGGTAGTGGTTGCGCCGGCCCACCCGGTCCCGGGTCAGGTAGCCGGCCTCGTGAGTCGGTGACGATGCCTGCACCACTCGCTCGGTGATGCCGATAGCCGCAGCGATGTCGCGCAACCGGGCATCAGGGTGCCAAAGCACCCCGGGCATGGTGGGTGAGGAATGTCCACGAGGAACGGTCGTCCGGTTTCGTCACGTTCAACCACGTCTCACGTTGTTTCCGGACCTGGACAGGCCCGGCTGATCGACGATGTCACGGCAAGCCGCCGCCCATCCACTGTTCTAGAAGCTTTCTTTCCCGTAGTCACCTTCCGGCTTAGTATGAAACTGCGACGGAACTTTTCCCCGCCCCCAGCCGGGACATCACGGAAGAACCCGATGCCTTCTACCTACACGCGGGCCATCCAGGCGCGCTGATCGGCGGGTCCCCATGCTGCCCTTCACACTGTCCTGCCAGCACCTGCCCGGCGGCGCCGTGATTTCCGTCGTTGGCGACGTCGACGCCACCACCTCCGCCCACCTGGACGCCTACATCGCTCAGCTACGCCGGGCGCCCGGCGACCACCTTGTGTTCAATCTTCAAAAGATGCCTTTCCTGGACAGCAGTGGCCTGAACGTCCTGCTCAACGCCCGCAAGCTCGCTCACCAGCACGGCGGCGAAATTCACCTCGCCAACATTCAACCCGCCCCCGCACGGATGCTGCAGATCACTGGCGTCGGCCAATTCCTGCCCCTTTACGACACCCTCGGTCACGCCATCACCGCCATGCTGGCCTTCGCGCGACCTCGTCCGCCGGCCGCCCCCGAAACCCGAGGCGACGTTAGCGTCTGAACCGGGCCTCCTCCCCCGCTCCCCATCCGTAAGTCGCCCGCTGGGGATTGATGAAGAAGATCCAGGCCCGCTATTACCACAACGGCCGCATCAGCCCGATCAAGCTGATCGTCATGCACTCCATGGAGGCCCCCGAGAAGCCCACCACGGCCGAGGCGGTCGCCAACTGGTTCGCCACCAGCAGCCCGAAACGCGGACGTGTGCGTCGACTCCAACAGCGCAGTGCGGTGCGTCGACGATGGCGACACCGCGTGGCCTGCCCCGAACGCCAACGCCTCCGGCCTGCACATCGAGCTCACCGGTTACGCCCGGCAGAGTCGCGCCCAGTGGCTCGATGCCTTCAGCATGGCCACCCTGAAGAACGCCGCCGAGGTCGCCGCGGCATGGGTGAAGACGTACAACATTTCGATCCGGCACCTCACTCCCGCCCAGGTCCGCGCCGGGCAGAAGGGGTTCTGCGCCCACTGTGACGTCACCCGCGCCTACCCGGGCACCGGCTCCACACCGACCCCGGCAAGGACTTCCCGTGGGACAGATTCCTCGCCCTCGCAAAGGCCGATGTGGACGGCAAGCCGGCCAAGCCCACCACCTGATCGCGCACCCTCGTCTACAAGAAAGGCAAGCCGTACATGCAGGGCGCCGATGTCGAGCGTGGCGGGGCTGCCTCGACGAGCTCGGCTACGACGTCGACGTCGACGGCCTGTATGGGCCTGGCTCGACGGCCGTCGCGAAGAAGTTCCAGGACAAGGCCGGCCTGCTCGTGACCGGCAGCGTAGACAAGGCCATCTGGGCGAAGGGCAACGCGAAGAAGTGAGGACTGAGGAGGTCGGCCCGGCCGGCGCGGGGCGTCGAGCGCGGGGCGGGCCAGTGACCGGCTGGGTCGTCGCCTTGGTCTACGCGGCGGGGTACATCGTCACCGTCCGGTTGACGGTCACCGCCTTCTTGAGTGACGACGCGTACGACGCCGACGACTGGTTCCAGCGCGTCAGGACCGAGGCGGTCGCCCTGATGATCGCCTTCCTGTGGCCGCTCGTCCTGCTCGGCGCGCTCCTGACCGGCGGCCTGCCCAAGTTTGATCGTTCAGCTCATCGTGTCCGGCGCCTCGGCGGCCGAGCACCGATCAGCCGACTGACACCAAGGTCATGGCCAAGTACATCTAGCGCAACTGTGCCGTGCCGTAGGCGGCGAGGAAGATCCGTGCCGCTTCGTCGGCGTAGCAGCGGAGTTGGCGTGGGCTGTGTGGTGCTTCGGTGACGTGAAACATTGCCCTGTTGAGGGGTACCGAGAGGATGAGCCAGTTGAGGTACTCGGCGGCGAGTGGCGGGTCGGGCACGCGCAGCAGTCCGCGGCGCGTCAGCTCCTGGAGGACCCGGGCCAAGGTGGTCGCGCCCCGCTGGGGACCGGCCTGGTGCCAGGCGCGGGCCAGCTCGGGGAAGCGGTCTGCCTCGCCGATGATGACGCGGCGCATCTGAACCAGATGCGGCTGGAGCACGACGGTCAGGTGCTGGCGTGCGAACCGGCGCAGGTCCCGCTCGAGATCGTCGCTCGTGGCCAGCTTCTCGATGATCGCCTGCGTCTGGCTCTCGGCCTCGCGGATGGCCTGGGTGATGACCTCGACGAACAACCGTTCCTTGTCCGCGAAGTGGTTGTAGACGGTCACCTTGGACACGGCGGCCCGACCGGCGATGTCGTCCATCGCGGCGCCGCCGTAGCCGTCGCGCAGGAACACTTCCCGGGCCGCGGTCAGAATCGCCTCGCGCTTGCGGGCGGACGGGACGCCGACCATGACCTTCCTCGCTTTCGTTGCTCATTCCTGTACCGAACTGTACAGTAATGGCTCTCGAGCTGAGGAGGAGCCCCGTGGATACCACCAGGTCACCGGATGGCACGTCGATCGCCTACGACCGGGCCGGCACCGGCCCGGCGGTGGTGCTGGTGGACGCCGCCTGCTGCTTTCGCGGGTTCGGGCCGATGCGGCAGCTGGCCGAGCTTCTCACCGGCGACTTCACGGTCTTCACCTACGACCGGCGCGGCCGCGGCGACAGCACCGACACCGAGCCGTACGCAGTGCGGCGCGAGGTCGAGGATCTGCAGGCCGTGATCGAGGCCGCAGGAGGCGCCGCGGCGGTGTACGGCTTCTCTTCCGGGGCGGTGCTCGCCCTGCACGCGGCGGCGGCCGGGGTCACGATTTCCCGGCTGGCCCTGCTCGAGCCGCCCGTCATCCTCCAGGACGTTCCGGCGCCCCCCTCCGACCTGGAGGCCGAACTTGCCGAGCTGATCGCCGCGGGCCGGCGCGGAGACGCGATCGAGCACTTTCACCGGGGCATCGGTGTACCTGAGGCGATGGTCGCCGGGCTGCGGCAGGACCCGGCTTGGCCGGCGCTGGCGGACCTGGCGCACACGCTTGCCTACGACCTGCGGGTTACCGGCTCCATGACCACCCGGCTGCTGTCCACCGTGACCGTCCCCACCCTGGTCATCGACAGCACGGGCAGCGACCAGCGGTTGCGTACCTGGGCGGTCGGCGTCGCCGCCCAGCTACCCGACAGCGAGCACCGCACGCTCCCCGGCGAGTGGCACGGCCCGGCCTCAGACACACTCGCCGCCACCCTCACCGACTTCCTCGCCACGGCTGTCGAGCCCCGCACCCCCTAGACGCCCACCTCGCCGAGATCGACCGCCGAAGGTGGGGGTCGTGAGCATCGACGAGGCTCTCGCCGCCGACCGCCAGCGGCTGCACCCGGCACAGGGCCGCCGTCGCCGGCGGCGCGAGGCTGGTCGACACTCGGCCACCATTCCAGCGGGTGGCCGACGGCGAGGTCGCCGGCGCTCTCATCATGCGGCAAGGCCGCGAAACCTACCGTCGAGCCATCACCACCCACGCACGCGGCCGTGGCCGCACCCCCGTGCATCCTGGGCCTGCTGGGCCTGCTGGCCCCCGTCGGCCCGTGGCCATGGCCGGCTGGGCACTGGCCGTCCCATACCAGCTCTCCGAGGACCTTCCGATTTGGATCCCGAAAGCCGCAGCCGACCGGCTTCAGGTGGCCTTCGCGATGCTCCTCCTCTTCGCCGTCACCGTCACCACCTGTCCGATCGTCACCGGCCTGGTGGCCAGGCGCTCCTCGCACCGCCTCGGGACCGCCGGGCTGGTGCTGACCGTCATGGGTTTCGGCGCTGTCTCCTTCACGGGGCAGGACACGACGCCGCGGCCGTGGCCGCCTACAAGAGTGGGGGGTGCAACAGGCCGAGAAGGTCCTGTCCGGGATGGACGCCTTCGTCGCGCCCGAGCTGGCGGGGGAGCTCTTCGTTCCGCTCATGGCGCTGGGAGCCGTGCTGATGGGGATCGCGCTGTGGCGGGCCAGGCGGTGCCCCGCTGGGCCGCCGCGGCGGTGATCGCCGCCTTCCCCGTCATTATGTTTGGCGGCTACCTGTCCACGATCGTCAACGCCACCGGCTGAGTGCTGCTCGCCAGCGGATTCTGGGTCGCCGGAAACGCCTTCCACCGAGACCGCGGCACCATCTTGCCCACGTAACGAATCACGGCGAACCATGACCAGCAGGGCAATCTCACCTGGTGGGCACCCGCCCTGCTGGGGCTTTCGTTCGCAGCGCCGGCCCTACGGCCCGCCCCGGCGCAGGGGTTCGCGCTCCGCCACGACATGGTCTTCGTTCTCGACCTCCGATCCTGCCGGGGTCGGGAGCGGAGGGGCCCAAACGGGCGACCGCCCGCGACCCGAACTTCGGCTTGTCGTCGCTCATGGTCCACACCGTGAGCGAATCGCGACCTTAGCCAAAGAGATTTCGTATCAACCCA
The DNA here is from genome assembly GCF_019396325.1 of Nonomuraea ceibae. Classification (GTDB taxonomy): domain Bacteria; phylum Actinomycetota; class Actinomycetes; order Streptosporangiales; family Streptosporangiaceae; genus Nonomuraea; species Nonomuraea ceibae. The sequence goes on from NZ_JAHKRO010000169.1 coordinate 11,351, forward strand.
GTCGGAAGCTACTTCGTTGGAGTCTTCTTCATTGCTACTGGGACCCCGATTCAAGGCACGATGCGACACCCAGCTAAATCCTTCCCCAGCCCTCTGCTCCTGCACGGTGCGGGCCTGCTCCAACTCGGCGCTGCTCCTGCCGGTCAGTTCCCGCCGCGAGCGCTCCGGCCGCTGCTCGGCTGAACTCGGCGAGCACCGTCAGATTCGCAAGGAGCACGTCGGGCAAAATCGGGGGCGAGGCTGCGATCAATGGCCGTTTCAAAAGTCGGCGATGATCCGGGTGAGCATGCGGTGCAGTTCCGCGAATCTGTCCGAGCCCAGCAACTCCGCCATGCGCCGCTCCACGTCATCGATGATCTTGTAGCCGGTGCGCAGGGCGGCGTCGCCCTCCTCGGTGAAGACGATCAGTCTTGCCCGCCGGTCTGTCGGGTCGGGCACCCTGCACAGGTAGCCGAACTCCTCCAGGTCGTCCACTAGCTCGCCCATCGCCTGCGCGGTCATCTGGGCCTTCTCGGCCAGTCTGCCGAGCCGGATGCCCTCGTGCTCCATGTGGAAGAACACCGCTGAGTGCGACGGCCGCACGCGCACGTCCATCGCTTTGACGCCCTCGAAGACTACGTCGGACACGCGCAGGTAGGCCTCGTATAGCAGGGCGTGCACGTGGGGCGGATGCGTGGCGGCCAAAGGGGCTTCTCCTTTTGCTAAGGCTGCATTATATTAAGGCTACCTTATTAAGTGGGAGGGGTCATGGACGGCGACGAGGTCTGGGCTGCCATCGAAGCGCAGCGCCTCAGCCTGGCCGACGTGCTCGACGACCTGACGCCTGAGCAGTGGGAGCAGCCGTCGTTGTGTCAGGGCTGGCGGGTGCGGGATGTGGTGGCGCACGTGGCTTCTACGCCGTTCATCACCTACGGGCAGGTTTTGGCTGAGTTCGTCCGCGCCCGCGGCAACCTCAACAGGACCATCCGCGACGCGGCGATCCGCGTCGCCGCCCGCTCGTCGAATGCCGACCTGCTGGAACTGGTGCGCCGCTCGGCCCTCTCGCGGCGCCGGGCGCCCGCCACCAAGCCGCTGGATCCGTTGTTCGACGCGCTCGTACATACCCAGGACATCGCGCTGCCGCTGGGCATCCGGCACCCGATGCCGCTCGGGCCAGCCCGGGTGGCCGCCTCCTACATCTGGGAGCGTGACCTGCCGGGCTACTCGCCGCGCAAGGCCATGCGCGGGCTGCACCTGGTGGCGACCGACATCGCGTGGGAGATCGGCGAGGGGCAGCGAGTGTGCGGGCCGATCCAGTCGCTGGTGCTGGTGATGAGCGGCCGCGCCGCCGGGCTGCCCGACCTGGTGGGCGAGGGGACGGCGGCGCTGACCTCCCGCCTGCCCTCGCCGCACGGCACCGCGGACAGGTAAGGAAGAAGCCCGGGCCGAACGCGAGGACGTTGACACGGGACGGTGACGCTTCGGCGACGATATACAGGTTCAGTCCGTTGTTCGCCGACCACGCAACGATCGAGCAGTTGGTCGGCCGCCACCACCTGGTCTGTCAGCCGGTTCAGGATCTGTTGGTCGCTGACCCGCGGGAGGGCAACCGGGCGTCGACTACAACATGCTGACTGTCTTGGCCACGGCGTTGGGGTTGTGGTTATGGAAAGACTTCGAACGCCACCAGCCGGGCATCGGCTCGGTGCAGTTGAGCCCCGAGGTCACCGCCAGCAGGAAACAGCGGATCCGCATCAGGGGCCTACGCACCACCCACGAGTACGGCAACATCACGAAGGCCACGATGAACGCGACGGCGCGAGCGACGTGCTGACGACGGTGCGCAGCTTCTTTCTCGAGCCGGGCAATGGGCTCTCGACACCCCCGCTCGTTGGGGGGCAGTGGCGGTGTCATGCCCGATCAAGGCTGCCGACGTACAACACAAGAAGATGAAAGCGTGACAGAAGGCGCACATGGGCCAGCGCACCCGTGAGCGCCGGTGTCTTTGTGGGTGATGCTCAACCGAACTCATCGTGGTGCATTCGTTACGTGGCCGAAATGCGGGTGGGCGGGGACGCCGGGTGCGAAAAGGGCCGGGTGTCATCATCGAGGCCGTCACCGAAGCCGGCCAGCAGCGGGGCCAGCGCGGTGATTATCTTACCGGCGTCGGCGGCGTGGCGGCGGCGAAGCCGAGGAGGGCGTCGTCGCCGTAGAGGCTGTCACGACGGGGCCTGGTGCGCGCCTCGGTGGGGCTGCCGGTGTAGAGCAGGAGGGCGTCACCGGGGGCGAGGGTGGTGGTGGCGGTGGGGAACCGGGCGTCGGCCAGGACGCCGACAAGCATGCCGTAGAGGGTGGTCAGGAAGTCGGCCTGCCTGCCGTGGCGCAGGATGAGGGCCGGAAACCAGGCGAACGTGGGCGTGGCCCGTGGCTGGGTCGGGTTGGCGTGTCGCGCCCAGGAGGCTGTACAACCACAACCACAACCCCGACCTCCGGCAACTCCGTCAAACCGGCGCCGCCTCAGAACTCACCCGCTGAAGCTCTCACCGCCATCCCAATCCGCTGCCCGATTGGCTCCAACCGTTCTGCGTTGTGGGATGGTCGGCACCCGACACCCAGCCGCAGTCGGCCAGCGTGGCCTCGAGCAGCACGATGACCGGCCCAGGTCTCCGGCCGGCTGGTAGGCGTAGGCGAGGTTGTTACGGAAGGTCAGGGTATTGGGGTGGTCGGCGCCCAGCACCCGCTCCCGATCGGCCAGCATCGCCTCCAGCAGCGGAATGGCCCGGCGCAGATCCTCCACCGCATAGTGGGCGCCGTCGGCTACGTGCTCGAAACGCGCGCCGTTGACGAACTGGTGGAGGCCATCCGACTGGTGCACTCACGCGACGCGCTACTCTTCCCCGGCGCGCTGCGCCGCATCGCCTCCCCGCACGTCGGTACAGCCACGCCACGCGTACCGGTCGAGCTGACCTCTCGCGAGCTGGATGTCCTGCGGCCCATCGCGCTCGGGCAGAACAACGCGGAAATCGCGGCCGCCCTGCACGTCACAAGGAGACGGTCAAGACACACGTCGGCAATGTCCTGGGCAAGCTCGGTGCCCGCGACCGCACCCAGGCGGCCGTCCTGGCCTACGAACTCGGCCTCGTCTTCGCCGGTGCCCAAAGCGGATCCCTGAGGGGGCGGTTGGTCAGAGCGCGGCGGACACGTTCACGACCGATGGCGTCCACCGGGAGCGCGTTCCCGTCGATAGCCGGGTCAGTGCTCCGGCAGCTGGTCGAAGCGTTCACTCCGGCTGAAGGCGCTGAGGGAACATCTCGGCGGCGGTCGCTCACCGCGCCTATCAGGGATGGGGGTCTGGCGCCATCCCGGCGAAGAGGGTGTGGAGCAGGCGGTCGATGTAGGCGGGGGTGATCGGCTGCTGGGTGATCAGCAGGCGGAAGTACAGCGGGCCTGACAGGATCTCGAAGGCTAGATCCAGGTCGAAGTCGGGGGCGAGCTGTCCCTGTGCCTTGGCGCGTTCGAGGCGGGCCAGGGTGTCGGCGGTCTGCGGCTGGATGAAGCGCCGGTTGAGTGCGGCGGCGACCTCGGGATTGTGCTGTGCTTCGCCGATGAGGTCCTGGTAGAGCGGTCCCCACGGCGGCCGGGCCAGCAGGTCGGCGACCCGGGTCATGACCTCGCGCAGGTCGGCCACGATGTCGCCGGTGTCGGGATGCTCCAGGTCTGTGGTTCTGGAGCCGAGGACGGCGTCGAGGAACAGCTGGGCCTTGGAGGGCCAGCGGCGGTAGATGGTGTCCTTGCCGACGCCGGCCCGGGCGGCGACGGCTTCCATGCTGAGCTTGGCGTAGCCGACCTCGCGGGCCAGGTCGAGGGCGGTCTGCATGATTGTTTCGGTCCGATCGTCGGAACGGCGGCGAGCGTTCATAACCCCACCATATCGGGACGGGACGTTCAGTTTGACAATCGGGCCGACAATCGCGCACGCTCTTGCCAAAGCCATACGGGACGCCTCGTCGCGTTATTCGCGTCCCCCGGCACATCACCCTGAGGACGAACAAGTATGAACGCACTGAACACCCTGCGCTCCGCCATCCGGGGCCGGATCCTGCTACCCGGCGATCCCGGCTTCGACGCCGCCCGCCGCCCCTGGAACCTGGCGATCGAGCAGCCGGTGGCAGCCGTGGCCGAGGCCGCCGACGCCGATGACATCGCGACGCTCGTCCGGCACGCCCGCTCCGCCGGGCTCTCCATCGCGACCCAGCCCAACGGCCATGGCGCGACCGGCCGCACCGACGGGACGATCCTGTTGCGCACCGGCCGGCTGGAGACCTTGGAGATCGATCCTGCCGGCCAGCGCGCCCGCGTCGGCGCGGGTGTGTCGTCCGGGCGGCTCCAGGCCGCCGCCGCGCCGCACGGGCTGACCGGCCTGCCTGGCAGCTCTCCGGTGGTCAGCGTCGCCGGCGTCGCACTCGGCGGCGGGCTGAGCTGGTTCGGCCGCGCGTACGGCTGGGTCGCCGACAGCATCACAGCCTTCGACATCGTCGACGGCGAAGGCCGCCAGCGGCATGTGACCGCAGGCACCGACCCCGACCTGTTCTGGGCGCTGCGCGGGGGAGGCGGCGACTTCGCTGTCGTCACCGCGCTCGAACTGGCCCTGCGGCCCGCCCCGCGCCTGTACGGCGGCCGGATACTGTGGGCGGCCGAGCACGCGCCGGGCGTGATGGACGCCTACCGGCAGATCACCGCAGCGGCCCCGCCCGAGCTGACGGCATGGTTCGACCTTCTGCACTTCCCGGGCGCCGACCCCATGGTCGCCATCGACGCCACCTACCTCGGCTCCGAGAGCGAGGCGCGTGACCTGCTCGCCCTCCTGGACCGCCTGCCCGCTCCGCTCTCCGACAGCAGGCGGAACATGGCCGTCTGCGACATCGGCGGCATC
>NZ_JAHKRO010000017.1:0-47696 GCF_019396325.1 Nonomuraea ceibae
TCCCGAACAACGGCGCGAGCTGTCGCATCGTCAGGTTGGTGCGGTAGTAGACGGCCACCAGCAACACCCGCTCCGGCAGTGCGAGGCACCACGGACGCCCTCTGCCGCGGCCTTTACCGGGCCCCTCGCCGCCTCGCTCTCTCACCACTCGCACCAGCCGCTGGAACCGGCTCATCGGCAGCCCGGTGAACGTCTCCACCCACAACGGATCAGCCCGTAACACCCCGCCCATACACGAAGAATGCCCGCTCAGCTACTTTCTGCAACAACTTTTAGTGGGCAGCCTCATATTGCTCCACCACGGTGGAGGCGATGCGACCTCGCTCGCTCACTGGCAGGCCCTTCATCTTGGCCCACTGCCGGATCTCGGCGGACTTGTCCCTGCTTATGGCACGCGCTGTGCCCCCGGCCCCGCGTCGTCCTCGGCCGGCCCGCTCGGGCTTGACCGCGCGCGCCTTGGTGAGGAAGGGCGCTAGCGCCTTCCGCAACGCCTCCTCGTTCTTGGCTCCCAAGTCGATTTCGTAAGAGACTCCATCGAGGGCGAATCTGACGGTGTTCTCGGACTCCATCTGACTGCCGTCTAGGTCATCAATGAAAATTTCTTGAATCTGCCTGGCCACGTGGGACTCCATGTTCGCTAGCTTTTCCTGGCTACTGTAGCGAGCTTCAGCAGCTATGTCAGTCTGAAACCCGTCATGCTCGCGTTAAGACGCTCGCGAACCGGCACAGGTGGCATGAAGCCTGCAGTGCGCCTTGCACATCGGGCGATTATGCGGTCATGCTCTGCCAAGAGGCCATGTGACAGGACGGGGCAAGAGAAACCTCCGCCAACCAGCATCCACGCCTCACTCCGCGCGCTGGAGGCGTCCTGCTACTCCCTGCTGACCAGCGAGTCGCTGTTCCTTCCCCGTTCGCCGTGGATGTGGCGTGTCACCCTCGGGCGCCATCATGACGGCCCGGTTCTCTGTCACATTCACGACATGCGAGCTGGAGCTGATCGCCCCTCTATCGGCCGCCCCAGAGCGCGGCCCGCCTCAGCGATCTGCTCGATGATTCCATCGAGACGATACTCTCCTGCGGAAGGCCATGAGGTGCTCACTCTATCGAAGCAAAATTCAAATATTCCGCCACGACGGCCGAAACGCGAACAGTGCAAGGCTGGAGCTGCACGATCAGCGGGCAGGGCTTTTCTGCCCATCGACACCCTCCTGCTGAAGTACGTGGTGACGCTGACGCTTCCGGCCTGGCGCTGTGCACATGGGAAGAGAAGGGCGGTTCTGCCGGGAGGCCAGGCGTGCTCGCTACGCTGTCGCGTCGCCGCGTACGGGGTATCGCCTTCAAAGAAAGCTGGCATCAGGGATGTGAACCCGTGCACCACGATCGGGCGCGAGAATGCCGCGGGCGACCACGCGCCCCATGGTGAACACCGCTGCTTGAACCGCATCGCTCTCCCCCAGCGAGGGGTATCGGCGCCCGCCCGTCGTCAAGAAGGCGCTCATCGTCCATGGGTCCGACCTGCGCGCTGCCGATCCATGCCGGGAGTCAGGTCTTGCCCTTGAGGACTCGTGCGGCCAGGTCGAGGGCGGCGCGGGGAGGGCGCTTGGTCCCTTCGACGATTTCCGTGATGGCGGCGCTGGCCGCTGGATTGAAGGCGATAGGCTCGCCGCTTTGTTGCTCAGAGGCCAGCAGGGCGGTGAGGGCCGCGTCGATGTTGTTGCGACGCAGGTGGCCGTGAGCGAGGTCGATGAGGTGCTGGGCCCGCTCACCGGCACCTTCAGGGCCGTCTCAGTCCAACCACGTGATGCGAACGATCAACACTAGCTGAAGATGTTCGGCGACGATGAAGTGCACGAAACCGCGGCCGCCAAACAGGTCGAGGGTGCGAAGGCCGCCGCCGTGCAACGGGCCTCGGCCGGCGCCGGCCGCATCCGCTCCCAGGGTGGCCAGTTGGTCGGCCAGGCGCTCGACCTCTGAGGTGACCAGAGCGGGCAGCCCGGCGGCGACCTGTTCCTCGTCGGGATCGTACTCCCAGGCCCAGCTGTCACTCACCGGCGGCATCATGACCGGCGGCGTCCATGATCTCCCTGATCTCGGCCAGAAGCACAGTGGCCGTGCGTCGGTCGGAGGCGGCGGCGACTTGTTGCTCCAGCTCGTGCAGGCGGGCAGCCCGTCCGGGAAAGCGGTGGATAGCCACGAACTGGCCCCACTGCGCCAAGAAGGCGCGAAGCGGCGCCACGGTGCTCTGCCGAGCGGCCTGTTCGGTCGCCTGATCGAGATGTTCCACGAACTGGCCAAGGTAGGCCGGCGCTATGTGCGCCACCGCCGCGCGTAGCGCCGCTGTGGTCAGCGGCGGGCGTGGAATCAATGCCTCGCCATCCTGATGCGGGGTGGACACTGGGACCTCCATGTCTGGTTATGTACTCCACCGTATCGCCGTCGGCCCTGATTCGACAGCGATCAGGATCGGTGGGGCTTACGGATGATTGGGATCTCTCCGCAGGGTGGCGTTGTCAGGACTTCAGCGTGCGGGGCGGGATGGCCAGGCGCCTACGGTACTTGCTGGGCGACAGGCCCTCCCGGTCGGTGAATCGTGACGTGAACGTGCCGATGCTGGAGAAACCAACCTCGTGGCTGATGGCTGATGCTGATGTCCAGGCACTCAGTGATGTTGCGGCGAGCAGTCGCTTGACCTCGCGGATCCGAACCGGGACAGGAACTTTCCGAGCGGCAATCCGGTGACCCGCTGAACGAGATGTGAGAAATGAAACTTGCTGTAGCTCACCGTACGGGCCATGTCGTCGACCGTGAGCTGCTCGCCCAGGTTCTCCTGCATGCTCTCAAGCACTCGGAGGATTACTCGCTTGCGGGCGTCGTTCACGGTTGAATGTCGGCTGCAGAATCTCCTCGATGATCGCTGCAGCCGTGGTCGCCTCGTCCCCGATTCGGCTCACGACCGTGGCCATCACCTCGACTGCTGGCGGGGGGATTGCGCTGAATTGGTCGGTGGGAATCTCATCCCCGAGGATCTGATGGTGAGTTGACCTTGAGTCTGTCCGGGCGTGGCGTGCGACGTGCTGCGACTTGGGATGCATGGGGAGTTGTCCCTCCGGGGCCGGACGGTGGTTTAGGTACCAGGTGGTGGGGGTGCCTCAGTGGGGCCGGTCTGAGATGGTTGGTTGTTCTGCTGAGCTCTGCTGGGTGGCGGGGGGGCGTCGGTGGGCCCCATGGGGACCGCAATGTCCTTGGGGCTGGTCGGCGTGGCCGTGGGGCTGCGTTTCACTGTTGGACTGCGCTTGGCCGGGGGTACGACGGTCGGTCCGGCTGTCGGCCGGATTGTGTTGATGGTCGCCGACTTCACCGGTTTGGCTCTAGCCGAGCGGGTGGGTGTGTCGCTGGGTTGGTGGCTGCGTTCCCCTGTGCTGATCGGGTCGGTCGCCTCGGTTGCGGGGGGTGGTGGTGGGCTGTCCAGAATGGGGTCGCTGAAGGACGCCGCCACTGTCGGGGTGGCCGGGGCGGCACCGCCGCTGCTGGTCATGGACCAGATGCCGACCAGCAAGGCAAGGCCTCCTGCTGCCGTGCCGGCCAACAGTCCCAGGGGAATCCGGGTGCGGCGTCGGCGGCTTGCCAGTTCGTCCCAGGGGTCGTCGTCATCGTTGCGGTCGTCATCGTCGTCGTCGGACCAGAATTTGCGATCCGCTGGCACTCCGGCCATGAAAGCCAGTTCCCCGTCGTCGCCATCGGTGGCTGCACCGCGGTGGCGGCCGGATTCGTCTGATTGCCTGGCGGGCTCTTGTCTTGCCAGGTCTGCGAGGGGCTCCGTATGCGGTTGGTGGCTCGACAACTGTGTCAGTGCCGCAGACCCTGACAACGGGGGTCGGTCGGCGTGATGTGCATGCTGATCATCCCGCATAACCGGCGAGCATAGGAAACAGTCATCGCCACAGCAAGGACTTCTCCTGACTTTGTGTAAAGATAGCTATAAACACCTTGTTGGCTGTCGAGCATCCAACGCGACAAACGAATAACGGAGCCGCGCCCTCCCGGCGATTTGGACGTTGGAGGCGTATGGCCCCACCGCCTTGGGAAGCCGTGCCCGGTGCTGCCGTTCTCTTCCGCACCGCCGCGAACACCGCGTCCGGCGGGCGCACTGTCACCACGCGGTCGGCGAGCATCCGGCGTGCGCGTCCTTCGCGAGACCTGTCCACCCAGCATCACTTCGCATCCGCTATCCGGCGCACTCGAATGTGGCGGACCGGCTCCCAGCGCATACGACTTCTTCATGAGCGCGGATAGCTCACCGGATGCTATTGGTCCCTGTTCTACTTCATACTGATGTGCACGTGATCCCAATGGTTCTCGGTGATGGTCCCTCGATCTGACATGGGTCGCCAGCCTTCCCGCGCCCTTTCAAGGCTCCAAATGCGCTGCTTCCAGATGACGTACAGCACGCCTAAGCTGCTGGCGTTGGCTTGGGCCCAGCCTGCGATCGCATCCCCGCGCGCCAGTTCTCCGGGTGAGGGCATGCGCCCGTTCGACGACAGCATGAAGTCGCAGGCGCGGCCGCGTGGATGTTCACCACCGTCCTCGATCGCCCGGTAGCAGCCGATGCCGTGCGGCACTGCGAACTGCCTCTTGATCAGATCACGCATGTGCCGGGTGCGGGGGGTTAACCGGTCTGCGCCACTTTGCTGTTGGGGGGTGAAGCTGCGGCTGGTGCGCGAGGTGGTCGCCGCTTGTCGGTAGGAGCCGGCGATCGCCAGCACCTGCTCGACATAGGCCCAGGAGTGGTTGTAGCCATGTAATGCCTGACGTAGGTCGTCGGCGGCTCCCAGCGCACACAGGTACTTGACAGCTCCGTAGACGGCGTCGGCCCGGTTGTAGACATCGGCCCAGCCGTCTCCGTCGCCATCGGCCGCGTAACCGGTGAAGGGTGCGAACACCCGGATCTTCGTGGCGCCACCCCACGTGGAGATCAGGAACTGCATCGGCCCCGCGGCGCCGGCGGGGTTGGTGCCGTTCTTGACGCCGGGCAGGTTCGATCTGCCGTGATCGGTCTCGACCTTTCCGACTGCGGCCGGCACTGACCAGTGCAGGCCGGGGCAGGTGCGGACGGCGCTGACGTACAGCCGCAGCATCTCCGCGGGGATGCCCTCGACGTCCGTCGGATCCTCGGCAGCCGGTTGGGCGGTGAGTTCGGCGGTGGCGGTGTTGCCCAGCACCAGCAGCACGATCAGCGGCAGAAAGGCGGTGAACAGCACGATCGCCAGTCCGATCGCCGCAGAGGATCTCATTCCTCTTCATCACCGCGCAATCCCTCAACTGCTTATCGCATTTCTTGTCAACACCTGGTAAATATCTCTGTCAGGTGCCTAATCTGGCGGATCTACCCAAAGCGGCGCAAGGGGGTGAACGTTGCGACATGACACACCGGCTCGCTGGACGCTGATCGGCGCCCACGGCGGGGCGGGCACGAGCATGGTTGTCGACCTGCTCAATCATCGCCGCGCCCAGCCGATCGCCTTCGAGTTCGCCGGCCACATCCCCGACGGGCACCGTCCCGCCCTCGTCGTCAAAGCCACGGCCGAAGGCGCCGACCACGCTGCGCGCATGATCGCCTCCTGGCCCGCTCATCTGATGCGCCCGGCGCTGATCATCGTGGCCGACGCGCCGTTCCCCATGCCTCGCCTGGCCCGGTTCCGGCTGCGCGCTGTCAGCGGCGAGACCGCAATCACGGTACGGGTGCCCTACCTGTTCGCCTTACGACAGCTTGACCGCGCGGCGGCTCTGCGGGCCGGCGGCCGTGTTACCCGAACAGCCCGCACGCTGCAGCGGGCTCTGCTCTTGAAGGGCCCAGATTCGTGACCACCACCGCCCATCTCTGGCACGTACTGAACGACGCCTTCGCCGCAGCCGACCAGTTCGGCGGCCTGTTACCGAGCCCCGCCCCCACCACCGGCAACTCCGGCGGCGGCTTTCAGCTCCCCGACGTTCCACCTGCCCCGCCGCCTGAGCTGACCGGCTACTTCAGCACCTTTCTCGGCGCGATCAAGTGGATCGCGGGCGCGGTGGCCGCGCTGTCCCTTGGCGTGATCGCCATCAAGATGACCCTCGGCAAGTCCAACCGGCATCATCTGGCCGCCGACGGCGCCGCGTCGGTGCCCTGGGTCTTCGTCGGATTGATGCTGGCCATGACGGCCGTGTCTGTCGTGGGCTTCGTCGTCCCAAGCGGGAGCTAGCCGATGCCCACCACAGGCGAACTGGACAAGCTGGCACGCCGCCGTGCCCGCGGTGCCCTGGCCGGCGGCGTGCTCCTCTCCATGATCGTGACTGCGGCGGCCGTGGGCCTGCTGTCACAAGATCCCTCGGCCGAGCCTGCCACTCCATCGGCTGCCGGCACTTCACCATTGCCCAAGCCTTCGAACAGCCCGGCCATCGACCCCATGGATCCATCCAGCTACGTGCGCCCCACACGCTGGGTCCACCTGCCAGAACCCTCCGCCCTGCTGGCCGACCGGTATCCGGTGCGCTTCCCGCATTCCCCGGCCGGAGCGGCCGCGGCGGCGGCCGCCCTGTATCAGTCGGCCTGGACCCTTGACGCCGCGACGGCTGCCAGGGCGGTGCAGGTCTACATCGCCCCCGACGGCCGCGCCGCCACCCGCAGCGAGGCCCGGCAAGGGGCGGCCTGGTTCCGGGCTCAGCTCGGTGTCGACGCCGAGGCGGCGTTGCCTCCCGAGGCCAGCATCTTGGTCCAGCCCACCGGCGTGCGGTGGAAGTCGCTCGACACCGACAACGTCGTCGTCAACCTCAACCTCGAGGTCACCTTGCTGGCCAGCAGGCAGGAGCCAGTGACCAGCGCCTCCGCGGCCGTGACCGTGCACATGCGCTGGCACCCCGCCCTGCGCAGCGGCGACTGGCTGGCCGTCCGCAGGCCCGCCGACCAGATGCCCGCCCTGCGCTACGCCGAGTTGGGCACCGCCGAGTTCAACCAGCTCGGCTGGGCCGCCGTCAAGTCTGCGGGGCCGGGATGAACGCCAAGCGGCTCGCCCGCCCCACCCGGCTTCGTCGCCTCCTGCTACTCCTGCTCGCCGTGACGTCGATGGCCTTGCTCGTCGCCGGATCGGGTTGGGTCGGTGAGCGGCCCGCCGCCGCGCAGGACGTCGCGCATGCGGCAACGTCCACCCCCAAGCCTGTCCCGTCCACCACGCCAGCCACACCGGCTCCGAAAGCCGACCCGTGCTCCGGCGTGCAGATTCTGCTTCCTCACTGCACGGTGCGCGAGGTTGGCCAGCGGGCCACCAACGTGGCGGCCAACGCCCTGAACAAGGGCCTTCTTACTCCGCTGTCCGCGCTGATCATCGCAGCGACAGAAACGCTCCTGGGAATCTTCCTGCGCCTCTGGCTAACCCTGAGCAGCTTCGACCTGCACCAGCAGGGAGCCATGAGCCTGTACGGCATGACCATGGCCATCGGCATGATGATCGCCGTCCTGCTGCTCATCTGGCAGGCGATCCGCACGATGGTTCAAGGTAAGGGCCTGCCGCTCCTTGAGGCCTTGCAGGGGCTGGTCATCACCGGGCTGGTGTCCCTGTGCGGGGTTGCGGTCACCGGTGGTGTGATGCGCGCTTCGGATCTGCTGTCGGAGTGGATCCTCGGCGACCTGGTCCGCAACGGGCTGCTGAACAAGCAGATCACCGCCATGACGCTGTCAACGGGCTTGCCCGCCTGGCTGACCATCCAGGTGGCCACGCTCCTCATCCTGGTGCTGATCATCCAGATCATCGTGCTGTGGCTGCGCAACGCGACGATCCCGATCCTGGCCCTGATGCTGCCCATCGCGGCCGCCGGCAGCATCGGCACGAACGCGACCCGCGCCTGGCTGCCCAAGACCATCACGGCGATCTTGACCGTGGCCGCCTACAAGCCGATCGTGTCGCTGATCATCGTGTCGGCCGTCGCGCAGTTCCGCGACTCCACCGAGGTCGCCGGCCTGGTGTACGCGCTGATCATGTTCGTGGCGGCAGTGATCGCCATGCCTGCGCTGGTGAAGATCTTCGCGCCGCTGGGCCTGGCGGCGGGCGGCAGCGGCGCTGGGTCCTGGCTGAGCCAAGCCGGATGGATGGCCGCCTCACGACTGGGTGGCCGGGGAAACAGCGGGGGCGGCGGCAGCGGCGGTGATGGTAGTGGTGGTGCCGCTCCCATGTCAGTGATCGAGCACGAGCAGCGCATGGAGCACAGCCAAGCCAGCCAGCAGCGCACCCAGCAGAGCACGGAGCAGCACAGCGCGAGCCACTCGGGCGCCACACCTGGCATGCCGCAGGCGAGCGCCGACGATCCGCGCGGTACCCCGGCAGCGACCGGCAACCTTCCCGCAGGAGCGACGCCGGCTGGAGGGAGCGGAGCGACAGCGCACGGTCAGGCCGGCGCCACCGCCACGACGGCGGGATCAGCTGGTACGGGAGGCGCCGCCGGGGCGAGCAGCGCCGCCGGCGTGCCAGGGCCCGCCGGTGCCGCAGCAGGCGTGGCGCTGGAAGGCGCCGAGCGTCTCGGCCAGGCCGCTGCCGGGCACGTCTCGGCCCCGGAGCAAGCCGCCGAGCACGCCGGCAGCGCAGCGAGCGCCCATCCGCTGGAGCGCACCGACAGTGACGGTGGCTCAGGCGCGGGCCCCATCGTCGACCGGAACTACGGGTGAGTGAGCCGATGACCAGCACCACCACAGATCTGCACACCTACGGGGGATGGCGTCGCTCGCGCAGCTTGGGGCTGGGATCGTTGGACACCCGGCAGACCATCATGCTGTTGTCGGCGATGCTCGCGCCGTTGCTGGCTGGTCTGCTCATCGGCGTGCGCGCGGCCATGCTCCTGGCGCCGGCCGCGGTGGTGGTGGCCCTGCTGTCCGTCGCCCGCCGTGGCGGTGCCCTGGTGCTGGACGCAGGTTTGGCCTGGGTGCGCTGGCGGTGGGCGGACTGGCGCACGCACACCGTCGCTCTGGGGCAGATGGTCACGCCCATGCCGCAGCGATGGGACCTCCCCGGGGTGCTGGCTCCCACGCGGCTGCTGGACGTGGAGGATCCCGGGCGGGGCCGGATCGGTGTGGTGTGGAATCAGCGCAGCGGGCACATGACCGCCACGCTGCTGCTGTCGCCCGCCGGTGCGCTGCTCGCCGACCCGGCCACGGTCAACCGGCAGATCTCCAACTGGGGCCATCTGCTGGCCAGCTTGGCCGATGACACCGCCATCCAGCATGCCGCGGTGACCATCGAGCTGGTGCCCGAGCCCGGGACCCAGCTCGTCGACCACGTGCAGGGCCGTCTGTCCCCCAGTGCCCCCCAGCTGGCCCAGCAGGTGATCGGCGAGCTCACGGCGATGGCGCCGCGCGCTTCGGCGCAGGTGCGCGCCCGGCTCAGCCTCACCTGCGATCCATCGCTCGGCGCGAGCTCACCACGCGAGGTGCCGCAGGCGGTCGCCGAGGTGCTGCGCAGCCTGGGCGGTCTGACAGTCTCGGCTGCCGGGGCCGAGGTGTTGCGCCGCGCCAGCGCCACCGACCTGATCCGCATCGTCCGCACCGCCTACGACGTCGACGCCGAACCTGTCTCGGCCGGTTGGGAGAAGCTGCGCTGGGCTGATGCCCGCCCGGAGCACGCCCGCGACCGCTACGACCACTACCAGCACGACGGCTCCTGCTCGCTGTCATGGGTCCTGCTGGAGGCACCGCGCCAGCGCGTCTCCCACGACGTGCTTGTCAGCCTGCTCAGCCCCGGCCAGTACCGGCGCCGGGTCACCCTGACCTACCGCACGCTACCCCGTGACGTCGCCGGCGCGCTGCTGGAGCAGGAAGTCAACGCCGCCGCCGTCCGCGAGGAGTACAAGCGGCGCACCCGCCGCGACCCCACCGCCCGCGACCGCGCCGACGCCAGCCGAGCCGCCCGCGCCGCGATCGAAGAAGCGCACGGCGCGGGCCTGGTCCAGTGGAGCCTGTACGTCACCACCACCGCCCCCAGCCGCGCCGAGCTCGCCCAGGCCCGCCGTGAGGTCGAACAAGCCGCCGGACACGCGCGTCTCAAGCTCCGCCTGGCCTACGGCGGCCAGGCCGCCGCATTCGCCGTCGGCCTGCCCTGCGGGGTGTATCCCGATGAGGCGTGAACGGACCCTCAAGCGCAACATCCAGCCGACATGAGCAGAGGAGTAGACGCCGATGATCCTCCAGAAACGTCCGGCGAAAACCGACGACAACCGCGCCCGCATGACGCAGGACATGCGCGCACACGCGGAGGCAGGCCGCACCATGATTCCCCTCCTGAGCGTGCTCAGCGACGAACACCAGCAGGTGGCCGAACTTCGGCATCGGCCGCCGGAAGAGCTCCAGTCGCTGGCTCCCGCGCTCGCCACGCTGTACGAGCAGGTGACGCGGCCCCCGCATGCTCGAACGCCGCCCGGCGGCCTGGCCTTCCTGGCCATCAGAGACATGCCGATGCCTGAGCAGGCGCACATTCACCTGGCCGGCATTCTTGCCGGCGCTGAACCAAGCCAGCTGCGCGCCCTTCTGGCAGAACTGCGATCACTCACCGCCGACCCCGAGCCCGCGCATGTCCGTAGCCTCGCGGCCACCGCGCACACGAACACCACCACGACACAACCCAAGCCCACAGCGAACCAGAACCCCAGGACGGTGACGCCAACGCTCCCCACCGCGCCGCAGCGCACACGTGCACGATGAACAGCCAGAGCCGACGCGGCAACAACGGCGAGGGAGCAGGCGGCAGCCAGCGGCGACGACGCCGGTCACCACAGTCCGCCACCCTCATCCTTGACCCGCAGCGCGTCGCACCACGCCGGGGCTGGCCGCGTGGCCGTGCCGCTCACGTCGAAGCAGGCTCGATCTACCTGGGCACCAGCGTCCAGGTGGCGGGCCTCTTCCCGTTCGTCCAAGCAGGCTCGCTGCCGGCTGAAGGGGTGCCGATCGGCCCGGACCTGCTCGCGCACGAGCTGGTCTGCCTCGACCCGCCCGGGTGGGTGGGCCGGCTGACGACCAACCCGTCGGTGTGGATCCAAGGCCAGCCGGGCGCCGGCAAGAGCGCGATGGCCAAACGGCTGTGCCTCGGCCTGGTCGCCTACGGCTACCAACTGCTCGTGCCGGGCGATGTCAAGGGCGAGTACGCCGGACTGGTCCACGCGCTCGGCGGCCAGGTGGTCCGGATCGGCCGCGGCCTGGACGCCATCAACCCGCTGGACTCCGGGCCGCTCGGCCGCCACCTGACCAGTCTGGTCGCCGACGAGCGAGACCGGGTGCTCGCGGAGGTCAACGGCCGCCGCGGCGAGCTGCTGCACGCGCTGCTGGCCACCCCGCACGGCCTGACCCGCCGTCCCGGCGCTGAGGAGAGCACCGCGATCAACACCGCGGTCCGGCTCGCCGCCGAAGCCCGGCCCACCGGCGTCGACCCGACGATCCCGGACGTCATCGCCGTGCTGCGCGAAAGCCCGCAACCGCTGCGGGACCGGCTCATCACCCGGGACGAGAACGCCTATCTGCGCGCCGTGCGGCCGGTGATCGCCGCTCTGGAGAATCTGTGTGACGGCCCGTTGAGCGGCCTGTTCGACCGGCCCACCACCGCGCCGCTGGATCTGTCCCAGCCCGCGCTGGCGATCGACCTGTCACCGATCCTGTCGGCCGGCGACCAGGTGGTGGCCGCCGGGCTGCTGGCCACCTGGGCCTACTCCTACGCGAGTGTGGACACCGCGCGCGCGTTCGGCCTTTTGGACCGGCAGGTCGTGCTGCCGCTGGACGAGCTGTGGCGGGCCCTGCGTGCCGGCCCCGGCATGGTCGCCGCGATGGATGGCATCACCAGGCTGAACCGGTCCAAGGGCGAGATCAGCCTGATGATCACCCACTCGCTGCAGGATTTGGAGGCGCTGCCGACCGAGGAGGACCGGGCCAAGGCCCGCGGCCTGATGGAGCGCTGCGACACCCTGATCCTGGCCGCGATGCCGGTCAGCGAGCTGGCCAGGGTCTCGGCGCAGAAGCCGCTCACCGCCTCGGAGGTGTCACTGGTGGCTTCCTGGGCTTCCCCGGCCGCCTCGGGACTGGACGCGGCCGCCGCCGCCCATCCCGGCCGTGGCAAGTACCTGATCAAAATCGGGCAGCGCGTCGGCATTCCCGCTCGCCTGCAGTTGACCGACGCAGAACGGCACCTGTACGACACCGACGCGGCGATGCGGAGACGCTCATGAACACCGCCCGAGCCTGCCCCACTATCTCGGCACCACTCCGGCCACCAGGTCGGCATGCGAAGCGCGCAAGGAGAACGCGGTGAGCCCGGACGGGCGAGGCAGCGACCCCGCCGACATCGCCCCCTGGCTGATCCTCACGGGCATGGTGGCCGTGCTCGTTCTCGTCGCCATGATCTGGCTGGGCGGCACGCTCGGCGCTCTGGCCACCGGCGCCGGCTGGCATCCTCCGCCGTTCAGCTGGACGCTGATCCTGCGGCTGGCCGACGGCACGGAACAGCACTGGCCGGGAGTGCCGCCACTGGCGGTCTGGAGCGGCATCGCTGTCACTTTCGGCGCCACCACGGCGCTCGTCGTCCCCGCGGTCATGACCGGCTACCGATGGTTGTCCCGCCACCAGGGTTTGGCCGGGCTGCGGGAGCTTCGCGGATTCACCCCGCGCGGAGCGGCCAAGGGGGCCCGCCGCCTGCGCCCGTCGCTGTCGGGGGCCAAGGACATCCCGCCGGACCAGGCTGGCATGCTCCTCGGTGAGCACAACGGCGTGGAGTTGCGCGGTTCGTGGGAAGACGTCTATCTGGCGCTGATGGCCCCCCGATCCGGTAAGACCACCGCCCTGGTCGCGCCGATGGCCATCCGGGCGCCGGGCGCCGTGCTGATCACGAGCCGCAAGGCCGACGCCTACACCACGACGTGGGCGCCACGCAGTTCCCGCGGCCGTCTGTGGGTGTTCGATCCGCAGCAGATCGGCCACTTCGCGCAGGACTGGTGGTGGGATCTGCTGGCCGACGCGGCCACGGTCGAAGGCGCCCGCCGCCTGGCCGGCCACTTCATCGCTTGCGGCTTCTCCTCCTCCGAGCGCGGCAACTACTGGGCGCTGGCGGCCGGCAACCTGTTGTGCTCCATGTTCCACGCCGCGGCCACCAGCGGCGCCACCATCCACGATGTCCTGGAGTGGCTGGCCAACCCCGCCGACCCTACGCCCGTTGAGGCGCTGCGGCAGGCCGGTGCCATCGGTCTGGCCAGTCAGCTGCAGTCGACCAGCCGGCTGCCCGCCGAAACGCGCGGCGGGGTATACGACACCGCCGGCCAGACGGTTGCCTGCCTGCTCGACCCGGTCATCAACAAGTGGATCACCCCGGCCTCCGACAAACCTCAGTTCAGCCCGGAAGAATTCGTCACCGGATGCGACACCTTGTACTTGTTCAGCAAGAAGGGCGTCGGTGGCGCCGCACCGCTGGTGGCCGCCTTCACCGACGCTGTTCTGCAGGCGGCCATCGCCTCCGCTGAGCGTGCAGGTGGACGCAACGACCCGCCAGTCGTTCCCATCCTGGACGAGGCCGCCAACATCGCCCCCATCGAGGACCTGCCCGACCTGTACAGCTTCCTGGGATCGCTCGGCATCCCCGTCGTCACCATCCTGCAGAGCTACCAGCAAGGCGCTCGCGTATGGGGCCAAGCCGGCATGGATGCCCTGTGGGGAGCGGCCACCATCAAAATTCTCGGCGCAGGCCTGGACGACGCCGACTTCGCCGCGAAAATCAGCCGGCTCATCGGCGACCACCGCATCAAGGAGACCAGCGTCTCCCACAGTCGCCAAGGCCGCAGCGTCAGCACCTCCTCTCGTAAAGAGCGTATCTACGACGCGGCCGACGTTCGGGCTCTGTCCAAGGGCACCGCTCTGCTCCTGCTCACCGGTATCCGCGCCGCCGTGATCCGGTTGCGGCCGTGGATGACCGAGCCGTACGCCGACCGGCTGCGCGCCGCCACCAAGCGCGCTGAACACGACATCACCCGTCGCGCCGTGGACAAGCACCAGCACTCTACGAACCGTTCCCGTCACCCCGCGGAACCGTCCAGAAGGTGAGCCTCATCATGCCCACCATCCCTCAACCTCGATCGGATCGCCGCCCCTCAGGATCGCTCACCACTGCTTCTCTGGAGCGTCTGATCAAGCCCTCCGCCCGTCCTGTCCTCCACCTACTCGATCTTGCTGGCAAGGTGGAACTCGAAGTGGGGCTCATGTGGTGGCGCCAGGCAGTCGCACCGCATCATCGCCAGCCCGCGCCGGCACGGCCTCACGAGCCACCGGTTCACCCGGCCAATCACCCGGCCATGGCCAGGCAGGAGAACGTCACAGCGCTCTTGACGGAGATCCTCACTCATGCCAGCGATGCCGACCTGCAGACGTTCATCGGCGCCGCCGGAGAGCTGATCTCCTCCACGCAGGACCGGAGAGTCAGCGTGCCCACCGCACTACGGCGATTCACCGCACACGGCCAGCAGCTCTCACGACGCCCGGCGCAAGCTGACCCGCCTCGGCCAAACAGCGGCCGACAGCGAGCAGCTCAGCTGGGGTCGAATTCCGCCCCGACGCAGTGCCCTTCACCGGACCCGACGCAGCAGCCCAGGCCAGCTCCGCGCACGACGCCCCCGCCAGCATCGACGAAAAGGCGCACGCGGTGAGCGATGACATCACCGGCTCCCCCGAAGTGTACGAAGACGACGCTACGCAGCATGATGGCGCAGCCCCCACCTTCATCCTGCGCCTGGCCGACGAAAGCTTCACCCTGGAGCTGAACTTGCTCCAACAGTGGGTGGATGACCTGCTGGTGCCCACCTACATCCGGGAACCGAGCCCGACCGCGCCGTGGTGCCTGCGCTGGTGGGAGCACGAGGAGGCACTGGCACGTCTTCACGCCCTGTGGCTGGCCTGGCAGGAACTGACCGACCCCGCAGCCGGCGGATGGACCGGCCCAAGCACGTGGCACCGTGACCATCTCGATCCAACTCTGCGTGAGCTGCGCGCCCACGACGGGCCGCTGTGGCGGTGCATGACCGATGTGGCAAAGGCCAGGCATCGCGACGACGTCATCCTCGAGGTGGCTGCCATCCAGAGCCCGAGCCCTGCCAACGTCGCCGAGGCGTAGCCGCACGGCCATCACCGAAGGAGAGGCGTGCCCATGTCTGCAGTCCCATCACCCGACGCTGACCTGGACAGCGCATGTCAGGGTTTGGAAGAGGCAGCTCGGGATCTGGTCCCACCCGACGTGCTGGTCGACTTCCTTGAGATTCGCCTGAAATTCGCGTTGTTGAAGCAAGATCTCGGCATGGACCTCACCTTCGGAAACAGGATCGACATTGCCCTGGGGGAGTTCCGGCATGGCTTACCAGCCTCACAACTCGGCGCGGTCTGGCAGCAGCGGCAAGATGTGGCTCAGGCTGTGGCCAGCGTAGGCCAGCATGCCGGGAAGCTCAGCACGCGGCCGGAGTGGAACCGCATCAGGAACATCTATGGGCGAGTGCGCGACCTGGGGACCACGATCGAGCGGCAGCTCGGCGCCCACGGCGCCAAGGTGCTGGCCGATCCGCGTGTCAAGAACGCACTCAAAACCGTTGCCGATCTTGCCAGCAGGCGGATTGCGGCAGATGCCTGGGCTCTGAGCAAGGTCCTCGGCGGTGCCGGAGCCGGGCTGGCAAGCGTACGGCAAGCCGTGCATTGGCTAGAGAAGGCCGCCAAAGCGGGAGCATCTCGCGCCGATGAGGTCGCACGACAGCATGCTCAACGACGCGCCGCAGCCGCCACCGTACGTTCGAGCACGGGCGGCAAGCCCAGCCCGACCTCGTCCATCCCCGAGCCTTCCCGGACCATGTCCGTGCCTCGCCCGCATCGCAAGACGAGGGCCACAGCCACGACGCGTTGACGGATCTCTGAGCGTTGACCGCCGCTAGGTGATGCTTGCGCCGCAGATTATGTCCCTCCGAGGGCCCGAGGGCCGGGGCCGGGAGAACGGATCCTCGCCGGGCTCAGTCAACGCGACTTTGGAGGGAGATCGATGCGGCAATGCCCCGGCAGCGGCCGTCATCTGCGCGCTGGTGTCGCGGCACTGACGGGCGACCATCAACAGCGCCTGGCGAGTGTGCGCGGCGAGCATTGTGCGGTGTCAGGCAGGTCCTGTGGGCGGCCTTGTGCCTGAGGATCAGAGGGGAACTGCGCGGTGCCGTGGGGCTCTGCTACCAGGGCGGCGGCAGATGGAGCGAGGGCGAGGGCGGCTGGATCGGTGATGCTCGGCCCGGCCGAGCCGGCGTCCTCCGGGCTGGCCGCGTCTGGCCTTGTACCGGGCGTATAGTTTGTTCGCGGGCAAGTGTGTGAACGCCGACTTGCCGCAGTGGCGCGAGGCCAGGAACAGAACGGCTGCTGCGTCGATCTCGAATGTGTTGCCTCTGCGGGTATGTGTCTTATAGTCAGCGGGCGCGGGGCTGCGACCGCTTGGTGCCCAATTCCGTCGCAGAGGTGCTTCGTTCATCGGTATTCAGGATCTCCGGACGACGGCGGGGAGAATCGGTCGCAGTCGACGATCTGAGGGTGGCTGCGCTCGCGCGGGGCTGCAGTCCGAGGCGCTCTGCCAATCTGGGGCCAACTTCCAGAGAAAAGCGTACAGTGGGAAGCATGCGGCGTTCCCAGCCTTGCAGGGCAGCGGTGATATCCGATCCATAGCGGGAGCATTGGACCAGAGTGGCCGTCAGGTCGTTGATCTGCTCAACACCGTTGTTTGCCCCGCGGCCTGTTAACGGCGAAACGGGGGCGAGGGCATCACCGACCAGTACCGCATGGCCACGTCCGACCGGGAAGGCCATTTGTCGTGGCGGTTGCGTCGTCAGCAGTGGAGCGGCAGACCAACTAGTGGTTGCTTCCACCATGCGGACCGCATCTGGCGTTAGAATGCGGCGCGCCTCATCTAGCACAAGCTGCTTTGTCGTGTCGCTGATCTGGTGGGGGAGGATGAAGCTGCGTTGCGTAGGGGGCGCACCGCACACCTCAGTAAATCGGCTTTCGCTCATGGGCATGTAGAGGGCCCAGTCGCTACCGAGATCCCCATCTGAATGGATCATGGGGAAGACAGCTAGACGTGTCGACTCGGGCTCATACCGGGTGTAGTCTTGCAGATTTTTAGGTGCCCAGGCGCTCTGTCCTCTCCATGCGACGATGCCGGAGTACTCGATCAGCCGCTTGGGATCGAGAATGCTACGACCAATGGACCGGCGGCCGTCGGCGAAAACGACAAGGTCAGCGGCTGTTCGCTCTCCATTACGAAACTCAAGCTGGGGACGCCCGTCAGCGGCGACGCTAAGCCCCACGACACGTTTACCCGTGTGCAACGTGCCAGGGGGAAGGCGCGCGATAAGGCTTCTATTGATCAGATGCCAGGCGGTGTGGCGCCCTGGGTACAAGGTTTCAGAACGTCGAGACTCCGTGCGGTCCGCAATTTTTATCGATACGATTCGCTCGCTGGGGAAGGGAACAATCTCAGCCTGTGGGACACCGATCGTATCCAGCACGCCGAGTGCGGGGTGTTCTAGGGTTATCGCTCCGCCCGCTTGTGCTGTGGGTTCTGGCGATGCCTCGTAGACACGAACGTTGCTAAATCCCTCCTGATGCAAGCGAAGGGCTGCCGTCGGCCCAGTGATGGACCCACCTACGATCGCTATTTCAGGCTGAGCGAGCATCCCCAGGCTCTCCGTTCCATAAGGCAGGCATCAGTGCTGCAGAGCTTCCCACTCGGCAGGTGTGAGAGTGCGAACTCGATCGCCCAACGCTGCGACTCCGAGGAGTTGACCCAGCTTGCTCATGAGGTAAACGTGGCGTTCCGTGGTAACGACCGTCCCGACTTCGTACCAAGGCGAATCTGAACAGCCTGGCACTTCGACGTGGACGAACCAATGAGGCTCGATCTCGCGTGCGTCCCGATAGCTCATGCATCCTCCGTTCGATCGAACCATGATCCTCGCATGTACTATAGCTTGACAAGTGATAGACCGGATTTTGTTTGACTGCTAGTCAAGTCTGGGTTGTCGTCGTTGCCGTGCTCCGGTCATGACCGAAGCCGACGCCGCCACTCCAGATACAGGACCGTTCTGCCGAGAACGAATCGATGGTTGGCGCTGCTACCTCTTCGCCGCCGCACCTTCGTCTGGTAATAGGCTCATCGGTCGCTACCTTCGTTGGCGGATCCCGGTGAGGGGGTAAGCCCGGTACCTGGGGGGCGAAAAGCCGGGCAGGATATGGTGCACGCACACGCCGGTGCCATGGCTGGTGAGCACCATGAGGACCCTCTGGTTTCCTCCGGCTTTGAGAGCCGGCGGGGGCTGGCTGCAGCTCTGATGTTCGCTACAGCGGCTTACGGATCACACGCCGAGGTTTTCTAGATTGCCGTCGAGCCACGCCTAGACGATGTCGTTGAGCCGGCTGCTTGCATCCGAATCCGATGCGTTGCCAAGGCGTGGTTTTCACTGGTCTGGCACTGTTTCGCCGGAGCACCGCCAACGCCGCGCGGGCGCTTCTCGTCCATTCGCCGTGGCCGCGGGGCGCGGCCAGCCCGGCGGAGCATGTGCCCCGTCAGCGAAGCACTACCCGCCTGATGTGATCATCTGGAACAACGGTTCTTGATCGGCTTTGACCGCTGATCGTCGTGGCAGTGAGGCTGAGCTCCCTCGCCGTCGTGAGGCGTACGGCAGACCGCGCGCGGCCTCGGCCTTCCGTGAGCGCAGGCGGCCCTGGAAGCTCACCACGGCGAGGCAGGCACTCGAGCGCTGCCGATCACGGTCGGAGTGCGCATCCGCCGTGTGGCTCGGGGCGCGGGCCGTCGATCGGCCGGAGGTTGGTCACACCGACCGTTGACGTGAGGTGCTCGTTCATGGAGCGCAGCCTCCAGAGCAAGCCCGACCACTTCATACTGGACCGACAAAGGCGCGCCGAAATGCACGGTGAGTGACCGATGCGACGATTGGTCGATGGCGCCAACGCGCGTTGGACGTGAGATGGGCAAGAGGCCTGTGCGAAGACGACGCCTCTAGTGTGTAGATTGCCCAGCAGGTTGGACTTGTATCCGCTCTGCCCCGCCACCCCGCTACCGCCGCTATTGCGGCCTCGAACGCCGCTGCCGCTGCGCGGGAGGCATCTCCTCAGCGCGCGCCGGCGGTCTTGGCTTTTCAGACCGCACCGGCCAGCTGTGAGAAGTGGATGAAGCCAGCCGTGCCGCACGAGCCGATCGCCTGTTCATGCCATCACGCAGGGCGGACAACTGATCGGCGCCGACCTGGACGCTGTAGCCACCGTCTGCAACGGCGACAACGCCGCGCTCACACAGCAGCCGAACCAGATCCTTAGCTCTGGCCGGCCGTACCCACAGGAGTTGCTCCAGGTGTTGAGGTGAGCAGGTCTGAGTCTCCACGACGGCAACAACAGCTCGCTGGAAGACGCGGTCATCGTCGGCTTGGACGAACCGGCCAGCACCGTGCTCCGACGGGAGGCCGCCTCCCGCCGCTCCGTGCGGAAGGCAGGACGGGACAGCGTAGGGATGAGACATGGCACGTGGCGTCGACCGGCTTGACGTCTCCGTCTCCTCCAGCAGCCGGCGTAGCCGGCCGGTCAGCATCTGGACGACGCTATGCGCCGGGTTGCTCGGATCTTCACGTAGACGCCGACCGGACGTGGCCGAGCGCAGCGCACCCTCGACGTCATGCCCGGCCTGGCCGATCTCGGTCAGTACCGCAACCAAGCGCGGCCAGGCGGGATCACGGAAGATGCGATCGAGATCATCGCTTCCGTGCATGGCGCCACGAAGGAGCGCACGCATGCGCCGCTCATGTGCTGGCTTATTGTCAGCGTGCGCCAGACGCTGCACTTGCTCCGGCCACGGCCTGTCGCGGCTCGCGGGAGTGCGGTCGTCGCGGTCAGTGGGCGCCCGGCGCCGGCTGGCGACCCAGTTCTCCAGTCGCCAGAGAATCACCTGGGTGTCACGCCGCGCCGGGCTGGAGGAATCGTGGCGCAGGGGCTGCTGAGCGACGACGTCGGCCAGCGCCGCTGCCGCATCATGCCCGAGTCGCTCGATCCGGCTAAGCATCCCCGCGAGCGCAGGCCAGTCTCTCCCACGGAGGATGGCATCCGCATCGGCTCGCCCCTCAACCGCCCGTCGCAACGCCTGCTGCAGATCTGGTCGGCGCGCGGCCGCGTGGTCCGCCCGGGCCGCCGATCGGGCGCCCAGCAGCTCGGCGGCGTGCTGCAGATGCTCGCCCGCCAGGCGAGCTACCCGGGCGTGGGCGTGTTTGTGCCGCGCGGCCATGCGTCTGCGCAGCGCGCGCACCGCGAGCACGGTTGCGACCGCCAGCCCCAGCACGGCAGCGTTCTCGTCGGCGTAGCCCAGCAGGTGTCCGGCCTGCAGCAGCGACCGTATCGCCCGCCGCATCTGCGTCGCTGCCTGGTTCGACTTCTGCCACGGCTCTCGACCCAGCCGCTCCATCTGCCGGGCCGCAAGTTCCAGCTCGCGCCGTACCGGGGCGGGGGAGCGACTGGCTGCCACGGTCAGCAGGTCAGCAAGCGCTGCGGTGGTGGCGGCCGCATGAGGATTGTCCGCCTGCTGTAGCACAGCGGTGGCCGACCGGATCGCCGTCGCTGCCTCCTGCCACGCCGCGACGCGCACGTGTTCGGCGTAAGGTGACCGTGCGTCCAGGTCCGGTGCCAGGGCTCGAACCAACCCAGGCTCCGGCGTCGGCGTGGTCCAGCGCTGCCGCACGCGGGGCAGCGTCAGATCCGGCGCGAGCCTCGACCCCGAGTACCAGATCAAGCTCCCGTCACTGGACACATCGCCGGGCAACGCGACCGCGTAGCCGCCGACATCACCTGACGGCAGCCGTCGCGGCCTGATTAGCAGCCCTGCCTTGTTCAACCGGGTGAAGAAGTCCTCCTCGTTGTTGGCTTCCAGTGCGATCGGTCGCACCTGAGCCTGCAACGTCTCCCGCGCCGATATCTGAGCGCTGCGTAGCCGATTCGCTTTGGCCCGTTCGCCGCGCTTCGGTGCCGGCGCCGCCGTGCGATCGGCTTCGGCCGTCACTCGGATTCCGAAGTCGTGCTCCAGCCGCCGGCACTCCTCCCTCAACCGATAGAAGTCCCCGCGCAGGTCGGGCTGTTTGGCGTCGTACGGACTTTGTCCCTGGCGCACCAGCGTGGCCACGATGTGGATGTGGTCGTCGGCGTGGCGGACTGCCACCCACCGACAACCAGTCTCCTCTCTATCCGGAGCCAAGCCGCCTGCGAGGACCAGACGACGCGCGATCTGCCCCCACTGCGCATCGCTCAACAGGGGATCGCCGGGAGCCAGCCGTACCGAGGTGTGCCACACATGCTGCCCGATCTTGCCCGTGTAGGCGTCGACCGGCCGGTCCAGGTGCTGCGCCAGCGCGTACAACGCGGCATCACGCATGTGCTCGGGCTCGGCGGCAGGATCCGTCTCGTGTCCGTCCCAGGAGGCGACCAAGTGGGGGTTGATGTGTTCTTCACGGCGACCGGGGCCGTACAAGTATTTCAGCAGCCCATAGGTACGGCTGCCCTTCACTACCTTGGCGATCAATCCCGCTTCCCGTTTCGGGCGATATGGTCCGCCGCGGCCTCAACCTTGCGGATTGCGTGCCCGATCGAGCGCAGGACCGCCTGAGCCGCCAACTCCTCGTCTCCATTGGTAAGCGCGCGGACCAGCTGGTTGAGGTCATTGCCGATGCGGTTGAGCACCACCCGGGCGGTCACGAACTCGGCCATCTCCTGGCGGCGGTCCAACGGAATGAGCGTCAGCTGCTGCTCAGCCGCTGACACCGCTGCGATTGCTGCGAAAGCACCTACGTCCAGACCTTCGCGCCGGGCGGCGATCTTGAGGGACGCCATCTCCAGGTCGCTAAGAAATAGCGGGCCGACGCGGTTCATACGCGGCGAGTTTGCCCATCCTCGTCGTCCCGCCACCGCGGCCCCTCCCACCCCTTGACGCTATTTGACTCGATCAAACATGCATGCATGACCACCGTCAGGAGCGATCGTAATCGGCCAATGTCGCGGCTTGTGTACTTACTCCGAGTTTTCTACTAACTTGCTCCGCGCAGCGGGCCGGTGGGGTGGCACGCCGGCGGGGAGGGGCGGCATTTGCTGAGCGGCACAAATGTCAGTGGCAAACGACAACGGATGGCAGTCGGCGCGACAGCGATGTCAGCAAAATCTCTCACGCTTCGTAGCGGCACTTCGCGTGCTGACTGGTTCAGACCCGGGACCGCCGTGTAGGAAGCAGCCCAAATTCGGCTTCGATCCGATCGCATGTCTCCCGCATCCGGTACCAGTTGCCGCGCATCTCGGGAAGCCGCCCGTCCTGTCGAACAAGGGTGGCCACCAGGTGCACGTGGTCACGGGCGTGCCGGAGCGCGACCCATCGGCACGCTTCGACGTCGCCGAGCGAGGCGATGCCGACAGCGGCGATGAGCCGGGCGGCGATCCATGCCCGGGTGGTGTCAGTGAGGGGCCGATCGTGGCGGGCGGTCAGGGCGGTGGGTTGCTCTGCTGTTCGTAGCGGCTCTTGCCGGGGCCGTACAGTTCGCGCAGCAGATTGCGGGTGTTGGCGGGCGGCGGCGGGGTCGTCTCTCGACCGGATGGGCGGAGTCATAGGTCAGTATGAGAATGCGCCCGGTTTGGCAGCGACTTACCAGGTCCGATAGGGACGTGCCAGGTCCTTGGCACCCGTGGTCGGGAGGGATGGCGCGCTTCGGGAGCCGCCGCCCGTGCGGGAGCTGGCGGGGCGGCCAGCGTGGCAACGGCGGCGGCGTCGCTGGGGGGTGGGCGCGGACGGGATGGGGTGACTACTGGGAATCGTTCTGCTGGTCGGCGCGCTCGACGGCGACGATGAGCTGGGCAGCGGCCTGGAGCATCTGCTCGGAGGTGAGGAACTGCCTGCGTAAGCCCCGGGGGAACTGCACGGTGTGCTTGCCGTCGTTTTGGTCGAACAGGATTTCCAGTGGCAGATACTCGGCCTCTTCGCTGTCCGGCGCGATGGCGCGCACGTTGGTGAGGGCGGCGGTGAGGACTTCGGGCTGCTGTCTGGGGTTGTTCATGGCGGGGCCTCCGGGGCGGGTCAGACATGCGTATGAATCCTGTGATTGCTGCTTGTCGCACACGGGTGCGGATGAGTGGGGCCTACGCCTCAGAGCACAGTGCTCTGTCGCGCAGGAGCTCTCAAGGTCTTTCTCTTGCGGCTGAGGAGACGGCTTTTGAAGTCGCTCATGTGCTCGCGAAGCTGGGGAGAGGTTCGGTGCTTGAGTGTGCGGCGGGCCCGAGAGGACACGACAGGAGCTGCTCTGGGCGCTCGCGACCGTTGAGATCGGTCTCCTCGATGTCAATCAGTTGGGGAGGTTGCGTTGTCGAACCAAGGGTGCTGCCTGCAGCGGGTAAACGAAAGTGGATCACCCAGCGCTGGCCCGAGAAGTGTCACCTTGAACGCAGAGTGGATCGCCTAATTACTGTCTGGTGTAGACGCCGAGCACCTCGCTGAGGACTTCTATCGCCGCGTCCGGATGCTCCTGAACGAGTTTCCCTACGAGACATCTGAGCTTGTCGAGAAGGTTCCGCAGGTCGTGGACACGGCCCCATGGTTCCTCGAAGTCATTGTTGCCAAGATGGTGGTGGCGGGGCCTGTTGGCCTGGTAATCGAGGAGGGCATGGGCCAGCAGTTTCAGGGCGCTGGGCGGCCGGCCGGCGTCTGCGGCGAACTCATCGGCTTCGGCCATCAGTTCCCCCACGAGCCAGGCCGCTTCTTCCACGAAACCCGGCGCTTTGTAGTGCCAGCCGGTGGTGTTGTTGGCCTGGCCGATTTCCGCTGTCGCTGCGGTAACCCGGGCGAGGATCTGCCCGGTCTCGATGGGGTTGCGCCACTGCCCGTGCAGCGAGTGCGCGTAGGCCATCAAATCGACGATAAGCTCCGTGATCTTCTGCCGCGTGTCTTCCTCGCCGAACCCTGGCGCTTGGTCGAGGGCATGCTTGGCCCGCCAGATCCGTTCGGTGAGCGGGATTCCTTCCACCGGTCGTTCCCCTTTTGCCTGCATCGTCTACTCCCGTATGCGCGATGGTGGCGCCGGGTGTCTCCGGCGCCTGGGAGTTCCGTCTTCGGCGGCCCCGGGAGCGGAGGAAGGCTCGCCGATGGCGACCGCGCGCAGCGCGGCTTGGCCTTCCGGAGCGGAGGGTCGCTGATAGACCCAAGGCAGGTGCCGGGACACCTGCCGGACGCTGATCAGCTGGCCCTCGCACCGTGCAGGTGGTCACCTCGCGGGATTTCGTGAACGGGTCCGCGCCTGTGGGGGCCGCTACGCCGTGGCACGCAGTCGTTCGTCCCAGCAGCACTCATCTCTGACCCAACCGTGGGAGCGCTGGAGGGTTCGGAAGGTCGTCGACGTGAGCGTCGTACTGCGTTGTGCGCGAGTTCTCCCCTGCGAAGGGTGGCAGGTGCGGCAAACAGGAGGAGCCTCGGCGAAACCGCCAGGGCCGAAGGGTTCTGCTCCCTGCGTTCGCCATGCGCTCCGCCTGGTGAAGCCGTGGTGGCCGCTCTGGCCCCTGTCACTGACCGCCTGACTCGCCGAGGTCAGCACGGCCTCGCTGAGTGGAATGCCTGGAGACGGCGGGCCTTGTACTCCGCACCGCCTCCAGGCCGTCTGTGATCACGTCGGCCGTCTGTTGGCCGTGCGTTCTACTCCGGCCCGACTAGTTGCTCGTCATCTCGATCGGTCAAGCACCGATGATCTGGACGGTGGGCCCGTAGTTGATCGAAATACCGTCGCTGTCGCGCTCGACTGTGATCAGCCAGCGGTCGTTCATGGCGTTCCAGGAGACTGTTACCGACCGGGGCACGTAGGCGGGGTGGGTCGGGTAGGACCGGTCGTTGTCCACCTGCGAGATTTCGATCGGCGTGCCGATCTGGATCGCGGCCATGATTCGGCCGACGGCAAGGAGCAGGTCACCGGGCCGCGTCAGGTCGAAGCGGGTCGGCGCGTCGACCTCGTCGCTGAAGCTGATGTCCTCGATCTGGTTGCTGAGCTCGGCAGAGGGATACATCGTCTACCTCCCGTGGCTGGCCTCGGGAGGATCCCGAGCGCCTGGGAGTGGCGAGACCGGGCTGCCCTGGGAGCGGAGGAAGGCTCGCCGAAGGCGACCGCGCGGAGCGCGGCGAAGGCCTTCCGGAGTGGAGGGGCTGGCCGGTAGAACACAGGTGGGCGCCGGGATCCCCCGATCAGCCCAGGCCGTCCAACCTGGGAATGATGAGCCGGCGGGGGCGGGTGTGCTGGAGCTGCGACCTGGTAGGCGTGCATTCAGGCCAGCTGTTTCGGGCAGGTCGGGCAGCACCAGGGGTTCGTGCCGTACTCGACGGTTGCGGCTTCCCGCTCGGTGCCCGGCGTGATCGCTTTCTGGCAGAAGCGGCAGTACAGGTTGACGTCCGTGCGTCGCATCGCGGGGCGGGCGACGGCGCCGATCCAGGTGCGACGCCAGTCTTGCATCATCTGGTCGAGTTGGTTCGTCCAGCCCGGCATGCAGGCGTTCAGGCGCGCCTGATGCTCCCGCTTTCCGAGACGCCGCCCGGCCGCGACATGGCACAGCTCGCGTGCCAGCAGGTAGCTCGCGTGCGAGAGATCCAGCTGGGCGGCGGCCCAGTGCAATATCACGGTCGGTTTCGAGCCGAGCCGTACGGTGGACTGGTCTTCGCCGAGGTCGGCCGTGCGGTAGATGACGGCGTGCCGGATCCCGAGGCGTGAGTGCCACTGGCCGCTGGCCTCGACCAGATGCGCCTGTAGGTGAGTGCGGTACCAGTCGATGATGGCCTGGCCATCATGGGCCTGGGCGCGCTGGAGGCGAAGCCAGCCGGACGGGCCGGGCTCCAGACGGACCGCCGGCTCGCCGTCGTCATCGTCGACCAGGCGCAGCCGATGTGAGCGCCCAAGCCACGGGAACCCCTCCCCGCTCACGAGCTCTTTGATCGGGTGGTCCGGAACCGTCTGACGCGCGAGGCGCACCCGGCGGGCGATCCAGTTGACCTGGCCCGCGACCACCTCGGTGACCTGCTGCGGGGAGACCCCCGGCGGGATCGCCACGATGACCGAAGCATCACGTTCGACGATCAAGCCGATACGGCGGCGGCGCGGGTCGATGCGGACGTGCCACGGCCACGTGGCGGTAAGGGTGTGCAGGCCGCTTTCCACCAATGCGGCAACGGGGTCGGACGTGTCGGTGGGGATAGCCCCTGCTCGGCTCCGCGTCACAGCTGTCCGTCCATGTACGCGACGGCCTCGTGGACGCTCACGCCGGTCTCTAGCGCGTACCCGATCGACTCCAGCGCGAGCTTCGGCTCGATCGACTGCGTGAGCAGCAATGCGAACAACGCGCTTTGGGTGCTGTCGGCGGCTGAGCGGAAGAGGGTGCCGTGCTGGTCGACCAGTTCCCTGGCCATCCGCAGTCCGGTCAGCAGGTGGTCAGCCAGCGTGATCGGGTCGGCCGGCAAGTTGCCGACCTCGTGGAAACTGGCGGCGACGGAGCGCAGAAACTCGTCGTGGTGCTCGTCTTTCAGGTCGTCGAAGGAGGCATCGGAGCGGTAGCCGTCGAGCATGTCGTAGATGTGCGCGGCGTAGTCGCGGACGCTGTCACGGGTGCTGCGGTAGGCGGTCGAAGTCCAAGGGCCGACCTGATGCGCGAGGTATGTCCAGGCGATGGCGTCGAGCGCGTTGGTGATGCTGCCGCCGCGGCTGGCCAGGCATGCCTGGGCGGCCGCGAGAGTCCCGGGAATCCGGTCAGGAAACTTCATGGTGTTCCTTTCGGTGGGGCGGTGCGTCAGGCATGCGCTCGATGTGGGCCCAGATGACGTCGTCGACGGGATCGGGGTCGAAGCCGCGCTTAGCACCGTGGTAGGTGACCTGGTATGTCCCCGGCGTGACATCCACAACGGTGTCGGACCAGTCGAGGGTGGAGGGATCGCCACCGCGCTTCGCCAGCAGCTGCTGGTAGAACGGCCGCTGCGCGGGCGGGCGGCCGCGACGAGCGGGCCAAAGCACGTCGCCCAGCCGGCGATGGTGCCGTCGGCCGGGTCGCCGCAGCGGTCCCAGTTGGTGCCGGCCAGTCGCAACGTGCACAACGTGACGAGGTCAGCGGCGCGCAGCGTGTCTGCGGTGTCGGTGAAGCGGCCCATCGTGGTCAGGGACCAGGCTTGGGAATCGGCGGGGGTGAGACGGCGCGCCGAACATGTTCCTTGTCACTCAGCTGCTCACGCCCAGCATCTCGCCGGGCTGCTCCGCCAAGAAGTACCCCACCCGCGTGTCGATGGCGTGGTAAGTGGAGGGCTCGACTGGCTCAGTCGGCTTCTGGTCGTTCGGCGTGACCAGGACGTGGACATCCAGGACGCCGCCCAAGGCTCCGTGCCCGGCCATCCAGCCGAGCACCTTGTCGGGAAGGTCGTCCGCGACGATCGGGCAATCCGCGTCGCCGAATCTCACCCGGCCGGACGGCCGCTCGCCGTGGACGATCTCCAAACTGAACAGTTGCATACGCCGGGTGAGAAAGTGCTTCAAGGGGAGAGCGACGCGCGCTGGCCCGACGGGAACAAGGCCGAGTTCCTCACGTACGACGCCGCGGCCGAGCCATTCGAGATACCAGCGGCCGACAATCCGTCCGAGAGGCCCGTCCTTCGGGTCGTGGAAGACTGTGCTCCCGCCCCTGCCGCAGACGGCAAACTCGGTTCCCCAGATCGGGGTCAGGAACACCTCGTCGTCCTCGTCGGTGTCGACCTCGAAAGCGCAGCGCACCCACCAGCCCCGATTCGGCTGTCGGCACCTGCGGGGCAACCAGGCGACAACCTCGACGCTCTGGTTGACCGGGTCCAGATCGATGGCTGCGAAGGTGTTGCCGTCCCGCCCGGCTCGCAGGCTGCGCACGCCCGCGCGCAGCCTCCGCGCGACACCGCCAGCTCGCTCGGCGAGCAGTTCGACAAGCTCGTACGAGCCGATGTCGAACCGTTCGTCACCGAGCCGGTGCCACACGTCGCCGAGGTTGACCGAGCCGCCGTCCGGTACATCGTGCAGCATGGGCCACGCCTCGCGCCGCGCCGCCTCCTGCGCGACGATTCCAGCCGCACGCCGGGCCGCCTCGGCCTTGTGCTGGTCAAGCTGGTCGCGTTCGGCTGGGGTGACGGGCTCGCCAATCAGGTCGCGTTCCCACGCTTTCACAGCCTCGGCGCTGCTGTCATGCTGATCCATCGGGTTCACTTCCAAGGTGTTCTGCTGGTGCATATTCCGGATGGTGAGGTGCCTGCGTTCGTGCTTGTTGGATGTCGTTGGACGACAGAGCGATGGTGGTGGTCAGCCGTACCGCATCGACCGACGCTCGAGTCTGCGGCTTCGATCGAGTCGACGACGCTTTGTGTCAGTTCGACGACGGTCGTGGGGTGATCCCTTCGCATGCGGCACCTCGCCAGCTTCTGCAGGAGCATCGCGGCCCCGCCAGGCATCGCGGGCTGGACGCTCCGCCATGAGCTCGGCGTAGGGGCGCCAGTTGTCGATCGGCTCTCCGGCGTACCAGCGGCTTTCCTGGTCCCACAAGCGCGCGTAGCTCGTGAGAAGGTCGGTCTCGGCGTCGCGCTTGCGGTCGTAGCGGCCGCCGATGACGACGCCGGCGGCCGTGGCGTGGGTCCAGTGCCGGGTGCCGGCCCGCACGACCTTCCATGTGGTGGGCGGGTTGGCGGCGTGCTCATCGGGGCCGGCGAACAGTGTCATGGTCAGGCTTCGTTCCAGGCGCGGCTGATCTGGTCGAGAATCCAGCCGTAGTCGGTGGTGTGGTTGCGCATCTGGGTGTCGCGCGGCAGGGCCTTCCAGGCATCGGGGTGGATCCAGTGCGGCAGCTGAACGCGGGCCACGGCGAGCCGCATGCCGGGGTCGATGCCGGGGAAGCCACCGCCGGTGGCGACATGCTTCTCCAACTCGATCGGGTAGACGAGGCCGTGCCGGTCGTCGCCGAACACGGCCTTGTGACGGCGGTCCTCGGCTAGGGTGTCGCGGATGCTCCGGGCGGCGCGCACGGCCATCTCCGCGAAGTCGCTGCCGGTCGTCACGGCGGCGGAGAAGAGCTTGAGCATGGGCGAGCTGACCAGGACTACGCCGCGCTCCGCTTCGGCGTAGTCGTAGAACGGCGGCGCGACGTCGGCCAGCACGTGCGGCCAGTCGCGCGGCCCGAGAACGCTGCCGGTGCGGCCGAGGCCGTTGTTGCGGAGGGCGGTGTCGAGAGCCTCGTGGCCGTAGATGATGAGTCCCATGGTTCATGCCTCCTGGCGGTGGCTGTAGCGTCCGAGTTGTCCGGTGGCGGTGTCGGCATGTAGCAGCCGCCGGTAGGCGTTTTGAGCAGGCCGAGGCTTTGGTGGGTCGATACGAATGACGGCACTGTCCGAGCTGAGGACGAGCGCGCCCGGGCTCTCGAACGCGGCGTTGACCTGGTCCAGGTCGGCGTGGAGGAGGCTGTAGAGGGTGCGGCGGCGCTGTCGTCCTTGGCGAGCACGCCGAGCATGGCGAGCCATTTGAGCGTCTTCGTGGGGACAGGGCGTCAGAAGCTGCGCTCGATGTGCGCCCAGATCACATCGTCGGCGGAATCGGGGTCGAAGCCGCGCTCAGCTCCGTGGTAGGTGACCTGGTACGTCCCAGGCGTGACATCCACAACGATGTCGGACCAGTCGAGGGTGGAGGGGCCGCCTGCGTTCGAGGGTTGCGGCATCACGCGCCGCGAGGGCGGTGCGCCGGCGCTCCTCGATCGCGGTGGCGTCGAACAACGCCATGGCCGCGCAGGTATGGGAGGCGGGGATCGCGCCGGCGAGCGTCGATTCGGCCCGGCCCGGGCCGCTCGTCTCGATGTGGGCGCTTGCTGTGCAGCCGCACCGGTGAGTGGTGAGGGTGACGGCGTAGCCGCGGCCGGCGAGGGCGGCGGCGTGGCTGGCGAGGGTGTGGAGAGCGGCGTCGGTCTTGGCGACCGCGGCCGCTCCGGAGGGCTTGGCGGCGCGGACGGCGAGGTCACGGCGGCGGATTCCGAGGCCGGCGAGGACCTGAGCGAGGGCTGCGGAGTCAGGCTGGTGCGTCAGGGGAAGCTCCAGAGGCGTTGGGAAGGAGCCTGGCGTGGTCGCGGCTGGGGGCGTGGCGCTCGCATCGGGGTCCTTCGGCATAGGGCGTGGTCGGGGTTCGGCCGCATGGGCCGGGTCCGCTCATGCATGGCCCGTACAGGCGAGAGGACGGCTGGCCCGTCCGCTCACGGTGGCGGAAGGGGAGGGTCTCTTCGAGCGCAGCAGGGTACTCGGCGCTGGGCCTGTATGGGCCGCCGATCCGCTCGGGGCAGCGGCAGCCGGGCGTCGCGCACGCGCCGGAAGCGGTCACCCGCACGGTGTCGGTGCGGGCCGCCCACACTCCTGCTGACCAGGAGGTGTGACGGCGTCCCCGGGTGTGGCCCCCGTTGGGGTGCCCACACCGTCCGCACCCGCGGGCCAGCTCGGTTGTCGAGGGCATCCGTGGCCATCGCGACGAGAAGATGGTCATCGGCGGTGGTTCAGCGGCGCGGCGGGGCCGCGACAGGTCAGGAGAACGTTCATGTCACCAAGCGCTTCCAGCTAGGGGTGGAGTGTGCCTGGCGAGGTCAGAAGTTCGGGGGCGGGTAGGTGCGGGCGCGAAAGTTCCTGAGCTCCATCTCCACCACCTGCATGCTCGGGTGCTCGCTGAGCTGCTGGACTGAGAGGTCGTGCAGGTAAGCGACGAATGCTTGGTGCCGTTCGAGTTCGAGGCGGTTGATATGGGCGGCTCGATCGCGTGTGCGGACGCAGATGATGGCGATGGCGAGGGCGGCGAGAGCCAGGAGGGCCGTCGAGGCCAGGAGCACCGGGCCTGTCATCCGGCGTTCCTAAAGGTGTGCGGTTGGACCTCGGCGATGGTCGGTGGGGCCGACGGCAGCGGAACGCAAACGCGGCCCTTCGCGCGCACAGTGATGATGTCCGTGCGCGTGGGGCTGTGACAGATGCCTGCGATGATCAAAGCGATGGCGGCGCCTGCCGCTGCGATCAGCAGGGCCGCACGGGTGAGGTCATCGGGTGAGCGGCTCATGGGCCAGGTTCTCTCCAGGTCGTTGGCTAGGCACGATCGGCAGCTCGGGCGCCAGCGAGCGCAGCAGCAGCAGCAGCAGCAGATTTTCGGTTGTCAGGCGTTGGTGCTCGAGCGTCGACAGGCCGGTGCTCGCCCGTATCTCGGCCTCACACATGACGTCCATTTGAGCGGCCCAGAGCAGTTGGCCGAGCTCGGCGCGGTAGCGGCGGATGTCGTCGATGTAGCGTTGCGGCTCGATGCTCCACCGCGTCGGCGGGTGGGGGAGTGGCGGCGCAGGTGTATGTAGCCGCTGGAGTCCAGCGCCCACGGGCCTCGAGCGCGTGGCAGTGTGTTGGAGGCGGCGCATGCGGGAGTAGCTGACGAACAGGGGGATGTGTTCGTTGCCTTCCCAGACGCTGCCCTCGCGCCGCAGCCTGCTCGGTTCCGGGGCGCCGAGCAGGAAGACCGGCCGATGGCCGTCGGCTCGCGGGTGGCCGGGCGGGGCGGCCACGTTGATCTACGCCCCGATCCGCTGCTCTTCCAGCATGTCGAGGTATCGGCTGTGTTCTTCGGCGCTCATGAGCGCCGCGGCACCGTGGGTGAAGGAGCCTCGTCCGGCGAAGAACTCCTGCCGCTCACGTTCCCAGCGGCCGCAGGCTTCCATCCGGCGTGCGTGCACTGCCCAGGGCGCCCAGTAGCCGGGCGCTTCCTGCTCGTCGTAGCTGTCCCACATGCCAGATCCCTTCTGCTGTCCTGTCCCTGCTTGGCTCCGGGAGGTCGGGGTGCGGCGCCTGGGTCCAGGCAGCGGCGGATACCGCAGAGGGCGTCATAGCCACGGGTTTCGGCCTTGACGCGTGCAGCGGTTCCGCCGCACAACCCAGGAAGGCGCTGCACCCCGGCCGCTTTTCGTCCCGCTTCGTGTGTCGGCGGGCGCGTCGTTCAGCTCGCCGCAGCGCGGTTGACGCGGGTGAGGCTGTAGTCGGTGCCGAGGTGGGGTTGGCCGCTTTGAGCGTCCGCTGTTCGGGCTTGAGCGCGGCCCGTGGTTTAGGCTGTGCTGTCAGAACAGTGCCTGCTGAGGGTTGAGCTGTTCGGCGATGGTGTCGGCGAACGTGCGCTTACAGCCGGGGCAGGCGTCGGAGTGCTTGACCTTCTGCCGGGGGGGTCGAGCCTGATGTAACCGATCAGGTCGCCCAGGAGCCTGTCGGCGCGAGCCGCGAAGTAGGCCTCGCCGCGCGGCTCCGGAAGCACATTGAAGGCCCAGCCGCACTTGCATGCCCAGACGGGAATGGAGCGTTCGTATTCTTCCTGCTTGCGGTTCAGGAAGTGATCGGCCAGTCCACTGCCGGTGAGAGGTCCAAGGCAGAACTCGCAGGCTCCTGCGTGGTAGAGCTCGGCCAGTTCGGCGAGCACCCAGGCGGGGAACTCCTCTCTGTCGGGGTCCAGGTAGCCGCGCATGGTCAGGTAGTGGGCGGCGTCCTCCACCGCGGTGCCGAGGGCCGTGAGTCCGCCATGAGCGTCGAGCAGGCCGGGCGGTCGTTCAAGGACTGGGACGGGGCAGCGATCTCCGTGTAGTTGGCCGCAACCGTCGCACAGGTCAGCCACTGTGTGGTTCGGGAACGGGGTCCTTGTGGATGAAGCCGCGGGCGATGTCCCAGCGCGGAACCCGGCAGGTGCCATCGCCGAGCGGCTGGCGGTGAGGAGCGGCGGTGAAGATCCGCGTCACCTGTTCGCCACCGGTGAGGATGAGGTGAACGTCATCGAAGGCTTCGAGGGTTACGCCTTCCCACCGGACGGGATCTTTGCCCGCCAGGCTGAGCCTTAGGCCCATGAACCGCTCGGGCTCGCGTTCGATCTCCCATCCGGAGAATGGCGGCCGGTGCTCGGCCTGCCATGCGCGGTAGGCGCGGTCCAGCCGCCAGTACTCCGCGCGCTCCGGCGCCGTCGCCGAGTCCTCCACCCACAGCCGGTCGGACAGTTCCGCGTACCGGGCGGTCAGGGCGAGCGCGGCGGGGCAGGGGTTGCTGGTGTGGCTATCGGCCACCAACGCGTCGAGGTCGGCGTCGGTCCCGGTGAACGGCTCGCTCATGAGCGGCTGCCTTCGCCGCCCAGGGTGCGCTCGCCGAGCAGGTACGGGTCGAGTGCCCAGGTCCTGTCGGCCGCGCGGACGCTCATCTCAGTGGGCTGGGCCTGTGCCAGGCTCTGGCCGGGATGGAGTTCGTACACCACGGCGATCGTGAACGTCAGACCGGTGTGGTTGTCGAGGTCGCCGCGGAGCATGGCGGCGACCTGGCTGTCAGTGGCCTCGGCCAGGGAGACGTAGATGCCGACGATGCACTCGGTGCAGCGACAGTCGGGCGGGTCGATGGCGGTAGGGCTGCTCACGGGATCCTTTCCATAAGCGAAGGGGGTGGCTGATATCGGCCGTGAAGCGGGACCGTGGGTGGGGGACGCCTGGGCGTCGTCAGGCTTGGCCGGATCCGCGGACGTCAGCCGTAGGTAGATGAGGTGGCGGCGAAGCGCGGCAGCAGCCACACGATTCGCGAACGAGCTCGGGAGGTACGGCAGGTGCAAGGCACCGGGCCGGGCCCGCCGCCGGTCCGTGGGGAATGAGCAGCGGCGGGCCAGCGCGACCGGCTGGTTAGAACAGCGGGTCAGGCATGCCTGGCTTATCGGCCAGGACCGTGGCCTTGGTGGGCTCAGGGGCAGCCGGCCGTGCAGGTTGTGAGGTGGGATGTCCGGCTTCGCTGAAGTCGGCCTGCACCATTTCGACGCTGGGCCGTAGGCCATGCCACTCGTCGAGGTAGTAGGTGGCGTCGATCGCGCTCGAACCGAGCTCGATGCCGGTCTGGCGGATGAACTGCTGCAGGCGAGCGGAGGTGTTGCGTTCGGTCCGCGGGACGCCGCTGTAGAGGTAGGGCGCCGAGGCCTGCGGGATGATGAACGCGCCCAGCTGCGCCAGGTGCGCGGCCAGGTCGATGACGTGGTATTCCATCAGGGGGCCGCGGTAGCGGGGACTGGAGCGGCCGTTGAGTGCGGTGCTCCCGAACGGCGGGTTGGCCAGGGCGGTGTCGAAGCGGCCCAGGCCCATGGACAGCACATCGAATACATCGCCGCAGATCCAGGTGGCCTCAGGCAGCAGGCGCTGGCCGACGGCGACGTAGTGCGGGTTCTTCTCGACGCACACGAGCTGCAGGGGCGGCTTGTCGCGATCCCAGTCGTTGTCGTAGCGGCAGGCAAAGCCCCAGCTCATGTGACCGATGCCGGCGCACAGGTCGATCACGCGGGGGCCGGATGCGTACAGCGCGAGGTCCTTGGCCATCTGCACGGGGGTGAAGAACGCGCTGTCGAGCGGATTAGTGACGGTCGAGGCTTCCTGCCAATGGGTGAGCACGAACTCGACCTCGGCGTATGACAGGGTGTGGGAGGAGTCGATCAGGTCGGTTGCTTCACGATGGCGGCGGGCTTGCTCCTTGGTGAGTTTGAGCATGCGAGTAGCGCTCCTCCCGGGGTTGCGGTGCCGCGCGGCCCACGCCGAAGCGGCCAAAGAGGGTGCCCGTTCGCATCGCGGGCCGACGACGCCGACCCTCGCGGTTCTCCGGCAGGTCGGTCAGCAGCGTCTACAGGGCCACCGCGCCGATCTCCGCGCCGGTCAACCCGTCAGCTCCGCTGGTGCAGCGCCGGGTAACGAGCGGGGTAGCGCGTGAATATGCACCAGCAGATCGGTCAGTTCCTTGGGCGTCAGGCGAGCGACCACGTCGTTGGTGATCGGCGGCTGGTCGGTCACGTGGTAGTCGTTATCCGCCGATGCGGTGCTCTCCCAGGTGACAACGGCCAGTTCAACACCGGAGCGGTCGGTGGCGCGGACGATGGAAGCGCCATAACCGTTGGCGAAACGGTAGACGTGATGGACTCGGCCGTCCGTGGCCGAGGCCAGCACGGGTCGGAAGGGGTCGGCGAGGGAAGGTCCGCCGGCATCGACGCGGTCAGCTGCGCTGGCATACCGGCACACGGCTGGCTCGCCGTGATGACGGCCAGCGCAGGTGATGGCGCCGAGGCTGCGATCGTGGACGGTCAGCCGATGACGCACCTCGCCCTCCAGTCCGTCGATATGTTCGCCGTGGAGAGCCTCGTGAAGGCTGTGCCGTTCGGCGACCAGGACGGGATCCAGCGTGGCGTACACCTCAGGGAGGGCCTGGCGCAGCGCGCGCATGTAGGTGCCGAAGCCGGTGGCGTTCATCGGGTAGATATTGCTGATATCGCTGGCGACGGACATGATCTCGGCGCTGGTGCCGGGTCGGGTGTCCAGCCCGGCCGCGACCCGATCGAGCAGTTCACGGCAGTGTGCCCGGTAGGGGAGTTCCCAGCGCAGAAGCACCCTCGTCGCTTTGAGGAGCGAGAAGCTGTGCCACAGAGTGTCGGCGGCCCATGGGTGGCGTTTCATGGCCAGTTGCACCTCCTCCTCCGCCCAGGAGATGTGCTCGAAGACCGGGGTGAGGGAGGCGGCGAGGAGGTCAAGGCGTGCTTCCGCTGGTACGGACGAAAGCGGGATGAGTGACGGCATCGATCTCCCGGGATCCGAAGGGGAGCGTGCGCCCACCACCCGAACCGAGGTCGTGGGGTGCACGCGGAGTGACGTGCTGCTATCGGCGACCGACGGTGCAGGCGGGGTAGTAAGCCCCCTTCGGGCAGCTCCGGAAAGCGGCCTCCGTGACAGGGATCTCGCGCGGCTTGGCCGTGCCGTACTGGACGGTGATGTCCCAGTCCGCAGGCGTGAATGTGTTCTTCCAGCCGCAGACGGTCTTGGTTCCGGTCTTGTCGCACCCCCGCTTGCGGGTGAAGCTCGGAGGGTCGTAGTCGGTGTCGATCACCACACCGGTGGCAGGAGGCGCGGTGGGCACCGTGGCGGCACAGCCGGTGAAGGCGGCGCAGCCGGCGTGGATGCTCGTGATCACGGCAATGGCTGTCGCGGTGGGGGCGGGCTTCAGCCCGGTGGTCTCCAGGTCGAACACGTCAACGCCTTCCGACAGAGGGAAGTGGTCAAGGGGTGGGGAGGTCTCGGCCCTGGGTCGAGAGGCTGCCGGCACGTGCTCGAGGCTGCTCGGGCACGTGCCGGTCGAAGCCGCCAGGGCCTGCTAGGCGTAGGCGTGACACCCTGGCGGTGCTGGGACGGCGGGCGGCTCGGTGACCACCTGGCCGTAGGCGTTGTACTCCTGGGCGGCGGCCAGGCAGGCGTCTCGGACACGGCGCCGTTCGGGGCACCAGCCTCTTCGCGGACAACATCGGGACGTGCCTTGGGCCGGTGCAAGCGGCCGCTGCTCATGTAGGGGTGGGTGACCCACAGCTTCGCCTGCAGTTCGTCGAAGCGGTCGGGGTCCGGGTCGTCCTGGCCCATGCGGCAGGCGTTGTTGATACGCCACATGACCTGGTCCTTGGTGGTACGCGACATTCAACCTCCGAGTGCGTCGTGGATGGGCTGCTCGGGTGAGGAGCCTGGGCATCTGGTTCGTGTCGACGGCGGGATGCCGCCCAGTGCCTCAGGACCGTCCGGGTGGGGCGGCCTTGAGGCGCTGCGCGGCGGTTTCGCCGTAGCCCCAGGGAGGTGTCGGAGATGCGTGCCAGCCATGGCCGAGCCGCCGCCTGTCATCTCCCAGCGGCGGTGAGCTGGTGGCGGGCTGGCCGGGTGCTGGTCGGTGCTACCGGGGCGCCGGCCCGGCAGAGGTGCGCAGCAGGGCACGGTGCTCCATGAGCAGCTGCCCGAGGTGGTTGAAGCCGGCCGGGGCGCACACGGCGCGGCCGCACCGGCAATCGCCCCAGTGGTTGTCATGCCACGTGTTGCCTTCCACGAGCTCCTCCTCGCCGGTGCCGAGCAGGAAGGAGGCCACAGTGGAGGCGGGGGTGAACTTGGCCGCGATGATGGCGGCCATGGCGCGGTAGCGGACGTCGGTGTCCCATCCGGGCCGCAGGGTGACCCGGCGGCCGCGCCGCTTGGCTTCTCCGGGATCGTCGGACGGCGCGTCCGCGACCCAGCGGCGCTCGTCCGGATTGAGCGTCTTGGCCGCGTTGAAGGCGTGCTCGGCGGTGGCGTAGGTGATCCAGCCTTCCTCGAGCGTGGAATACAGCGTGACGGGGATGAGCGCGAAGTTGGACAGGATCCAGTTCGGCCCGGAGAAACGATCGATCATCGCTGCCTCGTGGCCGTGGCACGGCCAGAGGGTCTGACGGGCACACGGCTGAGGTCGGCGACGAGGGCTGAGGCGTTGTCCGCGCGCGAATCGGCATGGTCGATGGCGGCCCTGGTCAGGATGGTCGCTGCCTGCTCGGCAGTGCCCTGCAGGTAGGTGGCCAGGACGAGTCCGGCGTCTTCCAGCGGCTCGTAGGCGCCGTCCGATGCCAGCAGCAACCGGTCGTTCGGGCCGGGCAGCAGCAGCATGTCGGTGCCGATGGCCGGATGCTCGGTGAGGTGGCCGAGGTAGGAGGTGACGACATTGCGGGCGTTGGAGGCAGGCTCCCGCCCGTGATCGAGGGCGACCTGGCGCTTGTTGTGGTCCTTGGTCAGCCGCCGCAGCGGCTGTCCGGGGCTCAGCAGATAGGCGCGAGCGTCTCCGCACCAGGCCACCTGAAGGACATCGCCGTCGAGGAGGGCGACGACGGCGACCGCCCCTACCTTGTCGCCACCGTTGGCGACAATGCGGCGGCGGTCGGCCGCGGCGAGCGTGTGGGTGGCGCGCAGCCCCTGTTCAGCGTCGGTGCGCATCGCGGCTTCGCGCGCCAGGACCGCGGCGAACTGGCAGGTCCAGGCGCGCACCGTGGGGGAGGAGCCGATGCCGTCGAGCAGGACGTAGGCGCGCACAGAGCCGTTGGTCCAGGTGGCCGCGGCGTCGCACTGGTGGCTGCGGCCGCCGATGAGCTGGGCGATGGCGTGATGGGGCACGTGGACTCCTATCGAGATCGCTGGTGGGTCAGGTCGTGCACGGCACTCAGGTGGGCGCGGACCGCGGCGGCGAGGTCGGCGGCGGTGCCGTGTTCGGCGGTGAACCGCAGCCAGGCCGCACTGGCCTGCAGGGACGCGCACCTCGGATCCGGGATGTCGGCTGAATCGGTGAAACGCGCGCAGTAAGCGGCCAGTTCGTGCCAGACGACCTCGTCGTTCCAGCCGGCTGCGCGCCACAGTTGGGCGACCCGGCGCCCGGCGGGAATGTTGGCTTCGCCGCGGTGCAGAATCGCCGCCCAGCTGGTGGTCATGCGCAGTTCGATGCTGCTGGTGGGGGTGGAAAGGATCCATCGCAGCGTGTCGCGGGTGTGGCGGATGTGGCGGAGCAGGCTCATGGGAGGCGGTTCCTTCGCGTGCTGGACGCGGCGCGTATGCCCCTGTGTCCAGAGACGGCTGGGAGAGGGCCGGCCGGGGATGGTGGCGCGGGCTTGGGTCGCCGGGCGCCGCGGTGCTGTTACCTGCCGGCTTTCTTGACCTGGCGCGTGAGCTTCTTGGCGTCGTAGGTGCGGCCGTCGGTTCCGCATCTCGGGATGGCCTTGCGGGATTCGGCGAGGGTGTAGATCACGTCCTTGCCGTACTGCGCGGTCGCCTGCTCTGCGGTGATCCGCGTGTTGCTCATGGGTGGCGCTTCCTTCGGGTGGCGGGAAGGGCATGGCGAAGCCCTCGTCGAGCGGTTGACCCGGCGAGGGCACAGGAGCGGGGGTCAGGTCTGGAGAAGGCTGAGCAGGTGAAGCGGGTGACGCACGGCGTGAGCGTTCCGGTCGACGATCAGGTCGTTGCTTCCGTGCGATTGGGAGGAGGTCACGGGGCCTGGCACCGCCGCGAGGACCCGGTCAAGTTCACGGGCTCGGGTGGCGGTGTTCATGGTCCCGCTGCGCGTAGCGGCTTCGACCACAAGCGTGGCGAGCGAGGATGCCACCAGTCGGTTACGGGCCATAAATCGGGCTCGGCTCGGCTGGCTGCCGATCGGGTACTCGCTGACCACAGCGCCCTGCTGCTGGATCTGCTTGAGCAGGACCCTGTTCACCTGCGGGTAGGCGATGTCGACGCCGCAGG
The DNA here is from genome assembly GCF_019396325.1 of Nonomuraea ceibae. Taxonomy (GTDB): domain Bacteria; phylum Actinomycetota; class Actinomycetes; order Streptosporangiales; family Streptosporangiaceae; genus Nonomuraea; species Nonomuraea ceibae. Next base: position 39,212 of record NZ_JAHKRO010000017.1, read on the forward strand.
CGAGCACCGCGATGGTCGTCGCGTCGGTCAGCAGGGCGCCCTGGTGTGCGGCTGTGTCCACGCCGAGCGCGGCGCCGGAGATGACGCTGAGCCCGGCCTCGCTGACTGCGGTGGCGAACTCGGTGGCGGCGTGCCGGCCGTAGGAGGTCGCTGCCCGGGATCCGACGATCGCGACGGATCGGCTGAAGGCGCCCGCCAGTGGCGCCTTGCCCTGCACCCACAGCGCGTGCGGCGCCGACACACCCAGGTCGTTCAGTTCGGCGGGCCAGTCGGGGTCGCTGGGAGTCACCAGGTCGGCGCCCAGTTCATGCCCCGCCTGAAGGTCGGCTTCCGGGTTGGCCGTGACCAGCCGGGACCGCCATCGCCGGCAGGCCTTCGCCCAGCGTTCTTCGTCGCCGTCGTTGTGCACGGGCGGGGCGTACTGGACCAGGTTCGCGCTGCTGCGGAGCGCCTCGACAGCACCGGCGGGGGTGAGCTGAGCGGCCAGGTGGCCCAGGCGCCGGTCCTCGGGGTCGGCTATCCGCTGCAGGATGAGCCGGGCGAAAAGGTCCTGATCAGACAAGGGGCCTCCCTGGTTCGGGCGTTGTCGCCATCGACGGAAGGGCAGCCGGGCCGGACTCCGGCGCCTGGTTGTCGTGGACGGCGGATGCCTCGGAGTGGGTCAAGGCCGCGGTTTGGGCCTTGACGCGCGCAGAGGTGTCCGCCGTAGACCCAGGGCGGGCGCCGGTGTTCGACCCGGGGGATCACAGGACTCTGGGGAAGTCATCCACCGACGTGCGCCCTGTCTGCGCTGGTGGCATGGGGTGAGGGAACTCGCCCTGCCTTCGGCTTGCTTCACCTGGTACGGCGTCATGCGCACCAGGTCAGGCCACTGTCACGAGCTCGGCTTCAGCGTGTTGTAACGGCTCAGCCCGGCTGATCGTCACGATCACCTCGGCTAGCTGGCGGCCACACCCATGCGTAGCCTCGGGCTGGGTTGTCCGGCGCGCAGGCGAACAGCACCCGGGCGGCCTGCCGTACGGGAACGCCGTCCGGGCCGGTGAAAGTCGCGGGCCGTTCGGGTGCCGGGTTGTAGGTCACCTGGGTCAGGCCATCCAGGACCACCGCCTCGGGCAGCGCTGTCACGGTGCCCAGCACCCATGCGTGCACAGTTCGATGGCGCAGCCGGTGAGAGCGAGCCCGGCCCGCCTTGGACACTTTGAAGACGACGTCGGCGAGCTCGATGGCGGGCACGTTGGCGATCACCCGGCCTTTGTCCGGACCAGCCTGTGCTGTCACCGACCAGCGGTGTGTGTGCAGGTTGACGTGGACCTTGAGCCGGTGCCCGATCAGGATGTTGGGGTCGGCTGAAGCCTCGGCCTTACTTGGTGTGCCCATGGCCGCTGTCTTCCGGCTCGGCGTGGCCGGGCGTAGTCAGCTGGTGGAGGTAGGTGCTCAGCCATGCGATCAGTGCGTCAACATCTCGTGTGGGAGAGGAGTACACGACTCCCACGAAGTGCTCGTCGTTGTCCTGAAGCGCGACGCTGAAGCCGCGGCGATCGTCGAGGTCGTAGGTGAGGGGCCCGTCTCGGTCACCAACCGTGAGGGTGCCGATGCCCTCGATGGGTACCACGATGAGGTGATCATCGGCTCCGGCCACGTGGTCCAGCCAGATCGGGCAGCCTACGAGCTCGTCGATCCGGTGGAGCGCCTCCATCACCTTCGGAGGCCACGGGCATTTCGCTGAGGAGTTGACCATCCGCAGTCCTTCCGGGAAGAGGAGCCGGGGTGGGGGATTCCGCCCGGCGAAACATTCAGCGGGGGTAGCGACTGCTACGCAAGGCCAGGGCCGCGATCCGCTCCAGGGTGACGTGCAGGGCGGTGATAGCTCCGAGGGGCTTGTCGTAATCGATCAGCTGCTGGCATCGAGCGCTGGCAACCTCAGCGATGAGCGTCAGGATCTCGCCGTCGGAGTGCGCAGCGCGGATATCGAAGGCTTCTACCTTGGCCAGTTCAGCGGCCATGGTCTCGTCCTCGGGAAAGTCCATCTCGTGTGTCCCCTTCAGGCCGAGGTCGTCGCCGGCGTACGCAGGACCGTGAGCCCTGCCTTCGTCCCGCGCCCGGCGCGCCCGATCAGTCCTTCGTCGATCAGGAGGCTCTTGGCGGCTCGGACCACCTCGGTGTTGGTGTCGTAGTGCTTGATCAACTCGCGCTCGGTCGGGAAACGGTGGTGGAGGCGAAGCTCGCCGGAGGTGATCCGGGTCCGCAGATCGTCGGCGATCACGTCCGCGCTCGTCATGATGCGCTTGGCCTGGTACGGGCGGTGCTGCAGGCCGAGCTTTCGGCACAGCCGGATGATCTCCTCAGCTGAGGCCGGCCAGATCTCGGCGAGGGCCTGGAGCACCGGTCCGGCCTCGGCGTAGGCGATGTGCAGTTCCCAGCGCGGCCCCTCAGCCGTCGGCGCACTGATCAGGAGGTTCGCGGGGCTGGGCGGAATGGCGTAGAAGTTGCTGCGTGGCAGGTCGGCGTCCATGTCATCGCTTCTTTCGGGGATGCGGGTCTCTGTGACCTGTGCGCTGGGTGGTAGCCGCAGGTCCGCTGCTCCTCCACTTCAAGATCACTAGAGATTTGGCGAAGTAGAGAACAGGCCTAGTTCCGATCCGGGTAGCGTTCTCGGCGGAGGGGGTCCCGCTCTGCCGGCCGTGGAGCAGGTCAGGTCTCTGTCATGTCCTGATGTCGTCGCCGTGGTGCAGAGCCAGCGCGGCGGCGACATCGTCGTGGTCCGGCGCTGGTTTTCCGGTGAGGTCGGCGAGGGTCCAGGCGATGCGCAGGATCTGGTCGGCTCCGCGGGCGCTGAGGGCGCCGCGGTCCGCCGATGCGGCGATCGGCTTCAGCGCCGCGTCGGAGAGGCCGAAGTCGGAGTGGAGAGCTGAGGCCGGGATCTCCGCGTTGGTCCGCCACGGCGTCGCGGCCGAGCGCTGGGCGGCGCGTCGCCGCGCGTGCATCACGCGCTCGGCGACCGCCCGGCTGTTCTTGCGACGCTCCCGGGGGGCGGTGACGTTCTGGGGGCGGGGCGGGGTGAGGGCGACGGTGATGGCGATGCGGTCGCCGAGCGCTCCGGACAGCCGGGCCAGATGGCGGCGGCGAACCGCCGTCGAGCACTGGCAGGAGTGTTCGACGTCGGCGGGGACCGAGCAGGGGCATGGGGTGGTGGCCAGGACGAGGATGAATCGTGCCGGGAAGGTCAGGGTGCCGGCGGATCGGGCGATGGTGACCTGTCCGGCGTCCAGCGGCTGACGGAGCCCGTCCAGCACTGATCTTGGCAGTTCTGGGGCCTCGTCCAGAAAGCGGATGCCGTGATGGGCCAGTGAGCAGACGCCCGGCCGGGCGACGGTGCGGCCGCCGCCGAAGATCGCCGCGGGCGAGGCGGTGTGGTGGGCGCTGATGAACGGCGGCCGGTTCATCAGCGGCGGGTGTGGCGGCAAGGCCCCGGCGATGGAGTGAAGCGCCGTCACCTCGTAGGCGTCCTGGGGCTCCACGTCGGGCAGCAGGGTGGCCAGACGTTCGGCGAGCATCGTCGTCCCGCTGCCGTTCGGGCCGACCGTGAGGAGGTGGTGACCGCCTGCGGCACTGATCTCCAGCGCCTTGCGGGCCTGCGCCTGACCGGCGATGTCGGCCAGGTCGACCTCCGGCTCGGACGGGGGCGCGACGGAGGCGGGGATGGGCGGCAGCTGCTGGCGGTCGTCGCGCAGCCAGGTCACCAGCTGCTGCAGGTCGTCGGCGGGCACCACCTGGACGCCTGGTACGAGGGCGGCTTCGCTGGCGTTGGCGGTGGGCACGACCACCACGGCGTCGCCGGTCGCGGCGGCGCCGAGCACCGCCGGCAGCACGCCGCGGATAGGCCTGATGCGGCCGTCGAGTCCCAGCTCGCCCAGGAAGAAGGTGGCGGCGATGCGGGCGGCCGGTATCACGCCCGTCGCGGCCAGGATGGCCACGGCGATGCTCAGGTCGAGCTGGGTTCCGCTTTTGGGCAGGCTGGCGGGGTAAAGGCTGACCGTGGTGCGCATCTTCGGCCACGGGAGTGAGCTGTTGATGGTGGCCGCCCGGACCCGGTCACGGATCTCAGGCAGGTGTGTGTCGGACAGCCCGATGAGATGGAATCGGGCCTGGCCGTGGCCGACGTCGGCCTCAACCTCGATGACGCGGCCGGTGGTTGCGATGAGGGTGATGGTGCGGGTGCGGACGACGGCCATCTAGGCTCCCTCGTCGGCGTGGCGAGGGATGAGCGGCTGGTTCAACAGGTTCTCCTTGGACGAAATAGGGTGCGCCGATGTCGGCAGGGCCGCTTCTGACGCGATCATGGCCGGGTCCGGGGCTCAGCCGGCGGCGGCCAGCACGGGGCGAGGCGGGCTTGCGCGGCGCGCCGGATGAGGTCGAGCGCTCCACGGGGCCCGTACTGCTGAGTCAGGTAGGCGATCTGGGTGCCGGTGCCGCCGTTGTTCGTCACCGTCGCGGCGGCGCTGGCGGTCTCGTGCACGATCTCGTCAAGGGCGTCTTCCTGTACGCCGAGGGTGGTGGCGTAGGCGGCGAGGCTGTCGGTGGCCGCGTCAACGGCTGCAGTCTCGATCAGGAGGTCGTTGCGGGTGGCCAGCAGGAGCTCCAGGGCCGCGCGGGCGGCATCGGATCCGCGAACTCCGTGAGCGATGACCGAGCAGATGTGCAGCGGCCTGCTCGCCCACGCGGCATGCGGACTTACCTGGACGACGACGATGAAGACACCCTCGTCGTCTCCGACGACTCGCCAGATGTTGATGTCCATCAAGGCGGGGCATGCCCGCAGATCGCCAGGGTCGCGGTCCGCCAGGGCGGCCCGGGCGGCCGACAGCACGCTGGCGATGTCGTCGACGGTCCTGACGGCGAAGTCCGCCGACACGGGGTGCTCGGCGATGACGGCGTTCCACTGGTCGTTCGTCAGGTCGAACAGGGTGATGTCGAACACGATGCTCCTTTTGGGACCGGGGCAGGGCCTCAAGCCCAACCGTCAGAGGCGGAAGCAAGCCGGGAATGTTGGGAGAAGCCGAAGGTCTTCCCTCCTGCCCACACGCGCTTTACCGTGATCTTTTATGGACGTCAGCAAGCAAGTCAGAGAATCGGATCTTGAAGGCCGGGCCCGTTCCATGCTGGAAGGCCGGATCGACGTTCTCCTCGAGCTCGACACCTTGGACAGCAAGGTCACCGAGCTGGCGGGGAAGCTGGCCGAGACAGCGCGCGCCCGTGAGGAGTGCTACGCCAGAGCGACCAAGCAGGGATGGAGCGAGACGGATCTGCGCGCGCTGGGCATCCGGCAGGAGGTAGACCTTGCCGCTCCCGCGCCCTCGCGAGGACGGCGAGCGGGCGGAGCTCGCCGCTCACCTGCCCAGCCGTCTGGCAAACCGGCGACGCCGGCTTCGTCGTCGGGCAGCACCGCGCCCTCACCAACGGGGCACGCGCTGTCGCCGTCGCCGCCGGCCTCCAAGGAGGCACCGGCCGTCGCGGGGAGGACCTGGTAGATCACCTTCCGCCATGGCGGTCCTGCCGCCGCTCGGACCATCCGCGGGCGGAGCCGAGTGGCGGCTCTCGCGCGTTCAGAGCGCCAGCGCGAGCTGACGGGGTCCGAGCAGGCTGGCTTGCCAGGTTTGTCGAAGGTAGGGTGCGTCTTGTCATGGGCCAGCACCGGTGCCCGCTAGGACCGGGTTGATGTAGCGCAAGGCGAGGAACTGGATGCCGTCGGTGTGAATCTCCCGCGGTCTGGCAACGGTGCCGAGCAACAGGTGCAGTTGCTCCAGGGGAGTCGGGCATGCGGGGGATGAACGCGCCGGCCTCCCACCGGGCCTGGGGCGGGAAGCGGGTTTCCGGATGCGGCCGCAGATTGCAGACCTCGCGGATGAACCGGCCGGTCGCACCATCCAGCTCAGGCAGGGTCAAGGTGGCCTGAGCGGCGCGGTCCTTGCTGCCCTTGGGGGCGTAGCCGGGCAGGTGGGCCAGGGACATCCGGTTCATGGTCTCCATGAACCGTTCGATCCTGCCGTGGCCGCTGGCCCTTCTTGCTGAACACCGGCCGCACCCGCAGGTCGGCCATCACCTGTTCCAGATGAGAGGAGGTGAAGTCGCTGCCGTGATCGAAGTGGAACACCTCGGAGATCCCGTGCACGTGCCAGAGCCTTGCGCCAGATCGCCTGCCGGAATGCTAGCGCGGTGGGCAGCGCCGAGGACGTCTCCAGGTTGACCGCCTACCCCGCGATCGCGCGGGAATGGTCGTCCTCGATCGCGGTCAGCCAGGGTCGTGCCGGTTGCCCTTGGGGTCCAGCACCCAGATGTCCAGCTCGGTGTGGTCGGCCCGCCAGATCTGGTTCGGCTTGGACGCCTCCCTGCGATGCACCAGCTCAAACACCTCCCGGTACCGTTTGGGTGCCTTCCACTCCGAGCGCGACAAGCGCCGGATCAAGGTTTCGGACGTTCTCGTGCACGGTGGAGTAGCCAGGGACCGGCCACCCTCGTGCGGTGGCGACGCTCGCCGCCTGCCGGTGGATCACCGCGACGCTTCTACGCGGTGGCCGCAGCGCCAGGCCCTCGACCAGCAGCCGCAACGGCTCTGGCATCCGCGTCCGGCCGCGGTTCGAGCGCGGCCTGCGCACGGTCCGGCCGCCGGCCTGGTAGGCGGAACGTCACCGGCGCAATGTCCGCTCGGGGACCCCGCAGGACGCGGCCACCTGGGCCAGCGGGACATCGTCTTCGAAGTGGGTCGCAGCAGCCGCCAACGCTCGATCGCCTCCAGGCGTAGAGCCTCGCTGAAGCCCATCAGCGGGGCGGGTCACCGTCCTGTGCGGCTGCTTCCATCGACCGGCCCCCTGACCGCCATGCCTCACCGTGTTGGCCCGTTTCGGAGTGTTCCCGCTCCGCTCACGAAACTCGCCAACGTAAGGGAGTCATGCAATATGAACGGCAGGGGCGGCGACCGACTGGGGCCGCAGGTAGCTGTACATGGTCTCGCGGCTGATTCGGAACTGTCTGGCCAGCGCGGACTTGGGTTCACCGGCGGCGGCGCGCTCGCACAGCTGGCGGGCCTGCTCGCGGGTGGGGGCGAACTTGCGGCCGGTGAAGGCGCCGCGCTGCTTGGCAGCGGCGATGCCCTCGCGCTGGCGTTCCAGGATGAGCGCGTGTTCGAACTCGGCGAACGCGCCCATGACCGACAGCGGGAGCGTCGCCATGGGCGAGTCCTCGCCGGTGAAGACGAGGCTTTCTTTGATCAACTCGATCCGGATGCTCTTGCCGGTGAGGGTCCGCACGATGCGGCGCAGATCGTCCAGGCTGCGCGCGAGCTGGTCCATAAAGTGCACGATCACGGTGTCACCGGCGCGGACGAACGCCAGCAGTTCCTCGAGCTTCGGCCGGGTGGTGTCCTTGCCGGACGCCTTGCCGGTGAAGGTCCGCTCGATCTCGATTCCGTCCAGTTGCCGGGCGGTGTTCTGATCGACGTTGGAGACCCTGCTGTAGCCGACGCGCACCGCCGTAACCCCTTCCACTCCAGATTGTGGTGGAACTCTGAGATCCGAGCAGACAGGCGTCGATAAATCCGGGAACGGACCCTAACTTGACGTAGTTCGCCTGGCCTCCCGAGTGTGGTGTTGGGGTACACCCTGCCGGACAGGCGTCGGCGAGGGGCACACAGCGCAGCCGACAGGAGTACGACTCTCAGTCTCCTGGGCCGGTTGGTGGTTGCCTGACCCAGTCGGGGACTTCCGAGCCAGTGATGTCGCGCCACTCCTTGGCGACCCCGGCCGCATCCTTCGCATAGGCGTGGCGCAGCAAGTCAGCAATCGTTTCTGTGATGTCCTGGGCGTACTCGGGCAGTTCCCGCGAGGTCTGCAGCGCTTCGACCAGCGGAGTGACCGCGTCGCCGTACCGGGAGCCGAAGAGCAGTACGTAACCCATGGCGGTGAGACTCTTCGTGTAGCCAGGCTGGTAGGCGTCCCGGTTCAGCGCCACCAGTTCCCGGTGCAGACGCACGGCTTCCTCGCTGACCGGCACCGCGTCCTCAGCTCGGCCCACCTCTGCCAGCAGAGTGGCGTGATTGTTCACCGACGCGGCCAGGTCGGGCAGGTAGGCGTCCCGGTTGAATGTCACCAGTTCCCGGCGCAGACGCACGGCTTCCTCGCTGACCGGCACCGCGTCCTCAGCTCGGCCCACCTCTGCCAGCAGAGTGGCGTGATTGTTCACCGACGCGGCCAGGCCCGGCAAGTAGACATCCCGGTTCAGCTCCACCAACTCCCGGTAGATGCCAATAGCTTCCTTGCTGACCCGCGCCGCGTCCTCAGCTCGGCCCACCTCCGCCAACCAGGTGGCGTGATTGGTTACCGACATCGCCAGGTCGGGCAGGTAGGCGTCCCGGTTGAATGTCACCAGTTCCCGGCGCAGACGCACGGCTTCCTCGCTGACCCGCGCCGCGTCCTCACCTCGGCCCACTCCC
>NZ_JAHKRO010000017.1:47789-113225 GCF_019396325.1 Nonomuraea ceibae
CACTCCCGCCAGTCCGGTGGCGTGGTTGGTCATCGAGGCGGCCAGGCCAGGAAGATAGGCATCCCGGTTCAGCTCCACCAACTCCCGGTAGATGTCAACGGCTTCCTTGCTGACCCGCGCCGCGTCCTCACCTCGGCCCACTCCCGCCAGTCCGGTGGCGTGGTTGGTCATCGAGGCGGCCAGGCCAGGAAGATAGGCATCCCGGTTCAGCTCCACCAACTCCCGGTAGATGTCAACGGCTTCCTTGCTGACCCGCGCCGCGTCCTCGCGCCTGCCCACCTCCCCCAACCGGATGGCGTGATTGCTCACCGACATCGCCAGGTCGGACAGGTAGGCATCCCGGTTCAGCTCCACCAACTCCCGGCACAGGCGCACGGCTTCCTCGCCGACCGGCACCGCGTCCTCGCGCCTGCCCACCTCCCCCAACCGGATGGCGTGATTGCTCACCGAGGCGGCCAGGCCAGGGAGATAGACATCCCGGTTCAGCTCCACCAACTCCCGGCACAGGCGCACGGCTTCCTCGCTGGCCGGCACCGCGTCCTCGCGCCTGCCCACCTCCGCCAACAAGGTGGCGTGATTGGTCGCCGACATCGCCAGGCCAGGCAGATAGGCGTCCCGGCTGGCTTCGGCTAGAGAACGCCAGAGCTCGAGGGCGGTACGGTTCTCCTCCAGCGCGCGGACGTGCAGTCCGGCGTAGGACAGACGGAGAGCCAGCGAGCCGTAGATGCGGGCGCGACCAGCGGGGTCGGTGACAGTAGCCAGCCGATGCTCGGAAAGCCGGACGGCCACTGCGGCGATCCCGATGTCCAGATCGATGTGCCGGTGGGCGGGCAGCACCGATTCGATCCTCTCCAGCAGTCCCGGATCGATACCGTCCAGGCTGGCCAGCGTGGCCAGCGCGGCACCTCCGGCGTGCAGGGCCAGGCCGGGGTGGGCCGTCAGCAGTGGATACAACTGCAGCCGGGCCAGGTGCGGCCAGCGCCGGGATGCCTCGATCAGCGTGGTCAGCCCGTGCCGGGCCCACACCGGCACACCGCCGCCACTGCCGGCGGCTGGCACGCTCGCGTCGCCGGGTGTGGTCAGGAGCCGGGCGGGGGCGTCCGCGGCCCAGGGATCGGCCGGGAAATCGTAGGAGTGACCGGGGCTGGACAACGCGAGGAAGTCTTCCCCCAGCCGGTCGGGATACAGCGGCTCCAGCACCGTAACCTCACCACCTCCTGACGCCTGCGGTGCGGGCGGAGTGGCGCTGCCAGTCGCGGAGGGCGGGTAACAGACCGCGTGATCTTTCAGGAGCTGTCCGGGGTGTTCACGCGACTCGATCGCAGCGCTTCGTACTGCAGCTCCGCCGTCGGCGTAGCCGAGGCGGCCGGTCACCGTGGCCGTGTAAACGAGCTGGCCCATCGCGTCCGGCGAGGTCGCCAAGGGCCGCTCCCGGCGATCGTGCAGCGCCTCCCAGTGGTCGCGTTCGCGGGCCAGCAGCAACTGCGAGACCTGCACCGGATCGGTGGGCGGGTCCTGGCCACTGCCGGCGGTCAGGACCGCGGCCAGAGCGGCCATCTGCACGCTCAGCACCAGCCGGTAAGCCTCGTGCCGCTCCAACGCCGCCGGCGGTGCCACCTGCCGTGCGGCAGGGCGTTGCAGCAGGTCGGCGAACCGGTCGCGGGCGGCGGCGAACAGGCTCTGGCGGGTGATGCCCGCCTCGCTCTCCAGCGGTTTCAGCTCGCGCGAGGTCGCCGTCACACCCAGGTCGCGCTGGATGCGGCCGTGCAGGCTCTGCCACCAGGTGCCCGAAGGGCGGGCCAGCAGCAGCACTCGCACCGGCAGCCGCCCGCGGATCAGCGTGTCACCCAGCAAGGTCAGCAGATCGGCGGTGTCCCACCGCTCGGCGTAGTCCACCACCACCAGCACCCCGGCCGCCCGCTCCATGTCTGGGACGGCGAAAGACTTGGCGGCCGAGCGGTCACGCCGGTGGTGAGCCGACAACACGACCCACCCCTCGCCCTGCCACAGCTCGGCCAGCCTTCCGGCCACGCGGGTCTTGCCCTGCCCGCCCGGCCCGTGGATCAGCTCGACCGCGACCTCGTCCCGCCCGGCCGTCCCCGGCCCGGCCCCGTCCCGCCAGGCCCGCAGTTCCTCCAGGAGGGCGGTGCGGCCGGTGAAACTGACCACCGCTCTGGCCGCCCGCAGCAACTCGCTCGGCTGCCTCCACACCGGCGCCGCCTCTGCTGCCTGGACAGCCGGAGCCTCCGGCGCGGGCCAGGACGTCCACCGGTACGGCTCCCCGCCCTCGTACACGATCATGTCCCCGGCGGCCTGGAAGATCTGGGCCAGCCCCGTCGCGTGCGCGTGCTGGGACGGCGTACGCGGCCGCCAGGCCGCACTCACCGCCCGCTCCCGTCACCGTCAGCGGCGGCGTCGGTGGCGTCGTCAGCGTCGGCGGCGGCGTCCGCGATGACGTCCCGGCCGCCCTGACGCACCTGACTCCCATCGTCGGCTCTGGCCTGCTGCCGCACAGGGCGCGAGCCCTCACGATCCGCGCCGTCGGAGTCCAGGCCGCCGTCGCCCGCCCCCGGCCCGGGCCGCAGCGACGGGCGTTGGATGAGATCGCGGCCAGCCTGGAACGTCCGGCTGTTCCCCCTGGCCTTGGCCACCTGCCGAACGCTGCCGCCCCCGGGCCCGCCCCACAACCCGAAGATCGCCACCCCGAGCCCCGCCACCGCCACGAACAAGCCCAGCACGCTGGCCAACTGATCAGCCTGCGCCAGCCCCACCTCCGCGAAGTAGACGCCAAGCCCCGCCAGCCCGGCCACCGCGACCACGGCCCCGCCCCATACCAGCCCACGCCTGCGCATACCGGCATCTTCGACCAGCGGGTAAGGCCACGCAATGCGCTTGCGGGATCACGCACCGAACGTGCCTGAACGTCCGGAAAGGGGCCCGCTCCGGACCCATGACAGGGTGTGCTTGAGGACCCGAGCACGCCTGAAGCTCATGAGACATCGTCGGCCTGGCCAGATAGAGCCGGAACTTCCCGGCCATAGATTTGCGGATCGTACAGATCTGGACGATCCAGAGCGGGCGAACGGTTGTGTTGTGCTCGCTCAGGACGGGGTCGGCTGGACCCTTCGGGGGTGTGAGCGAGGGCCTGCCCTGTGGCCTGGTGCCGTACGGCGAGCCGCCGCCGGTCCTCCTTATCGGGGATTGGTTCGTGGCCAGGTTGTCTAGTGCGAGTGTGGGGTGGGGCGGCGACCACGATGGGGACGGTCTCGGCGGCGGGCCGGTGGCTGAGAGCGTTCATGGGGTGGTGACCTCCTCTCGGGGCGGAGGTCGGGGCTCGGTGTCATGCCGTCAGGTCGTGGGCGAAGCGGTGCCCGAGGTAGCTCATGGAGCGCCGGCAGCGGCCCAGTCGTCGATTTCGTCGGCCGTTTCGCGTTCCGCCTGGGCGGTGTCGGCGAGAATGCTGGCCGATTGGGCGAACCCCTGGTTGCTGATCAGGGATGTGTCCGCTCCTGTTGCGTGGCTGGCGCGCGCGGTTTCTGCCGCCTCGGACATGGCCTCGGCGTGGCGCCGGAGCGCGTTGGTGATCACATGCTGCCGTTGGTGAGCAGATGGTGGGCGCGCTGGGCCTGGGCAGCCATTCGGGGTCGATGTCGAGCGGGGTCATGACACCGCTCCCAGGTCGAAGGCTCGCGTGCATTCTTCTGCGATCAGGCGAGCCGTGTACTTCGGCCGAAGCCCGCCGAGAAGCACGGTTGGCGCCGGCCAGTCGGGGTCGACGTCGCGGGTGTATCGCCACGCCACCTCGCCGGCGTTCTGGCTGAAGGTGTAGGTGCGGTGGTGATAGGCCTCCGCGTACGACTCGAACCCGGCGCGCACCACCTCGTTGAGGACCTCGCACACGGCAGTCAGTCGCGACCTCGGCACGTTTTCCAGGGTCAGCGTGTAATCGGCGAGGTGGGTGTAGGGGTGGTCGGCCGGGAGGGTTACCCCGATTCGGCCCTTGGCGGCCACGTCGTAGCGCGGCAAGGCCACCTCGTGGGGCTCGCGCCACGGCACCAGTTCCGACCCGCGATCGTTGACGGTGCAGAACGTGTCGCCGACCTTGTAGCCCCGGCCGATCGGATTGAGTGCGTGACTGGTGAGGGCGACCGTGAGCCAGGGCAGGCCGTGCTGCGCGGGCTCGATCTTCGTGACCTTGACTTGGACGGCGCGCCGCGAATGCTGGGGGTTGAGCAGATAGCCAACAAGGTCTCCGACGTTGACCTCGCCGGGGATCATCGCGCGCCTCGCATCGTGCGCAGGTTGGCCAGGCACACGGGCCCGATGCCCTTCGCGACGGATTCGGGATCGCTCAGCGCCCGCCCACAGCAGGCGCAGATGCCGTGCTCGTGACCGAACGCGGCGGCCTGCTCCTCGGTGATCGCGTTGGATGAGGACAGATCCTCGACGCGAATGGGGGAGGGGCGGCGGCGCAGCTTGCCGCGCGACACCTCCAGCCTCTTGATGGTGAGCGAACCGGCGAAGCGGCGGCTCTGCTTCACTTCGTATACCTGGCCGTCCTTGGTGTAGACGCCGGGTTCCACGGTGGTGGTGGGCATGCTTGTTCCTTTATTGGTCGGGTGTCAGGGGTGACGACCCCGGGAGGGAGCCGACCGGCAACGGTGCAAGGGCGGCCGGTTCCTGCGGGACGAGCCCGGGGGCGTCGTCGAGCCGGGTAGCCGGACAGTGCGGTTGCGGGCCGTCACGCTGGTGGGGGGTCGAGGTCGTTTGGCGGGGAGTGCCTCGGCTCGCTCAGGACGGGGTCGTGGGGCGCCCCGGATCAGGAGAGGAGCCTGATCCGGGTCCCTCTCGGGCCGCGTGGTTGCGGCGAGGAGGTGTTCGGCGGCCGCGCAAGCGGCAGCACGCTGCTCGTCGGCGAAGTGCTCTGGGCACATTTCGCCGGTGCGGCGGCAGTCGGGGCATCCGCTGCGATCGCGGTACTCCGCCACGGCAGCGCGCAGTCCGGCGATGACGACGTCCAGGAGGGCCTGTGGCAGCAGGAGAGGACGCAGCCGGTCCGAGGGCGGTGAAGGCGGAAGTCTCCGTCAGAGTGGGGGCCGGTAGGGGGCGATCTCAGCGATGATCCAGTCCGGCCCTTCGTCCTGGGGGAGACCGGTGGCCATCTGGGTGGCCTGCTGGTGCAGCCCGGTGCCTTTGGAGGTGGCCGCCAGGTCCCGGTGGGCTGGAAGGTGTAGGTGAGGTGAAGCCGATCCGGCAGCAGGTAGGCGTGGAATCGGTCTCGCCGGACCAGGACCGGCTTGCCAGAGACCCGGCTTCTTCACGGCGTGGATTAGTTCGTTGGATGAGCTGGTCAGGACGGACGTGATGATCGAACGCGCCGGGTCTCCATTCCAGTGACCGTGGGGCTCACGTCGGCGAAGCGCCGCAAGCCGATCGCGGTATCGCGCAGGGAACGAGATGGATCCGAGGAGGCTTGGAGGGCCCGCTGCTCAGTGCTGCGCGAGGAGAGCGGGGCCGTCGGCAGTCTGCGTGGATAGGCCGGAGCAGACGTCGAGGCTCAGCGGCCGGCCCTGGTAGTGGCTGTGGAAGTAACGGACGAAGATTCTGACGCGGTCGTCGAGGCGGCCGAGTTCCCCGGTGAAGTACGGCGTCATGTCCTGGCCGTTGCGGCCGATGGCCGGATGTTCGGGGCCTTCCCACAGTCGTTCGCAGGCGAAGCGCACCCACGCCAGCCCTTGCCAGCGGGCTCGGGTGGTGCGGGGCCGCTCGCTCACGTCGTGGACGGTCACCGGACCGCGCGCGAGGTTGATGGAGAAGTCGGGGCGAAGCGTCCACAGGATGTCGGCCCAGCGTTTCTGCTCGCACCAGGTGGATTGCAGCCGCAGGGAGTGGGGGGTGGGCACGTGCCCGGCGCACAGCTGGCCCCGGCTGAGGTTGAGGTAGTGGACGCCTGCCTCGCGTATGGCATGTCGGCTGGTTCGGTCGGGGTGGGTCGGCGTTTCCGGGGCGGCGTCAGTGGCCGGGCCGGGTGGCTCGCCTGGCGTGGTCAGGCTGGCCCGCGTTGAGCGACTGGCGCGGCGGGGGCGGGCGCGGCGGCTCATCCGTCGCATCCGTCGTGAAGGATCTCGCCGAAGATGTTGTCGATCACCTTGACGGCTTCGTCCTCGGGCATCTCGTCGAGTTTTGCCAGAGGGGAGGTGTCGACGTTGGCGTCGGTGAGGCGCGCCAGCGTGGTGGCGATGGCGAGGACCTCTTCGGCGGTGATGTCAGGGGGGATGGACATGGTCGTCTCCTGGTGGTCGGGCAACCCCTGCTCGCCTGGCGTGCGGGGGTTTGGCAAGGCGGCGCAGCCCGGGTGGGCCGGGCTGCGGTTCGGGCCGGCTGGCTGTTGGTTCCGGCTGTGGCCGGTGCGGAGGGAGGTGTCTGTCGTCCCGCGCGTTCTAGCGGTGATGGTCGGGCTGCAGCGGGTGGCGAAGGCCTGCGTTCATGCCGGAGCGGATGATGGTTTGGATCCGTCGGCTCTGCTGCGGCCGGGCGTGGGTGGCGGTCTGGCTCAGGGCGTGTTCGGCTTCGTCGTGGCGCAGGCGTCCGGCGGCGACGAGGCCGCCGGCGGTGTAGGCGGCCCGGTTGAGCTTGTCGGCGAAGCCGGTGCCGCTGGCGGCGGCGGCGCATCCGGCCACGTCGGCCAGGAGGGTGGACAGGGCGAGCAGCCCGGCTGAGTCTGGTGTGTCCGCGCGTGGCGGGCGAGGGCCACGGGTGGGTGGAGGGTTGTCGCGGGGGCGGTGTCCGGTGCGGATCAGGTCGTGACGCAGCCAGGCTGGCAGGGCGGCGGGGTGGCGGGTCCGGCCGAGCAGGGTGTAGGGGCCGGCGCGGGTGATGATGCCGGGCGCGATGATGTAGCCGCCGTTGGCGCGCACGTCCACTTGCCAGGCCAGCGCTCGCACGGGTCTGGAGCCGCGCGAGGGGCTGGAGCCGGTGGAGCAGGCGAACTGGTCCTGTTCGTGGAGCTGGTACCAGACGTGCAGGCCGCCTGAGGGGGTGCGCACCCGCATGGTGGAGGTGTCGTGTGCGGGGCTGTTGGCGTTGCGATGGCGGGCCAGCAGGTTCAGGGCGTCGAAGCCGGTGGCCACCTCGACCGGGTCGACGTGCGCGGGCGGGATCAGGCCGGGCAGGATCTGCTTCGGCGTCGGTAGCAGGTCGGCGTGGGTGTCGATGTCGATGACGATCAGGCCGGACGGCGTCCCGCAGGCGACGCCCACCCCGAAGCGCGGATTGCGTCGCCACCACTGCTGGATGCGGGCGGTGTCGGTGGTGGCGGCGTGAAAGCCGTGGCACCAGCGTCCTTGGCGGATGCAGGGGCATTCTCGCGGGTCGTGGGCGGATTCCTGGCAGGTGCGGCAGTTGCGTGCGGGGATCTTGGCGCCGGGCGCGAGCGGGTGAACCGGCCATCCGTTGTCGGCACACCAGCGTGCGATGGTCAGCGGCGCGAGGCCAGAGGTGGTGATGGCCATAGGAGGCTCCCGGGGGTGAAGGCCGTGGTGGCGCCTCGTGGGGCCGGGGTTGAGGCGGCACCACGGCTCCCGAGGGAGGTCACCGGCCGGCCAGCCGGAGGGCCGTGGTGGCGGCCTGGCCGATCGCGCGGGCGGCGCTGACCGGATCGTGTGCTTCGACCGGCACCGCGCCGTCCAGGACGCGGGGGCGGCCGTCCAGGCAGAGCCACAGGACTGCGCAGCCGTTGCGGCGCAACCGATCGATGAGGCTCTGCGACATGACGGCGGGGTCGTCCTCGTCGTCGTCGGATCCGGTCAGCTCGCCGTCGGAGGCGATGATCAGCAGGCGGGCATCCAGGCTGCCGGGCTCTGACAGCGCCAGCGCTCCGTCCAGGGCGCGGATCGCCTCGGGCAGCACCACCGTGCCTTCGGGGGTGGAAAGGACAGGTACGTGGCTGGGTGAGGCGCCTGGCCGGATGAGCGGGGTGACGGTGCTGCCCCATGCCAGGGCCGCCGTCCGGCCGCCGATCAGGCCGACAGCTTGGGCGCAGATCCAGGCCGCGCAGGCCAACGCGTCCGCGGTGTTGCCCATGGATCCCGATACGTCGGCGGCGAACCCCATCCGCAGGAACGGCTGCGGGACGCGGGTGCGCTGCCGCCGCTGAAACGGTTTGGCGGTGACCGGCAGGCCTCGAGAACGCTGGGCCGCGGCCGCCATCGCCTGGCGCGGGTCGAGGCGGCCGGGTGGCGCGTCGTGGGGCGTCCATGCCACCGCGGCGGATCGGTGTCCGGCCAGGCGTAGCTGCTCGGCCAGGTGGGTGGCCGCGGCCTGTTCGGCCGCCGTCGGCGCGCGCAGCGCCCGCAAGGGGCCGGTGCAGGTGATGGGGTCGGCGAAGATCTGCGCTGCTTGGCGGGCGGCAGCTCGTTCGGCGGCCTCGTCAGCTTGTGCGGCGAGGATGTGCGGGTTGGGGCGGTTGGCCTGCCAGGTGGCCTCACGCTCGGCCTTGATCGCGTCGGTGGCGTCTTGGGTGACCGCTCCGGCCAGGTCGGAGATGGCGTCGAAGAGGCTGTCGCCACTGCTGCCCGGTTCAGTGCCGCCGGTCAGCCCCCCGGCCTGGCCGCCGGCTGCGCCGCCGCTGTGGCAGATGAGGCCCGGCATGGCGGGGTGATCGTCGGGCTCGTCCTGCCAGCCCATGACGTCGGCGACGCGCTGCGCGATGGCGCACAGCCCGTCGGCGTCGCCGTCCTCGAGCGTCAGCGCCTGCTGCCACAACGCGCGCAGGTCGTTCACGGTGGGCTGGCCCAGCGTGGCCACGACGATGCTCTCCACCGCGATGATGTCGCCGGGCTGCAGGACGCCGGCGTCGACGCGGGCCAGGACGAGAAGGGCGGCGACCAGGGCGCGGGCGCGCTGGTAGTCCTCATCGGCGTCCGGGTCGGTGGGGGGAAACTGCAGGATGTGCCGGGCCGCGGTGCGCAGCCAGGGAGCGGCGCCGGGGGTGGCCCGCAGCTGACCGGCCTCCGCCCATGACTCCAGCAGGTAGGTGGCGATCGCCATGACGCGAGGCGAGGGTGATCGCTCGCGTATGGCCTTCAGGTCCCACTGCGAGCGGGCGTGTCCGCCTTCGTGTGCGCACACGCCGATCAGGACCGGCTGGTCGAAGCGGCGCAGGGGGTGGGTGGGGTCGATCTGATCGGGATGAGCGTCGTTCAGGATCACCTGGTCGGCGTTGAGGGTGATCGTGGCGGTGGCGGGGTCGTACCACGCCGGTGGCGTGGTGTCCGGTGCTCCCCACACCATGGTGGCCAGGACGTCCGGGCGGCCTGTGACCGGCAGCATGATCTGGTTCAGGCGGGCGATCAGCCGGGCGCGGGCGAGGTCACGTGCTTGTTCCTCGGGCGGCTGGGCAGGCTGAGGCCGCTTGCCCCATCGGCGGCGGGTCGTCGGCGGGGCGGTGATCTGGGCGGCGGGGTCGTCGGTGAGGCTCATCGGCCGTACCTGCCGCCCAGGCGGGTGATGCCGGCCATGGGGTAGATCATTTGGATGGCTTCCAGGATTTGGTCCTGGTCCTCGGGCGCGGCTTTGGCGGCCAAGGTGCCGGCGGCGTACTCGACGCCGAACTGCGTCACCTGGTCACGGAAGGCCAGCAGGTCGCGAAGCTGCGGTGAGGCGAGCAGGCCGTTGTCTCGATCGAGACGCTGCCCGTCGAGATTGCGGGCGACCTGCACGATCTCCGGCGGCACCCCCAGCTCCAGCGCCAGGTCCCAGTCGGTGCCGGCCTGCCAATGGTGGGCGAACCGGGAGGCCAGTGCCTCGCTGAGGATCGAGCCGGGAGCGTCGGGGTTGTAGGTGGCGAACACGCAAAAGCCGGGCCGGACCGCGACCGGGGGGATGTCGGTGCCCGGCAGGAGCAGGTGCGGGCGGCCGTCCATGACGGCATACAAGGCCGACAGGACGCCCGGGTCGATGAGCGTGATCTCGTCGATGAGCAGGGGCAGGCCGTAGGCCACGGCGATGGTCAGCGGACCGTAGACGAAGGTGAAGGTGCCCGGTGCCGCTCCTGGAGTTCGGTCGGGCAGGTAGGTGCCGAGCAGGTCACCGACGGTCGTCTCGGCCGTGCCGATCAGCGTCTGCAGCCCTGGGCTGGTGGCGGGGTCGAACAGCGGGTCGAAGGCGGCCTCGACCGAGGCGGTCTTGCCGCACCCGGCCGGTCCGCCGAGCAGGACGTGCTGCCGGAGATCACGTGCGGTGCGCAGCAGGGCGAGGTCTTCGTGGCCGGCGATCTGGCGCGGATAGTACATCTCGCCGTTGCGCCGTTGCTGGGGCCCGACCTGCGGCAGGGGCGGCGGGGGAGCCTGCTGGGCGGCGGTGCCCTGGTTGAAGAAGTCGTTGTCGATCTGGCTGCGGGCGCGGGTGAACTGATCGGCGAGCGGTGTGGACATGACGAACGGACCTCCAGGAGTCGGTCAGGTAGGGGAGGTGAGGCCGGGCTCATGCCGCGGGCGTGGTTCCCGTGGGGGCAGAGGCTACGGGGGGCGAGGTGTTGAGGAACTGCGTGACGATCCGGGTGATGGCCGCGTCCTTGCGATCCTTGTCGCCATCGGTGCAGGTCAGAACATCAACACTGTCGACGTTGAACGTCACCAGGTCGCGGGAGATCGTGTAGCCCTTGCGTTCCTTGGCGGCGGCGAGGTCGCGCGCCGCGTTGATGAGGCCGCCGGCGTCAGCCTGCGGGTAGGGGTGCACCTTGGCCTGGCCTCGGGAGCGGCCGTTGTTGGGGCCGAACAGGACGATCACCGCGCCGCGCACGATGAGGACGCGATAGAACTTGTTGCTCTTGTCGTCGGTGTAGACCAGTTCCATGCCCATGGCTTTGGTTTGCATCAGCGCTCCTTCCTTGGTGTGTGCCGGGTAGCGTCACCCGCCCGGCCACGAGGCCGGACGGGTGGTGCCGCGGCGTTGAGGTCTTAGGCCGCCGGCAACGTGTAGGCGTGATGCTGAGGTGAAGGAACGTACGTGGGCAGCGGTGCCATGCCGGGCTGATGCTGCTGAGCAGCCGCTGGGTGCAGGGGTGGTGCCTGCGGCAGTGGCTGGCCGGACCAGGCTGGAGCGGGCGGCGCGGCAGGCGCGGGCGTGCCGGCAGCCGGGTAGCCCGCCGGTGCAGGCGGTGCAGGCGGTGCAGGCGGAGCGGGCGGAGCGGGCTTCTCCGGCCGAGGCTGCGCCGGGCTGGCGCTGACCGGCTGCACGCTCGGCGGGGCCGGCGCGGCGCTCCCGTCGTGGGCCGGGGGGACGTACCAGGCGGCGAAATCCTTGGGCGGCTTGGCGCCCACCTGCCTCGGCGGCAGATCTCCGACATAGGAGACGGTCAGCTTGCCGCCGATGTGCAGGAAGTCTGTCTGAGCGGCATCGACGGCAGCGCGGATGGCGTCCTTGAGGCGATAGCGGGCGTACAGGACGCGGATGCCGCGATCGTTGGCGTTGCGGAACTCCTCGATCAGCAGGACGATCTTCAGCTGCCATCGAGGGCGGCGGTCGGGCCAGTACATGGGCCTGTTCGTGCCGTACTCGGTGCGCTGCACCACCTCGGGCTTGCGCATGATCGTGCCCGTGATGGTGTACCCGACGGGGTGATCGAAGCTGACCGAGGGCCAGCCGTTCATGAGGAACTCATAGGCGTCGGGCGGCTGGTGGGACTCGGTCTCCACGGCGTGCATCGGGTAGGCGAAGTCGGAGCCGTAGACGGGTGCTCCGGTCGGGTACGGCAGTGCGGGAGCAGGCACCGTCGCGGGCGGGTGGTGAGCTCCGCCGGGCGGGTAGGCGCCGGGCACGGCGGGGTAGCCGGGCGGGTAGAACGCAGGCGCCGCCGCGGGGTAGCCGGTCGGCGGGTAGGCCGCCGCCGCACTCGCCAGGTCCGGCTGAGGGTAGGAGGGCAGCTCGCCTCCCGGCTCGGCTGGGTGGTGCGGGGTCTGCAGGAAGGCGGCCGGGTCGGGGGTGGGCATGGTCATGCCAGCTCCTTGGGTGCGGGGTGGAGGTCTGCCAGCGTGTGTGCGGGGCGGGGGAGGTCGAGATCGCCGGGGCAGGCGCGCGTCAGATCGCGGCTGCCGGGCCGGAACCAGGGGCAGAAGAAGCAGTCGTCGGCGACCGGCCGGAGGTGAGGCAGGATGGTGGGGCCCGACTGATGGACGACTGCGGATATGCCGTTGACGCGTTGGATGGCGTGGACGGAGATGGCCTCGTCGTAGGGCTCGTGCCAGAAGACCCGTCTGTCGTAGCGTTCGCTGCGCGGCAAAAAGGCGATGGCCACGCCGCGGACGGGGTAGCCGCGGCGGCGCCATCCCAGCCCGTAGGTGTGGTCCTGGACGCGGAAGCGAGGGCCGGGTCCGTGGCGTCGGTAGTGGGCCAGAGGTGTCTTGCCCACGATCTTCCAGTCGAGGACGAAGCCGGTGAGACGGTCGTAGAGGTCGCTGGTGCCTTCCAGGACGTCCGGGGCGATGTGGCCGATGTCCAGCTTCTGCTCGACCAGGAAGCGGGGAGATCCGTCGGGCAGGAGGATTCGGGAGAAGTCGTGGGCGAGTTTGATGTGCACCGCGGTGCCGATGTAGGCCTCCCACTTGGAGGGGAAGTTGCACGGCGCTACCCGGGCCAGGTGGAAGCCGAGACGCCGGTCGCAGGGGCTGCCGATGTCGGAGGGTCCCAGCTGCTGCTGCAGGGAGCGGGGCTGGTGGGTGCTGGCGTATGCGATGATGCGGTCGATGTCCGCGCACAACGCCGTGAAGGGGTCAGGTGCGGCCGGCACCGTCATGGTGAGCCGCCGGGGAAGGCGCCGGGCAGGATCTTGATGTCATAGCTCGGCTCGCTGACCGAGGTGTAGGCGTCCCGCAACCCGGCGAGGTTTTGGTGATCGCGGAAGAACTCGTCGGTCTTGAACTTGCGGGCGCCCGGCTTCAGGTAGCCGCGCACCACAGGGACGCCGTTGAAGGTGCCCACGCCGTCGGCGCCCAGGCGAGGTTGCAAGGCCACGATCACGAGGTCGATCGGCTGACGTAGCTTGTCTTCTTGTGCCTTGAGTGCTTCCTGTTCGGCCTTGAGCTCGGCTTTCAGCTCCTCGATTCTTTTGCGGCGCGGGTCGAGGGTTTGCAGGGCGAGGTGGACCGAGCGCATCAGTTCCAGGGAGGCAACGGCCTCGGCGTCGTTGGCCAGCTCGATCGTGACTGGCGCCGGCTTGGAGGGTTTCGGCCTGCTCATGGCTGGTCTTCCTGGACACGGTGCTGGCAGGCATGCTGCCTGAGCATGGCAAGGTTCCTTTCGTGACATGCTCCGAGCCCGTGGGATGCCTGCTGCTGGCGCGAAGGGCATCCCGCAGGGCAGTTGGAGCGGGCCGGCTGTGGTTTCCAGTGCGCTTGACGAGATCGGCCAGCTCGCACCGGATGACGGGGCGCAAGACGCGCAGGCGGCTCGACCGTGTCGCGTCATCGCTGCTCAGGCGTCCGTGGGACGAAGAGCCTGCTGTTGCCGGGCTCTGGGGGAGAGGCGGCCGTGCAGACGGGGGCGTTGCCGGCCCACCGGTGCAGCCGCCAAGCCTGGTAACGATGTGATCTTTCTCCGCGCGGACGGGCACTCGTGTCCAAGGGTGCGGGTCAGGAGGGTCGGCGACCTTGGCGTCTCATCTCACCCCGGGCGGCAACCCGGCATGACCACCTGACAGGGCCGTCGCCCTGTGTCTGGCTCACGTCATCGGGGTCGCGCCGGGGCCGCTCTCCAGATCTTCATCCGGGTCCGCGACAGGAGCCGGCCTCTGCTCGTCGCCCGCCAGCCCGTCGCAGACCGCTGCCTCCTCGTCGAGGTACTGGATGCCGGCGATGATGGCCTGCTCAATCGGTGCGAGCGTGTGGCCGAGTTGCTCGGCGATGCGCAACCATCGGGCGGCGTCGTGTCGGCTCGCCGCCATGCTGCGGTCCAATCGCCACAGCGAGTCGGAGTAGCGCTGGCTCATCCACCACTCCATCGTGGCGACGTATCGCCCGAACAGCCGCCAGGTCAGTTGAGCCGTACGCGCGCTGGCGATCCAGTTGTCCGCGACAGGAGCCACGAGTTCCGTGTAAATGTCCTGGGTGTGGATCTGGCCGAACTTGCTCCGCAACGGTTCGGGCATGTCGTGCTCGAGAAGATCCACCACGATACGGAGCACTCGCTGATCGGGGTCTGTTCGGCTGCGTAGCGCGCCCTTCCAGAATTTCTGGCGTTCCTCCACCGCCAGCCGGTACTCGGTGTTTCCTTGCCGGATCTTCTTCATCGGTAGTTGAGCCTTGGCCTGCGGCTGCTCGGCAGCGGGCTGATAGCCGTGCAGGGCCGGCGTCGCGCAGTAGTAGCTCGCTCTGGTCAGCGAAGGGAAGTAGGCCGCATGGCCAGGGCACTGCGCATGTTCTTCGGCGGACATCGCGTTGCCGTCGCCGTCACGCGGCAGGTGGTAGAGCTCTACGGCCCCGTCAGGCAACTGTCCGTCGGTGACCGTGATACCGGCCGCCTGATGCTCGGCCATCAGCCGCTCGAAGGTGGCCTTCTCCTGGCGTTGCCGAATGACCAGCTTCGCGGCATGCTCGGGATACATGCCGGAGTTCTTCATGTGCGCGAGCGCTTCAGCTTCCATGTCGGGGTCGTGCTGGAGCTGGCACCAGGCTTCGTAGTCGCTGAGGTCGGGGGTGTAGTTCGGCCGTACGTCGGCGATCGCGGCCTGGCTGGCCTCCGACAGCGCCCCGGCCTGGATTGCCTGGGCGACCTTCTGCGCCGACCAGCCGGTGGCCTGCTTGAGCGTCTCGCGGGTGACGCCATGTCCGTCCAGTTCGAACAGCGCGGCGGCTGTCTCCCGGTCGTTCAGCGCCTTGGCGTGGCGGCCGGTTCGCACCTGGCCCAGCAACTGTCCCACGATGTCGTGGGTCAGTTCCGTCTTGATCCTGCACGCGTAGGCCGGCTCCTGCCGCTCCCCTTCGGGTTCCCCGGGCGGCGGCTGCTGACCTGCCTCCCGCATCTCGGAGGCGATCAGCTCCTCGATGCGCTGCAGCCCGAACCAGCGGCGGTGACCGTCGTGGAGCCGGAACATGCCCGGTGTGTCCGGCGAGGGGAAGACGATGAAGTCGACCTCCGGCCCGTCGCCGTCGCGCAGCGTCTGCAGGAAGTCCTCGTTGAGGTCGTAGTCCTTGCGCTTGTTGAGTGGGTTGGGCTCGATCCGCGAGCGGGGGATCCATGCATGTGCGGGGTAGTCCGGCCCGGACAGCGGATCCTGCTCGGATGCGGCCGGAGCGTCCGGCTCGGGGGCGTGGTTGGTGCGGCGCTTGCTGGTCTGGGTTCTGGTCATCTCGAACTCCGTGATCGTGGTGCGGACCGCTGCCGGCCTTGCGGCAGCGGTGAGGGGGCAGCCGGCCACAGGAGGTGGCCTGGCATCGGTCCGCGGTGGGCTGAGCTCTTCGCGCGGGCGCTGAGCAGAGGGGCGCCGGCCGGCGGGCACGGTATGCCTGAGCCGGTTCGTCATCTGCGATGGTGTCGGTGCGGTACGCCTCGGCCTGAACGTGTCGGGTATGAGCGCTGTCTCAGCAGCGAGCTGGCCGGCGAAGATCGTGATGGCCGGATCGTTCGGTCGCCGCGCGTCGGCGGACAGGTGGTGGTGTGCCCAAGCGCTACGGTTGATTGCGGAGCCGTCTCCTGCGCGTGCGTGTGCTCAGGTCTTGATCAGCTCCGCTTTTGCCGGTGGGCGTGGGAGGTTCCTGCTGACTGATTTCGGACGGCCGCGGAACGTCGGAGTGCAGGAAGGCTCGCCCGGAGGGCGATCGCGCGTAGCGCGGCTTGGCCTTCCGGAGCGAAGAGGTTGCGCGGCATGCTCCACCTGTCAGCGGATCCATCGTCGGCGCGTGGGCCGCGGTAGCAATGAGGAAACGTGCAACGATGTTGTGCAGTGCGCAACGGCCGAAACGTCTTCCGCCGGGTCCTCCGCGATGAGTTCCCGCCGCGCAAGCTGCTGATGGCGCTGCCTAAGAAATAGGTGGACAGCACGGGATCAGGATCGGGATGGCAATCGTGACGGCTAGGTGCCGCCGCCCGACGGCCGCCCCTGGATGCGCGACATCACCATCTGGCCCGGCGACATCGGCTCCTTCGTCGCGGCCATGGTTGGGCTGGTCGGCCGCATGCTCGCCGGCCCCTAGCACTTCTACCGCAGCTACACCACCGCCGAATGGGACAGGATCATGACCGCCCGTGCGCACAGCTCCATGGGCGTGCGCGCCCGCGAGATGAACCTCTACCGCCGCTACTTCGACCTGGTCGCCGCCGGCCGCAAGACCATCGAGGTCCGCGTGCAGTACCCGAACCTCCGCAACCTCGCGGCCGGGGATCACATCCGGTTCGTCTGTGGGCGAGACGACGCCCTCACCCGGGCAAACGTGTGAGCCGGTACGCCTCGTTCGAGGAGATGCTCGATGCCGAGGGTCCGGCCAACGTCAACCCCGACAGCCCGCGCGAGCAGCAGCTGGTCACCATCCGCCGCATGTACGGCCCGGAGAAGGAAGCGCTTGGGGTGCTCGCCATCGAGATCGAACTTCTACGGGCTCCCACCGCATGATCCCAGCCCCGCTCCTGGAACGGATCGTAGGCTCGCGCGATGCGCGGGCCTTGATCACATCCCAGGAGCGGGTCCGAGGGCGGCGGGGTTCAGGCGTCACTGACTGGCCGGGACAGGCCGGTCCAGGGCGTCAGCCTGCTCCGGCAGAGTGACGAACCCGCCCTGACGGTCGAACCGGCGCGCCTGCAAGGGCAACCAGCCCAGCCAGCGCGGTGGCGAACGGGCCGGTCTGATCGGCGGGCAACGTCTTCACAGGCGGCCTCGAATCGGGCGCGCCCCTTAACAGGGGCTCTCGGCCCTGTTCCTCGGCCCGGCGTGCTGTTTCGGTGTCCTCCATCAGCGCGTGCCTGCCGGGGCGAGATTGTCCGCGGCGTGGACCTGCTCGATCGTCACCCGTTCTCGATCCACAGGGTGCGCACCGTATCGTCGGCCGCCAGGTAGTGGCCCGGCAGGTCGGGCACAGGCGGGTCACCGTCGCCGACTCGTGGCGGTCACGCTCGCGCCCTTTTGCTACCGGGTAGCGCGGCACCGGTGCACCGTAGGGGGACTTGACGCGGCAGACCGCCGTCCTGGTCAGCAACTCAGCTCCCCTCGTGCAGGGCCTCGATCAGAGGTAACGCCACCATGCGCCTTCCAAGCCGTCGTTCAGCACGTCACAAACGCCTCCTCAAAGCAAGACGCCCAAAAGCTCCCGAACAGGCCGCCGGAAACGGGATCACGGGTACTGAGAGGGCATCTTCCACGGCGCGACAGCACTGGCGATGAGGTCGTAGGCGTCGTACGGCGGCGTGGGGAGAAAGGTGTCGTTTTCGGCTAGATGTGCGGCCAGCAAGCCGGGAACGGGGTGCCATCCGGTCGGGCTCAGGTGCCAGCGGGAGTAGCTGAAGCCTGAGTCGTCCCACCGCTGGCCGTCTGCGGCGGTGCGGGCTCCCTGACCTGGCAGCCTGTCGGCGATGCCGATGACATCGCCGACGTCCAGCGGGCGTAGCCCGGACCGCTGGTACCGGCGCAGATCGTCGTCGGCGCCAGGGTCGGCGGTGAAGGCGAAGCGGGTGAGCACATCGTCCAGATCTCCGCGCGTGTCCCTGCCGTTACGCAGTGGCCGGGCGGGCAGGGTGAAGGTGAAGACTGGGGCCATGGGATGGCCAGATTGCCAGCCCAGCTGCCGGTCGGGGTGCAGGTTGTGCCACAGCGTGACGGGGACGCCGCCACTACCGGTGCCTTCCCGGCTGGCGTCTGCGTGCGGGGGGAGAGCCCCGCTTGCCCGTTTGCGGCGGCTACGCAGGAAACCGAGAATGGCCATGGCTTTCGCGGCACTGCTCGTGGGCAGCGGCGGCAGGTTCTCGGGGAGATGGGACGCGGCGAGAACGCTGAGGCAAAGCAGCGCGGCGCCGAGGATGAACACCCCCGTCAGGACGCGAGACCATGGGTGTTCCATGAGACGGGCGGCCATGAACAGCCGGCGCATGACCAGGGCGATCTCGAGCTTCGAGACGCCGAGTTCTTGTTCTTCGCTCATGCAGGCACATCTCCTTCACAGGGCGGGGAGGGGGACGCTGGCCGCCCAAGGAGGGGCAGGCATGCGGAAGGGCTCACTGCAGGTGGGTCGTGCCCCAGCGTGTTTGTGGCTGCGGCGAGGTCGTCATCGAGCGGGTCTGCGTAAGGTCATGTCGCCACGCTGGTGCGGGGGACGGCGACCAGGGACGGAGCTGGGTCGGCCGCGAAGCCCTGGTCGTGGGCACGACGGCGTTGCCTGGACGGGTAGAAGCGCTCAGCGGCCTGGTCGCGGAAGCGGGATGGATGGGCTACCGACTGCGTGGTCCGTCCGCGGGCCGTATCCGTCGATCGCGGGAGGCGCCGGGCAACTGGCCGGGCACCTCCCGGCGATCTGGCCGGTGGCGTGATGGGCCGCTCGGCATAGGGGATGCCAGGTGACGAGCTGAAGTCCGAGGTGATGCGTTGCGACGTGCCGGGCGGATCGTGCCCCCGGCCCGGGCTGGTGTGGACTCGCGCCGGGGTGCCGTCGGGGAGGGGAGGGGAGGGCCTCGCGTGTGCGGTGGTTCATCGAGCGTCATCACGCTGCCTGCTGGGGCGCAGGCGGAGACGGGCGCGCACCGGAC
This sequence comes from Nonomuraea ceibae, assembly GCF_019396325.1. Lineage (GTDB taxonomy): Bacteria > Actinomycetota > Actinomycetes > Streptosporangiales > Streptosporangiaceae > Nonomuraea > Nonomuraea ceibae. The sequence continues at coordinate 66,513 of NZ_JAHKRO010000017.1, forward strand.
GCGCACTGGGCGCTGCTGAGCTGCTGGGGGACAGCAGGTTCGCACGTCATGGGCCGACGAGCTCCGCCACGCGAATCCGCCGGCCCTTCCCGGACCCCTCCCAGGAGGGCTAGAAGGGGGGCTCCTCCTCCGGGAAGTCTCCGTTGCCGGGCGCGGAGCCCTCCGCCGTGCTGGAGGCGCCAGGGCGCTGCGGGGACGCGGAGGTCCATACGTCGTCGCCCGGGCCGCTGCCCTGGCGGGAGGTGCGGGTGACCTTGGCGGTGGCGTTGCGCAGGGACGGGCCTACCTCGTCGACCTCGACCTCGTAGACGGTGCGCTTCTCGCCTTCCTTGGTCTCGTAAGAGCGCTGCTTGAGCCGCCCCTGAACGATGACCCGCATGCCGCGCTGGAGGCTTTCGGCGGCGTTCTCCGCCGCCTGCCGCCACACGTTGCAGGTCAGGAAGAGGCTTTCGCCGTCCTTCCACTCGTTGGTCTGACGATCCATGAACCGCGGAGTGGACGCGATGCGGAATCGGGCCACCGCTTGCCCCGTCGGGGTGAAGCGCAGCTCCGGGTCGTCGACAAGGTTGCCGACGATGGTGATGACGGTGTCGCCTGCTGCCACGGGTGCCTCCTTGTTGTCGCGGCCCCGTCCTCACCTGGTGGTGGCTGGGGGCCGTTCCGGCGTGGCATGGTGGGACACTCCAAGCGAGTTGGCTGGTCAACCCCGGCTGCGGGATGTTTTGGGCGGGGTGGTCGAGGAACGAGTACCACCCCGCCCAAAAGATCTTGCGTTTAGCCGGGGTTGACCAGCCGGCCGCGGGGTGTCTCATGCCCTCGTGCCGGGATGGTCGTTCCCAGCTAGAACCTCTTTGTTGTCCTGCTTGTTGTCCTGTTTGTTGTCCTGGGGGTGGTGAGGCGCGTGCCTGCACCCTGACGTCGGTCGCAGGTCAGCGGCGCGGGGTGTTGGCCTGGCTGGTGTCGGCTCGGCGCCTGGCAGGGCCGGTGGGCGCGTTGGCGGGGTTCGGTGGGGCCTGGCGGGGCTGGCCGTTGCTGGTCGTGGAGCTGAGAGCGGCCGCGGCGGTGCGGGCGGAGGCTTGATGGTCGGCGATGAGTTTCCGCGCTCGGTCGAGGCGGGGGTTACCTGTCGTGGACAGAGGGCTGCGCATGGCCTCGATCTCACGCTTTCCGAGCGTGCGCTGCCACGTGGCGGCGTCGAGGTTCGGGTTGTTCCATAGCTCTGCGACCGCCGGGGACAGCGGTTGATAGGTCCGGGGGGTGTTCTTGGACGCGTGGTCTCTTCGTCCGGCCTGTTGATCGTGCAGCCGCTCGGCCAGCTGGGTGTCGCTGTCGGTCCGTTCTGCGGAGGCGAGTTTGGCGGCTACTTCGTCGAGGAAGCCCGCCACCGTGTCCTGCGGCACCCACAACGCTAGAGCTGGCTGATTGTTGCGGGCGATGCGCCAGTCCAGCCATTGCCGGTCGTCGTCGGGCGGCCAGGCTATGTCGCGAGGGTCTGTTCCCCTTCGGGTGGCTTGGTGGGCTATGTGGCTCGCGTCCGGAGCCGGGCGCATGGCCAGCCGCGGCTCGACGGCTGCACGGGTCAGGCTCGCGTCCATGGTGTCGAGTGGGACGGCGATGGGGCGCTGGCCTTCGATGTGGACCTGTACCTGGTCGGGGCGGTCGGCCCGGTGCGTCAGCGTCACCATCACCGAAGGCGCGTCGGGATGGCGCTCGGTGGTGTGTGGGCGCGGCCGGATGTGGTGCTCGGTGTCGACGAGGTGCTCGGCGGCGCCCCACACGTCGCGCAAGGACATGCGCCGGTTGCCTTCCAGCCGGGACAGGTAGTCCTGGCTGCGTTTGCGTAGTTGTTGGGTGAGCCGGTCCTGTGCGTCGGGATCATTGTGCGGCGCGATGTCGTACAGGGCGATGCCGGGGCGTGAGTCTGGGTCGAGGCTGCCGTCGATGGTCGTGGAGGCCGAGGGGCGCGTGGCCGGGGCCGGGCCGTGGCCGGGCTTGGCGAGGTCTGGGTGGAAGCGGCGGTGCAGGAGCTTGCCGTCGGCCAGCAGGGTGGGGTCGTTGACGCTCTGGGCCACCTGGTGGACGGCCTGCAGGAACGCCAACCGGCGGTCGGCGCTGATCGCGTCGTCCCTCACCATCGCAAACAGCGCCTCGGCTTGCCGTTTGAGGCCGTCATCGCCGCGCCGGTGGCCCAGCTGCCACACGTCCCGGGTGAACGTTCGCGCTGCGATGGGGAAGAACCGGTAGGGGTCGGTCTCAGGAAGCATCTGGCGCTGTACGGACACGACTTCGCCGTAGCCGGTGACCAGTTCGCCCCGTCGTATGCGCGCCACGGTGGCGTGGGTGACCCCGTACACGAGGTGGAAGGTGCCGTGCGGTGTGTCGATGGGCCGTGAGCGTAGTGCGGGCACGTGGACGGGAGAGTCGGCCGCTGGAGGGGTGGCCGGGGTCAGCGGGTGTTCGATGTCGCGGTCCAGGTCGGGCCCGTCGGCGGCGAGCGCGCGGATTTCCGCGGCGACGCGTTGGCGGAGCTCTGGCGGCAGGGCGTTGAGCCGGGCAGCGAAATCAACGCTGGGCGGGTAAAGATCGTAGCGGCGGCGAGCGTCCAGGGTGACGGGATCGGCTCCCGGGACATGCCGCGGGGCAGCGGGCTGTGCGGCGGCTGTTCGATCCTGCGGTGGGGGAGCAGGGGTGTTCCCGTTGACATGGGCGGCGGGTGGGCGGGTGGCGACTCTGACGACCTTTCGCCGGTGCTGGTTGGTCTCGATCAGGGCGAGCCGTTGCGCGAGGTGGCGGTGTTCGGGGTCCGGCTCGGTGCGGATGGCCGCGATGTGTATGGCGGCGTGGCGGGTGGGCGATTTCCGGCCGCCGACGGTCTTGTAGATGATCTCGCCTTGGGTGACCGGCGTGATGCGCTGCTGCAGTTGGTCGCGTAAAGGCTTGAAATGCTCACCGTGGAGTTTGACGATGTGGCTGTGGCGGGCTTCTTTGACGCCCGCAGCCTTCTCCGCCGCTTCGACGTGGTCGGCGACGCGTTCCCAGGTGCGGACGATGCGATGGAGACCTACCTGCTCCTCCACCTTTGCGGCAATGGTCCCCGTGTCGGCGGTGAGCACGCCGGCCGGGAGAGCAGGCGCTATCTCCGCGGCTGCGGCGGCGATGCGTTCAGCGGCCTCGGGTGGCCGGTCGCGCACCGCGAGGTTGAATTCCAGATCGTCGGTCACGGCGAGGACTTCGATGGCAGGGCGACCGGGCGGCCGATCCAGCACCAGTGGCGACTCGTCTTTGTCGTAGGAGGCCTGAGTCGCCGCGTACGTGGTGGGCCAGCGCCGAAACACCAATGCATGCTCCAGGCCGATCGGGACCGCGTAGATCTGCCGATCACTTCCAGGGACGGTCACTTTGGCCATCAAGCCCAAACCCGCAAGACGGTTCAGCCCGGTGCCGCCACCAGGAATCGTGGTGATGTCGTGCAGGACGTCCAGCGCCCCGGTCATCTCGTCAGCAGGCAGTCGCGAGAAGTCGGCCAGGACTCCCCGCACTGGTTCGATGGAGGTGTGCGCCCGGGCCAGACCGTGGGTGGGTGCGCTTCTGGCGATCATCTCCTGGTTGAGCTGGTGGCTGAAGGCCAGCCGTACCGTCTCTGCGGGAGAGGGAGTGCGGGTGGCGAAGGGAGCGGCCTGCCAGGTGCCATGAATGATGGGGCCGCCGCTTCCCTGCTGGCCGTAGACGAGCGAACGCAGGGCGAAGACCGCTTGCTCTTGGTCCGCAGGCGTGAGCTGGCGCAGGTCTGCGAGCGCGCCGTCTTCGAAGACGACGTCGAACTTGGGCCTGTCAGCTGGGACGGCGGCGGGCCGCACCCTGCTGGTTCGGTCGCCTATGACAGATTCAGCCTGCCGGAACTGGCGGACGTCGTCGTCGACGTCTGTACGCCTCAGCCCGATCAGCGGCGCATTGGGAACTTCGTCTGCCCACGCCCGCTCGTTGCTGTTCGCCTTAGCGCTGACATTGCGTTCACCGGCCATGACGGCTCACGCCGGCGGGTTGGGAGTCGGGCGGGTCACCTCAGGTTCGGGCGCGTTGGGGGGTTGGGCTAGGAAGTCCTCCAGTTCGGCGGTGGTCAGGGGCCGCTGGGTGGTTGTGGCCTGCTGCAGGACGAGCTCGTTCAGCAGGCGAGCTTGTTCGGTGCTGATGAGCATCGCCCGTGCGCCGTCGCGGTTGATGACGCGTACGGGGGAGGCGAGAAACCCCGCAGCGGCGATTGTGTCAACGACGTCGCTGAGCGTGCCGTTCACCAGGATTGACTGTGTTTCTTCAAAATCGCCCATGTTCTGTTATAGCGTCGCGCCTGCACCATTCGTCAACATTCTCAACAACTGTTTGTCATATTGCCTTGTTGAGTCCGGGCGGCTCACACCACCAGATCGCCGCCACCGACCCGACCGCCTACCACCTGCACACCGACGCCACACTTCCGGGCCAGCTGACCGACCACCTCACCGACCTGATCCACGCCATGGGCCAGACAGCCGACGAGCGGCGGGCGTCGCTGGCCCACACCTGACAGTCCCTGGGCGGTCTGCGGCGACCTCGCCGAGCACCCCGATGCTCCCCGCGCACCGCGATAGCGTGACCTCAACCCCAGCATCGAGCCGGGGGATCGAGCGCATCGTCACTGCGGGGAGCACGGCTATGGCCGCCGCCCTGTACCGGCTGCACCGGATCCCGACCCGTGTGGTGGAAGCCGTCGAACCCGTTCCGTGGGGGCCCGCCCACGCCCCTGGACACGACCAGGGCTTGGACCGACAAGCAGCCCAACCTCGGCGACGACCCCTCTCGTGCAGGAGGCATTCCACGCAGGAGCCGCGTGGCTGGCCTCCACCGCCCCCGACCAGCTCCTGGTGAACCCGCTGCCGCCCGTCCTCGGCCTGGCGGGCGGGAACCGGGCGAACTATCTGTGGGCCGGCGAAGAGGGGTGCGTTCGGCTGATCGACTGGGAGGACTCAGGCGGCAGCGACCGCGCCTTCGAACTTGGCGAGCTCTGCGAGCACATCTCCCGCCACGACGGCGCCCTGGAGGCCCACCAACTGCGGCCCCATCTCGATCTGCCCCTGGGGAAGCCGATCGGGTGCGCGACTTTCGCCGCTTGATCGCACTGGGCTGGTCCCTCCAGGTCGGCCCCAACGGCCCGGCGGCAACCTCCTGCGTCCTGCCCACGTGCGGGGAATGGTACAGATGGCGGCTGGTCGGGCCATCCTCTCCGGCAGGCTCAGACCTGGCGGAGGTCACCGTTCCCCTCCTGTGTCACGTTCGCTCAGCAGCCGTCAGGGCACGGCCGTCCAGTGCCAAGGACGAGGCCCGCGATCGCCGCGCAGACACGCCAGCCGTAGCACGATTTCGTCGTGGCGGGCCGGGTTCTCACCCGCGACCTGGGCGGCCATACAGGTCATCCGGAATTCGCGAATGTCTCGCAGCGTCTCGAACCCCGCCCAGGCGGTCACGTCGTGCCCGTACTCCCGCACGAACACCTCGCCGAACGGAAATGGTTCGAGAGTCAGACCGTTACCAGGAGCACCGAGCGGATGAATCAGGGTCTCCCTCAAACTGGGATCGCTTCACGACGAGACCTCGGTCTCGAGTGAGTCCTGGGCCGCGGTCCCTTGGGGGAGACCTTGGTGTGCCCTGGAGCCGCCCAGTGCATGGCAACAGAAGGTGATAACGCTTCGCTATATCAACGGCGGATTGTAGGGATTGAATCCATCGAGATGCGGGATGAGCTCGTAGGGATCTACGGCCCTGTCCTGTGGAAACCGCGGAGGCTCAGTGAGGGGGTCGACCGTGTCCGCATAGGACTTTATCCAGTCGATCCAGTCAGCCAGTGACTGACGATGGCCTTCGTCTGTGATCATGCACCGCGCGGAGGCCAGCTCGTCGGCGTACTGGCGTATAGTCCGTGCCCGCTGCCAGCCGTCCATTTCGGCAGCCAGCACCTGAAGGCGGTCTTGGGTGAGGACACGCTCCCGAGCGTGGGCCCTGGCAGTTTCCCATTCCCGGCGGAGCTGGTCCCGCTCCCGCTGCCGCTCCTCGGGGGAGCGGCCGCCGTCTATCATCGCCACTGCGTGGCAGATTTCCCTGGTGGCCTTCTCCATGTGGACGATGACCTGCCACAACTGCGACTCTAGCGTCACTCCGTCGCCGTCATACCAGTCGCAGCTTCCACGGCCGGGCCACTGCCAGAGCCGCAGACGCAGCTGTTGGGCAGGAGGAACATCGATGTCGTCAGGACTCTTCCGGGTGCTGCTGGACTGAGCTGCAAGACGCGTCGCCAGCTCTTGCCTCTGGAGCGCGACGGCCCAGCCCTCGTCACCGATGACGACCTCAAGGTGTCCGCCCTTGTAATCGCCGGGTCTCCGAACCTTGTAGCAGCAGCGAGTGGCCTCGTCCGCGATCGCCTGGAACAGCCGGAGGCCCCGCTGGCGGGCGGAGCCTTCGAGCGCGAAGGCCAGGTGGTCGTCACGTAGCTCGGCCACCACGGGATGTAGGTCCTGCAGATGCTGTGGGACATGTATGGGCCGCCGGTCCTTGGGGCGGGAGCGCATGTGCCGCTGGTGAGGTCCGCCTGTCTTGAGGCGAATTTCCAGGTCGCCTTGGTCACGTCCTTTGAAAGTGAGGTGGTAACCATCGGGGATCAAACCGTCCCGACGGGCGGCCTGGGTGGCCCCCCACCACTGGCGGCGAGCCGCCTCGTCCGGGCCGCTGATCCGTAACATGCCGCCCGCGTCAATGAGCTGCCTGAGAAAGTCTTCGGGGTCGATGGCCGGTTCATCCTTATTCGGCTCGTTGGCGTGCGCCGCTGGAAGGTGATTCCCGTTTTCCAGGTAGAGCCGACCGGATTCAGTCAGGACGGCGCTCCAGAAGCCCTTCGTTCGGGTCAGTACCACGAGCTTCCGGTCCTGTAGAGCGTAGACGGTCTTCGTCAGGCGTGATTCCCGTGATGTCACGGGCTTCACGCCCAACGCGATGCGGACAAGGATCGATAGCTCACGTTCGTCAAGCGCGTTCGGAGGCTGCATGCTGTCACTGCACACCCTGGGACGGTGGCCCGCAACCGAGGAATCATCTCCGAACTGGAGCAGGCGAACGGGCAGCGCATCGTCGTACCGACGCTCGGTGGCGAGCCAAGGAACACGACTTCGACCCGCGACGCGAAGCCCCGTCGTCTGCAGGATGCCGTCGATTTCGGCCGCAACCTCGACGGGCCGGAGTTCGGCGAGTACGGCGTGCTCTACGTCCGGCACGGCAAGGCCAAGAAGGGCTCTCCGCCCAAGCGCCGCAGCGTACTGACCGTCTGGGACTGGTCGGCGGAGATCCTGCAGGAATGGATCGACGACATCCGCCCGCTGTTTCCTACAGCAGGGACATCGGCATGCTGGCCCTCTGAGCGCGGCCCGCGCATCGGGCTGAGCGCGATCAACACCCGTCTGGCGGCCTACCGAGACGAACTCGGCCTGGATCCCGTGCTCGACTTCCATTCGCTGCGTCGCTCCTATATCACTCACCTCATCGAAGGTGGCTGGGACGCCCGTTTCGACCAGGAACAAGCAGGCCACGACCACGCCAGCTCCACCTCCGTCTACACCTGCGTGTCCTCCGACTTCCGCACCCGCACCCTGCGCCGGGCTCTGGACGCCACTATCGAGGCCGAACTCAAGCCGGCCAGGAGAGCACGATGAAACGACACGTCAGCTATCAATGGCGCCTGCGCGAGATGATGGCCGCGGCCGGCATGTTCGCCGCCACCGACCTCGAACCGCTCCTGCACGACCGAGGCATCAAGCTGTCCTCGGTGCAGGTCTGGCGCCTGGTCACCCAAACTCCCGAACGCCTGTCGCTGCCGGTGCTCGCGGCGCTCTGCGACATCTTCGACTGCACCCCGGCCCAGCTCATCGCCACCAAGGCGGAGAACGCCGCGTCCCGCAAGACCGCCACCGACGACGCCGGCGTCGCCGAGCTGCCCACGACCCTGCGACCCAAGCGCGCCCGCATCCGTCCCGAGGCATGACCGCCACGCCCCTGACCTGCGACGGCTGCGGCCAGGATGGACGCCGCTACCGACGCGGGCTCTGCGGCACCTGCGCCCTGACCGAGGACCTGCAGGCCGCCCTCGACGACGGCCACGGAAGCATCCGGCCCGAACTCCTGCCGCTGTTCGAGGGCATGCGCCAGATGGACAACCCACGAGCGGGAGTGAGCTGGTTACGCCGCCCACACGTCGCTGAGATGCTCCGCACCCTGGCCAACCCGGACACGGCGATCACCCACGAGACCGTCGACGCCATGACTCCCTGGCGATCAGCCGCCTACCTGCGGGACCTGCTCATGCACCACGGCGTGCTGCCCGCCGTCGACCGGCACCTGCTGCTGTTTCAGCGATGGCTGGCCGAATGGCTCACCGGCATCGACGACGTCGCGCACCGGCGCCTGCTCGAACGCTTCGCCACCTGGCACCTGCTGCGCAAGCTCCGCACGATCGTCAACCGGCAACCCCTCGGCATGAAGCGCAACCAGGACGCCCGCCGTGTCCTCGTCCAGGCCGCCGCCTTCCTGACCTGGCTGAACGATCACCACGCCCGCCTCGGCGGCTGCACCCAGGCCGACCTGGACGCCTGGCACACGCCGCCGCCTTCCTGGCCCGGCGGCCCGCCCAGGCGTTCCTGCGCTGGTGCATGACAGCTGGCCACATGCCCCAACCGGCCATCCCAACGCGCAGCACCCTCAACCCGGCCCCGATCAGCCAGCGGCAACGACTCGCCCTGATCCGCAAGGCCCTCAGCGACGAGAGCATCCCCGACCGGGTCACGCCCTGCTCGTCCTGCTCTATGCCCAGCCCATCAGCCGCATCCTCCGGCTCACCCTGACGACCTCACCCACGACGACGGCCAAGTTCTTCTGTGTCTCGGCGATCCGCCCTCACCCGTCCCCGAACCCTTCGCCGGACTCCTGCTCGGCTACACCCCGGCCAGACCGAACACCACCACGGCAACCAACCGGGACAGCCACTGGCTGTTCCCCGGCCGCCGCGGCGGGCAACCGCTGGACCCCACGACCATCCAGTTACGCCTGAGCAAGCTCGGCATCCTCGCCGGCCCGGGACGCTCGGCAGCGATCCGCCAGCTCGTCCTGCAGACCCCCGCCCCCGTGGTCGCACGCATGCTCGGCTACGACGGAGACACCGCAGCCCGACTCGCCACCGCAGCCGGAAGTCCATGGAGCCGTTACGCCCCCGGCGACCACGAACAGTGACACCTCTCAGGCGATCAGGCAGGAACTCAGAACACTCGATCATTGGCCCCTGCCAGTGCCGCCGGGGGCGGGGAAGTAGGCGCCCAGCTCGACGGCCAGCTCGTCATACAGCAGCTCCCACACCCGCATCGAGCATGGCTGTTCGGCGATGGCGACGGCCTCGGTCAGCGGGATGGTGTACCGCATGAACCCGGTAAGGTGCCCGTCCCGCACCTTGTGGGGGGGAGCCGGGGCCGCGGATCTGCCCGGCCGGGTTGGACATGGGGCCCTTGTCGATAATGGGGAAGCAGGCGGCGAGTGCGCACGCCACCTGATAAAGCTGAAGCCGAGCTTCTTCCACACCCGCGTGGCGTGCTCGTAGACCGGCTATGAGTGGTGGACTGCAAACCGGCCGCCGAGGGCCTGGCCGCCCGGCGAGAGGTGGCAAGAAACACAGCGTTCGATTCATGACCGAGGGGCCGGACAGTATCGGATTCCGAATCCCGAAAGGGAGATCTTCAGGCCGACACGCCGAGCGATTCTCGAAGAGTTCCGAGATGCTCAACTCACCCAGACATCTTGAGCAGAGCGCGTAGCGTCTCCGCTGGGGTGACACACCGGAAGCCCGTGTCGTCGTCGAGCATGTCGACGGCGGCGTCGTTGAAGGTGGACGGCGTTGCCCGGCTGAACGGGCTGGTGAAGGCGCTGCCCTTCAGCTCGTGACGGCCGGGTTCGGACTCAGTAGACAACCATTCCCAGGTGTTGCCGCACATGTCGTACACCCCGTAGGGGCTGACTCCGCTGTGATACCGGTCGACGGGAGTCGTCTGCCGTAGGCCGGACTCGCGGACGTTGCACTTGGCGGGCGTGAGCTGCGAACCCCACGGGTAGGTGTCGCCACGCAGCCCGCGGGCTGCCTTCTCCCACTGGTGACTGCTCGGCAGCACCTTGGCCGCCCATTCGGCGTACGCGGCAGCGTCACGCCAGGTGACGAACACGACCGGATGGTCGATGAGATGCGGTGGTGGGCCGCCTTCTCTACTCCAATGCTGAGGCCGGCGGTGGGCTGTCGCGGCGACGAAGCGAGCGTAATCGCCGTTGGTCGTCGGGTAGACGTCGATGTAGTAGCCGGGCAGGTAGACCGGCTGGTCTTCCGGGCCGTACAGGAACACGCCTTCCGCGACGAGCGTCATGAGCTTGCCGTCGATGGGGTGGCGAACCTGGTGGCCACCCAGCAGGAGAGTGGCGCCGGCAACGGGGGCTGCGACGCTCGCCTCCACCGCGGATGGCGCTGGGCCAAGGCCGAGCAGGTCGGCGAACCTGGCGTGCACCTCCTCCGGCGAGTTGGCGAGGCAGGTGTCCAGCGCCTCCTGGTTGACCGGCCGGGGATGTAGTTTCTCGCCTCCGGCTTCCCATTTCGAGATCAGCCGTTCGCCGACGCCCAGGTGCCCGGCGAACTGGCTGATGCTCATGCGTTTCGCGTCTCGGAGCGCTCGGATCTCGCGTCCGGACCAGAGTTTGATCGTGACCGCCATTCGGCTCTCTTCTTGGGGGTGGAAGGGGCTCACGCGGATTCGTCTGGTCTAGATGCTCTCTGCCGGGATCTCCTCGTACTCCTTGCGCAGGATCTCGAAGATGGGATGGTCGCCGGGTAGGGCGACGTCGTCGATCCCGTTGATCGGCCGGACCCCGATGGAGGTGTTGGTGGCGAACGCGGCGTGCATCGAGGCGATGTCGCCGACGTTGACGGGCACGTGGACTGTTCGATCGTGGACCTGCTGGAGCAGCCGCATGGTGACGCCGGGCAGGACATCACCACTCGGCCAGACAACCCGCTCACCGTCGTAGAAGCCGACGTTCCACGTCGCTCCCTCGGTGATGAACGAGGTGTTGTCGACGAACAGCGCGTCGTCGAAGCCGGCGAGCTGGGCTTTACGGCGGCCGCGAAGCGCGCCGAACAATCCCACGTGCTTCGCGGCCGGCAGGTCGCGCTGGTAGCCGACTGTTTGCACCCGCATGGGTGAGGGCGGCAGGGGAGCGGCTGGCCTGGTGGTCACCAGGACGCGCGGATGCGTGTCGCCGGCTGGGTGCGCGAGTTCCAAGGCCGGATCGTAGATGGTGACCCGGACGATGATCGCGCCTTGCACGTCACGTAGAGCATGGCGGACGTAGTCGCGTACCCTCTCGCGATCGAGCTCCGCAGCGAAGATCAGTCGACAATCCCGAACGAGACGGTCGAGATGGTGAGAGAGGCCACGGATGCGTTGATCTTCGACGCGCATCGAGGTGAAATGACCGTAGTTGACGAGCCCCAAGGCTTGGAGCGCATCTGGGGGCACGGGCGCCCCGTCGAGTTCCGCCATGCTTCCAAGTCTGGCACCGCCGTACCTGGGCGGACAGTGCGATGGGCAGTGAAAGGGCAGTGCTGAGGCAGGGGTAGGGCGTGGGAAGGGACAGGCCATGTGCTGAAACCTGAGGTCATGACCTCGCGTCCGACTCCTTCCGCCACCCCGCCCCCCGGCAGCGTCTTCAAGCCGAACGAGGCCGCCCCGGCCCGCACCTACGCAGAGCTGCGTGGAGCGGGCAAGGAGGCGTTCGCGTCCGACAGGGAGGCTGCCAGCGAACTGCGAACCGCGATCGACCAGGTGGACCAGGTCATGCAGGAGAACGCCGCCGCGCTGGTCCGAGTCGTCGCCCACTTGGCGCTCGAAGGCTACGAGCAGTTCGCAGATCTAGGCTGTGGAAAGCCCTTGGTGGGTGGCGACATCCGCAAACTTCCGGACCTTGCCGATGTCGCGGGCGGCATCCAGCCTGGTCGTCTGTGGTTCGCGATGGACTGTGACGAGTTGGTGGCCACGGCCTGCCGGGCGCTGCTGCGCGGGCCGGGCGTGAAGTTCGTCCAGGGGGACCTGCGGCACACGGCGGCCGTGCTCGACGCCATGGCCGCGCACCTCGACCTGGCCAAGCCGGTTGCGGTCATGCTCGGCGCCGTAATCCACTACCTCGACGACCACGAGGCCGAACAGCTCATGACGGCGCTCCGAGAGCACCTGGTGCCCGCCAGCGCGGTTCTCGTAACGAGCGTGACCCGCACCGGCCACGACCCGGACATGGTGGCCAGGGGGAAGACCGCTTACGAGCGGAAGCACGGCGTCACCATCTACATCCGCACGGCCGACGAGATCGCCGGCCTGGTGGACGGCTTCGACATCGAGGAACCCGGCTTGGTGCCCAAGATCGACTTCCTGCCCGGCGAGCAGGGCTCACTCCCCGTTCGTGAGGCGCCACACTTCCTGATGGTCCTCGCGAAGCGCCCGGTCTGATGGTCATGGCGTGGCAGCGGTCTGGAGCAGCGCACCCCCGCCCGGGGCGCTGCGCTGCCGCGCCGTGCGGGCGGCCCGGTGTCTTCTCCCCGCCGCACCGCACCCCAGGGCGCAGGCCGGCGGCACCGCCGACACCCCAAGCCCCGACCTGCGCCCTCTCCTACCCGACTCGACTACGGAGAAGGACATGCTTGCCGAGCGTGACGTCAGCACCGACCGCAGATGGGCCGACCGGTTCGAGCTGGAGACCGGCTTCTGGTGGCGCGTCTTTCGCGTGGAGCAGCACGTCACCGTGTTCTACCGGGGATACTCTGCCGAGCGCGGTGTCTACCACATGGGGGACTGCTACGACCCCGAGCCGTTGTGGGCGAGCATCTGCGAAACCCAGGACGAGAGCCGCCGCTGGGCCATCCGTAACGGCGTCCGCCCGCTGCCTCCCGTTCTGAGCAGCCAGCTCCCCGTCGCGCTGAGGAGCGTGGACGGGTAATGAGGCGAGAGGTCGACGGGCGGCCGGGCCTGGCAGGCCCACAGCCCTTCCACATCTCGGCGCCGTCGTGGCAGGCCACGACCGATCGCGCGCTCCGGCGCGGGCCCATCATCCTGACCCCGACCGGGTCGCCCGCGCCGTCCGGCCTCGCCGTCCACGGCAGGGCTCGACACCTGCCGTGGACGGCGAGTTCCACCAGGGCCACTCGCCGCCGATGCGGCAGGCCAGACCGAGCAGGGTGGGCGTGATGGACTACACCTTCCTCGCCCACCTCAACCACAACAGCCTGAACCCTCGCGCCCGCACCGCTTCCGACCCGGCAACGGCCCACCGCCCATCCGCCGACCCGGAACCATGCGCGGAGGAGGCAGAAGATGGCTGACATCGAATGGGAGATCTACCGGCGGCCCGAAACAGAACCCATCCGCATCGCCGACACCTCATGCTGCGGCGCCTACGAGTTCGCGTCCCAAGGCGGCCAATACCTGGTGCTGCGCCGCCGTCCGGGAGGAGGATACGAGGAGGCCGGGCGGGGACTTCACCGCCAGGCCCAAGCGGTGTGGGATCTCCTGGTCACCGAGCACAGCGGCAGTCACCGGCGCTCACCGGACGAGATCAACGCCGCAGCCGTGTACCGGGGCGGCGCCGACCGCGCCCCGGCCTCCGTTCAGGAGGCCGCCCAGCACCAGGAGCTCAACCGACAGACCCGCCCCGGACCCGCCCCGGAAGCGGCCCCCTGACAGAGCACAGCCTGGAGGCATCGATGGAGCCTACGCCGCACCACCAGCTCACCGGCCGGCAGAAAGCCCATGTAGAGAACACTCTCCGCATCTTCTACACCACCGTCCGGGCCGGGCAGATCGGCCTGTCGGACGGCGGCGGCCCGTTCGGGTTCGACATCACCGTGGCGTTGCTCGTCGACGAGTTGCTGCGCGACTTCGCGTGCGACGCGATCGTCGAGACGGGATGCTTCCTCGGCGACACCACCGACTACCTCGCCCACCGCTACCCCGATCTGCCCGTCCGCTCCTGCGACGTCGTCCCCGAGCATGCCGAGTTCACCAGGAATCGCCTGGCCGGCATGGGCAACGCGATCGTGACCTGTGAAGACTCGCCGCTTCTGGTTGCTGACGCCCAGCGCACCTATCGGCAGCCCTTCTACTTTCTGGACGCCCACTGGGCCCAAAGCTGGCCGCTGGAACGCGAACTGGCTGCGGTCGAACACGGCCTGGTCCTGATTCATGACTTCGACGTGGGTCACGAGCGCTTCAGCTACGACACCTACAACGGGCTGGTGTGTGGGCCTGCCGTGCTGGCGCGCATGCAGGACCCGCCGAAGGTGTATTTCACTCCGGACCCGCGCGCCGGGTGGCCCTTGCCGTGTCTGCAGACCGGGCGGCGCGCGGGCGTCGGAATCCTGGCGATCGGATTGGACACCGGCCCGCTGGTCGACCATCCGCAGCTCCTTACCCACCACCTATCCGCCGAGATGGTGACGAACCTGTGAAGACGACGCTGAAGGATCCCATCACCACGCTGGCCGGGATGCCGTTCCTGGACGACGGCTTCGACTCGGGCCAACTCCTGGCGGCCGTAGCGGCGGTCCGCCACGTCCGGGCGGAGAACCTCGGCATCGACGGCGCCAGCCACGCCGACCTCGGGGCATGGCTCGGGCCCGGTCACGCCCTGCTCCTGCAGAAGAACCCGACGCCCATGCCCGGCGTGCCGCTGTCTCCGGACCGGCAGACCGCGATCGGCCAGGTCCTCGACGGCCTGGTCGAGACGATACCGGCGTGGCAGCCGCTCGTGCGCCTGCCCTCACGGTTCCTGCTCCTGGACAGCGACGACGGGGCGATCTCGGCGTCGTGCCGGGACTGGCCCCAGTACGTGCTGCTCGCCCCGGCCGCGTTCGCTCACCGGCGGGAACTACGGGAGCAGGTGACCCACGAGCTGTGCCACCAATGGCTGTACATGATCCAGGAAGTGTGGCGGCTGGCCGAGGAAGGCGCCGAGGACCTGATCCTGCCCTCGGGGACCGCGGACCGCACACCCAGCGAGGTGCTGGGTGCGGCGCACGTCGCGGCGGCGCTGGTCCGTCTGCACCGCACTGACCCGGCCGGCGCCCACCCGCAGACCACCGCCGACCACATCCGCTACCTGCTCGATTACGGGCGCGGATGCCTGTCCCTGCTCGACGGCATCGGCAGCGACTTGACCGAGGCCGGGCGAGCGATCGCCCAACGGCTCAAGGAGGCCCTGTGACACAGACGGCGACCCGTCCCCCCACCGTCGTGCTGACGACCTGGGAGACGCCCATCTACCAGGCGGGGCTGGCCGACCCGGATGCAGCGGACGGCGGGGTTCTCGCGCGGGAGATGATCGGCACGCTGCGCGACCTCATCCTGGAGGCCGAGGGCCACGACAGCGGCGCGCACACCTTCGGCGTCATCGGCGCCCAGAAGTCCAGCATGGACATCCTGAAGTGGAGCCATCCGGCGGTGGCGTGGCTGCGCTCGCAGATCCGCGATGCCGTCTCGGCGATGACCCACGACGTGCTGGCCGAGCGCGCGCCGGAGGTCGAGAACAAGTACCCGGTGATCGCCGAGGCGTGGGCGGTCGTCTACCGGTCGGGAGGTTCCCACCGGCTGCACACCCACCACGACTCTATCTACTCCGGCACCATCTACATCGAGTGCGGCGGGGTCAGCGCCACCTCCGGCAACCTGCAACTGTTCGACCCCCGCCCGGCCGCGATCGCCCGCGGCGTCACCCCCGGCGTGCTGTCGCTGCAGCCGCGCCCCGGGCTGCTGGTCGCCTTCCCGTCCTGGCTGCCGCACTCCGTGCAGGCCACCCAGCACACCGACAGCGGGCTGCGCATCTGCATCGCGTTCAACGCCTCCTACAGCCAGACGGGAGGACAGGCGTGACCGCCACCGACGAGCGCACCCCCGCGGGCGCGGTGACCCGCCACTGGGGGACCGCCTCCACCGTCCGGCAGATCGACCTGACCGGCATCGCCCACAGCAACCTCCTCGACCGATACCCGGCAGAGGATCCGTTCACCGCCGTACCGCTCGACGACGCCCTCGCCGCCGCCGAAGCCCTCACGCACGCGTTCGTGGTCGACATGAACGCCCTCAGCGAGCGCGGCGCGCGGGGCGGCACCTGCGGCCGGTACGTCGCCGACGTCGAGCTGCAGGTGCAGATCTGGCGTGGCGGCTACGAGAAGCCGATGTTCGCCACCGGCAGCGACTACCTGGGCTGGTGCTTCCTCGAAGTGGTCGCGCCGCGCGAGGCCGACGCCGGCACGATCGCGGTGTTCGACCCGCGCGCGGGCAGCGCCATGACGGCTATGCCCGGCCTGCCCTGGGGCCGCCAGCTCACCATCGCACCGGTTTCCGGCTCGCTGGCCGTGGTCCCCGGCTGGCTCACCTGTTCCATCGTCCCCGTTGAGAAAGGAGAGGCCATCGTCGTCGTGGTCGCCCAGTCGATCACGTAGTTTCGCGTACCGAATCTCCGAAGGAGAACAGGCAATGGAAAGCACCACCAACGTGGGTCTCGGCCTGAACGCGCCGGGCCTCGGCGTCACGGTCGACCCCGACCTGGCGCAGACCTACCTCGACCTCGCCCACCGGGGCGCGATCGTGTCCGACTCCAACAACTGCGGCGCGGTGCAGAACAACTTCGCGCTCACCTCGGAGACGACGGCCACGCTGTAGCGGGCCGAACCACCGCAGAGACAAGGCTGGCCCCCGCCGCGTACACCGGCGGGGGCCAGCCCCTTTTCTATCGCGCGTCGGGCGGCTACAGGTCGCCGCGCCGCCACATCTCGATCTCCGTGTCCAGCCGCTGCTCGTCCAGCGGCGGCACCGCCACCTGCTCGGCCCACGCCACCAGGAGCCGGGCGAACTCCTCGCTGTCTTGTTCCTGTGCCTGGCCGTGCACGTGGAACCAGGTGATCAGCGGGGCCGCGCCTGGCGCGTCAGCGTCACACCCCGCGCACAGCACTACCCCGGTCCGTCCCTCCACCGCGCCGCCGGCGGCATTCGCCCACCCGTGCGGCACCCGGGCCCACAGCAGGCCCTCGGCCCCGCAGCGAGGGCACAGGGGTGGCTCCTGCGTGGTCATCACGTCGATACGCCGTTTCACAGGGCGATCGCTTCTGGCCCGAGTAGCGCCTTCACATCGGCGGCGAAGCTGGGTTCGGCGTTGACGGGGAAGTCCGGCAGCTCCATCACCAGCGTCTTTCCGGCAGGCCGCTTCAGGTTGATGTGCAACGGCACCTTGCCCTCGTGCAGCTTCAGTACGTGCCGGAGCTCCTCCAGCAGTTGCGGGGTGACGCGCTCCTCGCGCAGGATGAGGGTGATCGGGGCGCCGGTGTCGCTGTTGACTCCGGACACGTCGATCAGGGAGAGGTCCGTGGCGAAGATGCTGATGGCGCCGTCGCGGTTGTTGATCTGCCCGCGCACCGACACCACGATGTCCTCGCGCAGCGCGTCGGCGTACAGCACGTAGCTCTTGGGGAAGAACAAGCACTCCACGGCGGCGTCCATGTCCTCGACCGTGGCGATCGCCCACAGGTTGCCCGCCTTGTTGACCCGCTTGTCCACCTTCGTGATCAGCCCGGACACCGTTACTTCGGCGCGGTCGTCGCGGCCGGAGTCGAGCAGGTCAGCGATCGTGGTGTCCCGGTTGCGGGCCAGCAGCCGCTCCGCGCCGGCCAGCGGGTGGTCCGACACGTACAGGCCAAGCATCTCGCGTTCGAAGTCGAGCTTGGTCTTGCGGTCCCACTCCATGTCGGCGACGGTGACGGTGAACGCCTCGTCGGCGTTGTCGTCGGCCAGGCCGCCGAACAGCGAGTCCTGACCGTGCGCCTCCTGCTTCTTGATGCTGGTGACCTGCTCGACGGCCTGCTCGTGGACCATGAGCAGGCCCTTGCGCGGGTGGTTGAGCGAGTCGAACGCGCCCGCCTTGATCAGCGATTCGATGACCCGCTTGTTGCAGGCGGTCAGCGGGATCTTGGCGAGGAAGTCGTTGAAGTCGGTGAACAGGCCCTTCTCCTTGCGGGCCTTCACGATCGCCTCGACGACGTTCTCACCCACGTTGCGGACCGCGCCCATGCCGAACCGCACCTGGGTGTCGCCGACCGCGACGAAGTCGAGCTGGCTGTCGTTGACGTCGGGCGGCAGCACCTGGATGCCCATCTTGCGGCATTCGGCCAGGTAGACGGCGGCCTTGTCCTTGTCGTCGCCGACCGAGGTGAGCAGGGCGGCCATGTACTCGGCGGGGTAGTTGGCCTTCAGGTAGGCGGTCCAGTAGGCGACCAGGCCGTAGCCGGCGGTGTGGGACTTGTTGAACGCGTACCCGGAGAACGGCAGCATGACGTCCCACAGCGCTTGGATCGCCTCGTCGCTGTAGCCGTTGCCGCGCATGCCCTTCTGGAAGTTGGCGAACTCCGCGTCCAGGATCTCCTTCTTCTTCTTGCCCATGGCGCGGCGAAGAAGGTCGGCGCCGCCGAGCGTGTACCCGGCGAGTTCCCGGGCGACGGCCATGATCTGCTCCTGGTAGACGAGCAGGTGGAACGTCGGGCCGAGGATGGGTTCGAGGGCTTCCTTCAGCTCGGGGTGGATGGGTTCGATGTCCTGGCGGCCGTTCTTGCGGTGCGCGTAGTTGGTGTGCGCGTTGGCCGCCATCGGACCGGGCCGGTACAGGGCGAGCACGGCGGCGATGTCCTCGAACCGGGTCGGTTCCATCAGCTTCAGGAGCTGGCGCATGGGACCGCCGTCGAGCTGGAACACGCCGAGGGTGTCGCCGCGGGCCATGAGCTCGTAGGTTTTGGCGTCATCCAGCGGCATCGTCAGGGTGTCGAGCGTGATGCCCCGGTTCTGTTCGATGATCTTGATGGCGTGGTCGATGATGCCCAGGTTCCGCAGCCCCAGGAAGTCCATCTTGACCAGGCCCATGTCTTCGCACGACGGGTAGTCGAACCCGGTGATGATCACCTTGTCCTTGTCCCGCATGTGCAAGGGGATCAGGTCCAGCAGCGGCGTCGAGGACAGGATGACCGCGGCCGCGTGCACGCCGGTGCCACGGATCAGCCCCTCGATGCCGCGCCCGGTGTCGATGACCTTCTTCACGTCCGGGTCGCTCTCGTACAGAGCCCGGATCTCGACGCCCTCGTTGTAGCGCGGGTGGTCCTCGTTGAACAGGTCCGCGAGGGGGACGCCCTTGCCCATGACGTCCGGCGGCATCGCCTTGGTGATCTTGTCGCCGACGGCGAACGGGTAGCCGAGGATGCGCGAGGCGTCCTTGACGGCAGCCTTGGCCTTGATCGTGCCGAACGTGTTGACCTGCGCGGTCATCGCGCTGCCGTACTTTTCGGTGACGTAGTTGACCATCCGGTCGCGGTGGCGGTCGTCGAAGTCGAGGTCGACGTCGGGCGGGTTGATCCGCTCAGGGTTGAGGAACCGCTCGAACAGCAGACCGTGCTCCAGCGGGTCGAGCTCGGTGATGCGGGTGGCGTAGGCGACGATCGAGCCGGTGGCCGATCCTCGGCCGGGTCCGACCGGGATGCCGTTCTCGCGCGCGTACCGGCAGATGTCGGCCACCACGAGGAAGTAGGAGGAGAATCCCATCGGGCCGATGACCTTCATCTCGGTCTCGTAGCGCTCCAGCACCTCGGCCGGGACGGGGTCGCCGTACCTCATGACCAGGCCGCGCTCGACCTCCTTGCGCAGCCACGACTCCTGTGTCTCACCCTCGGGCACGTCCGGGTAGTCGGGCATCCGGTCGACGTGCTTGAACACGTCGCTGTAGTCGCCGATCATCTCGGCGACGAGCAGCGTGTTGTCGCACGCCTCCGGCAACTCGGGGAATAGCGCGTACATCTCGTCAGCGGACTTCAGGTAGTAGCCGGAGCCGTTGAACCGGAATCGGTTGGGGTCGGCCTTGTTCTTGCCGACGCCGACGCACAGCAGGCTGTCGTGCGCGTCCGCCTGGTCCTCGGTCACGTAGTGGCTGTCGTTGGTGACCAGGAGCGGGATGTTGAGCTGCTTGGCCAGCCGCAGCAGGTCGGCCCGCACCTCCCGCTCGATGTCGATCCCGTGGTCCATCAGCTCCAGGAAGTAGTTCTCCCGGCCGAAAATCTCCTGGTATTCGCCGGCGACCTTGACCGCCTCGTCGTACTGGCCAAGCCGAAGCCGCGTCTGCACCGCGCCGGACGGGCAGCCCGTGGTGGCGATGATCCCGGCCGCGTGCTCGGAGATCAGGTCCTGGTCCATGCGGGGCTTGCCGTAGTAGCCCTCGATCGAGGCGAGAGACGACAGCCGGAACAAGTTCCGCAGCCCGTCAGCGTCCTTCGCCCACATGGTCATGTGCGTGAACCGGCCGCCACCGGAGACGTCCTTGCCGCCCTCACCGTCCGCGACGCCGGTCTCGGCGCGCTGCCCCCAAAAGACCTGCTTCTTGACGAACCGGCTGTGCGGTGCCACGTACGCTTCAATGCCGATGATCGGCTTGACCGGGGAGTCCTTCGCGACCTTCTGAAACTCGTACGCCCCGAACATGTTGCCGTGATCGGACATCGCGATCGCCGGCATGCCGAGCCGCCCGGCCTCCTTGAACAGCGGCTTCATCTTGGCCGCCCCGTCCAACATGCTGTACTCGGTGTGCACGTGCAGATGCACGAAGGACTTGCTCACCCGTTTCCCTTCACCCGTCGCCCGGCCAGACTTATCGCACGAGCCTATTCCGTCTCACGGGCCAGTTGGGGCATCGCACGCAACCGCTCTACACCTTGTTGCCAGCCTGTTGCCCACGCTCCGTACACGATCAGAACCCTCACACTGACCTGCGGAAACCCTGCCGGGGAGGTGTGTTCCTCACCGGCAGGCGAGTTGGCGCGCGGGTATGGACAGCTCGACCTCGACCCACTCCCAGGGTGCCCCCAACTCCACCAGCTCCGGCGGCACCTCCCGACGGGTGAGCGCCCCCAACGTGTAGAACGTCGGCTCCGCGAAGTACCGGTACGTCGTGGTGGGCAGTTCCACCGGCACGCAGCCCTCTTCGGCCACCTTGCCGAGCAGCTGCGCCCGCATGCGCCGCTCGATCCCCTTACGGACTGGCGTGTCTTCCCACATCTGCCGGTGCAGGTTCGGCTCCCCGTACGTGATGACGGTGTCGTGGGCGGCGAGCGTCACGTCGACCATCCGGTGGACCAGGGCCGGGTTCAGGAACACCGGAGTGCCCAGGTGCAGGACCGCCCCTGCTACGGCTCGGCCTGGTGCTGTCCACGCTCGGCATGCTGGCCGGGGTGATCAACCGGGCGCACGTCATGACCATCAACGCGGTCACGCTGCTCGACCCGGCCACGGCCCTGCGGGAGATCCCGGTCCTCGGCCAGGTCACGCTCCTGCTCTGCATCGTCGGCATCACGCTCGGCACCTCGATCCCGGCCTACCGCATGGGCGTGGCCAAGCTGCGCGACCGAACGGCGCTGCGCGAGCTGCAGCCGCTGTGGGACACGCTCACGGCGCATTATCCGGACCTGCCGCTGCCGATGGAGGCGAACCTCCGGGCTCGGGTGCTGCGGCGGGTGCTGGAGATCCGCGACTGCATGCTCAGCCTGACGTCGATCATCGAGCCGCAGCCGAGCGACAACCCAGCCGAGGTCGCCCGATGGGTCGCCCAAGCGCTGGACGCGGCCAGCCGCGGCCGCCCGGCCGGAACACCGTCCGGGCAGATCCCGGGCCCCGATTTCGCAGGTGACATGCACAAGAGACAGCGTGGCTGCGACAGGTTGCGAAGAAGTTCAAACAGCTCGACGGCCAGGCGGTCGCCTCGCGCGTCTGATCACGGACGTGTTCGCCCCGATGTGGATCGTGATCAGCCTGCCCCTGGTGGTGAGCGCGGTCACGTCAGGGTGGGCCGGGTCGGCTGGGGTGCGCTCGCCGCCGGCCTGTGCGGCGGCATCCCCGCCGTGGTCATCTTCGGCGGCGTCCGCAAGGGCTGGTTCGGGGACTGGCACATCGGCGAGCGGTCCCAGCGGCCCAAGCTTGTCGCGGTCATCGTCGCCCTGGTGGTGCTCGCCCTGGCCCTGCTCGTGGTGCTCGGCGCACCTCGAGTAATGGTCGCCTGCGTGACCATCATGCTCGCCACGCTCGCCGTGATCGGCCCGATCCCTGCACTGGAAGATCTCGTTCCACACCGCCGTGGCGGCCGGGTCGGTGGTGATGCTCGCGTGGGTGCTGCCGATGCCCGCCGGGGTGCTCGCGACCGGCGCCGTGGTCGTGGCGCTGATCGGGTGGGCCCGCGCCGTGCTGCGCGACCACACGCCCGCCCAGGCGCTCGCGGGCACCGCCGCCGGAGCAGCTGCTACGGCGGCCACGCTGGTGCTGATGCTGTAGCCACCCTATGAGGCAGAGCCATCGAGGGGTTGCAGGCGTGCACGCTTGCAAGCCCAGATCGCCTACATCAGGATCGCCGAGCTCCATGACCCACCCACCCGTTCATCGCCCACGCAGACGCGCAGGTCGTGGCCCTGTCTACGTGAGCGACAGTTACTCTGCGCCGTATCAAGGGCATGGGGACGTGCCACACGGGGCTGCAATAGCCCTAGGGGGAACGAAACCGAAGCTAACAGTCTGTAGACGTGAAGGACTACCGTTGAATACGACGAAGGGGCCTGAGCCGTTGCACCGGCTCAAAGCCCCCATCGTCGCCAACCGGCCGGGCCTCCGGAGAGGCGCTGACCTGCGTGGTGGTCTAACTTCCTAACTCCAGGCTACCCACGTGGGCGAGGTGCTGCAACGACAGGCGTTGCGCTCTCCCGAGACCAGCCTGACGAGAAAGGCCACGATGGCCAGGAATCGAAAGGTCCGGCGGGCGCCGGACAGGCAGTGCTCTGCAGTCGAGCAGGGCGAACGTACGCCGAAGGAGCGCGACGCAGCGCTCTCTACTGGCGTGAACGGCGGGCTGTCGCTCGTCGCGATCGGCATCGCCGCGTGGTTCACGGCGCGCGGGATCGACGTCGAGGCGTTCCTCATCGGGATCACCGCGCTGCTGTCGAGGCGCTGACGCGCTGGGCGGGCTGCCCTTCCGGGCGGCCCGCCCTCGGGTGTTACTGCCGAATGCCGAGGTCGCGTTCGAGCTGATCGGTGGGCCCGCGCGGTCCTGCGCGATCCGACGCCGCCCATGCGCTCGCGGGCGCCATCGCTGGGGCCGCCGCCACGGCGGTCACCTTAGCCGTAATGCTGTAGCGCCCGGCACATGCGCCATCGGCTGATGGAGTTCCAGAGTGTACGGCCCGCATCACCCGCTTGGTGGCCTCCAGCTCACCGGCGGTCGGCTGCCTTCAGACATCTCGGCTCAACCCTCGTGTGTCTGGAGTCACAGTGGTGGCGCTCGAAAGCGTGTTCGCTTAGGGCGAAATTTCCTGGACAATCCAGGACGAAAAGGGCGAAGCCAACAAAGCGAAAAGTGTTCTGACCTGCCGCCATTACCCCACGTGTTCGCTCGGTATATCTCCGCAAGGAATGCTACCGAATCGCCGCTCATACGTTCGAGGGCCGGGCCGCTAATCTTAGACAGAACAAAAGCTCGACCGTTGGCGCGGTCGAGCTGGCGTTCTGTAAGACACGTCAGACCCCAGGAAGCCCCGGGGCAGTTAAGTACATGCGAAGTTTTCCCTGGCTCGTACTGTACTTTCTGCTGACGGGCATTTGCAACACAACCCGTGGTGCACTACCTCCTGGGGCTGGCGAGACTAACAAGAAGGTTAGATTGTCAGCGCTCCCTCAGTCGGCCCACGGGCCGGACGAAACCGCCCACGTCGATGGCGGCGAGCACCAGCGGCCCGGCCTCACGATGTCCGACAAGGCCATCGAGGTCCTGGCCAAGGCTCACAAGGAAGTCAACGAAGCCCGCGCGAGGGTGCGCAAAGCGATCGGCGTGGTCGCCGTCATCGTGGGCGGCTGCATCGTGCTCGTCGCGTTGAAGTACGACCCTGTCGTGCTGATCGAGTCGATCATGAGCCGCCTGCCGAAGCAGCAGCTCTAGCCCGCTAGTAATGGCGGCCGTCCCTGCAAGGCGGCCGCCATTGGCACGTCTATCACTTTGCCGCGGCCTCCTGGCTGGTCCGCCACGTGGTCCTGTCCACGGTGCCGGTGACGAGATCTTGAGCTTGGCCTGGAGCTTCTTGGTGGCGGCGGTGGAGCCGGGCCCGTGCAGGCCGTCGACGTCGACGTCGTAGCCGAGCTCGTCGAGGCGGGCCTGCCACGCTTCGACGTCGGCGCCCTGCATGTACGGCTTGCCCTTCTTGTAGACGAGGGTGCGCGACCAGGTGGCGGGCTTGGCCGGCTTGCCGTCCACCTCGGCCTTCACGAGGGCGAGGAACTTGTCCCACGGGAAGCCCTTGCCGGGGTCGGTGTGGGAGCCGGTGCCCGGGTAAGCGCGGGTGACGTCCCAGTGCGCGCAGAACCTCTTCTGCCCGGCGCGGACCTGGGCGGGGGTAAGGTGCCGGATCGGGATGTTGTACTTCCGCACCCAGGCCGCGGTGACCTCGGCGGCGTTCTTCAGGGTGGCCATGCTGAAGGCGTCGAGCCACTGGGCGCGACTCTGCCGGGCGTACGAGTTGCTGTCGACGCACACGTGCGCGGAGGTTTTCGGGCTGCTGGTGGCGAACCAGTTGTCGACCGCCTCGGCCGTGGTGGGCTTTCTCGGGGGCCTCCATGGAGTGCATGACGAGCAGCTTGATCGGGCTGATGCGGCCATTGTGGTAGTAGCGGGCCTGGATCTTCTTCATCGCTCCCCCGTGGGCGGGTTGGTGGTGGTTGCCGGGGGAGGATGCCGGGTTGAGGCGCTAACGTCGCGTCGGCCAGATCGTGGCCGTTCACCAGCGCGGGGGGCCGGCTGCCCGCTACGCTCGCTCTCTTCGATCAGGTGGTGCGGGAGAGGGCTGGCGTGAACTTGGAGCCGGTGCTGGTGGCGGCGGCGGTCTCGCTGGTCGTCACGTTGGGTATCGAGTACGTGGCCAAGCCCCGGCTTGAGGCGCGAAAGGAACGCATCCTGGAAGCGATGCGGGCCCGCAGAGACCTGCTCTCCCGAGTGGCAGTCGTCGCGATGACGGCCACCGCGGCGGCCGCCGACATACCGGACGAGGCGAGCAGCGAAGTGCAGGACAAGATCCGCGCCGAGCAGGCGCGGCAGTTCGACCGGCTTGAGGGCGAGGTGCTAGGGCTGGCCGACGACGCCGGCCGCTACCTGTCCACGTTCGCGGGGCCGGTGCGGACGCTTATCGGCGACTACCTGTTCGTGCAGCGCGGGGTGCTCATGTCGGAGCGTTCGCGGTCGGAGCAGTGCGCCCAGGTGCTGGAGCTGGCGGGGCAGATGGCCTTGGTGTTGGGCGGGCCGCGCTGGCGGTTCTGGATTCGCCTGAAGGGGTGGCAGGCGTTGACTCAGACTCTGGCCGGGTTGAAGGGCGCCGGAGAGCCAGTGACGTAGGCAGGCAGGCAGGCAAGGGAAGGGCGCCCGCCAGAGTGGTGGGCGCCCTTCCATTTGAGGCCGGTCAGTAGGGGCGGGCGGCGAGTTCGGCCTTGGAGGTGAGCCGGGCGGGCCCGATCAGGGTGAGTCCGCGCTGTGCGGCCTCGGCCTCCAGCTCCTTCAGGCCCTTGTCGGTGTAGACGTGGCCGAACACCTCGTACTCGCCGCTGGCCGGGTCCTGGACGATGATGACCCTCTTGCCGCCGGTCACGCCATGGCCTCCTTCACGATGCGGAGGTTGCTCATCGGGTCCTCACAGTCGTCGTCGGGCGCGGAGAAGTCGGAGTGGTCGATCTCCTCGTACCAGTCCATGTTGCCGCGCAGGACCTGGCGCACCTCGCCCGGGTCGTCGGCGGGCTCGTTCGGCACGATGATGCGCGTGGCCGCGCCGAAGACGCAGGTCTCCTCGAAGTCGAACGTGACCTTGAGGGCGACGTACCCAGGCTCGATCTCCTCGGCCTCGTCGTGGGCGGGGGCGTGCGCGTCGAGACGGGCCGCGAGGTTGTCGAGGGCGGCCTTCTGGGCCTCGTTGAGGATGTCGTCGTCGCCGTAGTGCAGCCACATGATCGCGGCGCGCGGGCGTGGCTGGAGCAGGCGCAGCGTCGCCCGATGGAGCCGCTGGCGGCGGACGTCTGGGTGACTGATCCCGGCTTCAGTCACCTCCTGCTGATCAAGCATCGGGTGCGCGGCTGGGTGCCCCCCGGTTGCAAGGTCGAGCTGGGAGAGGCGCCCCGCGCGGCCGCAGCACGCGAACTGCTCGAAAAGACGGGGCTGCGCGCGGAGCTTATGGACGTGCCAGCTGCCGTCTGTGTGCGTTCCTACCGCGCGGACTGGTCGCCGACGCTTGGCCTGTCGTACGCCGCGATCGTCGGTCTTGATGCGCCGCTGGGCGGGGAAAGCGGGCAGCCGCCAGGTTGGGTCGCCCTCACCGAGGAGTGGGGGTCGGTGCTCCCGAGGATCGCGACCGGATCCGGGCGCACGCGGCCCGCCTGATGGCTGCCCGCGCTGTCGAAGCGCGCTGACCACCAGGCCATGGGCATCGTTGATCTCCTCGTCGACCCTGTCGAGGAGATCAACTGCTCTCGGCTGAGCGCAAGCGGCTGCGTCACGGCCTGCCCTCGGGCTGCTGAGCGACGACGACGAGCCAGCTCGTGACGGGTCGGTGCGTCGGGGCTGGTCTGGGCATACGCCTTGGCGAAGATGTCCGTGCGTTGTGCGTGAGTGAGCTTGCCCTCCGGACGGGCGAAAACGGGGATGGACAGCCACGCCTTCTTCTCCGCCAAAGTGCCGTGCTCAGCTGTGGCCTCGGCGTCCACTACGATCAGCCCGGCGGCAGCCAGCCGCTCAGTGATGGCCTCCAGCGACAGCTTGGGACCGTCCCGGTCTGCCGAAGGCGGCGGGGTGTGCCGTAGTCGCGCGCGGCGATCTCCAGGTGAGTGTCGACGCCGTAGTCGTCTTCCGGCTGTTTACGAAAGATCCATTTCAGGCTGGACTCCCCACCCACGCGTGCGGCCAGTACGCTCTGCCCGCCGATCTTGTGGGCTTCGCTGAGAATGGGAGCACAGGGTCGTCCATCCAGGCACTCTCGCGCGAAATCCGTTGTGATGTCGCCGGCCGCGACAGCCAAGCCACACACGAACACCTTGATCCGGACGAGCTGGCGGAGGAAGCGATTCCTAGGGCGAGCAAGCTGTCCGGCGGCGCCTCATCACCCTGCCGCGCCGGTGCCGTCATCGTTGCCGGCAGAACCACCGACAGTTACAGCGGCGAGCATAGTGTGGTGTGGGTGGGAGAGCGCACACCAGCTGCCCTTCGCGCGCAGGACGTTCGCCGTAGCAGGCGAAGCCGAGGAGCATGACGCTAAGCTGGGCGCCAGACAGCCGATGCCACAGCGTGAGGAGGGGCGGCCGCAATGACTGCAGCCTCGCTCGACTTCCCGGCCGATGGGCCTGTTGTGCCCAAGACTGCGGACGGCATCGCGGCGGCGCTGTCTCCCGCCCGGCGCATGGAGTTCTATCGCCAGCTCGGTACGGCGCCGTTGGGTCAGGTGGAGGCGGTGCTGCGCCGCTGGTGGTGTGAGGCTGTGCTTGACGCTGATCCCCGGGCTGAGCACGTGTACCATGCCGCGATCAGCGGCAACCTTGCCAAGACGACACTCGACGAGATCACGGCGCGCCGCGCTGAGCGGCAGGGCGGATAGTGCCCGAGGCGGGCGCGGAGGAGTGGCCGTGCTACTGCTCCGACGAAGTGGGTGAACTCATGGCCGACCCGCAGACGAGTGCCGAGCTCTTTTCGGCGATCGCGGCTCTGTCGGTGCGCATCAATGAGAGCCGCAGTGAACTGCCGGACGCCACCGCCTCGGACCGATGGCCGCAGCAACGGCGGGTGGCGTTGGGCGAGCACGGCGTTCTCGGGGTTGCCGAGTACGTCATCAACGCCGATGCGCCCGAGCCGCACTGTCTGATCACCCGCGTCCAGCCCTTTAGGCGCGGGCGCTGCAGGGGCGGTAGCCGGGGGCAATCGGAGCGCGCTCGATCGGATCATGCTCGTGGGGGTGTGTCCTAGTCCCTCACTCTTCGAGAAGGTGATCCACCGTGGCAAAGATGGCACCGGCGATCGAGCGCCTGGTCCGGCTGATGGTCTTCCTTCCCGAGAACTCCAAGCACCCGCTGTAGGAGAGCGTTACAGCTCCGTCTACGGGATCGGCCGGGCGAACAGCACGTGCACGTGCCGCCCGCCGTTGGGGCAGACGTCCGTGATGACGCGGCCCCCGCGCCACTCCACCAGGGCCGCCACGACGGGGGCCTCGGTGGCGACCCGGGCGACGGGGTCGGCGACGCCGAGCGCACGGGCCTGGCCCACGTCGTGGTCGAGCACCAGCAGCCGGCCTGTCCCGGTGCGCTGGTCGAACACCGCCACCGTCGTGGGGCGGCGGCGAGTTTGGCGATCCGTCCATCCGCGCCCCCTGGGACGAAGACGACGACAGCGACGGTGCTGGGGAGGACGAGATGGCGAAGCTGGAGGCGTCGGCCTACCAGGAGCTGCGGCGTCTGGCCTCGCTGCCCGCAAGCTGGTTCCGGGAGCCGACGGAGCAGGAGCTGCCGCCCGGCTCCGGCGGTGTCCACTACGCCGACGGCCGTATCTACGGGTGGGTGGCCCAGCGCGGGGTTCCGGTTCGGCACGAGGGGTTCCCCGGCAAGAACCTGACGATCGAGAGCTTGGGGGAGATCGACACCACGGCGTTCCTGCGCGCCCGGTTGCAGCTCGATGACGGGCAGCCTGGTCAAGGTGGGGGCGTTCACCATGAACGTGAGCCACCACAGGGACGGCGCCGAGTGCGAGACGGCCGCCTGCCAGTTCGACGACACGCCCACGGTCGCCGGGATCGTGACCGTGGGGATGAACGCGGGCGGCATGTGGTTCTCCAGCGCCGCCGCACGATGGCTGTCGGAGTGGGACCGGATGGTGTTCGCCGCCTGCCAGCCGTCGTATCACATGCGGCAGGAGTGGGGCGGCCGCTGGGCGCTGCGCACGGTCCTGTCGGTGCCGGTGCCGGGGCATCCGTCCCGGCTGGCCGCCTCCGCGGGAGCCGGCCGCCAATGCGTGAGTCGCTGAGACTCCGCCGCTGAGAAGGGACTCGCGGCCTGATCCGGCGGCGGACAGGACAGGCCCTCGGACCCCCTCCGGACCGGGGCCTGCCTGATGCCCGCGCCTTGGCGCCGGGGCGGATGACGGGTTGGCCGGTTGCTAGCCGGAGAGCACGTCGTAGACGTAGCCGTCGCCGATTCGGTAGGGGTAGTTGCCGCGGCAGACGGCCATGGAGGCCTGGGTGGGGCCCTTGGCGATCCCTCCGTAGATGCGCGTGCGGTCGGAGTCGCTGTTGTTGCGCTCGTAGCACCAGGTGCCGACCTGGAACGTCCATCTGGTGGTGCACTTCAGAGCGACCGTGCCGTATTCGCCGGTCCTGTTGGTGGTGGTGTAGCAGGACGAGGCGCTGCTGTGCGCGGCGGCGCTGGCTGGTGCGGCGGCCGTGGTGGCCGCCAGGGCGACGGATGCGGCGAGGTAGGCGAAGGTGCGAGGGCGAGGCATCTGATCTCCTGGTGGTGAACCGGGTTCGGATGAGGCCATCGAACCTCGGAGCGCTTTTGGCAGGCTTTCGACCTGCTATGCCCCCGAGGGTGGGCAGGAGTCAGAGGCGGGCAGTTCACCCCAGCTATGCTCGACCAGCTCGACCAGGCCGAAGCCAACATCCTCTTCCTCCAGCAGTGCGCCCACGCCCTGCTCAAAAAGGCTGACGAATACGCGCGCTCGTCACCGAATACGAGCAAGCCGTCGCGGCCGGGGACCGGCCCGCCACCGCCCGCAGGCTCGTACTCATCCAGCACGCCGCCGCCAGCGCCATCGAATCCAGGAACGCGGCCGCCGACGCCTGCCCCAGCCAATAGGCGAACCAGAACAGCGTGTCGTGCACCAGCACCGGCATCTGCCGGCGCTGAATGAGGCGCAGGCACCGCCGGCAGGTGACCGGAGCCAGCGACACGCGCAGACGGCGCGGGTCCCATCCTGGACGGTGCGCGAGCCCTCGACGCGCACAGCGGGCGCCGCCTGTCCGGCGGCGGACCGGTCGACAATGGCTCCGGTCAGCACGGGCGCGTTCAAGGCTTTAGCCTTCATATGAAAAACAATACCAAGATCGATATTGGTTGTGGTGACTATCTGCCCGTTTGTCACCGCTTCAGCTTTCGGGCCCACCAGACGAGATTGCGGCGCATTGTCCGGTCGCGTAATGCTTGATGTCTCTCGGCTTCCGAGCGCTCTGCCAGCGCGCGTGTCACCTGCTGGGCAACCTGTGCCGCTACGTGAGCGCTGTTCAAGGTCTCCGTTGACTCCCGACGGCTCATGCGTGCAGCCCACAAGGCCTCGCATGCCCACACAAACAGCGATGTCGCAAGGCCGATCCACAGGCCGGACCAGAACGTCGATCGGCTGACTGTCTTCTCCGCCCGAATATCAGTGAACGTTCCATACTGGGCAGGCAATGCTTTCCACGTGGTGCCTGGGGCTTCGCGGGTGGCGCTCCACTCGAGATCGGGGCCGGTGTAGCGTTCCGAGACTGATTCCGCCTTGAACGGGCCATGGTCTGCTGCTGCCTCAACGAGCCAGGACGCCGATAATCCTGACGGCGCTGATCTATCTCCGAACAGAGAGATCCCGGGCAAGCGTACATCCATGGTCGAGCCAGCTCGGGCGGCCAGCCTGTCATGTAGGAACACTCGCAATTCCAGGTCGCGATACGCTCCGGTGCCGCACGCATCTATATTCACCCTGTATAGCCCATCGGCGCCTCGCTGCTGGGGGGCCCTGAAGGTACGGTTGGTCCGCTCGTGATAGATCTTGCTGAATGGCACGCCATGGAAGTCCAGGGCCGCTTGCACACAGGAGAAAGTGGTGCCTGCGTCCGGCGCTTCCGTATGGATCGACAGCAACATCTCATCACCAGTAGGGCTCACCGTTCCCACAACGTCCACCGGGTGTGGCTTCCCCCCAATTGCAAGATAAATTTCGCCGGGAAAGGCAGCCTCAGTGAAAGAGGGAACGGCATCGTTGTATTGAGCCAACCCGAGCGCTCCCGTGAGGCCCGCTGCCAGAAAAAGTGGTACGCACAACGAACTGGAACGGCTGTAACGAGGCTCGGGCCGTTCTTCCTGAAGGTTCCTCTCGCTCCGCCGAAGGGCACAACGGAGTATTCGCCGGGGATGAAGGGGGATGAGTCGCACATAAGCGATCATGCCGCAGCACTATGGGGCCTGTCCCCGGAACTGTAGTCCTGGAGCCGCGTCATGATCGCTGCAGCATGGTGGTGCCGCGTCGACGCTGACGTGGCAGGCGCTTGGCCACAAGACCAACGACGCGTTGTCCCGCGATCAGCGCAGGCCGGTGCGCTAACATCGGGATCATCATTGCCGCTGGTTATGGGCCGGGCTCTCCACTCTCGACCGGAGAGAGAGTCTCATGGACAAGTTCGAGGTCCCAGCGGACATCACCCAGCTCAGCGACAACGAGCTCGCCGACCTCCTGGACGGCGCCGTCACCACCTTCCAGACCCTGAGGGCGTACAGGTGGTTCCATAGGCGGCTAAAGAGGCGGCTTGGAACTATACCGGACAGAATATGAATACTGATTGGTATCGTGGCCCATGCTGCCGAGCCGACGTGGCGGCC
The DNA here is from genome assembly GCF_019396325.1 of Nonomuraea ceibae. GTDB lineage: Bacteria > Actinomycetota > Actinomycetes > Streptosporangiales > Streptosporangiaceae > Nonomuraea > Nonomuraea ceibae. Next base: position 98,360 of record NZ_JAHKRO010000017.1, read on the forward strand.
AGTCGCCGCCCACGACGACGGCCACACTGGCATGCTGTGCCAGACCCCTCGTGACGATCTAGTCGGGCGAAGGGAGGATGAGAATAGATCCAGCTGCTGATCTCAAAGAGTGCGTCGAGCTCAGGCTGCAGCTCAATCGGTCGTCTCCGCCTCGATGCCCACAACTGGTACAGGCCAGTCTCCTATCGTATGAGCAGTCGTCTTACGGCCACGCACGATCTAGACTGGGTGATCATCGTGCAGGTTGACCAGTCTTGTCTCGAGGTAGTAGGCCAGCCGTATCCTCACATGCCTATGCCCGCCGTGGCGTTGTTCGCCCACCGGTCGATGGTCTGCAGGTATTCGTGCTCCGCGGCCCCCGTTTAGATGAGCGCCGAGGCGTCAGAACCCACGAGAGATGCCACAAACTGGAATGCCGACATGGGGGAGAGTCGCTGGCCCGAAATGGAGCGCTACACGCGCCCTTAGCGCCCGCAAACGTGCTTCCATGTCGCCTCGGCGTATCGCTTCGCCGCATCCGCCGGCTTGATGCCGAGCTTGTCCATGTTCTCTCGTGACTGGCCATTGGCCAGTCCGATCTGCACCAATGAGGCGACACCCTCCGGATCATCCGACTCGCACATGGACTTGGCCTTCTTGAACATGGACTCGTAGCTGTCACTAGCGATGAACCCGGCCGCCTTCACCTCCTCGATCCACTGCGCCTGCGCATCGTCGCCCGAGCAGCCGACCAGAAAGGCCGTGAGAGCGAGCGCAGAAGCGAAGCCGAGAAGGGAATGGCGCATAGGAGAGTCATTTCGAGGAAGAGGGTCGACACCACGTCGATGCGAAGCTCGGTGACCATCCCAGCACGCCTGAGGGCCTATGCCTCGCCGTCGCCACCAGTTCGATCGTGCCGCAGCCAGAGAATCGCAAGCGGACGACACAGCGTTACAGTCCGCGCAGGAGGCACCGCCAGGCGGGCCCCGTGAGCAACGTCCCCTAACTCCCTGCAGGCCCAGAGCCGCCTACGCGATCGTGTCCAACACCTCTACATCCGTGACAGGGGTACGCCACCGCCAATGCCCCTCGTTGTCGAAGTGGGGTCGACCCACGGTCTGTCCCACATCTCAACGTCGTCCGTCTCGCCTGGCGGCCAGAACTCGAACTCAAGCTCTCCGGTGAAGGTTCTGGACGATCTGCTCCGGGCTCCAGCGCTTGTGCAGGTGCTTCTTTTGTAGGCCTGTAATGCAGGGCCGCTACGAGCACCTCGGGAAGGACTGGCCGCTTCCCGTTTGGCGCTCGCGCGAACTTTGAGGCGTGAGCCGTCGGCAAGCCGGTAGATGCCCGGCGGCAGCAGCCGCCCGTCGTACGTTGGGCGCGTCACTCCCGCACACGCCACGGTACTGGGCACAGACTCGTATCCGCGGTTCAAAGAGCTGGCTCGCCTGGCACGGGAGCCCGGCTCGGCTTATCCGCACGAACGCAAAGAAGCGGTGGCGCCGCGCGATGCCGGCGCCACCGCTCCGGAGCTGTACTGCAACCCTGCTGGACCTCAGAGTGAACTACGTGCCTGTTCCGTCTGCTCGGCGCCTGAGTCAGCAGATGACGGTCTTCTTACAGAACCACCCCCACAACAGCGCCTTCACTGCTGGCGTGATGTGGCCATGCTGTAGTTCGCGGGCGACCTGCTTCGGCCACCATCGGTAGCACCGGACGGCGATGCAGGCGCGGATGGCCGGACCGAGCCACAAGGGATCAGCAGTGATGCCGTACGTGTAGGTGCCACTTCGGTGCTCCACGACCTGCACCAGAGTCGTTCCCAATGTCTCGTAGCGCGTCGGCACCGCACGGCCGAGCGCATCTCGCGCCCAGGGCTTAGCGAAGCCGCCGATGAGGTTGTTCTTCCTGTCGTAGGCGGCCACCGAACCGTCGGCGTTGCGTATGAGGCGGGCGATGTCTCCCTGCAGCCGGAACTCGTAGCGCTCTGGTGCAGTGACGCTGTCGATGTTGATAAGGGTACGAACACCGCCAGGGACGAGCTGTATCGCGATGTCAGCTTCGTCCGTCCCTCTCACGTCATAGAGCGTGGTAGAACCCGTTGTTCTTGGACGGCCGGTGGCTGGGAGATGGAGATTTGCTTCGGGAGCTGCGCCCATGCCCTGCTCGAGGGAAAGCGGCTGCCCGCCTTCCGAGGGCATTTTGAGAGACAGTGGGATCGGTTGTGGCTCAGTGGCGTCTGATGCGACTGCTTGGTGGATTTCGCGAAGTGTGACCGAATTGTCATCTGAAGCTTCGACACCTTCATGTATGAGGCCGACAGTAATGAGAATGACAAGGAAAGCGCTTATCGTCCGAGCCGGGTAAGTTACGGATGTTCGGAAGAGCATAAGAAGCGCACCTTTCTGATGATTTACCCCTTGGCAGGGCTATGGACATTCGGAAGAATGACTGCCGGCTTGTCCGGTGCATAGACAAAACGGGAAACCGGAACTCCGGACTGGCTCTGACCTGCCGATATATCAACTGGCGAACGGGAACGGGAAGAGATGCCCATGCCAGCAGAAGGAACGGAGCTCCGGCAAGCGATCAAGGAGCTGACTCAGAGAACGGGCAAATCCACTCAAGACGCCCAAGCCAGGAAGCTAGGAATATCAGATACTTCGCTGGGCGCTTACCTCGCCGGGACACAGATCCCGCGGGAAAGCACCATGATCAAGATGCTGGTAGGCGCGGGGATCCCTACTGGAGAACATGCGAAATATCTAGAAACCCGCAGAAGGGCGGAAGATGCGCCGCGCGGGCAGCACGCTCACACAAACAGACAATCAACCCATACCTCGCCCCTCTTGGACGAGAAGCCACCGCCTGCAGCGAGAACTGCTCACTCGACGTCGGGGATTGTGCGAGAAAGCTTCGGCTCATGGGTCTGGGTCATGTTGTCACTCCTCGTCCTCGTGTCACTGGCCCTGCTCGTGTTCCTGCAGTCCCGATCTCCGTCGGCACCCCCGGTGGCCATGCCGGCGCCGCTACAGGCGGGAGCCACCACCGACCTGCGATGCAGTCTCGTAGACGTCGCATCGTCACCCGTCTACGCAGAGATAGGCGACGGCGAGCCGGTCAAGTTCAAGGGATTCGGGGACCGCGTTCGGCTGCTCCCTTTTCCCCAAAGGACGGGCTCCGACGGAACGGCCTATCAAGCGGTTGCACTACCAGATCCGCGCGACAGCGTGAACGGCGTCGGCTGGATGCGCACGGTAGATCTCAAGTCAGATCCGCGGGAGTGCGCCGGTCTGGGCAAGCGTCCCTGATCTGAAGCAGGTACGAAGGCCCCTGTTCGGTCCGGAAGCCTCAGGTCAAGGTGGCCAGGAATTCCGGTTTCCCGTTTGCCCTGTCCCGTGGGTTGTGCCCCGTGGAGGGTTCGACACATTCGGCGTTTTCACACGCCTTCGCCTCAAGAAAGGAATCTCCATGCCCGACCGTCGACTGTTACCGAGGCTCCGCAGGCTCTCTCTCGCTCCAGGTGTGGCACTCGCTGTGATCAGCGCCTCCGCGGGCAGCGCGCTGGCGGCCCCACCACAGGCGCTGCCGTCCCGTGTCGATCGCCTGGCATGGACCTTCCAGCCCGCGTACGACTACGACAAGGACGGCTGCTACCCCACACCAGCGATCGGCCGTGACGGGACGATAGCTCCCGGCCTGGATCTAGGCGGCGCATCCAACGGCCATTGCCGTGATCCTCAGGACCTGCACAACACCAATGGCTATGCCCGCTACAAGTGCAACAACGGCTGGTGCGCGATCATGTATGCGCTCTACTTCGAAAAGGACCAGGCCAACATCGCGTTCGGGCACCGCCACGACTGGGAGCACGTCGTGGTGTGGGTCAGGAACGGCCAAGCCTTGTTCGTCTCAACCTCCGTGCACAAGAGGTTTGACGTCTATCGCCGCAGCCAGATCCAGTGGGCCGGAACCCATCCTAAGATCGTCTACCATAAGGATGGGGCGGGCACGCACGCCTTCCGACCGGCGACCGTCAACGACGAACCGCCGGAGAATCACCGCCGAGGATGGCAGTTCCCCAGTCTGGTCGGCTGGAACGGCTATCCGCCGGGCATCCGCGACAGGCTCACCGGAGCCGACTTTGGCAGCGCGGTCTTCGGCCTAAAGGATGGTGCCTTCGCCTCGCACCTCGAAAAGGCTAAGCCGCAGAGCATCACCTTCAACCCGCGCGCCTGACGTGGACAGATAGGGGAAGGCGTGCCCCGCCTCCCCCTACGCTTGACCGGCGATCGCGTCAAAGACAGTTTCGGGGGTGGGGGTGATCGTACCGCCCGCGGCGCCAGGCCCTCGCCCTTGCCGGCCGCGATGCGGCGTTCACCCCCTCCCCTCCCGCCGTCCCTGAATGCTTGATAACGGCTCTTATGTCAAGTAATGTGGCTGCCTGCCGCTCGCCTGCTCGCCGTCCGGTCGATTCGCCGGCCGACGTCGCCATCTCCTCCGCAGTGAGCTACCAGCTCCTCCGCAGTGAGCTACCAGGCCGTGATTGCGCAATCGGCTATCCGCGTACTTGCCCCGGGGCCAGTGCCGCTGAGTGGCCCGCCCCGCTCCTGCGCGCCGGGACGGGCGGGGCGATCACTCCGGGGACTGCGACTCCACTTCTTGACACGAGCGGCGGGAAGGACAAGTGGATCTGGCCTCGCTGTGGGCGTGGCCCCATCACCGGCACCACTCCCCCGCCTCTGCATGTGTCTCCGGCGTCGATGAGCATCCCGGCAGGACAGAAGATTCTGCAACAGCGACGCCCGCCGCCGCGTCCTTGGGTGGTGGAGTTCGAGGAGTTCGTCCGCGCCAGGAGCCACGCGCTGCTGCGCTACGGCCTGGTGCTGACCGGCAGCGCCGACGACGCGGCCGACCTGGTCCAGGAGGCTTTGCTCAAGCTGGGCTCCTCCTGGCGGCGGGTGCGCAACAAGGACGACCCCGAGGGCTACGTACGGACGATCATGGCGCGGCAGCACGTGAGCTGGTGGCGCCGGCGGCGGCGAGAACACCTCACGGCCGAGGTGCCGTCGCCCGTCCGCGAGGACGAGCCCGAGCTCGGCGAGATCTGGCAGCGGCTGCGCGCCCTGCCGGCCGGGCAGCGTGCGGTGCTGGTGCTGCGTTACCACGAGGACCTGTCCGACCAGGAGATCGCGGCGCGGCTTGGGATCTCGCCGGCGACCGTCCGCAGCCAGGCCTCGCGGGCGCTCGCCACGCTGCGTGTCCGGGCACGAGCATTCACCGGGAGGCGGCGTTGATCACCGAGGACGAGCTGGCCGGGGCCCTGCGCACGATCGCCGACCGGGCCGAGGACCGGGACGTCCTGACCGGCGTGGAGACGAAGCGCCGACGACGGACGCGCAAGAGGTTGCGGAGAACTCTCGCGACCGCCTGCAGCTTGGCGGCGGGATGGGGTGTGCTGGTCGCCTGGCCCACGTACTCAGGCGTCGATACGGCTCAGCCGGCGACCAACACCGTCGAACGAATGTGGCCGGACGCGCTGTTTACCATGCCGGGGCAGTCCCGGCCGCTGGCCGCGATCAGCGCCACGCAGGTGCTGGTCTGGGCTGAGCGCGGAGCACTCGAGGTCTACGACGCAGCCTCCGGGCGCTCGCGACCCGTCACCGCCCTCGCCCAGGCTCCGCTGAGCCTGGCCGTTGACCACGAACGGGTCGTCTGGCTGGCCGACGGACATGCGTGGGCCGCCCCACTGCAGGCCGGTGGGAAGATGACGAAGATCGGCCCCGTTCCAGGCGGCGAGCACGTCGACCGCATCGCGCTCGCCGGCCGATACCTTGTCTGGTCCTCGCCTCTGGACGGCGTCTGGCGGATGAGCGTCACAGGTGGGGCTCCGGAACGTGTGGCCACCGGGCTGCAGATCGTGCAATGGCCATGGGCTACCGACGAGCCGCTCGACACACGCGCGAACCCGACGAAGGTGGTCAACCTGCAGACCGGCCGCAGCATCAAGATCAGCGCTGTGCCAGGCGCCGAGGGTCTGCGCTGTGGACCTACCTGGTGCACCGGGAGCCGAGGACAGGAGCACATCGTGCAAAAGATCGACGGCAGTTGGAGCCGGACATACCGGGCCGGTTCCCCGGGCTACCCGTACCGGGACCGATTCTTCGTTGGCCTCGGGGAGATCTACGACGCTAGCACCGATGCAACCGTTGCCTTCGAAGGAGCGAAGATCGACGCCTCCGGCGGGCGCAAGTGGTCAGAAGGCAACGGCGTTGTCTTCTGGCCGCACCCCGCCGGGGTGCGTGTGGTGAACCTGGCAGCAATTCCCCGGGCGTAGACCACGATGGCGAGCGGCGGTCATCTGCGGGAGAGGGGTAGATGCAGGAGGAAGGTTCAGGTAGCGGCTTGGCTGTCCCCACAGGCAGCTTGGGGAAGGGCAACGCTCATCGGGCGTTTCAGGCCGGGACAAAGATGAAGGATCCAGGCCCAGAGGCTCGGAGGACAAGCACGAGAGCGGTGAGTACTTGCCGACCGAGCGCATAGCTGGTTGCGATGACGGCCGCCCACATCGCCACGCCACCAACGCAGAGCACGAGTATGACAATCACCACAACCACGGGCGAGGCACCGGTCTTGGCGCGTCATCCGATCCGCTGCCTGGAGTTGTATGGCTCTACTCTGTCGCATCGCGAAGGCATCTCGTCACTGGTCGAAACGGGGCTCGTCCGTGGATCCAAAAGCGCTACATGCTGGGGGCGCTACGCGCCATACACCCATGCCAGGTCGAGGGCGCCGTCTATGCGCGGATGCCGATCGGTCGAGCGGGTCTCATGCCGATCCGTTATGGCGAGAGGCTACCCGGCTGTGCCGAAGATGGTCGCGATCATGCCGCGTACGGCGGCCAGCTGATCGTCGGCCAAGTCCCCCACCTTCGACTTGAGCCGGACGGCCGCCACGGTGCTGATGCGATCCACCATGGCGGCGCGGCCCTCGCCGACGTCGACCACGAATGCGGTTAGGGCGTGCGCCATGTCGGCGGCTTCGACGTGTGCGGTGAGCGCGTTGTCGCCATAGAGGGTGTGGTAGAAGTCGCCGGAGACGATCAGGCGTACTTCGTCGCGGTCGCCGATCTGGACGGTCCACAGCTCGCCGAATCGATGGCTCACGCTGCCTCGCCGCGACGCTCATCGGCGGCCCTTGCGGTGTCCTCGGTGGTGATGCGCTCGTCGGCTTCCTGGGTGGCGACCGCCCCAGCCCCGTACATCGCGGCTCGGGCCGCCGGCGTGTGGGTGGCGGCGATCTCGCGTAGGGCGCCGCGTGCCAGGAACGCCGACAGGCTCATGCCGCGCGCCTCGGCGTGCTCCCGGGCAGACTTCAAGATCCACGCGTCCATGCTGATTGACGTCTTCTCCATAGCCATACCCCGAGTGTACCCGGGAGGTATTACTGGCGGTAGGAAGACGCGGAACACCAATCCTGTCTTTTTTATTACCGGGAATGTCGAGACCGCGAAGTCGGCGACACCAGGCCGGACACCCTGTGACGACCTCCCTCAGGAGGCAAGCCGCCCCAGCGCAGGCTGTCTGCGTCGGGGCGACCCCCGTCCCACCTCCCCCTACGCCTCATGGAGCCCGCAGTGAGCGGCAACCTTCCAGTTCTCCGGCGCCGCCGCGCCATGGCTGTCGGAGTGGGAGTGGATGGTGTTCGCCGCCTGCCAGCCGTCGTATCACATGCGGCAGGAGCGGGGCGGCCGCTGGGCGCTGCGCGCGGTCCTGTCGGTGCCGGTGCCGGCTGTAACGCTCCAGCAGATCATCGACGACGACCTCGCCACCGCCCGCACGATGCTCGACCAGCTCGACCAGGCCGAAGCCAACATCCTCTTCCTCCAGCAGTGCGCCCACGCCCTGCTCAAAAAGGCAGACGAATCCGCCGCCTGCCCCAGCCAATAGGCGAATCAGAACAACGTGTCGTGCACCGGCACCGGCATCTGCCGGCGCTGAACCAGGCCCAGGCACCGCCGGCAGGTGACCGGAGCCAGCGACACACGCAAACGGCGCGGGTCCCACCCGGCGATGCCCGTGCGGCAGGCCGGAGCGGGCAGCTCCTCGTCATAGCGATCCACGCTGGTGCCCGCCAGGTGGACGGTGCGCGAGCCCTCGACGCGCACAGCGGGCGCCGCTTGTCCGGCGGCGGACCGGTCGACAATGGCACCGGTCAGCACGGGCGCGTTCAAGGCTTTAGCCTTCATATGAAAAACAATACCAAGATCGATATTAGTTGTGGTGGCTATTTGGCCGCTTGTCACCGCATCAGCTTCCGGGCCCACCAAACGACATTGCGGCGCATTCTCCGGTCGCGTAATGCTTGACGTCGCTCGGCTTCCGAGCGCTCTGCCAGCGCGCGTGTCACCTGCTGGGCAACTAGTGCCGCTACATGAGCGCTGTTCAAGGTCTCCGTTGACTCCCGACGGCTCATGCGTGCAGCCCACAGGGCCTCGCACGCCCACGCAAACAGCGATGTCGCAAGGCCGATCCACAGACCGGACCAGAACGTCGACCGGCCGGCTGCCTTCTCCGCCGGAATCTCAGTGAACGTTCCATGCTGGGTAGGCAAGGAGCTCCACGTGTAGCTCGGGCCGTCGCGGGTGGCGCTCCACACGAGACCTGGGCCGACATAGCGTTCCGAGACTGATTCCGCCTTGAACGGACCATGGTCTTCTTCCAGAACGAACCAGGACGCCGATAATCCTGACGGCGCTGATCTATCTCCGAACAGAATAATCCCGGGCAAGCGTACATCCACAGTCGAGCCAGCTCGGACGACCAGCCTGCCATGCAGGAATACCCGCAAATCCAGCGTGCGCTTCACTCCGGTGCCACATGCATCCGCATTCATCGTGTATCGCTCAAAGGAGCCTGGAGGCAGAGGGAACGTGAGGGTGCGGTCGGTCCAGCTATTATAGATCTTGCTGACTGGCGTACCTTTGAAGCCCACGACGACTTGCACACAGGAGAAGGTCGTGCCTGCGTCCGGCGCTGCCGTAGCGATGTGCAACGACATTTCATCACCGTCAAGGCTCACCATGCCCACAACGCCTACCGGGTATGGTTTTCCCCCCACTCTAAGATCGATTTCGCCGGGATGGGCAGCCTCAGCGAAAGCGGGAACGGCGTCGTTATATTGAGTCAGCCCGAGCGCACCCGTAAGGCCCGCAGCCAGAAAAAATGGTAGGCACAACAAACTGGAACGGCTGTAACGAGGCTCGGGCTGTCCTTCCTGAGGGTTCCTCTGGCTCCGTCGGAGGGCACGACGGAGTATTCGCCGGGGATGAAGGGGGATGAGCCGCACATACGCGATCGTGCCGCAGCACTATGAGGCCTGTCCTCGGAACTGTAGTCCTGGAGCCGCGTCGTGATCGCTGCAGCATGATGATGCCGCGTCGCCTAACCACCTGAAGGTCACATGTCCGGCACCAGCGGCAATGTCTCATCGGCGGCGCCCTGACCGCGAGTTCGAGATCCTGTGCGACAACGACAGCGGAGGGACGGTGACCGCCTTCCTGCGCCGCTACACCGTAGACACCAGCGGGACGGTCGTCCCGGTGGACACCGGCCTGGACGGCACCTGACCGGCACCGTCGAACGCTGCGGGTCGGACGCCCTGGCCAACCCGCAGATCGGCTCCACCGCCCAGCGCCAGACCGGCCGGGAGTTCGGCGTCGTGGTCGGTGGACCGCGGCGGCGCAGCCGGAGAGCAGTTGCAGGACGAGTTCGTGTTCACTGGCGTCGCTGGGGCGGATTTCGCGGTGCTGTCGACCCGTGAGGTGTAGGCGGTGGCCACCAGCGGCGACTACGCGGCGCCCGCCCCCGTTCCGATGCGGGCGCAGGCCGTGACCGACGCCAACAGGAACGCCGTCTTCGCCTGGCCGGCTGGTACGTTCACCGCGCCGCCGGTCGTCACCGTCGGTCTGGAGGGCGGGGCGGCGTTCCGATCTCACCGGATCGCGGCCAACAGCCCGACGTCGACGACGGTCAACGTGCTGGCCCCTGCGGGAGTGACGCTGCCCGGGATCGGGGTACTGGCGGTGGGTGCCCGGCCGCCGGGGTCATCGTGCATGTGCACGCAATGGCGGCATAGCCGAGGCTGGGCCGCCGACGTTCCACCCTCGCACATCGAACCTCGTCCAGCACACCCGCGAGTTCGAGGTCCGCCCGATGGCTACAACGAGTCCGCACCCATGATGAAATCTGCACAAGCCGCGCCCTCAGCTCGAATACTGCTCACTCATGCCCTACCCTCCGCTTATGATCGTCCTCGACACGAATCAACTGGAGCACATCCGTCCCCCGGACGGGCCTCTTATGGCCTTGTTAAGGACGATCGCAAGTCACCGGGGCCAGACTCTGGCTCTCTCTGAGATCGCGCTGGAAGAGCACCTGGCTCACTATCGGCACAAGATCGAACAGCAAGAGAAGAAGGTGCGCAACCAGCTCCGGGAGCTGCATGCCCTGGTCCCCTTCGCGGGTGGAGAGCTTCCTCGGTTCGATGTCGACACAGCCGTCCGCCGGCTTCGTGATCAGCTAACTGCAGATTTCAAAATCCTCCCAACTTCTCCAGAGATTCTGCGCGAGGCCCTTCGCAGGGAAACGCAGCGGCGGCTTCCGGCCAAGAGAGGCTGGGAAGGAAAAGGCGAAGGCGCCCGGGATGTAGCAATATGGCTATCAGCTGTGGAAGCCTCCCGAGAATATGGGCCGCTCTACTTCGTTAGCCAGGACAAGCAGGCGTTCGGCGTTAAGACGCTCCACCCGGAGCTGAACGACGATATCGCCAGGGTGCTCGGCACCCCCAATGGGCATTTCAAATACTGCTACGGCATCGATGTTCTCCTGGCTGAACTGGCCGACGTGTATTCTCCTGCGCCCACTCGTGCGACGCTTGCCGCATCCGACGTCGTGAGAGAAGCGGCTATCCAGGATCTATGGCACTCAGGTGTTCACAAGGACATAATGGCAGCTGACGGGCTGTTTGGTCAGGGTCCCATAGCTGTGGTCAGCAACCCTGGCCCTATCAATGCAGAGCTCGATCAGGTTTCCTCAAAAATCGAGGCATATCGCTTGGGAGACAAAGTCTTCGCAAGTGCCCGCCTGCGCTGGAAGGTGCTAACTTCCCTCCAGATTACATGGCTCAATAGTGTCAGCCGAGATGAGATCGAGTACGGATGCAAATTTTCGGTCGAGGAAACCATGTTACTGAGCCTGGATGCCGACGGACAGATCGCGGCGGCAATAGTGACCGACCGCAGTCCACTACGGGGATTGCAGTTCGACGGAGCCCTAACAGTGATGCCTGAGGGAGAACCCTCTTGAGAGTCGCGAGGTACTCACCTCCTCGCAAAGACTCGCCTCCCGCACCGGCCCGGCCGTCCGGCTCGGCTGCCGGAGGTCAGCAGGTTCTGCCTGGCTAGACTGTCCGGTAGTAGAGCCGCTGGTTGTGGGCCGGGCTTCGGTGCCCGAGCGGGCTCGATACAAGGCGGTGACGTGGCCCAGCCTGCGCGGCTGCCTAGATCGGATGGCCGCCTCATGCGCGGCGCCCCGCTCGACGACCAAGAGGTGTCCGGGCGGGACGTCCCGTGGCAGGCGCTCCGCTACGAGCACACCATCCGGCTTCGCGCCCGCCTGCTGGAACAGGGCTGGTCAGCCGCATACATCAACAAGCACATGGTGGCGTTGCGCAGGGTGTTGAAGGAGGCGCGGCGGCTGGACCTCATCCCGCTGGATGACGCCGAACGCGCCGGCGACCTCAAGCCGGAGAAGGTGTCCGAACTCCCGGCCGGCGCCCACATCGACCCCGCCGTGCTTGGCTTGCTCCTGGCCGCGTGCGACAACCCCGACGACCTGGGAGCGCCCGGCGACGCCCGCCGACAGCGCCATCCTCGCCACCCTCTACACCTCCGGCCTGCGCCGCGAGGAGCTCGTCACCCGTACGCTCGCCGACTGGAATCCCGACGAGCAGTCGCTGCGCGTGCTCGGCAGGGGCAACAAGGAGCGCGTCGCCTACGTGCCCGCCGACACCGCCCGCCTGATCAAAGACTGGGTCGGCGTGCGCGGCCGTACCCCGGGTGCCCTGTTCCCGCCCATCCGCAAGGGCGGCCAGATACGCACCACCCCGGACGGGCGGCCCGCCCACATGACCGGCCAGGCCGTCCGCAAGATCCTCATCAAGCGGATCGGGCAGGCGTCCAAGCTCGACCCGGCCATCCTCGACCGGCGGGTCGCCCCGCACGACTTCCGCCGCACCTTCATCGGCGAACTCCTCGACGCAGGGGTGGACCTGGCCACCGCCCAAGCGCTGGTCGGGCACTCCTCCCCCGCCACCACCGCCCGCTACGACCGGCGCCCGGAGAAGACCCGCCGCGCCGCCGTACAGCGGCTACGGTTGCCCGACCCCGCCCGTGGCCGCCAGTCATCGTGAACCTGGGAACTCTGCTCACCCTTACGACTGGGGTTGCGATTCCGTTCGAGGATCATCGTCCTCGTCCCTGACCGCGATTGCTGTAACGACGATCCTCGTCCGCCTGACGTCGTTCAGAAGTGCTGCGAAGGTCCCCACTGCCAGGATCAAGAAGGCGACATTGATGCCGAACGCGAGCACGCCTACCACGTTCGTGCTCAAGCTCCACAGAGGGTCATTGATCAAGAAGGGAATGATCACAGTGCCCAGCAGTACCGCCACTCGTAGCAGGATGCGGCTCAGAGACAAGTACAAATAGCTCCAGTAGGCAGCCTGATTCCGTCGATACCGGATAATGAGCGCAGCCTGTTCACGCTGTTCGCGCTCGCGATCAGCCGCCACACGTCGGCTGCGCTTCGCCCACCTAGCCTGAATGCGCGGCGTAAGAAGATTCGTGACTATCCCGATAGGCAGGGCTAGTAGCAGCCCCAGCCAGAACCCCAGGTTGCCGATCTGCTCCATGGCAACGACATTAGGCTCCAGCCACTCCGCATGTGGTCCGAATCGAAGCCAGACGCTAACCGCGCTCCCTCATACGGTCCTCTTCCCTGCGACGGAGAGGTCCGTTTCACATGCCCCGCCTGTTTCCCTTCACCACGAAGCAGCCCGCGCCCACGCCCACGGTCACCGATTGGGATGACGAACTCCGGAGGCTGCTCCCGCCGCCGCCCACGGTTCTCCGCACGCACGTCATCACCCGCCAGTACTCCCCCAGATCCCGCCGCGCCCTGCGCCGCATGCTGCTGGCCGCTGAAGCGCGCGGCCTGCGCGCCACCGTCAAGCACGACCACAGCCACCTGTTCCGGCTGAACCTGCTCACCATCACCGGCCTCGCCCCGGCCATCAACGCGTTCCGCCGCCGCCTCGACCACGTCCGGCCCGCCGTGAAGCCGTGGTGGTCGCGATGAATCTCTCCAGCGCTGGCAGGTCCTGTCCATCACTTGCTGGGACGACACCAGGACCAAAGAGCTGTACCGCAACCTTCACACGTACCCGAAGTAGTGGCGGTCCAGGAACGCGATCACCTGCTCGGCTAGCATGCCAGGCGGGGACGACCCGTGCGGGGCAGCGCCAGGTAGCCGGGCGGCATCATGCCGACATTCCCTCTACGCCAGGCGCGCAGATACTTCAGCGCTTTCCTGCTGTCCAGGAGCACGATCTCGCCGGCGTCCTGCCCGAGCGTGCCCACCGCCAGAGCGACCGCGCGCAGCTCGGTCACCAGCGTGCTGACCCGGTCGCGGATGGTGTGGTAGCCGCTGATCGGCTGGTAGTCCATCCCCCACCGGTCGTCGCTGGTGGGGAACGCCATCCCGGAGTAGAAGCTCTTGCAGGAGCCGTCCGTGGCGACGACCAGCCGCTCATCCGCCAGTGCAGCCGGGGCGGTGGTGGGGCGGTCGGCCTGCTCAAGGATCGCCACGATGCAGGACGGCGGCACGTGCTCGGCGGCGGCGTGCTGTTCGGCCAGGGCGAGCATGCCGGCGGCGGCGCCGAGGTCGTCGGCGAACGCGGCGTCCAGGGCGAGCCATGCCGCTTCACGCGCCTGGGTGCAGGCCGCGCAAGGTGCGGGGTCTGCTGGTGGCGTAGTCGCGCAACGTTTCAGCGCGGGCCTGCAGGTGCTCGGGGAGGGCGTTGACGCAGGCTGAGAACGTCTCAGGGGTCCGGTTCACGGGCCGGGACTGTAAGGACAAATCGGGTTAACGTCCCCGGGCCGGGAGCGGCCAGGACGTTAACGGCCGCAATCGTCTACCTTCCCTCCCCCGCACCCGTGGAGAGGACCTGCTGATGTACGTCGAGCCAGGCCATGAAGAAGTCATCGAACACGCCAAGATCCGTAGCGCGGCTTTGGGAGCACGACGGCATCACCCTGCGGTGTGGGTCGCCGCCGCCGGCCAGGCCGCCGAAATCGACGAAGGGCTGGCCGAACTCGTCTACTGGCTGTGCGCACAGGCCACACCTCCACGGCGATGTCGTGCCAGGACTTCGTGACCGCCTACCCGGACAGTCCCCTGGTCGACGATGAGCTCCCGCCCGCGGAGGGGCCCTGGGCGTATCTCGGGTTCGACGACATGACGCAGACCGCGCAGTTCGTCGAGCTGGTGACACTCCGGATAGCGGACTCCCGGGTCTGGCGCTACACCGCGTACGTGACGGCCATGGGCCGCCTGGCGATGCGTATCGACTTTCCTGCCCGGGTGGTGCCAGAGCTTGTGGCCCTGCTGCAGGTGGCTGCGGTCGTCCCCGCCGAGCAGCGGTCGCGTCCGAGATGCGGTGTAAATGTGAACGAGCGTAGGTTGCCGTGCGGAACCGACCAAAGTTCGCACTACGCAAGGACCTACGCTCGTGGCACGCACACTACCGCCCATTCAAGCCATCCGCG